>NZ_JBIAWO010000004.1:640382-902902 GCF_042895685.1 Streptomyces sp. NPDC001381 | reverse complement strand
GGCTTTCCTCCGGGCGCTTCCCTTCGGTCTTGCGTTTCCGACTCTATCAGATCTTTTCTCGATCCGATTTCCTCGGTGCTTTCCAGGTTCCCGCTTTTGTTTCGCGGTTTCCTTTCCGGCGGTTCCGACTCTATCAGATCCTTTCGGTGTCTGATTCCCTGTCAGAGGGGGTTGTCTTCCCGGCCCTCGGGCCGTTCCGACGAGTGAGACTTTAGCGGATTCCCGGCTCCCGAAGCCAATCGGGCGCCGCGTCCTTTCGAACGTGGATTCCTCATTCGCAAATACGCATGCCAATGACGCGACGGCAGACGGATCGACTGCTCGTCGAGGAGTGGTTGGTACCTGCGAAATGGCTGTCCGGGGACCGACCGGAGTCGGCGCTCACGTCGGACAACCCGGAGAACACTACGTATCCGGTCTGGGGTGTGTCAACCCACCCCCCGGTGACGCCCCGGAGGCGTACTCTGGGCGACATGACTACGCGTACGTGCACCCAGCTGTGGTGGGCCGCCTGACGGCGGCCGAACTCACGTATGCGTTCAACGGCCGCCGCCTCGGCGGCCGTTCTCGTATCTCCCTCCGGACTCCCGAGGGTCGGCCCGCCGGGACGGCGGCCTCGACCGGAGAAGGAGTGGAGATGACGCGGGTCTTCAGCGGGATCAAGCCGACCGGGCACCTGACGTTGGGGAACTACCTGGGAGCCATGCGGCAGTGGGCCGAGGCCGACCAGCACCGCTCGGACGCGTTGTTCTGTGTCGTCGATCTGCACGCGCTGACCGTGGACCACGATCCGGCGCGGGTGCGGCGGCTGAGCCGGCAGGCGGCCACGCTCCTGCTGGCCGCGGGACTGGATCCGCAGCTGTGCACCCTGTTCGTACAGAGTCATGTCGACGAACACGCGCGGTTGTCCTATGTGCTGGAGTGCGTGGCCACCGACGGCGAGATGCGGCGGATGATCCAGTACAGGGAGAAGGCCGCGCGGGAGCGGGAGCGCGGGGGGAGCGTGCGGCTGTCGCTGCTGACGTATCCGGTGCTGATGGCGGCGGACATCCTGGCGTACGGGACCGACGAGGTGCCGGTCGGGGACGACCAGGCGCAGCACGTCGAGCTCACCCGGGATCTGGCGGTGCGGTTCAACCAGCGGTACGGGCACACGTTCGTCGTCCCCAAGGCGACGGTTCCGGCGGTGGCGGCGCGGGTGATGAACCTGCAGCAGCCGAGGTCGAAGATGGGGAAGAGCGATGACTCCGGGCCGGGGATCGTCTATCTGCTCGACGAGCCGGACGTGGTGCGGAAGAAGATCATGCGGGCCGTCACGGACAGCGGGCGCGAGGTCGTCTACGACCGGGAGGAGCGGCCGGGGGTGGCGAATCTGCTGGAGGTCCTTGCCGCCTGTACGGGCGGGGACCCGGCGGAGCTGGCGGACGAGCACGGGTCGTACGGCGCTTTGAAGAAGGCCACGGCGGAGGCTGTGGTCGAAGTGCTCCGGCCGGTGCAGGCCAGGCACAGGGAGTTGTGCGCGGATCCGGCGTATGTGGAGGGGGTGCTGCGGGACGGGGCGGGCCGGGCGCGGGAGATGGCGCGTCCGGTGGTGGACGCCGCCTATCGCGCGATCGGGCTGCTGCCGCCGGCGGAGGTGGCGGAGTCCGTCGCGGGCGCGGTGCTGAACGCGGCCCGGTAGGCGCGCGGGCTGGTGGCGAGGCGCGATGCGAAGTGCTGGCGCATCGTGACCTCGCTGCCGAAGCCGGCGCGGCGGGCGACCTCGGGCATGGGGAGGTCGGTGCGTTCGAGGAGTTTCTGGGCCGCGGCGATGCGCTGGTCCAGGAGCCAGCGGAGCGGGGTGGTGCCGGTGGCGGCCGTGAAGTGGCGGGCGAAGCTGCGGGGGGACATACCCGCGTGAGCCGCGAGGGCGGCGACGGTGAGTGGTTCGTGGAGGTGGCGCAGGGCGTGTTCGCGTACGGCGGCGAGCGTGTCGGCGTCGCGGTCCGCGGGGGCGGTGGGCTGCTCGATGAACTGTGCCTGGCTGCCGGTGCGGAAGGGGGCGGTCACCATCGAGCGGGCGATGGTGGCGGCTGCTTCGGCGCCGTGGGAGCGGCGGACCAGATGGAGGCAGAGGTCGATGCCGGCCGCGGTTCCGGCGGCGGTCCAGATGTTGTCGTCCTCGACGAAGAGGGCGTCGGGGACGACGTCGACGAGCGGGTGGTGGGCGCGCAGGAGGCCGATGAGGTTCCAGTGGGTGATCGCCCGGCGGCCGTCGAGGAGGCCGGCCTGGGCGAGGGTGAAGGCTCCGCCGCAGAGGGCGGCGAGGGGGATGCCGCGGGCGTGGGCGCGGCGGAGCGCGTCGAGGACGGGGACGGGTGCGGGGGTGAGGTGGTCGTCCAGTCCGGGGACGAGGATCAGGTCGGCGCGGGAGAGCCAGGCGAGGGTGCGGTCGGGGTGGAGGGACAGTCCGCCGCGCATGGGGACGGGGGTGGTGTCGGTGGCGACGCGCCGCAGGTCGAAGGCGGGGGCGGCGCGGTCGGTGCGGTCGGTGCCCCAGACCTCGGTGATGACGGAGACGTCGAAGGCCCGGATGCCGGGGAAGGCGACGAGGGCGACGCGGTACGCAGGGGCCACGGTTGGCAGTAAACCATCGATCGCTGACTTCTGTACCTCTGGGGTGCGGGCGGTCCCGGCGGCACGATCTGGTGCATGGACATCGCAGAGAACGCAGCGCTGGTGGTCGTGGACGTGCAGAAGGGCTTCGAGGAGGCCGGCTTCTGGGGGGCCAGGAACAACCCGGGGGCCGATGAGAACATCGCGGCGCTCATCGACGTGTGGCAGTCGTCGGGGCGGCCGGTGGTGTTCGTACGGCATGACTCGACGAGCCCGCGGTCGCCGTTGCGGCCGGGGTATGAGGGGAACGGGTTCAAGGCGTACGTGGAGGAGCGTCGGGGGAAGGGTGCCGGGCCGGAGCTGTTGCTCACGAAGACGGTGAACTCGGCCTTCCTCGGGACGCCGGATCTGGGGGCCTGGCTGACGGCGCAGGGGATCTCGCAGATCGTGGTCGCCGGGATCCAGACGAACATGTGCGCGGAGACGACGGCGCGGATGGGCGGCAATCTCGGGTACGACGTGCTCTTCGCGTACGACGCGACGTACACGTTCGATCTGGAGGGGCCGTTCGGCTGGCGGCGGAGCGCGGAGGAGATCGCGCAGGCGTCGGCGGTCTCCCTGCACGGGGGCGGGTTCGCGCGGGTGGTGACCACGAAGGAGATCGTGGGGGCGGCCGGCGAGTGATCGCCCCGCCGCCCCGCTCGCCCCGGTCCCCCGGCGGGGTCAGTCCTTGGTGCCGGAGGCCAGCTCGCGGCTGCGGTCGCGGGCGGCCTCCAGGGCGGCGATGAGGGCGGCCCGTACGCCGTGGTTCTCCAGTTCGCGGATGGCGTTGATGGTGGTGCCGGCGGGCGAGGTGACGTTCTCGCGGAGCTTGACGGGGTGTTCGCCGCTGTCGCGGAGCATGGTCGCGGCGCCGATCGCGGACTGGACGATGAGGTCGTGGGCCTTGTCGCGGGGCAGGCCGAGGAGGATGCCGGCGTCGGTCATGGCCTCGACCAGGTAGAAGAAGTAGGCCGGTCCCGAGCCGGAGAGCGCGGTGCAGGCGTCCTGCTGGGACTCGGGGACGCGCAGGGTCTTGCCGACGGAGCCGAAGATCTCCTCGGCGTGGGCGAGGTGCTCGGCGGTGGCGTGGCTGCCGGCGGAGATGACGGACATGGCCTCGTCGACGAGGGCGGGGGTGTTCGTCATGACGCGGACGACGGGGGTGCCGGGGGCGAGGCGCTCCTCGAAGAAGGAGGTCGGGATGCCGGCGGCTCCGCTGATGACCAGGCGGTCGGCCGGGACCTGGCCGGCGAGTTCGTCGAGGAGGGTGCCCATGTCCTGCGGCTTGACCGTGAGGATCAGGGTGTCCGCGGTCTTGGCGGCTTCCGCGTTGGTGACGGGGGTGACGCCGTAGCGGGTGCGGAGTTCCTCGGCGCGTTCGGGGCGGCGGGCGGTGACGAGGAGGTCGGCCGGGGGCCAGCCGCCTCGGATCATTCCGCTGAGCAGGGCTTCGCCGATCTTGCCGGCGCCGAGGACTGCGACTTTCTGGGTCATGGTGCGGGGCCCTCCGTGGGTTGCGTCGTCCACGTTCATCCTCGCACCGGTGCTGGGGCGTGCGGGTCGCTTGTCCGGTGGGCGGACGTCGGGCTTCTCGCCCCGCCGCCCCACGGACCGGACGGGACGGGGCCGGTCAGGTCGTCCGGCGTCGCAGGGTCGCCGCGCCCAGGCCCAGGACCAGCACCGCGCAGCCGCCGACGATCAGGACGTCCCGCACGAAGGTGGCTGTCATGTCCGTGTGGGTGAGGACCTCGTTCATGCCGTCGACCGCGTAGGACATGGGGAGGGCGTCGGAGAGGGCCTCCAGGGCGGGGTGCATGGTGTCGCGGGGGGCGAAGAGGCCGCAGAGGAGGAGCTGGGGGAAGATCACCGCCGGCATGAACTGGACCGCCTGGAATTCGGAGGCGGCGAAGGCGGAGACGAAGAGGCCGAGGGCCGTGCCCAGCAGCGCGTCGAGGAGGGCCACCAGGAGCAGCAGCCAGGGGCTGCCGATGACGTCCAGGTCGAGGAACCAGACCGCCAGGCCGGTGGCCAGGGCCGACTGGATGATCGCGAGGGTGCCGAAGGCGAGGGCGTAGCCGGCGATCAGGTCGCCTTTGCCGAGGGGCATGGCGAGGAGGCGTTCGAGGGTGCCGGAGGTGCGTTCGCGCAGGGTGGCGATGGAGGTCACCAGGAACATGGTGATCAGCGGGAAGATCCCGAGGAGCGAGGCGCCGATGCCGTCGAAGGTGCGCGGGCTGCCGTCGAAGACGTAGCGCAGCAGGAACAGCATCAGGCAGGGGATGAGGAGCATCAGCGCGATCGTGCGCGGGTCGTGGCGGAGCTGGCGCAGGACCCGGGCGGCGGTGGCGGTGGTGCGGGAGGCGTTCAGGCCCTTGGTGGGGGTGGGTGCGGGGGTGGTGGTCATCGGGTCGTCTCCTTCCGGCGGGCGGCTTCGGCCGCTTCGTCGACCAGGTGCAGGAAGGCCGCCTCGACCGTGGCCGCGCCGGTGCGGGTGCGCAGCGACTCGGGGGTGCCGTCGGCGAGGATCCGGCCTTCGCGCATCAGGAGCAGGCGGTGGCAGCGCTCGGCCTCGTCCATGACGTGGGAGGAGATCAGGAGGGTCGTGCCCCGGGTCTCGGCGAGGTGGTGGAAGAGGTTCCACAGGTCGCGGCGCAGGACGGGGTCCAGGCCGACCGTCGGTTCGTCGAGGACCAGGAGTTCGGGGGTGCCCAGGAGGGCGACGGCGAGGGAGACGCGGCTGCGCTGGCCGCCGGAGAGGTTTCCGGCGAGCGCGTCGGCGTGGGTGGTGAGGTCGACGTCGGCGATGGCCCGGGTGACGTTCTCGTGGCGGCGGGCGGCCGCGGCGCGGCCGGGGTCGAGGATCGCCGCGAAGTAGTCGAGGTTCTGGCGGACCGTCAGGTCGTCGTAGACGGAGGGGGCCTGGGTGACGTATCCGATGCGGGTGCGCAGGGAGGCGTGGCCGGCCGGGTGGCCGAGGACGTCGAGGGTGCCGGTGACCTTGGCCTGGGTGCCGACGACGGCGCGCATCAGGGTGGACTTGCCGCATCCGGAGGGGCCGAGCAGGCCGGTGATCTGGCCGCGCGGGACGGTGAAGCCGAGGGAACGCAGGACCGTGCGGGAGCCGCGGACGACGGTGAGGTCGCGGGCCGTGACCGCGGGGGGCGAGCCGGGCGGGCCGGGTGGCTCGTTCAGAGAATTCATCATGTGATGAATAATTGCCCCAGGGCGGGGAGTCGTCAAGGGGCTCGGCGGGCGGCGCAGGCGCGCGGCGGTGGCATTGGAAGCGGAGGTTCCGCTCAACGCGCCTCCCCGTTCACGGATCGTGCACAAGAACCTTCTCCGGACTCTGTCGTTTTTACTGACAATGGAATTCATGCGCGGCAGAGGCTTCGGCCTTTGCCGCGCAGGTCAGTCGCCGCGCCCTCCCCCGGTGCGGCGCGCCCACGCATCTCCCGTTCCCTACCGGAGGTGCTCCGTGTTGCGCCGTGGTGTCCGTGGTGTCCGTGAGGTCGGCAAGGCCGATCTGTTCGCTTCCCTCGTCGTCTTCCTCGTCGCGCTGCCCCTGTGCGTGGGCGTCGCCCTGGCCTCGGGCGTGCCCGCCGAGCTGGGCCTCGTCACCGGAATCGTCGGGGGTCTGGTCGCCGGGGTACTGCCCGGCAGCAGCCTGCAGGTGAGCGGGCCCGCGGCGGGACTGACCGTGCTCGTCTACGAGGCCGTGCGGGAGTACGGCCTCGAGGCGCTCGGGGTGATCGTCCTCGCGGCCGGGCTGGTGCAGCTCGGGCTGGGGGCGCTCAGGCTCGGGAGGTGGTTCCGGGCCGTGTCCGTGGCCGTCGTGCAGGGGATGCTCGCCGGGATCGGGCTGGTGCTGGTCGCCGGGCAGGTGTACGCCCTCGGGGACGCGGCCGCCCCGCCGGGCGGCGTCGGGAAGCTCGCCGGGCTGGTGTCGCTGCCCGGGCGGGTGGACTGGGTGGCGTTGTCGGTGGGGGGTGCCAGCATGGTCGTGCTGCTGTTGTGGGGGCGGTGGCGGCGCGGGGCGCGGCTGGTTCCGGCGCCGTTGGTGGCGGTGGCGCTGGCGTCGGCGGTGACCTGGGGGTTCGACCTGGAGGTGCGGCGGGTCCGGGTGCAGGGGCTGTGGGACGCCGTGCGCGTGCCGGAGACCGCGGATCTCGGGCGGCTCACGGAAGTGGGGGTGGTCGGGACCGTCGTGGCGTTCGCGCTGATCGCGTCGGCGGAGTCGCTGTTCAGCGCGGCCGCGGTGGACCGGCTGCACGACGGGAGGAGGACGGACTACGACCGGGAGCTGATGGCGCAGGGCGCGGGCAACGCCGTGTGCGGGGTGCTGGGCGCGCTGCCGATGACGGCGGTCATCGTGCGGAGCGCGGCGAACGTGCGGGCCGGGGCGCGGACCAAGGCGTCGCGGGTGCTGCACGGGGTGTGGCTGCTGCTGTTCACGGCCGTCGTGCCGGGGGTGCTGGGGGTCATCCCGGTCGCGGCGCTGGCCGGGCTGCTGGTGCACGCCGGGTGCAAGCTCGTGCCGGTGCGCGAGGTGCGGACGCTGTGGCAGGGGCATCGGGGAGAGGTCCTCGTGCTCGGCGTGACGGCGGTGGCCATCGTCGTGGGCAACCTGTTCGAGGGGGTGCTGGTCGGGCTGGCGCTGGCCGTCGCGAAGACGGCGTGGGAGATCAGCCATGTGCATGTGGAGACCGAGGACCGCGGGGACGCCGGGATCGTGGTGAGGGTGCAGGGCCACGCGACGTTCCTGCGGCTGCCCAAGCTGCTGGACGCGTTGGACGCGCTGCCGGCCGACCGGCAGGTGCGGCTGGAACTGGGCGGACTGCGGCATGTGGACCACGCCTGCGCGGCGGCCCTGGAGGGATGGGCCGCGGCGCGGGAGCGGCGGGCGGAGCGTCAGGGGGAGGTGGCGGCCGGCAGCCTGTCCTAGGGCTGGGGCCGCCGGGGCGCTGTGGCCAGGAGCAGTTCGACGTCGTAGGTCTCCTCCACGGTGCCGTCCGGGAAGGCGGCGAGGAGGAGCCGGCGTTCCTCGGCGAGGAAGGCCGCCGTGCTCTCCTCGTCGTGCACCAGGAGGACCGAGTGGCTGCCGAGGTTGGCCAGGTGCACGTCGAGGGGGACGGGGCGGCTCCAGCGCACCGTCCGGTGGGCGAAGCGGAGTCTGCCGGTCGGGTCGGCGAGGGCGGAGCGAGGGCCGTCGCCGTTCTTCTCCACGACCCGGTCGACGCCGAAGTGGCGCTCCAGGCGCTCCGCCTGGGCGCCGATCCACGGCACGTCCACGGCGCCGGTGTTCCACCACAGCGCCAGCGAGCCGCCCGGCCGCAGGACGCGCAGGGCCTCCGGGACCGAGCGGGCCGGATCGGTCCAGTGCCAGGACTGGGCGTAGGTGAGGAGGTCGAGGGAGGCGGTGGCGAGGGGGAGGTGGTTGCCGTCGCCGCGCACGAGCGGGACGCCGGGGAGGGCGCGGCGTAACTGCGCCGCCATGCCCTCCCCGGGCTCGACGGCGACGACGCGGGCGCCGCGGGCGTGCAGGAGGGCGGTGGCCATGCCGGTGCCGGCGCCGATGTCCGCGACGCGGGCGCCCGCGAGGGGGCGGCCGGCGAGCGTCTCGACCGCGTCGAGGAGCGCGGGCGGGTAGGAAGGGCGGTTGGCGGCGTACAGGGCCGCGGCGGCGTTGAAGGAGTGGGCTCTAGCCTGGATACGGGGTTCAGGTTGGGCCGTCATACGCCCATGGTGACGGGGGCGGGGGCGAGCGGTAGGCCGTTGTTCCGTCGTGCGGCGAGGAGTCGGCAGGGCGGGGCGTTCGTTGCGCGATACGGCGTGCAGAGCCGGGCGGGCGGGAGCATCCGCTTCGCGTGCGGCGCAAGCACCGCTCCGTGTGCGGCGCGGGCAGCCGGTCAGACGGGAGCGGCCTTGCGCGCTGCGGCCCATGAGCCGGCCGGGCCGGGACATCCGTTCCCCGTGCGACGCGGGCACCGCTCCCCATGCGGCGTGGGCACCGCTCCCCGTGCGGCGTGGGCAGCCGGGCAGGTGGGGGCGTTCGTTCCGCGCGGCGGCGTGAGGAGCCGGGCCGGGGTTCAGGTGCGGCGGCGCTTCCTCGAGGGGTTGCCCGTGCGGCGGGAGGTGCGCTTCTCGTGCAGCTCCAGTGCCGCCTCGTACTCCTCGCGGTGGAGCTTCTCGCCGGGCGCCTCGGTGAGGGCGCGGAAGAAGTAGGCGAGGAGGGAGCCGACGAAGCCGATGGCCAGGAGACCGCGCAGGGACGCCTGGCGGTCGGGGTCGGGGCGCTTGGCGAAGCCGTCCCAGGTGTGACGGAAGGCGAGCGCGCTGCAGATCGTGAACATGACGACGACCAGCAGGGTCACGAAGCTGCCGATGTCGGCGATCGCCAGTCCCTGGTAGGCGAAGCGCAGGACCAGACAGGAGGCGGCGGTGGCGGCGAGTGCGCCGACGGCCACGGCGACGCGGCGGGCGGTGTAGCCGCCGTCGTGGTCCACCCAGGTGGTGCCGAAGAAGCGCAGGGGCTCGGGGCGGGGACCGGGGGACACCGCCGGCCGGCCGGCCGGGGTGCCCTGTGCGTCGCGGGCGCCCGGCGTGTCCCGGGAGCCCGCCGGGATGTCCGGGGTGCCGTTTTCGTCGCTCACGGGACGATTATGGCGCCGGCGTCCGGCGGGCTCCCGGGCGGGTCGCCGCGCGGTCAGGCGCAGCGCGAGGCGACGTAGCCGTCGCTGCCGGTGTGGACGTAGCTGTCGGAGACGAACTCGCCGCTGCCGATGTTGTCCCAGATGTTCGACGTCCCGTACGGGCCGGTGATCGTCGTGCCCGGCGTCTGGCAGTAGATCGCGACCCTGGACCCCTCGGGCAGGACGCGGACGATGCTGTAGCCCGTGCCCGGGCCGCTGCGGACGTTCAGCCGGACACCCGGGGCGATCGAGTAGTAGGTGACGGCCGCGGCCGCCGTGACGGCCGCCGCCGCGTCGGCGCCCCCGGCCTCTTCCACGTGCTCAACAGACATGCAGAACCTCCCCCGTCGGACCCCATGACTGCCATGGGGTCACGTTCATTCCCCTCGATCACGACATGAAACACCTGCGCGTGATTCGTACACGGAGGCTAGCAAGCCGCCTCTGTCCCGTAGAAGTCATCGACTAGGCTCCGTGCGTCGCGCGCGCGGAGAACAGCACGGGGGTGGTCCATGGCGCCACAGCGCAACACCGGGGCGGGCGCGGAAGCGGAACTTCCGGAGTACGCCGGTCACTACCGGCTGGAGTCACGGCTCGGCTCGGGTGGCATGGGTGTGGTCCACCTTGCCCGGAGCACGTCCGGGATGAAGGTCGCGGTGAAGGTCGTACACGCCCAGTTCGCCCGGGATCCCGAGTTCAGGGGACGTTTCCGGCAGGAGGTGGCGGCCGCTCGGAGGGTGAGCGGGGCGTTCACCGCGCCCGTCGTGGACGCCGACCCGGAGGCCGAACGCCCGTGGATGGCCACGCTGTTCATTCCCGGCTCGACGCTTTCCGAGCAGGTGAAGCGGAACGGACCGCTGAATTCGGGCGAGTTGCGGCGGCTGATGGCCGGACTCGCGGAGGCGCTGCGCGACATCCACCGGGTGGGGGTCGTGCACCGGGATCTGAAGCCGAGCAACGTGCTGCTCGCGGAGGACGGACCGAAGGTCATCGACTTCGGCATCTCCCGGCCCAAGGACAGCGAACTGCGGACCGAGACGGGCAAGTTGATCGGGACGCCGCCGTTCATGGCGCCGGAGCAGTTCCGGCGGCCGCGGGAGGTCGGGCCTGCCGCCGACATCTTCGCGCTGGGCTCGGTCATGGTGCACGCGGCGACGGGGCGCGGGCCGTTCGACTCCGACAGCCCCTACGTCGTCGCCTACCAGGTCGTCCATGACGAGCCGGACCTGACGGGCGTACCGGCGAACCTCGCGCCGCTGGTGGTGCGTTGTCTGGCCAAGGAGCCCGAGGACCGGCCGACGCCCGACGAGCTGATGCGGGAACTGCGGTCGGTGGCCGCCTCGTACGACACGCAGGCGTTCATACCGGAGCAGCGGACGGAGGCCGCCGACGGCCGGGGTTCCGCCTGTCCCGCCGGGCCGGCCGAAGAGGCGGCCGAAGGGGCGGGCAGGCCGGTCGGGAAGCCCGTCGGCGGGCAGGAGCCGGCCGGTGCGTCCGGTCCGGCCGAGGGGCCCGAGCGGCCCGCGCCGTCCCGTGGGAAGGCGCGCGGCAGGCGGGTGGCCCTGGTGGCCGCGACGCTGGCCCTCGCCGTCGGCGGGACGCTCGCGGCGGCGCAGTTGTTCGGCGCCACGCCTTCGCCGGGGGAGGCCCGGCCCCGGACCACCACGGCCGCGTTCGACGCGTGGGAGGCCGGTTCGGTGTCCGGGGCGCAGACCGTGCCGCAGTGCTCGTACGGGGCCGGGAAGCTGCTGTGCGCCCAGTCCGGGGTGGTCTTCGCGCTCGACCCGGCCGACGGCCGTCTGGCGTGGAAGCACTCCGTCGCCGACGCGCTGCCCGGCGGGCCGCCGGTGCTGGCCGGGGAGCTCGTGCAGCCGCCGTCCGACCAGGACCGGACGCTGGAGGCGCTCGACCCGGACACGGGCAAGGCGGGCTGGCGGCGGGACATGCCCGCGCACTCGGGGGTGCGCACGGCGGGCGGCACCCTGCTGTTCAGCGCGGCCGACGGGACCGTCACCGCCGTGGACGGTGCGTCGGGCCGGACGAAGTGGAGCCATGGGTTCGCCGGCCAGGGCGTGCCGTACTTCGTGTCCTTCGCGGGCGACCCGCTGGCCTACACGACGACCGCCACGGACTCGGGGACGACCCAGGTGACCGCCGTGGACCCGGCCACGGGGAAGGTGCGGTGGCGCGCGCGGCTCCAGGGCACGCTGCAGGCGGTGGGCAGCCACGCGGGGGCGGTGTTCCTCCTGCCCACCGACCGTGGGTCCGGGGACACCGACGCCGTGGTGCGCTACGACCCCGCCGCCCGGTCGGAGCGCCGCGTGGCGCTGCCCGTGGCCCGGCAGGCACCCGCGGCCGGCGCGCACGGTGACGTCGTCTACCTGATGTCCACCGGCGGGGCGCTGGAGGCGATCGACACGGCGGCCGGGAAGCGGCTGTGGAGCCTGGAGACGGCCGTGTCCCGCGGCTCGGATCCGGTGTACGCCGACGGGCATGTGTACGTGAGCGCGGCGGACGGGCGGCTGCTCGCCGTGGACGCCCGCACCGGCCGGCTCCTGGGCCAGACGAAGCCGCGCCTCGGCACGCGTTCGGACCGGGTGGCGAGCACGCTGCCGCGGCCCGTCCCGGTCGACGGCCGGGTCTACGCCGCGGCTCCCGACGGCACCGTCTTCGCCGTGGACGGGCGGGATCCGTCCGGCTGGTAGTGCGCGCGTCGCGCGGATGACACGCGAAGGGGCCGCCTCCGAGGGGGCGGCCCCTTTGTGCACAGGGTGTGGATCAGCCGGGCGGGGCTGTGGACCGGCCCGGCAGGGTGGGGATCAGCCCAGCTTGGACACGTCCCGCACCGCGCCCTTGTCGGCGCTCGTCGCCATCGCGGCGTAGGCGCGCAGCGCCGCGGAGACCTTGCGGTCGCGGTTCGACGGGGCGTACACCCCGTCCAGCGACTGCTCGCGGCGCGCGAGTTCCGCGTCGTCGACGAGCAGCTCGATCGAGCGGTTCGGGATGTCGATGCGGATGCGGTCGCCGTCCCGGACGAGGGCGATCGTGCCGCCGGAGGCCGCCTCGGGCGACGCGTGCCCGATGGACAGGCCGGAGGTGCCGCCGGAGAAACGCCCGTCGGTGATCAGCGCGCAGGTCTTGCCGAGGCCGCGGCCCTTGAGGAAGGACGTCGGGTAGAGCATCTCCTGCATGCCGGGGCCGCCCTTGGGGCCCTCGTAGCGGATGACGACGACGTCGCCGTGCGTGATCTGCTTGTTGAGGATCTTCTCGACGGCCTCCTCCTGCGACTCGCAGACGACCGCGGGACCCTCGAAGGTCCAGATCGACTCGTCGACGCCGGCCGTCTTGACGACGCAGCCGTCGACGGCGAGGTTGCCGCGCAGGACCGCGAGGCCGCCGTCCTTGGAGTAGGCGTGCTCGGCGGAGCGGATGCAGCCGCCCTCGGCGTCCTCGTCCAGCGCCTCCCAGCGCTCGGACTGGGAGAAGGCCTCGGCGGAGCGGACGCAGCCGGGCGCCGCGTGCCAGAGCTCCACGGCCTGTGCCGACGGGGAGCCGCCGCGGACGTCCCAGGTCTTCAGCCAGTCCGCCAGGGACGGGCTGTGGACGGCGTGCACGTCCTCGTTCAGCAGGCCGGCGCGGTGCAGCTCGCCGAGGAGCGCGGGGATGCCGCCGGCGCGGTGCACGTCCTCCATGTAGTACGTGCGGTCCTTGGCGACGTTCGGCGCGACCTTCGCCAGGCAGGGCACGCGGCGCGAGACGGCGTCGATCTGCTCCAGACCGAAGGGGACGCCCGCCTCCTGGGCGGCCGCCAGCAGGTGCAGGATCGTGTTCGTGGAGCCGCCCATCGCGATGTCCAGCGCCATCGCGTTCTCGAACGCGGCGAAGGTGGCGATGTTGCGCGGCAGGACCGTCTCGTCGTCCTGCTCGTAGTAGCGGCGGGTGATGTCCATGACCGTGCGGGCGGCGTCGACGTAGAGCTGCTTGCGCGCGGTGTGGGTGGCCAGGACCGAGCCGTTGCCCGGGAGGGAGAGGCCGATGGCCTCGGTCAGGCAGTTCATCGAGTTGGCGGTGAACATGCCGGAACAGGAGCCGCAGGTCGGACAGGCGTTCTCCTCGATGCGGAGGATGTCCTCGTCCGAGATCTTGTCGTTGACGGCGTCGGAGATCGCGTCGACCAGGTCGAGCGTGCGGACCGTGCCGTCGACGAGCGTGGCACGGCCGGACTCCATCGGGCCGCCGGAGACGAAGACCGCCGGGATGTTCAGGCGCAGGGCCGCCATGAGCATGCCGGGGGTGATCTTGTCGCAGTTGGAGATGCAGACCAGGGCGTCGGCGCAGTGCGCCTCGACCATGTACTCGACCGAGTCCGCGATCAGGTCGCGGGAGGGGAGGCTGTACAGCATGCCGCCGTGGCCCATCGCGATGCCGTCGTCCACGGCGATCGTGTTGAACTCGCGCGGGATGCCGCCCGCCTCGCGGATCGCCTCGCTGACGATCCGGCCCACCGGCTGCAGATGCGTGTGGCCGGGGACGAACTCGGTGAAGCTGTTGGCGACCGCGATGATCGGCTTCCGGCCGATGTCCGCACCGGGTACACCGGAGGCGCGCATAAGGGCGCGGGCGCCCGCCATGTTGCGGCCGTGGGTGACTGTGCGGGACCTCAGCTCGGGCATCGTCGCTCGCTCCTTCAGACAGATAGGGCTGTTAATGAGCGTACGCCGGTCATCCAGGGGGCGGGACGAGGTGTCCGGAATACGGGACGCGTGTCTCGGCTCAGGGGGTCGTGAGGTGTCCCTGGACGACCGGTGCCACCCGCGCGATGATCTGCTCGACGTCCGCCGAGGCCAGCGGCTCCACCTTGATCACGTACCGCAGCATCGCGCATCCGACCAGCTGCGCCGCCGCCAGCTCGGCGCGCAGCTCGGCGTCCGGCAGGTCGACCCGGGCGGCGATCCGGCGCAGCAGCTGGGAGGCGATCAGGCGGCGGAAGACGGCGGCCGCCGTGTCGTTGTTCACGGCCGACCGCACGATCGCGAGCAGGGGCGTACGGGTGGCGGGGTTCTCCCAGATGCCGAAGACGAACCGGGCCATCCGCTCCCCCACGCCCTCCAGCGGACCCTCGGCGATCGCGTCCGGCGCGCTCAGCGCGGGCGCGAAGGCGACCTCGATGGCCGCCTCGAAGACCTGCTCCTTGGTGCCGAAGTAGTGGTGGACGAGCGCCGGGTCGACGCCGGCCGCCTTGGCGATGCCCCGCACGGACGTCTTGTCGTAGCCCCGCTCGGAGAACTCCTCCCGGGCGGCGGCCAGGATGCGGTCGCGGGTTCCGGCCGATTCGGTACGGGGCGGACGGCCGCGCCGGCGGGCGGTCTCGCCGGTGTCGGCCGGTTCCGTACGAGGGGGCCGGCCGCGGCGTCCTGAGGTCCCGTCGGGGTCGGTCACCGGCGGGGCACCTTCGTGGCCGAGGCCAGGTGGAGGCGGGTGAAGGCGAGGGCCTCCGCCAGGTCGGCCTCACGCTCGGCGCCGGACATGGCACGCCGGGTGTTGACCTCGATGACGACATGCCCGTCGAAGCCGCTCAGCGCGAGCCGCTCCAGCAGTTCGGCGCAGGGCTGGGCGCCGCGCCCCGGGACCAGGTGCTCGTCCTTGGCCGAACCGTTTCCGTCGGCGAGGTGGACGTGGCCGAGGCGGGCCCCCATGCGGTCGACCATGTCCAGCGTGTCGGTGCGGGCGGTGGCGGCGTGGCTGAGGTCGATCGTGAAGTGCCGGTAGTCGTCCTTCGTGACGTCCCAGTCGGGGGCGTACGCGAGCATCTCGCGGTCGCGGTAGCGCCACGGGTACATGTTCTCGACGGCGAACCGTACGTCCGTCTCGTTCGCCATCCGCCAGATCCCCTGGACGAAGTCCCGCGCGTACTGGCGCTGCCAGCGGAAGGGCGGGTGGACGACGACGGTGGTCGCGCCGAGCTTCTCGGCCGCGGCGCGCGCCCGCTGCAGCTTCACCCAGGGGTCGGTGGACCACACCCGCTGGGTGATGAGCAGGCAGGGGGCGTGCACGGCCAGGATCGGGATGCGGTGGTAGTCGCTGAGTCTGCGCAGCGCTTCGATGTCCTGGCTGACGGGGTCGTTCCAGACCATGACCTCGACGCCGTCGTAGCCGAGGCGCGCGGCGATCTCGAAGGCCGTCGCCGTCGACTCGGGGTACACGGACGCCGTCGACAGGGCGACCTTCGCATCCGGGATCCGTACGACTGGCTCTGCCATGGGGGACAGGTTACGGGGTGCGGTCGCCTGAATGCCGGGCCCCTGATCGTCGTTGTGGTGTTCGCCATAGACGGGTGCGGGGCCCTGGGGTCCTCCGTGCGGTGTGCGCGCCCCCTCGCCGGCTAGGCCGTGACCATGTGATCGAGCCGCCGCAGGATCACGCCCTCCCTCAGCGCCCACGGGCAGATCTCCAGGCTCTCGACGCCGAACAGGTCCATCGCCCCCTCCGCCACCAGCGCGCCCGCGACGAGCTGGTTGGCGCGGCCCTCCGAGACGCCCGGCAGTTCCGCGCGCTGGGCGGTGGTCATGCCGGCCAGGCGGGGCACCCAGGCCTCCAGTGACTCGCGCTTGAGTTCGCG
The DNA here is from genome assembly GCF_042895685.1 of Streptomyces sp. NPDC001381. Classification (NCBI taxonomy): domain Bacteria; kingdom Bacillati; phylum Actinomycetota; class Actinomycetes; order Kitasatosporales; family Streptomycetaceae; genus Streptomyces; species Streptomyces sp. NPDC001381. The sequence continues at coordinate 886,957 of NZ_JBIAWO010000004.1, read as the reverse complement.
CTGGACGTAGAGGCCCTCGGTGGAACGGGCGGCGCCGGCTATGCGGGCGAGCTGCTTGAACGTCTTCGAGGTGGCGACGACGTGGTCGGGGGCGCCGAAGCGGCTGAACTCACCGACCGTCCGGGCGATCTGCGCGCGGACGTGCCGGCGCAGGGACCTTATGTCCTCGGGGTCGGGGGGGTCGCCGGGCAGCCAGCCCGCGGTGAGGCGGCCGGCGCCCAGCGGCAGGGACGCGGCCGCGTCGGGCTCCTCGTCGATGCCGTAGGCGATCTCCAGGGAGCCGCCGCCGATGTCGAGGACCAGCAGCTTGCCGGCCGACCAGCCGAACCAGCGGCGGGCCGCGAGGAAGGTGAGCCGGGCCTCCTCGGCGCCGGTGAGGACCTGGAGCTCGACGCCGGTCTCGGCCTGCACGCGCGCGAGGACGTCGTCGGCGTTGGTGGCCTCGCGCACGGCGGAGGTCGCGAACGGCAGCAGGTCCTCGACGCCCTTGTCCTCGGCGGCCTGGAGCGCGTCGTGGACGACGGCGATCAGTTTGTCGACGCCCTCGGGGCCGATCGCCCCGGCCGGGTCGAGGAGTTGGGCGAGGCGCAGTTCGGCCTTGTGCGAGTGCGCGGGCAGCGGGCGCGCGCCGGGGTGTGCATCCACCACCAGCAGATGCACCGTGTTCGATCCCACGTCGAGGACACCGAGTCTCATGTAGGGAACGCTACTGCCAGCGAGGCCATGGGCCGTCCCCGAAGCGGGCTCCGCCGACTTACCCTGGACGGGTGCCAAAGACGAAAAAGGCGAAGACCGACAAATCCACCGGCGGTTCTTCGCGGGCGAAGCCGGTGACGGCATCCACGAAGTCGAAGAAGGCCCTGAAGGAAGACGAGAAGGGCCTCGACTTCGCGCGCGCGTGGGTGGAGTTCCCGGATCCTGCGGACGACGAGCAGGTCTTCCGGTGCGATCTGACATGGCTGACCTCTCGCTGGAACTGCATCTTCGGCAGCGGCTGCCAGGGCATCCGCGCGGGCCGCGCCGACGACGGGTGCTGCACGCTGGGTGCCCACTTCTCCGACGAGGACGACGAGAAGCGGGTCGCCGAGCACGTGGCGCGTCTCACCCCCGACATCTGGCAGCACCACGACGAGGGACTGCGGGGCGGCTGGGTGTCGGAGGACGAGGACGGCGACCGCCAGACCCGCCCCTACCAGGGCTCCTGCATCTTCCAGAACCGTCCCGGCTTCGCCGGCGGCACGGGCTGCTCGCTGCACATCCTGGCCCTCAAGGAGGGCCGCGAGCCGCTGGAGACCAAGCCGGACGTCTGCTGGCAGCTGCCGGTGCGCCGGACGTACGACTGGATCGACCGGCCCGACGACACCCGCGTCCTGCAGGTGTCGATCGGCGAGTACGACCGCCGCGGCTGGGGACCGGGCGGCCACGACCTGCACTGGTGGTGCACGTCGGCGACCTCGGCCCACGGCGCGGGCGAGCCCGTGTACGTGTCGTACCGGGCGGAGCTGACCGAGCTGATGGGCAAGGCCGGCTACGACCGTCTCGTCGAGCTGTGCGAGGCACGTCTGGCCTCGCAGCTTCCGTTGCTGGCACCGCATCCGGCGGATCCCGTCGACTGAGCGGGCCGCAGGTCCGGTGCCGTGGGGTGCCTCCCGCCCGAGCCGGGCGTCGCGCGGCTCGGGGGTGGGGGCGTCCGCTCTCGGCGTGCCGGGCGTCGCGGGGCAGGCGGGACGTGCGGACACGGCCTAGGTCGTGGGCGGGTTCTCGCCGCCGCCGTCGGCCGGTGGCGGTGCCGGGTCCTCCGGGGTGGACGGGGAGTCGCTGGGCGTGGGCTGCGGGTCGGCCGGGGGCGGCGGGTCGGCCGGGGTGGGGTCCGGGGAGGGCGGGACGGGGGGATCCGGGTCCGGGCCGGAGGACGGCGGGGGCGGGTCCGTGGGGCTGCCGGGGCCGGTGCCGGGACCGGAGTTGTCGCCGGTGCCGGGGCCCGGGGCGGGTGCGGTGCCGTAGCCCTCGATGGAGATCACGGTGCCCGCCGGGGCGACCGTCACGCGCGCGTGCCAGTGTCCGGACGGCTCGCGCAGGGAGTCGACGTACACCTTGACCGTCACCGACTCGCCGGGCCGCAGGGTGCCGGCGGAGCGGCTCAGGTAGAGCCAGGAGGCACCGGCGGAGGCGGACCAGCGGACGGGGCCTTCGGCGTCCCTGCCCGCGGTGAGGGTGACGAGGGTGGTGTCGCCGCTGGTGGCGGCGGTCACGGTCAGGCGGCCGGCGCTCTTCGTGCCGAGCCCCGAGACGCTGACGACCTCCACGGAGACGTCCGGTCTGGGGCCCTTGCCGAAGCCGGTGCCGGGTCTGGTGCTGGCGTTGCCCGCGTTCTCGTAGCCGTTCGCCCCCTCGCCGCCCAGGGCCGCGGGATCGTGCGCCTCACTGGCGCTGGCGGCGCGGCCGTCGGCGCCCTCGGTGGTGGGGGTGCCCCGGTAGGCGGCCCACAGGGCGAGCACGGGGGCCGCCACGACGGTGGCGACGACGGTGGTCGTGACGGCACGCGCGCGCAGGCGGTCGCGGCGGGCCGCGCGGTCCTTGGGGTCCATCGGGAAGCCACGCCGGTCGAAGCGGGGGACGGCGGCGCCCCGCGCGCGGGGGAGATGGGTCATGGCGGCGCGCAGGGCGGGGCGGGGCGCTTCCAGGACGGGCAGCTCGGCGGGGGTGACCCCGGCGCCGGGCCAGCGGCCGGGGACGGCGCGCTCGGCGGTCCGGCGGCAGCGGGGGCAGTCGTCGACGTGCCGGACGAGCTCGCGGCGCAGGGTGGCGCTGAGGACCAGCTGGTGGTCGCCGGTGAGGCGGGCCACACCGGGGCAGCCGCCGGTCTCCACGACGGCGAGGGCCGCGCGGGTGCGCTCGACCTCGCAGGCGGCCGAGGCGAGCAGCTCGCGGGCGGCGGCCTGGTCCATGCCGAGCACGGCGGCGACCTCGTGGGCGGCGAGGTGGTGGCGTACGGCGAGTTCGAGTGCCTCGCGCTGCTCGGGGGTGGTGCCGGCCGCCTCCGGCCAGGCGAGCAGGGCGAGTTCGCGCCGCCGCTCCTCCTGGACGTCGTCGGGGGCGGACGGGTGCTCCCCGGGCTGTGCGCCGGAGCGCGGACTCGTCTGCGCGCCGGTCCGGTCGCCGGAGTGCGGGCCCGTCTGCGCGCCGGTCCGGGCGGTGGACTGCGGGCCGCCCGGCTGCGCGCCGGTCCGGTCGCCGGGCTGTGCGGCTGTCCGGGCGGCGGACTGGCGGCGGGTGCCGGTCTGCGTACGGGTGGCGGTGCGCCCCGCCGCGTGGGTGCTCTGACGTTTCTGCTTGGCCTCGGCCAGCTTGCGCAGGCACGCCCAGCGGGCCAGCGCGTACAGCCAGGCCCTGCGCTCCCCCGCCGCGTCCGGCACGCGCTGGCCGCGCCGCTCGGCGAGCGCGAGGGCGTCCCCGAGGGCGGCGGTGGCGGCGTCGTGGTCGCACAGGACGGACAGACAGTAGGTGAACAGTCCGTCCAGGTACGGCTCGTAGCGCGCGGGCGGACGCTGCGCGAGCGTGCGCCCCGCGGCGCGGTCGCGCGCCTCCCGGTGCGCCCGGTGTGCGCCGGTCGTGCGGGTCGAGGTTTCCGGGCTGCTGCTCATCACCCGTGCGACCGTAGGCGGCTCGCGACGAGCTCTTCTTGTCCCTTGAGTCCTTTTAATCCGTACGGGTGAAACGATCCCTCATAAGGGGACAGGAACGGGGGGTTCCGTGGCTCGTTCGTGAGGGGGGTGGCCGGATCGCAGGGGGTGTCCGGATTCTCCCCAGCTGTCCGCGGGCCGCTCGCACCGGTTGTCCACAGGCCCCGCCCCGCTGTCAGTGGCGGCGGCTACGGTTTCCCCATGGCTGCCCGTACCAAGACCACCAAGGACCGACCGTCCTACCGCTGCACGGAGTGCGGCTGGCAGACGGCCAAGTGGCTCGGCCGCTGCCCCGAGTGCCAGGCCTGGGGCACGGTCGAGGAGTACGGCGCGCCCGCGGTCCGTACGACGACGCCGGGGCGCGTCACCACCTCCGCCGTGCCCATCGGCCAGGTCGACGGCCGGCAGGCCACGGCCCGCTCCACCGGCGTGCCCGAGCTGGACCGCGTCCTCGGCGGCGGTCTGGTGCCCGGCGCGGTGGTGCTGCTCGCGGGCGAGCCCGGCGTCGGCAAGTCGACGCTGCTGCTGGACGTGGCGGCCAAGTCGGCGAGTGACGAACACCGCACGCTGTATGTGACGGGCGAGGAGTCGGCGAGCCAGGTCCGGCTGCGCGCCGACCGCATCGGCGCCATCGACGACCACCTGTATCTGGCGGCCGAGACCGATCTGGCCGCCGTCCTCGGGCACTTGGACGCGGTGAAGCCGTCGCTGCTGATCCTCGACTCGGTGCAGACGGTGGCCTCCCCCGAGATCGACGGGGCGCCGGGCGGCATGGCCCAGGTGCGCGAGGTCGCCGGGGCCCTGATCCGCGCCTCCAAGGAGCGCGGCATGTCCACGCTGCTGGTGGGCCATGTCACGAAGGACGGCGCGATCGCGGGCCCCCGCCTGCTGGAGCACCTGGTGGACGTCGTCCTGCACTTCGAGGGCGACCGGCACGCGCGCCTGCGCCTGGTGCGCGGCGTGAAGAACCGCTACGGCGCCACCGACGAGGTCGGCTGCTTCGAACTGCACGACGAGGGCATTGTCGGACTTGCCGACCCAAGCGGACTTTTCCTGACCCGTCGTGACGAACCGGTCCCCGGCACCTGTCTGACGGTCACCCTGGAGGGCCGCCGCCCCCTGGTCGCCGAAGTCCAGGCCCTGACCGTCGACTCGCAGATCCCCTCACCCCGCCGCACCACCTCCGGCCTGGAGACGTCCCGGGTGTCGATGATGCTCGCGGTGCTGGAGCAGCGCGGCCGCATCAGCGCGCTCGGCAAGCGGGACATCTACTCGGCGACGGTCGGCGGCGTGAAGCTCTCGGAGCCCGCGGCGGACCTGGCGATCGCCCTCGCGCTGGCCTCCGCCGCGAGCGACACCCCCCTGCCGAAGAACCTCGTCGCGATCGGCGAGGTGGGCCTCGCGGGCGAGGTCAGACGGGTCACGGGCGTCCAGCGCAGGCTCGCCGAGGCCCATCGTCTGGGCTTCACCCACGCGCTCGTACCGGGCGACCCCGGCAAGATCCCGGCCGGTATGAAGGTCCTCGAAGTCGCGGACATGGGGGACGCGCTGCGGGTCCTGCCGAGGTCCCGTCGCCGAGAGGCCCCACGGGAGGCGGAGGACCGCCGGTAGACTTTGCCCTGGTCTCGCCCGTCCGTACGAACCGAGTGCGCGAAACGGGAGCGCCTGAAGAACCTGCGACCGGAGGAGTGCAGTGGCAGCCAACGACCGGGCGGCAGCTCCCGGAAAGTCCGGTGGGAGTTCCGGCGCCGAGGGCCTGATGCGCGCCGCGCTGAGCGCGGTGGCTCCGGGCACGGCCCTGCGCGACGGCCTCGAGCGGGTTCTTCGCGGCAACACCGGCGGGCTCATCGTGCTCGGCTCCGACAAGACCGTCGAGACGATGTGCACGGGCGGATTCGTCCTGGACGTCGAGTTCACGGCCACCCGTCTGCGGGAGCTGTGCAAGCTCGACGGCGGCATCGTGGTCTCCTCCGACCTGTCGAAGATCCTGCGCGCCGGCGTCCAGCTGGTCCCGGACCCCACGATCCCCACGGAGGAGACCGGCACCCGGCACCGCACGGCGGACCGGGTCTCCAAGCAGGTCGGCTTCCCGGTCGTGTCGGTCTCCCAGTCGATGCGTCTGATCGCCCTGTACGTCGACGGCCAGCGCCGGGTCCTGGAGGACTCCGCGGCGATCCTGTCCCGCGCCAACCAGGCGCTGGCGACCCTGGAGCGCTACAAGCTCCGTCTGGACGAGGTCGCGGGAACGTTGTCAGCGCTGGAGATCGAGGACCTGGTGACGGTCCGGGACGTCTCCGCGGTGGCCCAGCGCCTGGAGATGGTGCGCCGCATCGCCACCGAAATCGCCGAATACGTGGTCGAACTGGGCACGGACGGCCGTCTGCTGGCCCTCCAGCTCGACGAGCTGATCGCGGGTGTGGAGCCGGAGCGGGAGCTGGTGGTCCGGGACTACGTCCCCGAGCCGACCGCCAAGCGCTCGCGCACGGTCGACGAGGCGCTGTACGAGCTGGACGCGCTCACCCACGCCGAGCTGCTCGAACTCTCCACGGTGGCGAAGGCGTTGGGCTACACCGGCTCCCCCGAGGCGCTCGACTCGGCGGTCTCCCCGCGAGGCTTCCGCCTGCTGGCCAAGGTCCCCCGGCTGCCCGGCGCCATCATCGACCGCCTGGTGGAGCACTTCGGCGGTCTCCAGAAGCTCCTCGCCGCAAGCGTCGACGACCTCCAGACGGTGGACGGCGTGGGCGAGGCCCGGGCGCGCAGCGTCCGCGAGGGCCTGTCCCGGCTGGCGGAGTCGTCGATCCTGGAGCGGTACGTCTAGTCGGTCCTGGAGCGGCACGTCCGGCGGTGACGTCCGGCGGCCGGCGCCGGACCGGCGGCCGGTCTCAGTCGGCCGCCAGCACGAAGGACGTCTGCGCCTTCGCGAATCCCGGAGCCTTCGCCTCCACCAGGTACGTCCCCGCGGTGGCCGATCCGGCCGGAGGGGTCGCGCACTGCGGGGCACTCGGCTTGCGGTCCCACTTCACGGTGTACGTGAAGCTGCCCCCGGCCGGAACCCGGTACAGCAGACTGCCGGACACCTTGGGGCAGTCGGCCGACGACCAGTAGTCGTCGTCACCCTCGGCCTGAGTGATCGTCAGCACCGCCTTCCTGGGCGCGAGATCGACCTTGCAGTCGCTGCCGGAGGAGTTCTTCGCCGTGAGCTGGAAGGTGGGGGTCTCGTCGGGCGAGTAGGTGTTGCGGACACTGCGCAGGCTCAACTTGACCACGCTGGCGGTGCAGTTGGGCAGAGTGGTGCCGGCCGGGAGGGTCGTGCTCGACCCGCTGCCGTTGGCTCCGTCGTCGATGCCGCCGCCGCTCCCGTCGGAGCCAGAGCCAGAGCCGGAGCCGCCGGAGCCCGAGCCGCCGTCCCCCGAACCCTCGTCCGAGCCGGAGCCCGAACCGGAGCCCGAACCGCTGCCGGCGCCCTCGCTCGACTCGTCCCGCCCGCCCGGGGCTTGGCTGATCGCGGGCCCCGAGCCGGACGGGCCCGGCGTGATCGAGGACGCGGGATTCTTGCCGCTGGACCCCTTGGCTCCGTTGTCGCCGCCACCTCCGCCCGAGGTGACGATCCACGTGATGAGCAGCGCCAACAGGGCGATCACGGACAGCAGTACGACCCTCCGGCGCCAGTAGATGGAGGAGGGAAGCGGCCCGATCGGATTGCGCAGAGATCCCACGGCGCAAACTGTACGAGAGATCGCCGCGTTCGCCGGTCCCACCCGCCGCCCGCAGTACAACTTTTCCGGATCATCATCCCGGACTCCGTGTTCCCACCCTTGATTTCACTCCCCGCGCACGCCCCCGGCCGTTCGCAACGGGCACCCCTCGCATCGCCGGCCACGGCGCGGCGCGCGCGGGGACGTCATGACAGGGCCGCGCCCCGGACGAGTGGCGGTACGCACGCGTGCCCCATCGCGCATGGCAGGATCGGAAGAGCCATGACTGCGCCCACGAAGACCCCGCACAGCAGCCCCGCCGCCGACGCCGTCCCCGGTGCGGACCTGCACTCCCCCGTCATCGACTGGTTCGAGGAGAACGCCCGCGACCTGCCCTGGCGGCGCCCCGAGGCCGGCGCGTGGGGCGTGATGGTCAGCGAGTTCATGCTCCAGCAGACGCCGGTCAGCCGCGTCCTGCCGGTCTACGAGCAGTGGCTCGCCCGCTGGCCGCGCCCCGCCGACCTGGCCGCCGAGGCGCCCGGCGAGGCCGTGCGCGCCTGGGGGCGGCTCGGCTACCCGCGCCGCGCCCTGCGGCTGCACGGAGCAGCGGTCGCCATAACGGAACGGCACGGCGGCGACGTACCGTCGGACCACGCGCAGCTGCTCGCGCTGCCCGGCATCGGCGAGTACACGGCCGCCGCCGTCGCCTCCTTCGCGTACGGGCAGCGGCACGCCGTGCTGGACACCAACGTGCGCCGGGTCTTCGCGCGGGCCGTCACCGGCGTGCAGTACCCGCCGAACGCCACCACGGCCGCCGAGCGCAAGCTGGCGCGCGCGCTGCTGCCCGAGGACGAGGGGACCGCCGCCCGCTGGGCCGCCGCGTCCATGGAGCTCGGCGCGCTCGTGTGCACGGCGAAGAACGAGACGTGTGTGCGCTGCCCCATCGCCGCGCAGTGCGCCTGGCGGCTCGCGGGCAAGCCGGAGCACGACGGACCGCCGCGCCGCGGCCAGACGTACGCCGGGACGGACCGGCAGGTGCGGGGCAAGCTGCTCGCCGTGCTGCGGGAGGCACACGCGCCCGTGCCCCAGACGGCACTGGACCGGGTGTGGCACGAGCCGGTGCAGCGCGCGCGTGCCCTCGACGGCCTCGTCGCGGACGGGCTGGTGGAGCCGCTGCCGGACGGGCTGTACCGGCTGCCGCTGACCTGACGCACGGTCACTTCACAGACAACGCGCTTCATCACAGCCCGCGCTCAGGCTCTGTCACGGCTCCCGGCCGGACAGATCCGCCCATAGACCCATTCTTCGGCCCGCCCCTTTACCCAGAACTCATTTCCGTTACACAACCGACGGACAGCCGAGCGCTGGCCGCAGGCTGCTTCGGACAGCCCCGTGACAACACCTCCGTAGCTTCTGTTGCGTGCCCGGCGAGGGCACGAGGGCGACAGACCAGAGGCACGGAACCGGCGGACGACCGCGAGCCGGAAACGGGGAAAACGGAGGGGTTGACCATGGCGCAGGGCGAGGTGCTCGAGTTCGAGGAGTACGTCCGCACCCGGCAGGACGCGCTGCTGCGCAGCGCCCGCCGGCTGGTCCCGGACCCGGTCGACGCGCAGGACCTGCTGCAGACGGCCCTGGCCCGGACGTACGGCCGCTGGGAGGGCATCGCGGACAAGCGGCTCGCGGACGCCTATCTGCGCCGGGTCATGATCAACACGCGGACCGAGTGGTGGCGGGCCCGCAAGCTGGAGGAGGTCCCCACCGAGCAGCTGCCCGACGCCTGTGTGGACGACTCCACCGAACAGCACGCGGACCGCGCCCTGCTGATGGACGCCATGAAGGTGCTCGCTCCGAAGCAGCGCAGTGTCGTGGTGCTGCGACACTGGGAGCAGATGTCCACGGAGGAGACGGCCGCCGCCCTCGGCATGTCGGCGGGAACGGTCAAGAGCACGCTGCACCGGGCGCTCGCCCGGCTCCGCGAGGAGCTGGAAGCCCGCGATCTGGACGCACGCGCGCTGGAGCGTGAGGAGCGGGAGCGTTGCGCGGCGGCCTGACCGACCGGGGTGGTCCCTTGGGCACCACCCACGGGCCGACACCGGCCCTGTCAGGGCCGACGGCGGCCCGAGGCACCTTCCAGGCGGCGATCACGGCGGTGACCGTGCTCGCCGCCCTCGCCCTTTTCGTGTCCGCGTGCGCCACCGGCGGCACCGGCGCCCGTGACGAGGGCCCGGCGCACGCCGACGCGATGGCCGGCGCGACGATGGCGCCCTCGGCCGCACCCACCGACACCCCCTCCCGGGTCGACGCGGTCCGGCTCGTCAAGGACGACCCCGAGGTCTCGGCGGAGGTCAAAGGCGAGCTGGAGCCCTGCGTCGGCGACGAGTACCCGGTCGACGTCTCCTACGGCGACCTGACCGGCGGCCCGGCCACGGACGTCGTCGTGAACGTGCTCACCTGCGGCGACGCGGTCGGCGTCGGCTCGTACGTGTACCGGAAGCAGGACGGCCGGTACGAGAACGTGTTCAAGGCCGAGGAGCCCCCGGTCTACGCGGAGATCGACCGGGGCGACCTGGTGGTGACCAAGCAGGTGTACGCGAAGGGCGACGCCGTCTCCGACCCCTCCGGCGAGAACGTGATCACCTACCGCTGGACCACGGCGGACCGCTTCGTCAAGCAGTTCAGCATCCACAACGAGTACAGCAGCACCGGGGGCGGGGACGCGACGCCGCTGCCGAAGAGCGGCTGACCGGCGGCGGAGCTACGGCTGACCGGCGGCTGACCGGCCGCGGACCCGCGGCAGGCCGGGCCGGCCGGAGAAAATCTCCGGGAGCGTGAACCGATCGGGCCGCTCGTTCCGATCAATGAGTGCGCGCACCGGGAGTGAACGCGGCGGACGTCCCGCGCGTCCCCTCTAGAAGCACCCAGACATACGCAGCACCGAACACGAGGACTGAGAGCACCGGGATGGCAGACCAGACCCACGTCCTGTTCGTCGAGGACGACGACGTCATCCGCGAGGCCACCCAGCTCGCCCTGGAGCGGGACGGCTTCGTGGTCACGGCGATGCCCGACGGCCTGTCCGGCCTGGACGCCTTCCGGGCGGACCGCCCCGACATCGCCCTGCTGGACGTCATGGTGCCCGGCCTGGACGGGGTGAGTCTGTGCCGGCGCATCCGGGACGAGTCCACCGTTCCCGTGATCATGCTGTCGGCGCGCGCCGACTCCATCGACGTCGTCCTGGGCCTGGAGGCCGGCGCCGACGACTATGTGACCAAACCGTTCGACGGGGCCGTGCTGGTCGCCCGGATCCGCGCCGTGCTGCGCCGCTTCGGGCACGCCGGCGGCGGGGACCGGGCCGAGGGCGCCGCCCCCACGGGCGGTGTGCTCACCTTCGGCGACCTGGAGGTGGACACCGAGGGGATGGAGGTCCGCAGAGCCGGTCAGCCGGTGGCCCTGACGCCCACCGAGATGCGGCTGCTGCTGGAGTTCTCCTCCGCTCCGGGCACGGTCCTGTCGCGGGACAAGCTGCTGGAGCGGGTGTGGGACTACGGCTGGGGCGGTGACACCCGGGTCGTGGACGTCCATGTGCAGCGGCTGCGCACGAAGATCGGCCAGGACCGCATCGAGACGGTCCGTGGCTTCGGCTACAAGTTGAAGGCCTGAGCGGGCGGGGGGTGAGGGGGATGATCCGGCACCTGGTTCCGGCCCGCGCGGAGGGCGCGGTCATCCGTACGGGGCTGCGGTGGAAGCTGAGCGCGGCGATCGCGCTGGTCGGCGCGTTGGTGGCGATCGCGCTCAGCCTGGTCGTGCACAACGCCGCCCGGGTGTCGATGCTGGACAACGCGCGCGACCTCGCGGACGAGCGCGTCCAGATCGCCCAGCGCAACTTCGAGATGACCGGGCGGCCGAACTTCCCGCAGGTCAAGATCGACGACTCCCGGCTGCCGTCCGAGGTGCGCGAGAAGGTCGCCGAGGGGCGCCGGGTGACGTTCGTGTCCGACCGCGCGGGGGGCACGCCGGACATCTGGGCGGCCGTGCCGCTCAAGGACGGGCGGGTGATGTCCCTGCACACCGGGTTCACCGACCGGAGCACGGACATCCTCAACGACCTCGACCAGGCCCTGGTGATCGGGTCGATCGCGGTCGTCCTCGGCGGCAGCGCGCTCGGGGTGCTCATCGGCGGACAGCTCTCACGCCGGCTGCGCAAGGCGGCGGCCGCGGCCAACCAGGTCGCCAAGGGCGAGTCGGACGTGCGGGTCCGGGACGCGATGGGCGGGGTCGTACGGGACGAGACCGACGACCTGGCGAGCGCGGTGGACGCCATGGCGGACGCGCTGCAGCAGCGGCTGGAGGCCGAGCGCCGGGTCACCGCCGACATCGCGCACGAGCTGCGCACCCCGGTCACCGGGCTGCTGACCGCGGCCGAGCTCCTCCCGCCGGGCCGGCCCACCGAGCTCGTCCTGGACCGCGCGAAGGCCATGCGCACGCTCGTGGAGGACGTCCTGGAGGTGGCCCGCCTGGACAGTGCCTCGGAGCGGGCGGAGCTCCAGGACATCGTGCTGGGCGAGTTCGTCGTGCGGCGGGTGGCGGCCAAGGACCCGGACGTCGAGGTGCGGGTGGTGCACGAGTCGATGGTCACGACCGACCCCCGGCGCCTGGAGCGGGTCCTGTTCAACCTCCTGGCCAACGCCGCCCGGCACGGCAAGCCGCCGATCGAGGTCACCGTGGAGGGCCGGGTCATCCGGGTGCGCGACCACGGCCCCGGGTTCCCCGAGGACCTGCTGGCCGAGGGCCCGAGCCGGTTCCGTACCGGCAGCGCCGACCGGGCGGGGCACGGCCACGGGCTCGGTCTGACCATCGCGGCGGGCCAGGCCCGCGTACTGGGCGCCCGGCTGACCTTCCGCAACGTACGGCCAGCGGGGGCGCCCGGCCACATACCGGCCGAGGGCGCGGTGGCCGTTCTGTGGCTGCCGGAGCACGCGCCGACGAACACGGGAAGTTACCCGATGATGCCGTAGGCCTCCGCCCCACACCGACCCCAGCCATCCCGTGCCCCCACGACGGCCGCGGCCAGTGACCCGGTCGCGGCACGGGCTTCGCATGCGCCGACCACGCCGCCGGAAGACGACACAGCCGACCCGGGGCGCTGCCACCGCGGACGGCCCGGGGCTGGGCGCCCGGCCGTGGCTCCGCGCAGGACGAGCCCCCGGAGGCGGACCGCCAGGGCCCTCGACGACGGGCCGTCGCCGGGGCTGGACGCCCGGCCGTGGCTCCGCGTAGGACGAGCCCCCGGAGGCGCACCGCCAGGGTCGTCGGCGGCGGGCCGTCGCCGGGGCTGGGCGCCCGGCCGTGGCTCCGCGCAGGACGAGCCCCCGGAGGCGGACCGCCAGGGTCGGCGGCGGCGGGCCGCTGCCTGGGCTGTGCGCCCGGCCTCGCCCCCACGCCCGACGAAAGCCCCCGTGACCACATCCGCCGGAAGCCTTGGGCAACCGCCGCGGCCACGGCCAGACCCCCGGCAATGGCTGCGCCCAGGACGAACGCCCGGGAGGCGGACCGCCAGGCCCTCGACGACGGGCCGTCGTCAGGGTTGGCCGCCCGACGTGGCTCTGCCCCAGGACGAGCGCCCGGAGCGGGCCGTCAGGGCCCTCGGCGACGGGGCGCTGGCGGGGCTGGGGGGGTCGCCCCGCGTTTCCGCGCGTGGCGAAGGCCCCCGGGGCGGACATCCGCCGGGGGCCTTCGGTGACTGGCTGGGGTGGGGTCAGACGGCCTCGACGACCGGCGGGGTCACACCCGCGGCGTCCTTCGGTTCCTCGCCCGCCTTCTGGGGGCCCGCGCCCTTCAGCGGGACCTCCTTGACGAACACCGCCGCGATCAGCGCGGTGACCGCGACCACCGCGCCCAGCAGGAACGCCGAGTGGGTACCGGCCGACACCGCGTGCTGGTAGGCCTCGCGGGCGGCCACGGGCAGCTTCGCCAGGCTGGCGGCGTCCAGCTGCGCGGACTGCTCGGTGATCTTCGAGCCCAGCGCACCGGCCCGCTCGGCCATGACGTCCTGGACGCGGTGGTTGAACAGCGCGCCCATGATCGCGACACCGAAGGAGGAGCCGAGCGTGCGGAACAGGGTGGTGGAGGAGGACGCGACGCCCATGTCCTTCATCTCCACGCTGTTCTGCGCGACCAGCATGGTGATCTGCATCAGACAGCCCATGCCGAGACCGACCACGGCCATGAAGACGCCGGAGGTGAGGCGCGAGGTGCCGGTGTCCATCGTGGAGAGCAGGTACAGGCCGATGACCATCAGGACGCTGCCGACGATCGGGAAGACCTTGTACTTGCCGGAGTTGGTGGTGACGCGGCCCGCGACCATCGAGGTCACCAGCATCGCGCCGAGCATCGGCAGGAGCAGCAGCCCCGAGTTGGTCGCGGAGGCGCCCTGCACCGACTGCTGGTAGAGCGGCAGGAAGAGGGTCGCGCCGAACATCACGAAGCCGGTGATGAAGCCGATGAGGGACATCAGGGTGAAGTTGCGGCTGCGGAAGATGTGCAGCGGCACGATCGGCTCGGCGGCCCGGGTCTGCCAGAACACGAAGCCGATGAGCGCGGCGACGCCGATCCCGATCAGCTCCATGATCCGCGCGGACGTCCAGGCGTACTCCGTGCCGCCCCAGGTGGTGACGAGGACGATGGCCGTGATGCCCACGGTCAGCAGCACGACACCGAGGTAGTCGATGCCCGCCTTGGCCCGCTTCTTCGGCAGGTGCAGCACGGCGCTGATCAGGGCGAGCGACACCGCGCCGAGCGGCAGGTTGATGTAGAAGGACCAGCGCCAGCCCCAGTTGTCGGTGATGGTGCCGCCGACGAGCGGGCCGCCGATCATCGCGAGCGCCATGACGCCGGCCATCATGCCCTGGTACTTGCCGCGCTCCCGGGGCGGGATCAGGTCGCCGATGATCGCCATGACGCCGACCATCAGACCGCCGGCGCCGAGGCCCTGCACGGCGCGGAAGCCGATGAGCTCGCCCATGTTCTGGGCCATGCCGCTGAGCGCGGAGCCGATCAGGAAGATCACGATCGAGGTCATGAAGGCGCCCTTGCGCCCGTACATGTCCCCGAGCTTGCCCCAGATCGGCGTGGCGGCCGCGGTCGCGAGGGTGTAGGCGGTCACGACCCAGGACAGGTGCTCCAGGCCTCCGAGGTCGCCGACGATGGTCGGCATCGCGGTGCCCACGATCATGTTGTCGAGCATCGCGAGCATCATCGTGATCATCAGGGCGAGCAGGACGACCCGCACGCTCTTCGGTTGTTTCTCGGGTTTCGTCTCGGCCGTCTTCGTGTCCGCCATCGTTCCCACTCCCCTGGGTACCACTGCGGGCCGCCCACTTACTTGCCGCCCGGCTAGTTCACTACACTGGGGAAAGTAGCCCCGTCACTAGCCGGTCGTCAAGTAAGTTTATGGTGTCGAACTAGCCGGGCGGCAAGTAACTTTCCAGGAGAGCTCGAGGAGTACGAGGATGGACGTCACCATGGACGGCACCAAGCAGCAGCGCCGCGGCAACACCCGCCAGCGCATCCAGGACGTCGCGCTCGAACTCTTCGCCGAGCAGGGCTACGAGAAGACCTCCCTCCGCGAGATCGCGGAGCGTCTGGAGGTCACCAAGGCGGCCCTGTACTACCACTTCAAGACGAAGGAAGACATCGTCGTCAGCATCTTCGCGGATCTGACGAAGCCGATCGAAGAGCTGATCGAGTGGGGCAGGCAGCAGCCGCACACCCTGGACACCAAGCGGGAGATCGTACGGCGCTACAGCGAGGCCCTCGCCGGCGCGACCCCGCTCTTCCGCTTCATGCAGGAGAACCAGGCGACGGTCCGGGAGCTGCAGATCGGCGACTCCTTCAAGGACCGCATGCGCGCACTGCGGGACATCATCATCGACCCGGACGCCCCCCTCACCGACCAGGTCCGCTGCGTGAGCGCCATCTTCACGCTGCACGCCGGCATGTTCTTCCTCCAGGACCTCGACGGCGACCCCGAGGACAAGCGTGCAGCCGTCCTCGAGGTCGCCGTCGATCTCGTCACCCAGGCGCATCAGGGCGCCTGATCACCCGTCGCCGTCAGACGGTCAGACCCTTGGCGCGCAGGAAGGCCACCGGGTCGATCGCGGAGCCGTAGTTCGCGGTCGTGCGGATCTCGAAGTGCAGGTGCGGGCCGCTGGAGTTGCCGGTGTTGCCGGACAGGGCGACGCGCTGCCCGGTCTTGACTATCTGGCCGACCTTCACGTCGACACGGGAGAGGTGGGCGTACTGGGAGTACGTGCCGTTGCCGTGCTTGATGACGATGGCGTTGCCGTAGGCCGGGCCGTCACCGGCGCCGTTGCCGCCGGCCTTCACCACCGTGCCGCCGTGCGCGGCCACGACCTTGGTGCCGCTCGGCACGGCGAAGTCCTGGCCGCTGTGGGTGGACTGCCACATGGCGCCGGCCTGGTGGAAGCTGGCGGACTTGGCGTAGTGCGCCACCGGCTTGACCCAGCCGGTGGCCGAGGCGGCCTTGGCGGCGGCGGGCGCGGCGGCGGGTGCGGCGGCGGACGCCACTCCGGTCCCCAGCACGACCGAGGCGCCCACGGCGGCGGCCCCGACGGCCAGGCGGGTGCGGAGCAGGGACGTACGGGAAGAACGGAACGTGACGCGCTTGAACATCGAAGACCTCGTGGTTCGGGGACAGAGAGACCACCCGGGGCAGGAACGCCTGCCGGGTGGGCCATCCCTTGGTAACCCCGAGGGCGATAGACCCCCAAACGTGTGACGTACGACGGAAGCTAGTACTTCACCCCGAAACAGACCGCTTCTTGACAGAGCGCCCTTCATGCCCCATTTGACGGCGTTCCACGCCGGAGGCCCCCTGCCGCCCGGCAGTCACGCGACCTTTGTCCCATTTGCCTGATTTTGCGGTGCCACTATCCGCCCTAGTACCGGACGGATGACCTGTGCAGCATGTCACCGGCCGCCCGCTTCAAGGGACTTCGGGATGTGACGGGGGCTACTCGCCTCCCCTGCGGGCCACTTGTGACCCCGGTCACGACATGTGCAGGGGTCTGTGAGCGGAGTCTCACCACCCTCTACCGTCCAGTAACCCGCAGGTTTCCCCCGGTAACCCGCTGGTTCCCCGCAGGCCATCCCCACAGTTCAGCATGCCCACGACACAGGCAGGCCAGGACGCGAGAGGACCCCACATGACCAGAGGCACCTGGAAGCGCCGCACAGCCCTGACGGTGGCGGCGACGGCCGCCGTCACCGCGATGGCCGTTCCGGCCGGCGCCCAGGCCGCTACGGCCACCAGCACCTCCGCCGTCGCCTCCGCGACCGCGGCGGAGGATGTCGACTACGACACCTGGCAGGCGGACTGCCAGGCCGTGATGGACGCGGCCCTGCCGTACCTGAAGCAGCGCATCGCCGCCGCGAAGCCGGGCGAGAAGCAGGCGATCGTGCTCGACATCGACAACACCACCCTGGAGACCGACTTCGGCTTCAGCTACCCGCAGCCGGCCAACGAGCCGGTCCTGGAGGTCGCCGAGTACGCCCAGGAGCACGGCGTCTCGCTGTTCTTCGTCACGGCGCGCCCGGGCATCATCTACGGGTTCACCGACTACAACCTCAAGCACGTCGGATACCGCGTCTCCGGGCTCTACGTCCGCGGTCTGCTCGACCTCTTCAAGGACGTCGCCGCCTACAAGACCGCCCAGCGCGTCGACATCGAGAACAAGGGCTACACGATCATCGCGAACATCGGCAACAGCGCCACCGACCTGTCGGGCGGGCACGCCGAGAAGACGTACAAGCTGCCGGACTACGACGGCCAGCTGTCGTAGTCCTGCGGCGCGCCCGCGAGCCGGGCATGCGAAGAGGGCCGGTGCTGGGAAGCACCGGCCCTCTTCATGTCGGCTCCACGGCCGGGAGGCTTACGCCTCCTTGCTCAGGTTCGGTCCGGCGCCGCCGGCCGCCTGCTCGATCGGCGGGACGTCGGGCAGCGCCGACTTCTCCTCGCCGCGGAAGGTGAAGGTCTTGGTCTCACCCTCGCCCTCGGTGTCCACGACCACGATGTGACCGGGACGCAGCTCGCCGAAGAGGATCTTCTCCGACAGCGAGTCCTCGATCTCGCGCTGGATCGTGCGACGCAGCGGACGCGCGCCCAGCACCGGGTCGTAGCCCTTCTGGGACAGCAGCTCCTTGGCGGACTGGGAGAGCTCGATGCCCATGTCCCGGTCCTTCAGGCGCTCGTCCACCTTGCCGATCATCAGGTCGACGATCCGCAGGATGTCCTCCTGCGTCAGCTGCGGGAAGACGACCACGTCGTCGACGCGGTTGAGGAACTCGGGACGGAAGTGCTGCTTGAGCTCGTCCGACACCTTGTTCTTCATGCGCTCGTAGTTGGACTTCGTGTCACCCGAGGCCGCGAAGCCCAGGTTGAAGCCCTTGGAGATGTCCCGGGTGCCGAGGTTGGTCGTCATGATGATGACCGTGTTCTTGAAGTCCACGACCCGGCCCTGGGAGTCGGTCAGACGACCGTCCTCCAGGATCTGCAGCAGCGAGTTGAAGATGTCCGGGTGGGCCTTCTCGACCTCGTCGAACAGGACGACGGAGAACGGCTTGCGGCGGACCTTCTCGGTCAGCTGGCCGCCCTCTTCGTAGCCCACGTATCCGGGCGGGGAACCGAAGAGACGCGAGACCGTGTGCTTCTCGCTGAACTCCGACATGTCGAGGGAGATCAGCGCGTCCTCGTCACCGAAGAGGAACTCGGCGAGCGCCTTGGACAGCTCGGTCTTACCGACACCGGACGGGCCGGCGAAGATGAACGAGCCACCCGGACGCTTCGGGTCCTTCAGACCGGCACGCGTACGGCGGATCGCCTTCGACAGCGCCTTGACGGCGTCGTTCTGGCCGATGACCCGCTTGTGCAGCTCCTCCTCCATGCGGAGCAGGCGGCTGGACTCCTCCTCGGTCAGCTTGAAGACCGGGATGCCGGTGGCCGTGGCGAGGACCTCGGCGATCAGCTCGCCGTCGACCTCGGCGACGACGTCCATGTCGCCGGCCTTCCACTCCTTCTCCCGCTTGGCCTTGGCGGCCAGGAGCTGCTTCTCCTTGTCGCGCAGGGAGGCGGCCTTCTCGAAGTCCTGCGAGTCGATCGCGGACTCCTTGTCGCGGCGGACGCCGGCGATCTTCTCGTCGAACTCGCGCAGGTCCGGCGGAGCGGTCATCCGGCGGATGCGCATCCGGGAACCGGCCTCGTCGATCAGGTCGATCGCCTTGTCCGGCAGGAAGCGGTCCGAGATGTAGCGGTCGGCCAGGGTGGCTGCCTGGACCAGCGCCTCGTCGGTGATGGAGACACGGTGGTGCGCCTCGTACCGGTCGCGCAGACCCTTGAGGATCTCGATCGTGTGCGGCAGGGACGGCTCCGCGACCTGGATGGGCTGGAAGCGGCGCTCCAGGGCCGCGTCCTTCTCCAGGTGCTTGCGGTACTCGTCCAGCGTGGTCGCACCGATGGTCTGCAGCTCACCACGGGCCAGCATCGGCTTCAGGATCGAGGCGGCGTCGATGGCGCCCTCGGCGGCACCCGCACCGACCAGCGTGTGGAGCTCGTCGATGAACAGGATGATGTCACCGCGGGTGCGGATCTCCTTGAGCACCTTCTTCAGGCGCTCCTCGAAGTCACCGCGGTAGCGGGAGCCGGCGACCAGCGCGCCGAGGTCCAGGGTGTAGAGGTGCTTGTCCTTGAGGGTCTCGGGCACCTCGCCCTTGACGATGGCCTGGGCGAGGCCCTCGACGACGGCGGTCTTGCCGACGCCGGGCTCACCGATCAGGACCGGGTTGTTCTTGGTGCGGCGGGACAGCACCTGCATGACCCGCTCGATCTCCTTCTCGCGCCCGATGACCGGGTCGAGCTTGGACTCACGAGCGGCCTGGGTGAGGTTCCGGCCGAACTGGTCGAGGACCAGGGACGTCGAGGGGGTGCCCTCGGCAGGCCCGCCGGCGGTGGCGGTCTCCTTGCCCTGGTAACCGGAGAGCAGCTGGATGACCTGCTGCCGCACCCGGTTGAGATCTGCGCCCAGCTTGACCAGGACCTGGGCGGCGACGCCCTCGCCCTCACGGATCAGGCCGAGCAGGATGTGCTCCGTGCCGATGTAGTTGTGGCCCAGCTGAAGGGCCTCGCGGAGCGACAGCTCCAGGACCTTCTTGGCACGGGGGGTGAAGGGGATGTGGCCCGAGGGAGCCTGCTGGCCCTGGCCGATGATCTCCTCCACCTGCTGGCGGACCGCCTCGAGCGAAATCCCGAGGCTCTCAAGGGCCTTGGCGGCGACACCCTCACCCTCGTGGATCAGGCCCAGGAGGATGTGCTCGGTGCCGATGTAGTTGTGGTTGAGCATCCGGGCTTCTTCCTGAGCCAGGACGACAACCCGCCGCGCGCGGTCGGTGAACCTCTCGAACATCGTTAATCGCTCCTCAGAGCGGTCAGGCAGTGGGGGGAACTTCCCCTCCCTGTCCTTCCGCAGCTTAGTCCCGCAAGCGGGGACCGCTCATTCCAACTGCCGACACCGTCGATGGCCTCCTGACCCCGAACGCCGACATCTGCTCCAACCCGATGGTGCGAGACGATGTTCCCGCAGGCCAGGTGGTTACCCTCACCATCAGTACGCCGATGGCGAACGTGAGACGCCCTTTCCTGCGTGTCGCCCCCTCCCACTAGGGATGTCTTACCCGCCGGCACGGACAGTCCATGCCGTGCACGCCTTTTCCCTCCGCTACGGGCGAACAACCTTGCGCCTCCCTGGCTCCCCGCGCGCCCCCCTTTTCGCCACTGTGCGCGGCCGGACGACCACCCAGCGTAACTCGCACCCCGGGGGAACGGTTCTACTCGGCATGGCTGGCTCAGTGCCTCTCCCCCGGCGGCCGCTCGACGCCGCCGACCCGGACGACCGGGTCCGCGGCTGGTACGAGAACGAACTGGGGTGGCCGACGGTGCCCGGGAGACCGGTACGGCTTCTGGTCGGCGAGCGCTTCGACGTCCTGGACGTGCCCGCGGAGGCGGGACACGCGGCGCTCGGGCGCCTGGCGCCGGGCTCCCCCGTGGCCGCGGGGGGCGGGCGCATGCGGCTGCTGGTGGCCGCGGGCAGCGCGGAGGAGCTGCCGGGAATCCTTCAGTGGCTGGAGTGGGGCGCGCTGCCCCTGGATCTCACGGCGATCGGACCGGGCGGCCTCATGGAGGCGCCCCTGCCCCCGCGTCCGCGGACGCCCCCGGGTCCGCGGGCGGCCCTCCGCCCGGGCCCGCGGGCCCCCCTGCCGCCGGGGTCAGAGGTCACGCCGGTCCAGGAAGACGACCACTCCGGGCCGTTGCAGGGGGCCGCCGTGTGGGTGCGGCCCCCCGTCGCGGGGTGCGAGGGTGAGGCCTCGCTGCCGGCGATGCCGGCGCTGGGGGGCACGGGAGACGCCCCCGACCTGGTGCGGCTGGTGGACACGCTGGCGACGCACTGTCACCGTGTCCGGCTGCGGCGCTCCCGCGCTCAGCCGTTGGCCTTCTCGTAAGCCTCGCGAATGCTCGCCGGAACACGGCCACGGTCGTTGACCTCGAAACCGTTCTCCTTCGCCCATGCGCGGATCTGAGCGGTGTCCTGGCTGCTGCCGGCAGCGGCACGCGCCTTTCCACGCCCGCCCGAAGCACGGCCTCCGGTACGACGGCCACCCTTCACATAGGGCTCGAGAAGCCCGCGCAGCTTGTCCGCATTGGCAGTCGTGAGATCGATCTCGTACGTCTTGCCGTCCAGCGCGAACGTCACGGTCTCGTCCGCCTCGCCGCCGTCGAGGTCGTCGACAAGAAGGACCTGAACCTTCTGTGCCACCGGATTTCCTTTCATCGATAACGTGAGGGACGGGGGTCCGCGGCGTCCGCCGTTTAGCCGCGCCCTGTTATATGCAGTACTGCAGTACGTCGGAAAGCAAACCGCTTTTGCTGGGAAAACACAAACCCCTGGCGGAGACCGACGACCCGTCCCTCGCCCGGAAACGTGCGCGTTTCGGACATAGGGCACCGGGCAAGGCCGGTCCGCGGGAATGGACGCCCACGATCACAGATGCAGAAGCATCCGGCTGTTGCCCAAGGTGTTCGGTTTCACTCGTTCGAGTCCGAGGAACTCCGCTACGCCCTCGTCATAGGAACGCATCAGCTCGGCGTAGACATCGGTGTCAACCGGCGTCTCACCGATCTCCACGAAGCCGTGCTTGCCGAAGAAGTCCACTTCGAAGGTCAGGCAGAAAACCCGGCGAACGCCGAGCCAGCGCGCGGTGTGCAGCAACTTCTCCAACAACCTGTGGCCCACGCCGGCGCCCTTCAGGCCGGGCTTCACCGCGAGAGTGCGCACTTCGGCCAGGTCTTCCCACATGACGTGGAGCGCGCCGCAGCCGACGACCTCGGCGTTGTCGTCGCGTTCGGCGACCCAGAACTCCTGGATGTCCTCGTAAAGGGTCACCGTCGCTTTGTCGAGCAGGATGCCGCCCCTGACGTAGGCGTCAAGCAGTCGGCGTACGGCGGGGACATCGCTGGTCCGGGCCCGGCGGACGGTGATGGCTTTAGCGGTGACTTCGGGGTTCTCGGCGGAGGGGCTCTCTGCGGACATGTGCGGACGCTATCGCCCGCGGCCTCCCGCCGCCGCGCCGGGGTTCTCCCCGCCACTGCCCGCAGTTGCGGCTTCGGATGTTTCCGGACCCTGGACGATGCGTACGGCGTCGCTCAGCGCCTGTCGCTGTTCGTCGCTCATCATCCCGAAGAAGGCGACGAGTGCGGCCGCGGGGTTGTCGCTCTGCGACCAGGCCTCGTTCATGAGGGCGGCGGCGTAGGCGGCGCGGGTGGAGACCGCCTCATATCGATAGGCGCGGCCTTCGGCCTCGCGGCGTACCCAGCCCTTCTGATGGAGATTGTCCAAAACGGTCATCACCGTGGTGTAGGCGATGGACCGTTCCTGCTGAAGGTCTTCCAGGACTTCTCGAACGGTCACCGGGCGGTTCCACTTCCACACCCGCGTCATGACCGCGTCTTCGAGTTCTCCCAATGGGCGAGGCACTCTCAGCACAATAGTGGGAGATCTCGCCAATGGCGTGCCGGACGGGCACTTTCGATGTCAAACAGACACAAAAGGGGCGTACGACTCCTGGGGGAGGCCGTACGCCCGGGGGTGCCGCGGGGCGGGGGTGCCGCGGGGCGCTGGGTCAGGCGTCGGTGCCGGCGGAGGACCCGCGGGCGCCCTCCGCGCGCGCGAGGGCGGCGTCGACGGCCGCGTCCTCCTTGGCCTTGTTGGCGCCCCCCTGGGTCTTCACTATCACCCTGATCAGACCGATGAAGAACGCGGCCATGACGACGGGGGGCACCAGCGCGGAGACATAGTCCATGGATCCAGGGTAGCCAGGGAGGAACGGGACGAAGGGGCGGGGTCGGCCGGGGCCGCCGCGCGGGAGCGGACGCCTCAGCCGGCCGCCAGCGTGCGCGGCCGGCGCTCCTCCGGCTCCGCCGGCTCCGGAGCGGGCTTGCGGCGCGGGAAGACCTCGCCCGGGGTGGGGATGGGGCGGCGCTCGGGCTCGGGGGCGGAGGGCTTCACGGGGGCGGGCCCGGGGGCCGGCGCGGCGGGCTTCTCGGCGGGTTTCTTGCGCGGTTCCTCGCGCGGGTCCTCGGCGACGGCCGCGAGGGGGTCTCCGGCCTCGCCGGAACGGCCCCCGGGAAGCGCCAGGAGGCGCGTACGGGACGCCGGGACGGCCGGGGTGGCCGCCGGGGCCTCGCGGGGCGCACGGCGGGCGAGACGGGCCCGTACGTCCGCTTCGGCGAGCGCCTGGCAGCGGTCCAGGAGGGCGGCGGCCGCCGGGTTGCCCCGCAGGGCGCGCAGGGCGGCGAGGTCGTCGGGGCCGGGCAGGTGCCCCGCCGCCAGGACCTCCTCCAGGAGCCTGAGGTAGCCGACCGCGGCGCCGGGGAGGGCGGCGCGGTAGCGGGCGAGGTCGGCCACCAGGAAGGCCCGCAGACGGGCGGCCTCGCGCATCGCCTCGTCGAGGGACTCGGCTAGGCGATGGCAGTCCTGGACGTCCTCGGCACAGGCGGGACCGGGGTGGAGGGCGAGGGCGAGAGCGCGACGGAGCACACGCAGCTCCGCCGCGCCGAACGCCATGCCGCCGCGGGATCCGTATGGCGTGGGCATGCGGCGACGATACGCGCTAATCGGACAAATTCGACATAGGGGGCAGGTGTGGCGCGTCCGAAATCCGCCCCCCGGCTCCTTCCGCGGTCACCTGCGGATCAGAGGACCACAGGATCAGCGGACCGACGGATCACATGCGCGAGACGTTGCGCTCGTAGACCAGGCGCAGGCCGATCAGGGTCAGCCAGGGCTCGTGCTCGTCGATCACCGAGGACTCGCCGAGGACCATGGGGGCCAGGCCGCCCGTCGCGATCACCGTGACGTCGTCGGGGTCCTCCGCCAGCTCGCGGGCCATGCGGGTGACCACGCCGTCGACCTGGCCGGCGAAGCCGTAGACGATGCCGGACTGCATGGCCTCGACCGTGTTCTTGCCGATCACGCTGCGCGGGCGGGCCACCTCGATCTTGCGGAGCTGGGCCGCCTTGACACCCAGGGCCTCCACCGAGATCTCGATGCCGGGCGCGATCACGCCGCCGACGTACTCGCCCCGCGCGCTCACCGCGTCGAACGTCGTCGCCGTGCCGAAGTCCACGACGATCGCCGGGCCGCCGTAGAGCTCGTTCGCGGCGACCGCGTTGATGATGCGGTCGGCGCCGACCTCCTTGGGGTTGTCGAAGAGGATCGGCACACCGGTCTTCACGCCCGGTTCGACGAGGACGGCGGGCACGTCGCCGTAGTAGCGGCGGGTCACCTCGCGCAGTTCGTGCAGCACCGAGGGGACCGTCGCGCAGATCGCGATGCCGTCGATGCCGTCGCCCAGCTCCACGCCGAGCAGCGGGTGCATGCCCATCAGGCCCTGCAGCAGCACCGCGAGCTCGTCGGCCGTACGGCGGGAGTCGGTCGAGATCCGCCAGTGCTCGACGATGTCCTCACCGTCGAACAGGCCGAGCACGGTGTGCGTGTTCCCCACGTCGATCGTCAGCAGCATGGCCGGCACCCGCTCCCTACTCCGCGTCCCGCAGATCCAGACCGATGTCCAGGATCGGCGAGGAGTGGGTCAGGGCTCCGACGGCCAGGAAGTCGACGCCGGTGTCGGCGTACGCCTTGGCGTTCTCGAGCGTGAGCCGGCCCGAGGCCTCCAGCAGGGCCCGGCCGCCGACGATGCCCACCGCCTCCGCGCACTCGCCCGGCGTGAAGTTGTCGAGCAGGATCAGGTCGGCGCCCGCGTCCACGACCTCGCGCAGCTGGTGCAGGGTGTCGACCTCGACCTCGATCGGCACGTCCGGGAATGCCTCGCGCACGGCGTTGAAGGCCTGGGCCACACCGCCCGCCGCGACCACGTGGTTGTCCTTGACCAGCGCCGCGTCCGACAGGGACATGCGGTGGTTGACGCCGCCTCCGCACCGGACCGCGAACTTCTCCAGGGAGCGCAGGCCCGGGGTGGTCTTGCGGGTGTCCCGCACGCGTGCCTTCGTGCCGTCGAGGACGTCGGCCCACGCGCGCGTGGCGGTCGCGATCCCGGAGAGGCGGCACAGCAGGTTGAGCGCGCTGCGCTCGGCGGTCAGCAGGTCACGCGTGCGCGTGGTCACCGACAGCAGCTTCTGCCCGGCCTCCACCCGGTCCCCGTCCTCCACGTGCCGCTCGACCTCGAACTCGTCGGTGCAGACGACCGAGACGACCGCCTCGGCGATCCTGAGGCCCGCGACGACGCCCGCCTCGCGCGCGGTGAAGTCGGCGGTGGCCACCGCCTCCTCGGGGATGGTCGCGACCGTCGTCACGTCCACGCCGTTGTCCAGGTCCTCCTGGATGGCGACGTTGGCGATGTCCTCGACCTCGACGGGGTCGAGCCCGGCGTCGGCCAGGAGCTGGGCGAGCGCGGGGTCGAGACCGCACTCCAGGTAGTCCTCGCCCGTGAGGTCGCCGTCGGCGCCACAGGCACAGCCGTCGCCGCAGCCGCCACTGGAGGCGAGGGGAAGGTCGGGGGTGCTCACGTCTGTCACTGCTCCTGCTGGTGCTGCCGGGTAGGGGGGAAGTCTGCGGTATCGGTGGTGTGTACGGCGAGCGTCCGGTCGGGATTCAGCCGTACGACGATGTGGCGGCGCCACGTCGTGTCGTCGCGCTCGGCGTGATCCTCGCGCCAGTGGCAGCCGCGGGTCTCCTCGCGCCGCCGGGCCGCCGCGACCAGGACGCGGGCCACGCACAGGAGGTTGGTGGCCTCCCAGGTGTCGACGCCGGGCTCGGCGGTCTTGCCGTTCTCGTCGAGGGCGTCGCGGGCCTCGGCGTGCAGCCGCTGGATCTGGTCGGCGGCCTTGTCCAGGGACTCGGCGGAGCGCAGCACGCCGGCGCCCTCCGTCATGATCCGCTGGATCGCGAACCGGGCCTCGGCGCCGAGGAGCGGGTGGGCGGGCTTGTCCGGCTGCTCCACCGGGGCGGGCACCCGCGCGCGCAGGCGGTCGTCCGCGTGCCCGGCGGCGATGTCGGCGGCGATCCGCTCGGCGTAGACCAGACCCTCCAGGAGGGAGTTGGACGCGAGCCGGTTCGCGCCGTGCACGCCGGTGCAGGCGACCTCGCCGCACGCGTACAGGCCCGGGACGGTCGTACGGCCCCGGGAGTCGGTGCGCACCCCGCCGGAGGCGTAGTGGGCCGCCGGGGCTATCGGGATGGGCTCGTGGACGGGGTCGATGCCGTGGGCGCGGCAGGCGGCCAGGATCGTCGGGAAGCGGTGCTCCCACATCTCGGCGCCGAAGTGGCGGGCGTCGAGGAACATGTGCTCGGCGTCCTGCTCCTGCATGCGCCGCATGATGCCCTTGGCGACGATGTCCCGGGGCGCCAGCTCGGCCAGCTCGTGCTGCCCGACCATGAAGCGCACGCCGTCCGCGTCGACCAGGTGGGCGCCCTCGCCGCGCACGGCCTCGGAGACCAGCGGCTGCTGGCCCTCCGCGTCCGGGCCGAGGAACAGCACCGTCGGGTGGAACTGCACGAATTCGAGGTCGCTGACCTCCGCGCCCGCCCGCAGCGCGAGCGCCACGCCGTCGCCCGTCGACACCGACGGGTTGGTGGTGGCCGAGAAGACCTGGCCCATGCCGCCCGTCGCCAGGACGACCGCCGGGGCGTGCACGGCGCCCACGCCGTCGTGCTGGCCCTCGCCCATGACGTGCAGGCTGACGCCCGCCGTCCGGGCGTCCGCGTCCGTGAGCAGGTCCAGGACGAGCGCGTTCTCGATCATCCGGATGCCCCGCGCGCGTGCCGCCTCGACGAGCGCGCGGGAGATCTCCGCGCCGGTCGCGTCGCCGCCCGCGTGGGCGATACGGCGCCGGTGGTGGCCGCCCTCGCGGGTGAGCTCGAGACCGCCCTCGGAGGACTCGTCGAAGTGCGCCCCGGTCTCGATCAGCCGCCGCACCGCGTCCGGGCCCTCGGTGACGAGGATCCGGACGGCGTCCTCGTCGCACAGGCCGGCGCCCGCCACCAGCGTGTCGTCCAGGTGCTGTTCGGGGGTGTCGCCCTCGCCGAGGGCCGCGGCGATGCCGCCCTGAGCCCAGCGGGTGGAGCCGTCGTCGAGCCGGGCCTTGGTGACGACGACGGTGTTCAGTCCCGCCGCCTCGCAGCGCAGGGCCGCGGTCAGACCGGCCACGCCGGAGCCGACGACCACGACGTCCGCGTCGATGTTCCACCCGGGCGCGGGCGCGTGCAGTCGTATGCCTGTGCTGGTCACGAGGCGGCTCCGAAGGTGAGGGGGATGTTGTCGATCAGCCGGGTCGTCCCGACCCGGGCGGCGACGGCGAGGACGGCCTCGCCGGTGAAGTCGTCCTCAAGGTCCGTGATCTCCGTGAAGTCCGACGGGTCGACGAGCGCGAGGTAGTCCAGTTCCAGCGGCGGGTCGAACCGGGCGGCCTCGTCCAGGACCAGCCGGGCGGCCGCGCGGACGGCGGCCGGGTTGCCGGGGGCGGCCTGGGCGACGGCGTGCGCGTCGGCCGCCGCACGGGACTCCCCCAGCGCGCTGAGCGCCTCGGCGCGCGCCTGCGTGGCGGGCACCTCACGCGCGCGTGCCCGCAGCGCCTCCTGCGCGGCGTGCCGGTCGCGGCCGGCGAACAGGGCCGCCGAGAGCGCGAGCGCGGTGCGGCGCTCCTGGGGGGACAGGTAGCGGTTGCGGCTGGACAGGGCCAGACCGTCGGCCTCGCGGACGGTCGGCACGCCGACGATCTCGATGCCGAAGTTCAGGTCCCGGACCATGCGGCGGATCAGCGCGAGCTGCTGGGCGTCCTTCTGCCCGTACAGCGCCACGTCGGGCCGGGTGAGGTGGAGCAGCTTGGCGACGACCGTGAGGACGCCGTCGAAGTGGCCGGGGCGCGAGGCGCCTTCCAGGCGCTCCCCCATCGGGCCGGCGCTGACGCGGACCTGGGGCTCGCCGCCGGGGTAGACCTCGTCGGCGGACGGGGCGAACACCACGTCGGCGCCCGCCTCCTCGGCGACCTTGAGGTCGGCGTCCAGGGTGCGCGGGTAGCGGTCGAGGTCCTCGCCCTCGCCGAACTGCAGCGGGTTGACGAAGACCGTGACGACGACCTCGCCGTCCGGTCCGGCGAGTTCGCGGGCGGTGCGCACGAGGGTGGCGTGGCCCTCGTGCAGGGCGCCCATCGTCATCACGACGGCGCGGCGGCCGGCACGCGTGCGTGCCCGCAGATCGGCGGCGGTGCGCAGGAGGGTGGTGGTCATCCGGCGTCTCCTTCGGTGCCGTGGGTGCCGGGGGCGCCGTCGGGCCGGCCCGCGAGGACGCCGAGGAGGTCCTCGGCGAGTTCCGGCTTGAGCAGTCCGTGGGCGAGCGCGCGGTCGGCGGTCGCCCGGGCCATCGCCAGGTACCCGGCGACGGTCTGCGGGGCGTGCCGGCGCAGCTCGGCGACGTGCGCGGCGACGGTGCCGGCGTCCCCGCGCGCGACGGGGCCGGTGAGCGCGGCGTCACCGGAGCGCAGCGCGTTGTCGAGGGCGGCGCCGAGGAGCGGGCCGAGCATCCGGTCGGGGGCCTCGACGCCGGCCGCGCGCAGCAGCTCCATGGACTGGGCGACCAGCGTGACCAGGTGGTTGGCGCCCAGGGCGAGGGCCGCGTGGTAGAGCGGGCGGTTCTCCTCGGCGATCCACTCCGGTTCGCCGCCCATCTCGATGACGAGGGCCTCGGCGGCCAGCCGGAGTTCGTCGGGCGCGGTGACGCCGAAGGAGCAGCCGGCCAGCCGCTGCACGTCCACGGGCGTCCCGGTGAACGTCATCGCCGGGTGCAGGGCCAGCGGCAGCGCGCCCGCGCGCAGGGCCGGGTCGAGGACCTTCGCGCCGTAGCGCCCGGAGGTGTGCACGAGGAGCTGGCCGGGCCGTACGGCGCCGGTGTCGGCGAGGCCCTGGACCAGCCCGGGCAGGGCGTCGTCGGGGACGGTGAGCAGCACCAGGTCGGCCCGCTCCAGGACCTCGGCGGGCGGCACCAGCGGCACGTCGGGCAGCAGCTGCGCGGCCCGCCGCCGGGACGCGTCGGAGACACCGGAGACGGCCACCGGGCGGTGTCCGGCGAGCTGGAGGGACGCGGCCAGGGCGGGTCCCACGCGGCCGGCGCCGACGACGCCGACGGTGAGCCGCGCGGGGCGGTCCTGGGGATCTGGTTGTTGAAATGCACTCACGCGAGGGCGGCCTTCCCGTTCCAGTCCGCGCGGGGTACCGGACGATTTCTCGTCATGTTAACGCGATTGGAGTTCGGGACGGCCGGGTCGGCGTTCGGCGAGCGCTTCGGCGTCAGCCGGTGAGGGCCCGGATCGTGGGGGTCCGGTAGAGGTCGCGCAGCGGCAGGGACGGCAGTCCGCGGGCCCGCAGCGCGGCGCTGACACGGACGGCGAACAGGGAGTTTCCGCCGAGCTCGAAAAAGTCGTCGTCGAGGCCGACGGGCGTGCCGAGGACCGTCTCCCAGATCTCCCGCAGGGCCTCGGCGAGACCCGGATCACCTTTCCCCGCCGGTGCGGAAGGTACCGTTCCGGGCCGCGGGGACGCCGTCGTCGAGCGGAGCGGGGCCGGCAGCCGGGCCGGGTCGAGCTTGCCGTTGGTCGTCAGCGGGAGGGCGTCGAGCGGCGTGACCGTGGCCGGCACCATGTGCTCGGGCAGGATGCCGGCGGCACGCTTGCGGATGCCCTGCGGGTCGGCGTCCGTGCCCTCGTCGGCCGGGACGACGTAGGCGTCCAGCCGGGCCGTGGCCGGGTCGGCGGGGTCGTCACGGCGCACCACGACGGCCGCGGCGGCGACGGCCGGGTCCTCCAGCAGCACGGCACGGATCTCGTCGAGCTCGATACGGAAGCCCCGGATCTTGACCTGGCTGTCGATCCGGCCAAGATGCTCCAACCGCCCGTCGGACCGCAACCGCCCCAGGTCACCACTGCGGTAGAGAAGCGCGGACGGGGCGGGGGCGTGCGTGCCGGGAGCGGGCGCAGGGGCTTCCGCGCCGGTGGCATTCGAGGCGGGGGCGGGTGCGCCGGTGGCGGACTGGTCCAGGGCATCCGGGATGGGAGCGGGCACGCCGGGGGCGGACAGGCCGGGGGCATCCGGGCCCGAGGCGTCCGAGGCCGGGGCATCCGACGCCGGGGCGGACTCGCCACGGGCAGACCGGCCGGGAGCGTCCGGGACCGGGGCGGCCGAGGCGGCGGTGGACAGGTCCGCAGCGTCCGAGGCGGCGTTGGACGGGTGCGGGGTGTTCAGGGCGAGGGGGTGGGGGTCGGGTGTGAAGCGTTCGGCTGTGAGGTCGGGGCGGTTGAGGTAGCCGGAGGCGACGCCCGCGCCGCCCACGCGGATCTCGCCCGTGACGCCCGGGGGCACGAGGCGGCCGCGGTCGTCGGTGACGTACAGGTGCCAGCCGGGCAGGGCGGGGCCCACGGAGCGGGAGCCGGCCAGGGCGAGTTCCCGGGTGACCGTCTGGGCGGTGACGTGCACGGTCGTCTCGGTGATGCCGAACATGTTGACCATGCGGCAGGTGTTCTCGGGGTGGACGTCGAACCAGGGCAGCAGCATGCGGCTGTCCAGCGGTTCACCGCCGAACACCACGAGCCGGACCGGCAGCCGGGCGTGGTCGGTCCGCAGGAGCTGGGAGAACGCGGACGGCGTCTGGCTCAGCACGGTGACGTGCCGGGCGAGCAGCAGGTCGCGGAAGTCGTCCGGGTCGCGGCTGACGAAGTACGGCACGACGACGAGCCGCCCGCCGGTCAGCAGGCAGCCCCAGATCTCCCACACCGAGAAGTCGAAGGCGGCCGAGTGGAAGAGGGTCCAGGTGTCGTCGGGGCCGAGCCCGTACTCGTCCCGGGTGGCGTCGATCAGGGCGACGACGTTGCGGTGCGGGACGGTCACACCCTTGGGGCGGCCCGTGGAACCGGAGGTGTAGATGACGTACGCCGGGTCGTCGGGGACCGCGTCGGGAGCGCCGGGGTCGCCCTCCGCCTCGGCGAGTCGCTCCGGGGTCACCAGCGCGACCCCGCCCTCGCGAGGGAACTCGGCGAGACGGGTCACGACCACGCGCAGCCCGGCGTCCGAGACGGTGTGGGCGAGCCGGTCGGTGGGGTACGCCGGGTCGGTCGGGACGTAGGCCGCGCCCGCCCGGACCACGCCGAGCAGGGTGACGACGAGTTCCGCCGTCCGCTCCAGGCAGACCCCGACGCGGTCGCCGCGGCGCACGCCGAGGGCCCGCAGCCCGGCGGCGACCCGGGCGGAACGCTCGTCCAGTTCCCGGTAGCTGAGCTCCGTCCCGCCGTCGCAGACGGCCACGGCGTCGGGCGTGGCGGCCGCCACGCGCGCGAACACCCGGGGCAGGGTGTCCGGTGCGGACACCAGAGCGGCGGCCGGCCGCCCGAGCCGCGCCACGCGGGCCCGTTCACCGGCGTCGAGCAGGTCCACGTCGGCGACGGCCGTCTCCCCCGCGAGCGCCGACTGCCGGTACACCTCGCCGAAGTGCCGGGTGAATCCCTCGGCGACCGCCGGTGCGACATGGGAGGTCCGGAAGAAGCAGGAGAGGCGGGTGCCGCCGTCGGGGAGGGGAGAGAAGACGAAGGTGAGGGGGAAGGGCGGCGCGAGGCAGGGGAGCCGCTCGCCCGGGCCGAAGTCCTCCGGCTCGTCGAGGACCCCCGCGACCACACCGCGTTCCACCCGCGACGGCTGCGTCGCGGCCAGGTCCCGGAGGGTGGCCGACTCGGGGACGGCGTGCTCCCACGCCTCCCCGCGGTCGGTCCCGACCGTCGCCGACCCCGTGGAGCCGTGGCCGTCGTAACGGGTGAGGGTCAGCGCGAGGGCGGGGAGGCGGAGGGACGCGGGCGTGGTGGCGTACGGGACGGGGAGGTCGAGCCGGCAGCTGCCGTGCGCGGTGGCGGAGGGCTCGCCCTCACCCCACTCCGGGGCAGGGGCCGCGGGCGGCAGGGGGGCGCGGGGCGCGGCGGGGGCCGGGCAGGGGGACGGCGGGCGCTCGCCCGTCAGCACCTCCGTCAGGTGGCGCAGGCCCGCCCCGTCCAGCCGGTCCCGGTGCGCCACGAGGACCAGGTCCGCGGTGCCGTCGGCGTACCGCAGCAGGACGCACCGCACGTCCCGGGAGACCGGGCGGCGCAGTTCGGCCTCGCGGCGGCGTGCGGCGAGCGGCTCGGCCGGTGCGGCCGGGACGTCGTCCGCCCACAGCCGCCACGGGCCCGCCGCGGCCAGCCGGTCCTGCAGTTGTCGTACGCCGGTCCCGGTCACCGGGACGCGGACCGCATGGCACTGTGCACCCGGCACGGGTGTCCTCCCCTGTCCTGTTCCTGTGCTGTCGCTGTGCTGATCCCCGCGGTGCCGCTCAGCGGGCCGAGAAGCCGCCGTCCACCGTGAGGGTCGTGCCCGTCACCTGCCGGGCGTCGTCCGACAGCAGGTAGACCACGGCCGCGGCCACGTCCTCCGGCTCGATCAGCGCGTTCATCGGCTGCGCCGCCACGAACTCCTCCTCGTGCTCGCTCACCGGCACGTCGAGGGCGCGGGCGATCTCGGCGAGCATCCGGCCCTCGGCGGCCGGGTCGTCGCGGACCGAGCCGGGGCAGACGGCGTTGACCCGCACCTTGCGGGGGGCGTAGTCGAGCGCCGCGGCCTTGGTGAGCCCGATCAGGCCGTGCTTGGCGGCGACGTACCCGGCGAAGTGCCGGTAGCCGACCAGGCCCGCCGTGGAGGCGATGTTCACGATGCTGCCCGAGCGGCGGGCGCTCATCGCCTTGCCGACGGTCCGGATCATCCGCC
The DNA here is from genome assembly GCF_042895685.1 of Streptomyces sp. NPDC001381. NCBI lineage: Bacteria > Bacillati > Actinomycetota > Actinomycetes > Kitasatosporales > Streptomycetaceae > Streptomyces > Streptomyces sp. NPDC001381. Next base: position 854,161 of record NZ_JBIAWO010000004.1, on the reverse strand, counting down.
ACGCCCCGGAGAGGTCGACGTCGATCATCAGCGCCCACTCCTCCTCGCCGATCTCGTGCGCGGGACGGCCCGAGGGCGCCGCGATGCCCGCGTTGTTGACCACGCCGTCGACGGCTCCGAAGCGGTCCTCGGCGAGCGCCACGGCCTCCTCCACGGAACGCAGGTCGCGTACGTCGCAGCGGGCCGTGAGCACGGCCGCACCGGCCTTGCGGCACAGCGCGGCGGTGTGTTCCAGCTGGCCCGCGGTGCCCAGCGGATACGGCACCCCGGGCAGGTCGCCGCAGAGGTCGAGCAGCGCCAGGTCGGCGCCCTCGGCGGCACAGGCCACCGCCGTGGCCCGGCCGAGCCCCCGGGACGCCCCGGTGACGACGACGGTCTTCCCGGTCAGGCGCATGGCGCGCTCCCCCATCTCTCCTACTCGACGCCGGCGGCGACGACGTCGATCAGCCCCGCCGCCGACTCGGTCAGGTACATGTGGCCGCCGGGCAGTTCCACGCACGTGAAGCCGGCGCCCGCGACCTTCGCCCAGGCCTCCGCCTCGTCACGGCTGACCAGTTCGTCGTCGCTGCCGCGCAGCACGGTGAGCGGGGCGGGCAGCGGCAGGTCGGTGGAGGGCGCGTAGTTCTCGTGCATCTCCACGTCGGCGCGCAGCGTCGGCAGGATCAGCTCACGCATCTCCGGGTCGTCGAGCGCCTCGTGGGTGTAGCCGGCGAACTCGTTGACGCGGGCGAGGAACGCGTCGTCGGGCAGGCCCGTCGCGCGGCGGGTGCGCTGTTCGGCGGGCTGCGGGGAGCCGCTGACGAAGAGGCGTACGAGTTCGGTGCCGCCCGGCTCGGCGGCCAGCCGGTGCGCCAGCTCGTAGGCGAGGACGGCGCCCAGGCTGTGCCCGAACAGGGCGATCCGGCGCGGCAGTCCCGGGTCGTCGGCGAGCGTGGAGCGCAGGTCGGCGAGGAGCCCGTCGGTCGCCGTACGGGCGTCGGTGTACGGGTCCTCGTCGATCCGGCGCTCCCGGCCGGGGAGCTGGAGCGGCAGGATCGTCAGCCGCTCGCCGGCGACGTGCTGCCAGGGGCGGAAGAAGGAGGCGCCGGCCCCGGCGAAGGGCAGGCAGACCAGGGTGGTGGTGGTCATCTCAGTGGGCCCCTTCCGGGTGGTCGGCGGCCAGCCGGGCGGTGTAGCGCACCGGGAGGCTCTTCAGGCCCCGGCTGGTGGAGTTGTCGAAGACCCACTCCAGCTCGTCGTGCGGGACGGCGAGTTCGAGTCCCCTCAGGCGGCGCAGCAGGGTCGGGAAGGCGACCGAGCCCTCGACGCGGGAGAGCGGGGCGCCGACGCAGAAGTGCGCGCCGTGACCGAAGGCGAAGTGGCGGTTGTTGCCGCGGGTGATGTCGAGGCGGTCGGGGTCCTCGAAGGCCTCCGGGTCGCGGTTGGCGGAGTCCATGAGGATGTGGACGAACCCCTCGCGCGGTATGGGGCAGCCGCCGAGTTCCATGTCCTCGGTCGCCACGCGCAGGGTGCCGCGGTAGACGGGCGGCTCGAAGCGCAGGAACTCCTCGACCGCCGTCTCCACCAGCTCCGGCTTGGACCGCAGGAGTTCCAGCTGGTCCGGGAAGGCGAACAGGGCCTGGAAGCCGTTGCCGATGAGGTTCGCGGTGGTCTTGTGGCCGGCGATGATCAGCAGGACGAGGGTGGAGACGAGCTCGTCGTTGGTGAAGACGTCCTCCTCGTCGGCGGCCCGCAGCAGGATGGAGACCAGGTCGTCACCGAGCCCCTCGGCGCGGCGCCGGTCGAGCAGCCCGACGAGGTACTGCTCGATGCTGTCGCTGGCCACCTTCAGCTGCCGGTTGGACTCCTCGTCCGCGAAGGGGGCGCCGCTCAGCCAGTAGCCCCAGGCGTGCAGATCGGGGCGGTCCTCGATGGGGACGCCGAGGAACTCGCAGATGACCCGCATCGGCAGGGTGAACGCGAACTCCATCAGGTCGACCTCGCCCGAATCGGGCAGCCCGTCGATGAGTTCGTCGGTGATCTCCTGGATGCGGGGCCGCAGCAGGGCCATCCGGCGCGGCACGAAGGCGCGGCTGACCAGGCGGCGCAGCCGGGTGTGCTCGGGCGCGTCCGCGGTGATCATGTTGCGGATGAGGACCGGGCTGCTGTCCTTGAGCAGGTCGCGGAACCAGGACGGCGCGTTGTCGACGGACTTGGACAGCCGCGGGTCGCCGAACGCCTTGAGGGCGGTCTCGTACTCGGAGACCACGTAGGCGTCGCCGCCGGGCGGGTAGTTGATGGGGTGCACGGGGCAACCGGTGGCCCGCAGGCGGGCGTTGGCTGCGTGGGTGGCGCCGGGCGCCGGGTCGGGGTCGGTGAAGAACTCCGGCGGCAGCCGGTCACCGCTGCCCGTGGCCGCCGCGAGCTTCGCCACGGCGGGGTCGGTGTCGTCCGCGGGAGCGGCACCGGCCGCCGGCTGGGCCGGGAGGGTGGCGGCGGCGGTGCCGGGGGCGGAGGTCGGCCGTGTGGTGTCGGCGGGCATCACGTCTCCTTGGAGGTCGGGGAGGTCGGGGAGTCCGGGTCCCCGGCCGGGTCCGCCGTGGTGACGGCGTACTCCTCCGGCGGGGCGAGCTTGCGGATGCGGGGGCTGAGCGTGGGCAGGGCGGCGAGGCCCGAGACGATGCCCATGGCCGTGAACACCCAGGTGGGTCCGGCCAGGTCGAAGATGGTGCCGACGCCGAACACGCCGAGCGGGGCGGCCACCATCGACATGAACATCACGGCACCGAGGACGCGGCCCTGCGTCCGGTCCGGCGCCATGGCCGCCAGATAGGCGAGGAACAGGGCGCTGGTGATCGGCCCGCGCAGGAACACGCAGGCGACGATGATGCCGAGCGGGACCAGTCCGGAGACGGTGGCCAGCAGCACGGCGGCGACCGGCCCGATCCAGGCGGCCGTCAGGAACACCACCGGCGGCGGCACCCGCTTGATGATGGGGCTCGCGAGGAGCGAGCCGACCACTCCGCCGATGCCGGCGATGGACAGCAGCAGACCGGTGAAGGTGGACGAGGCGCCCCGGCTCTCGGCGGTCGCGATCAGCGCCAGGAAGACCCCGGTGTGGGTGAACGCCATGTTCGAGCCCATGATCCAGACGATCAGCAGCCGTAGGACGGGCTGCCGGGCGAGGAAGCGGAAGCCCTCGGCGGCGTTGCGCTTCTCGCCGGGCGCCGCGTTCTCCACCTTCAGCGGCTTGCGGATGAACAGCAGCAGCGCGGAGGAGACGAGGAACGAGAGGGCCGCCGTGAGGAACGGGAAGGCGCGCGCGACGGCGAACAGCGCGCCGCCGGCCGGAGGTCCGCCCATGGTGGCCGCGAAGTAGCGGACCTGGTTCTGGGCGGTGGCCTGGGTCAGCTGCGAGGGCGGCACCAGCTGCTTGATGACGGCGAGGCCGGTGGGGTTGGAGATGCCGAGACAGGCGGCGGAGCCCACGGCCACGGCGAGGATCACGGCGGGGTGGGTGTGCCCGGTGGACACGAGCAGCGCCAGCAGTCCGAGCAGGACGACGCGCACCATGTTGCAGGCGATCAGCAGCAGCCGGCGGTCGACCCGGTCGGCGAGGGTGCCGCCGGGGATCGACATCAGGCTCGCGGTGATCAGCTGCGCGGAGCCGACGGCACCGGCGTAGAAGGCGGAGCCGCCGGTGGCGAGGATCAGCAGCGGGTACGCGACCTCGGCGGTCTCCTTGGCCAGCGCGGCGAACGCCTCACTGGTCCACAGCGCCTGGAAGTCGGCGTTGCGCAGGAGCGGTCTGGGCTCCTGCGGCCGGGTCTGCGCCTCTTCCTGGGTGATCGCGTCAGCCATGGTCACTCCGTTTCTCGCCGGACAACTGCTCCCCCGGGTCGAGCACGCCGAGGAGCCCGTGGGCCAGCGGCCCCGCGTGGGGGGCGGTGAGCATCGACCAGTGGTCGCCGGGGACCGGCTCGACCCGCAGTCCGCCGCCGTACAGCCCGTCCAGCCGGGCCCGCAGCCGGTCCGCGCCGCCGGGGGCGAGGCCTTCGGCCGCCTTGAACAGGACCGCTCGGCAGGGCAGCGGGCGCGGCCGGTAGCGCAGCAGGCCCGCCTGCCGGGCCGCGAACCGCCGCCGCAGCGCCGGGTCCGTGCGCAGCCGCCGTGCGAGCGGACCGACGCCCAGCAGGGCCTCGGCCTGGTGGCGCAGGCCCGCGCGGAGGAACTCGGGGGCGAGGCCGACGGGCAGACCGGCGGTGTCGGGCACGAACCCGTCCAGGCAGACGAGCAGGTCGACGTGTTCGCCGCGCCGGATCAGCAGCCGGGCGAGCTCATGGGCGACGACGGCGCCGTAGGACCAGCCGCCGAGCGTGTAGGGGCCCTCGGGCTGGGCCCGCAGCAGGGTCGCGAGGTGGGCGGCGGCGAGGGCGCCGACCGTGCGGGGGGTGCCCCGGGGGTCGTCGGTGTCCTCCAGGCCGAGCACCGGCCTGCCGCTGCCGGCGGCGGCCAGCTCACCGGCGAGTTCCCGGTAGGGCAGGGCGTTGCCCACGGCGTCGCTGACGAGGAACAGCGGGCGCTGTCCCGGCCGTCCCTCGGCGAGGGTGGCCACGCCGGGCACCGACGGAGTCGTGGCGCCGGCGGTGACCGCGGCCACGAGCTCTCCGAAGAGGGGCCGGCGGGAGAAGTCGGTGACGGACAGCGCGTGACCGGTGCGTTCCCTGACCGCGGACATCAGGGTGACGGCCATCAGGGACTCGCCGCCCAGGGCGAAGAAGTCGTCGTCGTCGCGGACGGCGGTCACCCCGAGGGTGCGGCACCACACCTCTTCGAGCACCGCCCGTGTGCCGCCCCGCGCGGGAAGGGGCCGGGGCGCGGCCGACGCGCCCGGAGCGGGCGCACGCGCCGGGCGCCGTTCGCCGCGCGGGTCCCCGCCCTGGAAGCGGTAGCCGGGCAGTGAGCAGCGGGGCGCCCCGGGCCCGGCGGGCTCCAGTACGTCCCCGAGCGCGCGGTCGGCGCCCAGTTCCCACAGCGTGCCGAGCGCCGCCAGCAGGGCGTCGTCGGCGGGCTCGTCCGGGCGGCCGGTCAGCCGTACGGCGGTGAAGGCGGCGGCGTCCCAGCCGGGGCTGCGGCGCAGTCCGCCGAGCATCGAGCTGCCGGGGCCGAGTTCGACGTACGTCGTGCAGCCCGAGGCGAGCAGGGTCTCCATGGCGCGGGCCAGCAGCACGGGGCGGCGGAGCTGGGTGGCCCAGTAGCCGGGCTCGGCCACCCGGGCCGGGTCGGCCCAGTCGCCGGTGGAGTTGGAGATCAGTGGCAGCCGGGGCGGGCGGGCGGGCACCGACGACAGGTACGCACGCACCGCCTCGGCTGCCGGTTCCATGGCCTTCGAGTGGAAGGCGCGCCGGGTGTGCACCGGCGTGAGGGGCAGGCCCGCAAGCGCGTCGCCCGCCAGAAGGTCTTCGACGGCCCGCTCGGGGCCGGACAGGACGACGGAGCCGGCGCCCTCGACGGCGACGGTGACCGCGCCGTCGGCGGGGAGCCGGGCGGCGATCTCGCGGGCGTCACCGGTGACGCTCACCATACGGCCGGGCTCGGTGTCCCACATGGCCCGTGCCCGGCGGAACACCAGGTCGGCGGCGTCCTGGGGCGACCAGACCCCGGCGAGGGCGGCGGCCGCGTACTCGCCGACGCTGTTGCCGAGCAGGGCGGCGGGGCGGACGCCCCACTCCCTGAGCTGGCTGCCGAAGGCGTGGCCGAGGGCGAACAGGGCGAGCTGCTGGTGCACGGTGTCGGCGAACCAGTCGTCCGGCGTGCCGTCCCCGGGGGAGTCCTCGACGACGGGCGTCAGATCGATGCCGTGCTCGTCGAGCACGTGCTTGCGCAGGGCGTCGAACGCCGCCCGGAAGCCGGGGAGCGCGCGATGCGCGGCGGCGCCGGCGGCGTGCCGCAGGGTGCCCTGGCCGGGGAGGACGAACGCCACCTTGCCGAGCTTGCGCGGCTTGGCACCGGCGTCCCGGGCGGCCTCCCGCTCGGCGACCCCGCGCAGCAGCCGGACCGCCTGCCCGGCATCCCGCGCCACGACGACCGCCCGATGCCGGTACACCCGCCGCCCGGCGAGAGTGCGGGCCGCCTCGGCGAGGGAGGGCACGGACGTACTGGACACATCGGGCGCCCCGGCAGGCGAGGACACAGACGCACCAGACACACCAAGCGCCCCGGCAGGCGAGGACACAGACGCACCAGACACACCAAGCGCCCCGGCAGGCGAGGACACAGACGCACCAGACACACCAGGCGCCCCGGCAGGCGAGGGCACAGAGGTACCGAGACCATCGAAGGCCTCGGTCGGGGAGGGCCCGTCCCCGGCGACAGCATCGGAAGCCTGGCCGACGGACGACGCGCTCTCCACGACGGCTTCGGAGAACCCGGCAGAAGACGACGCGCTCTCCACGACGGCACCGGAAATTCCGGCGACGGACGCCACACCCCCGGCGACAGACGGGCCGCTCCCCCCGACGGCGCCGGAGACCCCGGCGACGGACGAGGGCGTGCTCCCGACCTCGGACGGAGCACCGCCGGCGACTGTGCCGGAGACCTCGGCCGAAGGGGCCGAAGGGGGCGTCGGGGGTGGGGTGAGGTGGGTGGCGAGGGCCTCGGCCAGCTCGCCGAGGGCGTGTGGTGCGGCCGCGGAGAGCAGCAGGGGGCGCGGTCCGGCGCGGTCCGGGAGCGGGGCGCGCCGGGGGGCGGACTCCAGGACGACGTGGGCGTTGGTGCCGCCCACCCCGAAGGAGCTGACGGCGGCGACGCGGGCGCCGTCGCCCCGGCGGGGTTCCCACGGCTCGCCCCGCCGCACGATCCGGAACGGCGTGGCGTCCAGTTCGAGCAGCGGGTTCGGCCTGGTGTAGTGCGCGGTGGGCACCAGCCGGCCGTGCTCCAGCATGAGCGCGGTCTTGATCAGCCCGGCGACGCCGGACGCGGCACCGGTGTGTCCGATGTTCCCCTTCACGGCGCCGAGCGCGCACCGCGCCCGGCCCTCCCCGGCGCTCCCGAAGACGTCGGCGAGGGCCTGCACCTCCACCGGGTCGCCGAGCCGGGTGGCGGTGCCGTGCGCCTCGACGTAGTCGATGTCGGCCGGGTCCACCCCCGCCACCGCCTGCGCGGCGCGGACCACCTCGCTCTGCCCCACCGGGGACGGCGCGGTGAACGCCATCTTGTCGGAGCCGTCGTTGTTGACCGCGGTGCCGGTGATCACGGCGGCGATCCGGTCGCCGTCGCGCAGCGCGTCCGCGAGCCGCTTGAGGACCACCACGGCGACGCCCTCGCTGGGCACGGTGCCCGCCGCGTCCTCGTCGAAGGGCCGGCAGCGGCCGTCGGGCGAGAGGATGCCGCCGGGCTCGTACAGATAGCCCCACTCCCCGTCGGGCATCACGGTGACGCCCCCGGCGAGGGCCGCGTCGCACTCGCCGCCGACGAGGGCGCGGACGGCGAGATGGGTGGCGGTCAGCGAGGTGGAGCAGGCGGTCTGCACGGTGAGCGCGGGGCCGCGCAGGCCCAGCTTGTAGGCGGCGCGGGTGGCGAGGAAGTCCTTCTCCCGGCCGATGTAGCGGGCGAGTTCGCCCAGCTCGGGGTCGATGTGCTCGCCCACCCGGTCGGCGCCCGCGTACACCCCGATCCGGCCCCGGAAGCGGGTCGGGTCGAGCCCCGCGTCGTCGAACGCGGTGACCGCGGCCTCCAGGAACACCCGCTGCTGCGGGTCGGTCGCGGCGGCCTCGGCCCGGCTGTAGGAGAAGTAGGCGTGGTCGAAGCGGCGGGACCCGGCGATCACGCCCATCGCCGGGACGAAGTTCTCCCGGCGGACGTAGTCGGGGTCGGCGCCCCGCTCGATCAGCCGTTCCGGGTCGAAGCGGCTGATGCCGTCGGCGCCGGCCGTCAGCGCCGCCCAGTACCGGTCCACGTCGTCGGCTCCGGGCAGCCGGCACGCCATGCCCACGACGGCCACCGCGCCGTCCCCGCGCTCCACCGCGTTCGGCACGCTCACACCCCCAGGTCCACGTAGAGATGGTCGAGACCGACGTACGAGAGGTTGGGCCCCCACACCGCCGCCTCGTCGGCGAGCCGCGCGCCCGGGAAACGGGCGGCGAACCGGCGCAGCAGGACGGCCGCCTCCAGGCGGGCCAGGGGCGCGCCGACGCAGTAGTGCGGGCCGAACCCGAAGACGAGGTGCTGTTCGGTACCACCGGACTCGGCCGGCGCGCCGGTGACCGGACAGCCCACGGCCGGCGCGGCCGGCGCGTCCGCGTCGTCGAGGAGCCCCTCCCCCGTGAGGCTGACGAGGACCAGGTCGCCCTCCTTCATCCGCTCCCCGGCGATCTCCTGGTCGTAGGCGACGACCCGCCCCAGGTGCCGCAGCGGCGGCCGGCGTTGCAGCACGCGCTCCACGAACGCCTCCGCCGCGCCGGGCCGGCCCTCGCGCACCGCGTCCCAGACGGCCGGCTCGCCCAGGACGTCCATGACGGTGGACGCGAGCAGCGAGGACGTCGTCTCCAGGCCCCCGAAGAGGTTCATGGCCCAGGTCGCGGTGGTGCGCGCCCGGTCCTCGGGGGTCTCCTGCGGGAAGGCCTTCGGGGCGGTGGCCCGGGACAGGGCCTCGGTCATCTCGGTCATCGTGCGGTGCGCCGCCCGGGCGTAGTCACGGCGGTACATCGCGCCGATGAACAGCGACAGGGTGCGCGCCCAGCGGTGCAGCACCTCGGGCGGTTCGGTGACACCGACGACGTGCGCCATCACCTTGCCGGAGATCCCGTCGGCGACGGCCGGCACGACGTCGTGCGGCGCGGTCGCGGCCAGCGCGTCCAGGCACTCGTCGGTGATCTCCTCGACGCGCGGCGCGAGGGAGCGCACGTACGACGCGGACATCACGCGCTGCACCGGGCGGCGCAGCGCCGTGTGCTCGGGGGCGTCGGCCTGCACGAACCACAGCCGCAGGAACTCGGTGAGCTCCCGGTACTCCTCGCGGGCGGGCTCGGACATGTAGAGCTGGAAGGAGCGCTCGAACGTCCCGGATGTGAAGCCGGGGTGGTTGAGGACCTGCCGGGCGAGCCGCGGATCGGCGACCACCCAGCATTCGAGGCCCTCGTCCCACGCGAGCGGGGGCGTACCGTTCACGCGCCGCCGGCCTCCTTCTCCACGAGCGCCCGCAGGCCGGCCGGGGTCGGTGAGAGCAGGAAGTCGCGCAGCCGGACGGTCACCCCGAGGTGCTCCTTGACCTTGCGCATGAGGCGCACCGCGCCGAGGGAGTTGCCGCCGACCATGAAGAAGTCGGTGTCGGCGTCGATGGCCCCGGCCCCCTCGGCGCCCTCGGTGACCTCGGCGAACAGCTCGGCGATGCGGGCGGTCACGGCCGCGCCGGGGTCCGCCGCGGCCCGCTTCGCCTGCCCGGCGGGGACGGCGGACGCGGCGAGGGCGCGCCGGTCGACCTTGCCGTTGGCGGTGACCGGGATGCCGTCCACGATCGTCCACAGGGTGGGGACCATGTAGGCGGGCAGCTTCTGCTGGAGCAGCGCGCGCAGCTCGGTGGCGGCGAGGGCCGCGCCCGGCGCCGGCACCACGGCGGCGATCAGCCGCTTGTCGGCGCTGTCCCCCTCGGTGACCAGCACGACGGCGTCCTGCACGGCGGGGTGGCCGGTCAGCACGTCGCCGATGGCGCTCAGCTCGACCCGGTAGCCGCGCAGTTTGACCTGGTCGTCGGCGCGGCCGAGGAAGGTCAGCCGGCCTCGGGAGTCGAGGCGTACGACGTCTCCGGTGCGGTAGAGCCGCTCGGGCACGTCGGGTGAGAACGCGCCGAAGGAGCGGGCCGTCTCGTCCGGGTTGCCGAGGTAGCCGTCGGCGAGTCCGGCGCCCGCCGCGTACAGCTCGCCGACCGCGCCGGGCGCCAGCAGCCTGCGGCGCGCGTCGAGGACGTACACGCGCGTGCCGGGCACGGGCCGGCCGATGGGCAGCGGGCCGTCGATCTCGTCGGGCGAGGAGACCGAGTGGGTGGTGGTGAAGGTGGTGTTCTCGGTGGGGCCGTAGCCGTTGGTCAGGACGAGGCCGGGGTGGCGGGCCAGCACGCGCGCGGCGTGCTCGTGGGGCACCACGTCTCCGCCGGTCAGCAGGTGCTTCATGCCGCCGAGCGAGTCGGGTGCGAACTCCTCCACGAGCCGGAACAGGCCGGCGGTGAGCCAGCCCACCGTGATCCCGCGCTCGCGCAGGAACGCGCCGAGTTCGGTGGGCGAGGCGAGGCCCGCCGGGTGCACCTCCAGGGTCGTTCCGGTGAGCAGCGCGCCCCACACCTCGAGGGTGGAGGCGTCGAAGGCCAGCGGCGACAGGCGCAGCATCCGCTCACCGGGGCCCAGGCGCACGAACCCGGCCTCGTGCACGAGCCGGATCACGGCCCGGTGGGGCACGGCGACACCCTTGGGCTCACCGGTGGACCCGGAGGTGAAGGCGACGTAGGCGAGCCGGGCGGGGTCCTCGGGAGCGAAGTCGTCCGCCGTGGCCCCGGCGGCGGCACCGTCCGCGTCCCGGGCCTGGCCGTCCGGGACGCCGCGGTCCCCCTCGGCGGTGCCGGCCCCTGCGGAGCCCCACGTCGGCTCCCACACGGCGACCGGTGCGGTGCCGAGGGCGCGGAAGCGGGCGGCGGTCTCCCCGCCGACCGGTCCGACGAGGGCGGCCGACGGCTCGGCGCGGGCCACGATCCTCGCCAGATGGGCGTCCGTGGCGCTCGGTTCGACGCCGACGTAGGCGGCGCCCGCCCACAGCACGCCCAGCACCGCGACGGCCTCGGCGACCGACCGCTCGACGCCGACCAGCACACGGTCGCCGGGGCGGACCCCGGCGGCGCGCAGCAGCCGCGCCTGTTCCCTTGCCGCGTCGGCCAGTTGACCGTACGTCAGGTGCGCCGACCCGTCGCGTACGGCGACGGCGTCCGGGGTGCGGGCGGCGGCCGCGCGGAACAGGGCGTCGAGGGAGGTGTCGGGGAACTCGCGGCGGGTGTCGTTGAGTTCGGCGAGCCGGGCGTGGCCTGCGTCGGATATGCAGCGCACGTCCTCCAGGCGGGCCGCGTCCGAGCCGGCCAGTTCCGCGACGCCGGCGAGGAAGTCGGCGACGAAGGCACGGGTCTCGGCCTCGGTCCACACGGCGGTGGCGTACTCGACGTGGCCCGCGTAGGACGGGTCGGAGTGCCCGATGAGCATCGTCAGGTCGAACTGCGAGCCGCCGCCGTGTCCTTCCTCGACCCGCAGGCGTGCGGTGCCCGCGTCGAGGGTCTGCGGCACCAGCTGGTCGTGCATGCCGAAGCAGACCTGGACCAGGGGGTGGCAGCCGAGGCTGCGTTCGACGCCGAGCCGGGAGACCAGTTCCTCGAAGGGCAGGTCGCCCGCGTCGATGCTGCGCCCGAGCGAGGCGTGCACGGAGCGCAGGTAGGCGGCGGGGCTCGCCTCGTCGTCGATGTCGACGCGGACCGGTACGAGGTTGCCGGCGACGGCGATCAGCCGCTCCAGCTCACTGCTCTGGCGGCCGAGCAGGGGCACGCCGACGAGCAGGCTCCGGGCCCCGGTGCGGCGGCCGAGGGCGAGACCGAAGGCGCCGAGCAGGAAGGCGTACGGGGTGATGCCGAGGGTGCGGGCCCGCTCGGTGAGGGCGGCGGACACCTCGGGGCCGAGGTCGAGGCCGGTGCGCTCGCCCGTGGCGTCCTGGAGGGCGGGGCGCTGCCGGTCGGCGGGGAGTTCCAGGGTGGTGGGCGCGCCGTCGAGGTGGGCCTTCCAGAACTCGGCCTGGGTGTCCCACACGCCGCTCGCGCGCAGGGCTTCCTGGCGGGCGGTCAGCACCTGGACGGGGGGCGCGGTGCCGTCGTCCGGTTCGGGGCCGGTGCCGGTGAGGGCGGCGTGCCGGGCGAACAGCTCGCGCAGCAGCAGTCCGACCGCCCAGCCGTCGAGCACCATGTGGTGCGCGGCCAGGACGACGGCGTCACGGCCGGCGGGGTGCGAGAAGTGCAGCAGCCGCCAGGCGGGCGCGGCCGACAGGTCGAACGGCCGCCGCCCCTGCTCGGCGCCCTCGCGGCGCACGAACTCCTCGAAGTCCTCGGCCGGCCCCTCGTGCACGATCTCCGTCAGCTGCGGGGTGTGCGCGGACAGCACCTCCCGTACGACGTCGTCGTCGCCGTCGCGCACGCTCTCCCGGAAGACGGTGCGCAGCCCCTCGTGGCGGGCGGCGGTCTCGGCGAGCGCCTTGGCGAGGGCGCCGCGGTCGATCCGGCCGCCGTCCTCGGCGTGGGCGGTGAAGACGAGGTTGTACGGGGATCCGCCGGCCACCCGCTCGATGAGCCACATGCCGCGCTGGGCGGGCGACAGGGCGGTGTCGTCGCCGGGGCCGGTTCCCGCGGCGGCGCCGGGTGCCTCTTCGACCCGCGCCCCGGCGAGCACCTCGGCGAGCGGCCGGCCGCCGAGGAGTTCGAGCACGGGGATGCGCAGGCCGAGCTGCTCCTGGGCCTGGGCGGCCAGGCGCATGGCCCGCAGCGAGTCCCCGCCGAGGGAGAGGAACGTCTCCGTGGCGAAGCTCTCCGGGTCCACCCCGTCGCCGAGGACGGAGACGGCCAGCGCTTCGCGGGTCGGCGTCATCAGACGGCCTCGGCGGGCTTCGCGAGGAGCTCGGCCTGGCCGCTGACGGTGGCGGAGCGGAACAGGTCGATGGTGCGCAGGGTCCGCCCGGAGGCCTGGCTGAGGCGCTCCACCAGGACGACGAGGAGCAGCGAGTCGCCGCCGGCCTCGAAGAAGCTGACATCGTCGTCGAGGTCGTCGGCGGTGTCCTCGAGGCCGAGGACCTCGCACCATATGGACCGCACGAGTCCGATCCGCTCCTCGGGGTCGTCCAGGTTGATCGTCTCGACGGGCTGTTCCAGCACGGGTTCCTCCGGTGAGGTGGCAAGGTCGGCGGCGCTGCGCCGCAGATCCGCCAGGAAGGCGGACACGGCGGAGTGGTCGGTGACGTCCGTCGGGTGGTCGAGGGACAGCTCCAGCTGCCGGCCCTCGGCGGTGTCGGCGATCCGGACGAACGCCGCGAGGTCGTACTTGACGTAGAGGGGGTCGAGCGGACGCAGCCGGCCCGTGACGCCGGGGGCGAGCACGGGGGTGTGCGGCGCGTCGTCGAGGTTGAGCAGGACCGGGGTGAGGGGCGGCCAGATCCGGGTCCGGTCGGGGTTGAGCCGTGCGGCGAGGGCGTCCAGCGGCACGTCGGCGTCCATGAACGCCTCCATGGCGCCGATGCGGGCGTTGCCCAGCAGTTCCCGCCAGCTGGTGTCCGGTTCCAGGGAGACGCGCAGCACCACGGTGGTGATGAACATGCCGATCACCTCGCCGGCGTCCGGATGGTCGCGGCCCGGCCAGGCGAAGGCGATGAGGAAGTCGCGCTGTCCGCTGCTGCGGGCCAGCGTGCCGGCGAGCAGGGCGACGCCGAGCATGAACGTCGTGCAGCCCTCCTCGGAGGCGACCGCCAGGGCCTTCGCGGTGCGTTCCGCGTCGAGCCGGGTGGTGACGGTGGCGCCGAGCCGGGCGGCCTCCAGGTCGTCGACGGCGCCGCGCTGGAAGGGCAGGGGTACGTCGAGGGGGGCGCCGCTCAGCCGCTCGACGACCTCGTCGACCTGGGCGGCCACCTCCTCGGGCGGACGGTCGGCGACGACGGAGGCGGGATGCGGCGGGTCGCTCAGCTCCGGCCGGGTGCCGGCCAGCCGGGCCCGGTAGACGGCGAAGATCTCCTCCAGCAGCATCGTGCGCGACAGTCCGTCGACCACGATGTGGTGCGAGACGAGGACCAGCAGGGTGCGCCGGGCGTCGAGCCGGACGACGACGGCCCGGGCGGGGGCGTCGACGGCGAGGTCGAACGGGGTGCTGCACAGCGTGCGGACGTAGGCGTCGACCTCGGCCTCGGACAGCCCCTCGGCCTCGGCGTCGCGCAGCAGGGCCTGGCCGGGCTCGCCGTCGGTGCTGTACTCGACCCGGCGGCGCTTGAGGTCGAAGCGGAACCGGGCCCGTAAGGACGGGTGCCGGGCGATGGTGAGCCGGGCGGCCTCGACGAGCTGTCCGTGGTCCACCTCGCCGGTGAACTCGACGACGGACGGGACGAGCTGGGTGGGTCTCTGCAGTTCGTCACGGTCGAGGACCCACAGGCCCTGCTGCATGCGGGTGGCCGGGTACCAAACGGACAACACGAGAGATTCCCCCGAAACTCATGTGAACAATGGAACCGCTTACCGGAACCACGAATAACACGTGGTAAAACGTTGTACGAACCAGAGGAAAGCAAAAAAGGCGTTTCCGTCAAGGCAGGACGGCGACCGCCGGTGAATGGCTGAATGACCGTAGGCGGGGCCCGATGAACATGTCAAGGGTTTCCCTGGCTTGGCGTGTTGCACACCTCGGACCTGCCGGTCAGACCTCGTGCGGCGCTTTTTGGCCACCTGACCAAAACAATTCCAGCCATCGGAACGTGTCTGATTCATTACGCTCTCACGAAGCCTGCAATCGGTTGGTCAAATAATTAAGCTTCACCGGACATCCTTCGTGTACGTTGTCCCGCGGCATCCCTACCGGACGAAAGGACAACCCCCTTGCGAGTCCATGACGCCGCCCTACCCGGCGCAGCGATTTCCGGATGCCCCGTGCACCAGGGGGCGACGGCCGATCTCGTCGACCCCTGGCTGTACAGCGGCGGCGACGCACACGCCGTATGGCGGTGGATGCGGGCCCAGGAGACCCTGACGCGCCAGGACGTCGACGAGAAGCGCGGGTTCTGGAACATCGTCGGCTTCGACGACGCCGAGCGCGTCCTGCGCGACACCGAGACCTTCACCTCGGAACGCGGCACCATGCTCGACCTCCTCGGCACCGACGACCCGGCCGGCGGCAAGCAGCTCGCCGTCACCGACCCGCCGCGCCACACCGAGATGCAGACGCGCCTGAAGAAGGCCCTCGCGGTGAAGGCCGTCGAGCGGCAGAAGGACATGATCAGACCCCTGGTCGTCGACCTGATCACCCCGCTCGGCGACGGCGGCACGTTCGACTTCGCCGAGGCCATGCTGGCCATGCCGATGTCCGTGACCGGCACCATGATGGGCCTGCCCCGGGCGGACTGGCCCTGGCTGAGCCGGCTGACCACCATCTGCATCGCCGCGGACGACCCCGAGTACCAGGACCCGGGCGGCAAGGCCGCCACCCTGGAGCGCGCCCACCGCGACCTGTTCGCCTACTTCCAGGACCTGATGCGCTTCCGCCGCAGCAACATCGGCGACGACCTGCTGAGCGTGCTGATCTCCACCGAGTTCGAGGGCCGGCACATGGACCCCGGCGAGATCGTCGCGAACTGCTACAGCCTGCTCCTCGGCGCGAACGTCACCACCCCGCACTCCCCCAACTACGTGATGGCGGAGTTCATCGACAAGGGCGTGCTCGAGGACTGGGCGGCACACCCGGAGCTCAACACCACGGCCACCGAGGAGGCGCTGCGCTGGGCCTCGCCCGTCAACCACTTCCTGCGCTACGCCACCCGGGACGTGGAGGTCAGGAACACCAAGGTCAGCGCGGGTGACGCGGTGGTCGTCTGGCTCGGTTCCGCCAACCGCGACGACGCCGTCTTCCCCGACGCGGGGACCTTCGACATCCGCCGCAAGCCCAACAAGCACATCGCCTTCGGCATCGGCCCGCACTACTGCATCGGGCACAGCGTGGCCCGGGTGACCCTGCGCATCCTCTTCGAGGAACTCCTCACCCGGTTCGAGGACTTCCGGCCCGCGGGCAAGCCGGAACGCCTCGCCTCCAACTTCGTCTCCGGCTGGAAGCACGTGCCCATCACCGCCCGCGTGCGGTCCGGCGCGGGCCGGGCGGGGTGACGGGGATGGCCGTGAGCGCGCCCGCCACCCCCTGGCTGCGCCGCTTCCACCCCGCCGCACCGGGCGCGGTACGGCTGTTCGTCTTCCCGCACGCCGGCGGCAACGCCTCGTTCTTCCACCCCTTCTCGGCACGGCTCGCGCCACGGGCCGAGGTGCTGGTCGTGCAGTACCCGGGGCGTCAGGAGCGGTTCCACGAGCCCTGCGTCGAGGACCTGCACGAGCTGGCCGACACCGTCGCCGCCGAGCTCGCCGAGTGGGCCGGGGAGGGGCCGTTCGCCCTGTTCGGGCACAGCATGGGGGCCACGCTCGCGTTCGAGGTGGGCAGCCGGCTGCACACCGCCGGGGTCCGCCCGAGCGCCCTGTTCGTGTCCGGGCGGCGCGCGCCCTCGGTGCCCGCGCCCGGCTCGGTGCACCTGGCCAGCGACGAGAAGCTGATCGCCGACATGAAGCTCCTGGGCGGCACGGACAGCCGGATGCTGGACAACCCCGAACTGCTCGCGGCGATCCTGCCCGCGGTGCGCAGCGACTACGTCGCCACGGAGACCTACCGCTACCGGGGCGCACCCCCGCTGGACTGTCCCGTGACCGCGTTCATCGGGGACGCCGATCCGCGCGTCGACGCCCCCATGGCCCGGGCCTGGGCCACGCACACCACCGAGGGGTTCGCGCTCCACGAGTACGAGGGCGGCCACTTCTTCCTCGTACCGCATCTCGATGCCATGGTGGAGATCGTCGCCACCGCCCTGGACCCGGCCGGCGACCGGCAATTGTTCACCGGGAATTAACGGTTCCGGTTTTCGCAGCAAAGTCTCCACGCCCCGACCCGAAGCCATGAAGAGGACTCTCATGAAATACCGCGTCATCGGCAGCGATCCGGCCACCCGCCGTGAGGTGAGTGTCCTGAGCCTGGGCTCCATGCTCTTCGGGACGGTGACCGACGAAGCGACCTCCTTCGCCATTCTCGACCGTTTCGTCGAAGCGGGCGGCACGTTCATCGACACGTCCAACAACTACGCGTTCTGGGTCAATGGAACGCAGGGCGGGGAAAGCGAGGAACTGCTCGGCCGCTGGATCCGCAGCCGGGGCATCGGCGACGAGATCACCATCGCGACGAAACTCGGCGCCCGCCCGAACGCGCCGGCGACCGGTTTCAGCCTTGACGTCGAGGGACTTTCGGCCAAAGCCATCCGGGAATCCGCCGAGCGCAGCAGGGAACGCCTCGGCATCGAGCGCATCCACCTGCTGTACGCGCACATCATGGACGAGAAGACGCCCCTGGAGGAGACCGTCACCGGCTTCGCCGAGGTCGTCGCCGACGGCGTCGCCGGCCTGCTCGGCGCGAGCAACCACTGGGCCTGGCGGATCGAGGCCGCCCGCAACCTCGCCAGGGCGGCCGGACTGCCCGGATACGAGGTCCTCCAGCACCACCACAGCTACCTGCGCCAGCGCGCCGACATCCCCAGCCTGCGCTCGCCCGACGGCAACCAGGGCCTGGTCAGCGCGGACCTGCTCAGCTACGTCCGCGCCAACCCCTCCCTCACCCAGGTCGCCTACTCGCCGCTGCTGTCCGGCGCCTACGTGCGCGAGGACAAGCCGCTGGGCCCGGGCTTCGAGCACGCGGGCACGCCCGCCCGGCTCCAGGCCGTCCGCGAGGTGGCCGAGGAGACCGGCGCCAGCGTCAACCAGGTCGTGCTGTCCTGGCTGATGGGCGGCGACATCCCGGTCCTGCCGCTGGTCGGCGCGTCCTCGGTCGAGCAGCTGAACGACAGCCTGGCGGCCGTCGACCTGGAACTGACGGCGGAGCAGCGGGCGAAGCTGGACGCCGCGAACTGAGACCGCACGGGTCCGTCGCACACGAGACCGCTCCCGCCCCTCCCGATTGACGGCCCTCGTCAATCGGGAGGGGGGTTGTCAGTGGCGGGGTGCACCATGAGGGCATGAGCGTCAGCATCGACATCGCGGGCCTGCGGCCGGAGCGGATCGCCGTCGTGCCCTCGCCCCTGGCCGAGCTCGGCATGGCCCTGCACGCGCTCTCCGAGCCCGGCCACCACCCCGGTCTCCAGGGGTGGGTCACCGGTGTCACCGCCCGGCTGGACCCGTATCTGGCCGACCGGATGTGCGAGGCCGACTTCCTGTGGCGGACGACGTTCTCGGACCTCTTCCTGCCGTACGCCGGCCTCCCGGGCCGCGACACCCTGCCCGGCGCCACCCTCACCGAGGAACTGGACCTCCTCGACAAACTGACGGACGAACAGTTCGTGAACGCCGCGACGGAGTTCATGTGCACGCCGGGCTACGACGCGCCGGGCCTCGACGTCCTCGCCGACCCGGCGCAGCACCGCCGCGCCCTGGACCTGGCCGCGGCACGCGGCCCCCGGCAGGTGCACTTCACCCGGCGGCTGCTCGACGACCCGCCCGCGGTGCGCGCCTGGCTGCGCCAGTTCCTCCGGGACTGCGAGGAGGCGTTCTTCGCCGACGTCTGGGCCCGGGTGAGCCACCCGCTCGCCGCCGACGCCCGCCACAAGACGGACCTGCTGCGGCGCAAGGGCCTCGCGGAGGCCCTCACCTCGGTGTCCACCGCCGTGTCGCTGGACGAGGGCGCCGCGCTGATCTCCGTGGACAAGATGGCCCACGGCCGCACCGCCACGGCGGACGGCGGGCTCCTCCTCATCCCGACGAGCCTCGGCTGGCCCCACCTGATGGTCCTGCACCGGTACGGCTGGCAGCCGGTCCTGCACTACCCGGTCGGCTCCCCCGAGCTCGCCTCGCCGCCCTCGGTCGAACAGCTGACGCTGCGCATCACCGCGCTCTCCCATCCCGTACGGATGCGGATCTGCCGTCTGCTGGCCCGCAGCGCCTACACCACGAGCGAGATAGCCCAGTCCCTGGGCATGACGGCACCCGAGATATCCCGCCACCTCGGCGTCCTGAAGAAGGCGTCCCTGATCACCACCCGCCGCCGCGGCCGGTACGTGCTGCACCAGCTCGACGTGACGGTGGTGGCGCGGCTGGGCAGCGACTTCCTGGAGGGCCTCCTGCGCTGAGCGGGCCGCTCAGTCGAACCGGATGTGCCGGATCCCGACCCCCGCCTGCCGCAGCCGGGTGCGCAGGGCGCCCTCGGTGTTCGGCCTGAGCGTCAGCCCGGCCAGCACCGCGATGCGGTCCGCCGTCTTCGGCACGGTCGAGTGGTCGGTCCACAGCTGCTCGGCGAACTCCGGCTCCCGCAGCCGCTCCAGACAGTGGTCGAACTGCCGCACGGCCCAGCTCTCCCGGCGCAGACCGGCGTTCTTCCCCGCGACGTACCGCAGCAGATGCCCGAAGCCCCGCTCGCGCAGCCGCCGCAGGACCGTCTCGCGCTCGGCGAGCAGGGTGAAGTGGCCTACGTCGTGCCCGAGTTCACGCAGCCTGCCGACGGTCTCCGCGAAGCAGGCGGGATCGGTGACCGTCATGGGGGCGATCACCACGCCGTCGTGCCTGCTCAGCGCCAGGTCCAGGACCTCGACGACGCCCTGCCGCCAGGACACCAGGTCCTGGAAGTCCCCGCGCAGTTCCGGCGGCAGCATCCGGCGCAGCCCGAACCCGGCGTGCTCGGGGTCGCAGACGACGCTGCCGGGCAGGCGGCGCCGGATCTCATGTGCGGTCTGTGTCTTGCCGCCCCCGAAGGGGCCGTTGATCCACAGGAGCATGCGCAGACACTAGTGGCCGCCGGCCCGCACCAACCCCGTTTCGTATGCGAGGACCACGACCTGGACCCGGTCCCGCAGGCCCAGCTTGGTCAGGATGCGGCCGACATGGGTCTTGACGGTGGCCTCGGACAGCACCAGACGGGCCGCGATCTCGCCGTTGGACAGGCCCTGGGCGACCAGCACCATGACCTCCCGCTCCCGGTCGGTGAGCCGTTCCAGCTCCTTGTGCCGGGGCTCCCTGCCGGTGGCGGGCAGCATCGGCGCGAACCGGTCGAGCAGGCGGCGGGTGGTGGAGGGG
The DNA here is from genome assembly GCF_042895685.1 of Streptomyces sp. NPDC001381. NCBI lineage: Bacteria > Bacillati > Actinomycetota > Actinomycetes > Kitasatosporales > Streptomycetaceae > Streptomyces > Streptomyces sp. NPDC001381. The sequence goes on along the minus strand of NZ_JBIAWO010000004.1, from coordinate 834,276 downwards.
GCGACCACCGCGTCGCCGCTGTGCACCGAGCGGATGGCGGCGAGCAGCTCGCCGGGCGGCACGTCCTTCAGCATGAAGCCGGACGCGCCCGCCTTCAGCCCGGAGAACGCGTACTCGTCCAGGTCGAAGGTGGTCAGGATCAGCACCTTCGGCGGGTCGGGCTCCGCGCAGATCCGCCGGGTGGCCTCCACCCCGTCCAGCTTCGGCATGCGCACGTCCATCAGGACGACGTCGACGGCCGTGGAGCGCACCACCTGAAGGGCCTCGACGCCGTCACCCGCCTCCGCCACGACCTCCATGTCCGGCTGGGCGGCGAGCACCATCCGGAACCCGGTGCGCAGCAGCACCTGGTCGTCGACGAGCATCACGCGGATCGTCATCGGGTCCTCTTCCGTGGGTCGGTTCTCAGTGCGGGTCGACGCCCGGGGGCGTGACAGGTGTCAACGAGGGGCGCGCGTCGGGGTCAATGCGCCGGTTTGAGCGGCAGCAGGGCGCTGATGCGGAATCCTCCGCCGGGACGCGGGCCCGCGTCCAGAGTGCCGCCGACCATGCCGACCCGCTCCCGCATGCCGATCAGGCCGTGGCCCTGCCCGTCGGCGCCGCCCTCCTCGTACAGCTCGTGCGGGGCGCCCTTGCCGTCGTCCTCGACGAGCAGCCCGAGGCCGTCGTCGAAGTAGACCAGGCGGACGCTCGCACCCGCGTTCGGCCCCCCGTGCTTGCGCGTGTTCGTCAGCGCCTCCTGCACGATCCGGTACGCGGTGAGCTCGACGCCGCTCGGCATCGGCCGCGGGGTGCCCTCGATCTTGAAGTCCACGGGCAGGCCCGAGCCGCGGCACTGCTGGACGAGATCCTCGATCTGCTCCACGTCCGGCTGCGGCACGTACTCCCCGCCCTCCTGGTGCTCCCCGGTGCGCAGCACGCCCAGCAGACGGCGCATCTCCGCGAGGGCCTGGCGGCCGGTGGAGGAGATCGTCTCCAGGGCCTTCTTCGCCTGGTCGGGCGCGGCGTCGATGACGTACGCGGCGCCGTCGGCCTGCACCACCATCACCGACACGTTGTGCGCGACGACGTCGTGCAGCTCCCGCGCTATCCGGGCGCGCTCGGCGGCCACCGCGACCTTCGCCTGCGCCTCGCGCTCCTTCTCCAGACGCGCGTTGCGCTCCTCCAGCTGCGCGAAGTAGGCACGCCGGGTCCGCATCGAGTCGCCGAGCACCCAGGCGAGGGCGAACGGCACGGTCTGGAAGACGATGACCGCGAACTGGCCCGGCACGCTCGCGTGCTCGTGCGGCCAGCGCACCTGCGCCAGGGTGGCCGCGCTCAGGGCCATGACCAGGGCGAGCCGGGAGGCCCAGCGGGCGCCGGTGGCGGCGACCGTGTAGACGATCACCAGCAGGGCGAAGTCGGCGGCCGTGACCCCGACGTTCAGCACCAGCTGGGCCAGGCCGAGCGCGGCGGCCAGCACCAGCATCTTCTCGGGCATGAGCCGACGCAGCGCGATGACCAGGCACAGGAGGAAGACCACCGGCACCAGCAGCGCCGCGGAGTCGGTGCCGCCCCGGTCCTGACCCGCGGTTCCGGCAGCCGCGGTGATCCCGAACAGGACGACGGCCCAGAAGCCGTCCACCCCGGTCGGGTGTCTGCGGAGGAAGTCATAGAGGCGCTGCACGTAACCCAGCGTAGGGAAGCCCGCTGTGTGCGGGGGTCAACCGGAGGGCCGATCCGGTCCCGGCGCGCGTACTCCGCAAGGTGGAGGCCGTGATCACCTGTGCGCCTAGTCTGACCGGATGACGCACGAAGTGAGCGACTCCGACGACTGGCGCGGCTGGCGGTCGGCCATGCGGGACGCGCTGTACGGCACGGGGGGCGCGGGCGGCTTCTACCGGCGGCCCGAGGGCCCCGCCGGGCACTTCCGCACGTCGGTGCACGCCTCCCGCCTCTTCGCCGAGGCCGTCGCCCGCCTGGTGTGCCGCGTCGACGAGGCACTGGGCCGGCCCGAGGAGCTCGACTTCGTCGACATGGCCGCCGGACGGGGCGAACTGGTCACCGGGGTGCTCGCCGCGCTCCCCGCCGAGGTGGCCGACCGCACCCGCGCGTACGCCGTCGAGCTCGCCGGCCGCCCCGAAGGGCTCGCTCCCCGGATCGAGTGGCTGGCGGAGCCGCCGCCGGGGATCACCGGGCTGCTGTTCGCCAACGAGTGGCTCGACAACGTGCCGGTCGAGGTCGCCGAGGTCGACTCCGCGGGCGTGCCGCGCCTGGTGCTGGTCCGCGCCGACGGGACCGAGCGGCTCGGCGAGGAGGTGTCCGGCACGGCGGCGGCGTGGCTGGCGCGCTGGTGGCCGCTGCCGGAGGAGCAGGGGCTGCGGGCGGAGATCGGGCTGCCCCGCGACACGGCGTGGGCGTCCGCCGTCGCGTCCGTGGCGCGCGGGCTCGCGGTGGCCGTCGACTACGCGCACACGGCGGACGCGCGCCCCCCGTTCGGCACGCTCACTGGCTTCCGCGAGGGCCGGGAGACGGCACCCGTACCGGACGGGACGTGCGACATCACGGCGCACGTGGCGCTCGACGCGTGCGCGGAGGCCGGCGCGAGGGCGACGGCGCACACCACGGCGTACGACCCGCCCGTCCCGCGTCTGCTCACCCAGCGCGCCGCCCTGCACGCCCTGGGCCTCGACGGCGCGCGCCCCCCGCTCTCGCTCGCCTCCGCCGACCCGGCCGCCTACGTCCGCGCCCTCGCGGGCGCCGGAGAGGCCGCCGAGCTCACCGCCCCGGGCGGGCTCGGCGACTTCGGCTGGCTGCTCCAGCCGGTGGGCGTCGCGGACCCCCTGCGGTGAGGCACCGCGCCGGGCCTACTTGTCGATGTCCCCGACCACGAAGAACATCGACCCCAGGATCGCCACCATGTCCGCGACCAGGGTGCCCGGCAGCAGCTCGGTGAGCGCCTGGATGTTGTTGTAGGAGGCCGAGCGCAGCTTCAGGCGGTACGGCGTCTTCTCGCCCTTGCTGACGAGGTAGTAGCCGTTGATGCCGAGGGGGTTCTCGGTCCACGCGTACGTGTGCCCCTCGGGCGCCTTGAGGACCTTGGGCAGCCGCTGGTTGATCGGGCCGGGCGGCAGGTCGGCGAGGCGGTCCAGGCAGGCGTCCGCGAGGTCGAGCGCGTTGTGGGTCTGGGCGAGCAGGCACTCGAAGCGGGCGAGGCAGTCGCCCTCGGTGCGGGTCACCACCTCCAGGGTGTCCTGGAGTTCCCCGTACGCGAGGTAGGGCTCGTCGCGGCGCAGGTCGAAGTCGACACCCGAGGCACGCGCGATCGGCCCGCTGACGCCGTACGCGTGCACGGCCTCGGGCGAGAGCGTGCCCACGTCGCGCGTGCGGCCCCGGAAGATCTCGTTGCCGAGCACGAGGTCGTCGAAGACGTCCATGCGGGAGCGCACGGCGGCGACGGCCGCCCGCGCGCGTGAGGCCCACCCGGCCGGCAGGTCCTCCTTGAGGCCGCCGACCCGGTTGAACATGTAGTGCATGCGCCCGCCGGAGACCTCCTCCATCACGTTCTGCAGCACCTCGCGCTCACGGAACGCGTAGAAGACCGGGGTGATGCCGCCCAGCTCCAGCGGATACGACCCCAGGAACATCAGGTGGTTCAGCACCCGGTTCAGCTCCGCGAGGAGCGTGCGCGTCCACACCGCGCGCTCGGGGACCTCCATGCCGAGCATCCGCTCGACGGCGAGGACCACGCCCAGCTCGTTCGAGAAGGCCGACAGCCAGTCGTGGCGGTTGGCCAGCATGACGATCTGCCGGTAGTCGCGCGCCTCGAACAGCTTCTCCGCGCCGCGGTGCATGTAGCCGATCACCGGCTCGGCATGCCGGATGCGCTCGCCGTCCAGCACCAGTCGCAGCCGCAGCACGCCGTGCGTGGAGGGGTGCTGGGGGCCGATGTTGAGCACCATGTCGGTGCTCTCCGCGGCGCCGCCGATCCCGACCGTGGTCTCCGTCGTAGGAGTCATGGCACCCAGTCTCCCCTACGTACGCTGGCCGTATGGAAACGGGGAGCCCTGGGGGCGCGGAGACGACCGAGGCGGGACCGCAGACGTCCGAGGCGGGGCCGGTGTGGACCGGGCTGCCGCCGGGGCTGCTGCGGATGCGGCGGCTGTTGCTGGTGGTGTGGCTGGGGCTCGCGGCCGTCGGCCTCGGCCTGCTCCTCGGACTGCTCGCCGGACCGGCGTGGGCGGCGTTCGCGCTGCTGCCGCTGATCGGGATCGCGTCCGGCTGGCAGCTCCTCGCCCGCAACTGGCGCTCCTGGCGGTACGCCGAGCGCGCCGACGACCTGCTGATCAGCCGGGGCGTGCTGTGGCGCGAGGAGACCGTCGTACCGTACGGGCGCATGCAGCTGGTCGAGGTGACCTCGGGTCCCGTCGAGCGGCACTTCGGCCTCGCCAGCGTCCAGCTGCACACCGCGGCCGCCGCCACCGACGCGACCATCCCGGGCCTCGACCCGGCCGAGGCGGAACGGCTGCGCGACCGGCTCACCGAGCTCGGCGAGGCCCGATCGGCGGGCCTGTGACGGCCCCCGGCGCCGCCGGCGAGGGTGCGGGGCGTGCCCTCGCCGAGCACCGGCTGCACCCCGTCACCCCGTTCCGGCGGGCCTGGGCGCCGGTCGCGGTGCTCGTCGGCTGGGCGGTGCACGACCCCCGCCAGACGCAGGAGCAGCTCACCCGGCTGACCACGACGACCCTGCTGGTCGCGCTGGCCGTGCTGGTCCCGGCGGCGGCCGCCTACGGGTTCCTGAGCTGGTGGTTCACCCACTTCGCCGTGACGGAGAGCGAGCTGCGCATCCGCACCGGGCTGCTGTTCCGGCGCACGGCGCACATCCGTCTCGAACGCATCCAGGCGATCGACATCACCCAGCCGCTGCTCGCGCGGATCGCGGGGGTGGCGAAACTGCGGCTCGACGTCGTCGGCGCCGACAAGAAGGACGAACTGGCCTTCCTGGGCGAGGACGAGGCCCGCGCGTTGCGGGCCGAACTGCTCGCGCGGGCGGCGGGCTTCGCGCCCGAGACGGCGCACGAGGTGGGCGAGGCGCCGGCGCGCGAACTGCTGCGCGTACCGGCGCGCCACCTCGCGGTCGCGCTGGCGCTGACCGGCGCGACCTGGGGCGCCCTGGCCGCCGCCCTCGTCGTGCCGCCCGTCCTGTGGCTGGTCACCCACAGCGTGGTCACGGTCCTCGCGACCGGCCTGCCCCTGCTCGGCGCGGCGGCCGCGCGCAGCGCGGGGCGGTTCGTCGGCGAGTACGACTGGACCGTCGGCGAGTCCCCGGACGGGCTGCGCATCGACCGCGGCCTGCTGGACCGCACGCACGAGACGGTCCCGCCGGGGCGCGTGCAGACCGTGCGGATCGTGCAGCCGCTGCTGTGGCGGCGGCGGGGCTGGGTGCGCGTCGAGCTGGACGTGGCGGGCTCGGCCAACTCCGTGCTCGTACCGGTCGCCCCGCGCGCGGTCGCGGAGGCCGTCGTCGCGCGCGTGCTGCCCGGCGTGACCGTGCCGGCGGCGGACTCGCTGTCCCGCCCGCCGCGCCGGGCCGGACGGTGCGTGCCGCTGTGGTGGCGGGGCTACGGGATCGCGGTCACCGACGCCGTGTTCGCCACCCGGCACGGGCTGCTGCACCGGAGCCTCGCGCTCGTGCCGCACGCGAAGGTCCAGAGCGTACGGCTGACCCAGGGCCCCTGGCAGCGCCTCTGGCGCCTCGCGGCCGTCCATGTGGACACGGGGGCCGACAAGACCGTCACGGCCCGCCTGAGGGACGTACAGGAGGCCGAGCGACTGCTGCGCTCCCAGGCCGAGCGCTCCCGAACCGGCCGCCGAGCCGCCCGCCCGGACCGCTGGATGGCGTAGGGGGCGCGGGACGGGACGTGAGGGGGGGCTGCAACCGCCGTCGCCCGCCGCCGACGCCGCAGGGGCGTGCCGGACCCCGCCTCGTCGGCAGCACCCGCCGGGCAGGCCCTGGGCCCGTTCCCGGACGCGCGAGGGCCGTGCGGCCGCCGTTCCGGAGACGGCGGGCGCACGGCCCTCGGGTCGCGGCGAAGGTGACGCCGGGTCAGGACACCGCGCTGCGCAGGCCCTGGAGGTCGATCACCTCGGTCTCGTCGTGCGCGGTCAGGTCGATGACCTGGCCGACGCCGCGCGCCTCCTCGCCGGCCGGCTTGAACTCCGCCTCGGCCTCGGCCTTGTGCAGGGCGAGCGCCTCCTGCCCGACGACGTCGGCGAGGTCCTCGTTCTGCACGGCCTCCAGGGCGTTCGACGGCGTCGCGCTCTTCGTACCGAAGAAGTCGAACCCGCCCTCGACCGCGGGTCGCCGCACCGGCTGTGCGGCGGGCACGACGGCCACGGCGGTCGGCACGGTGAAGTGCCCGGCGGGCCGCTGCACGGGACCGGCGGGCCGGGGAACGAGCGCGGCGGACCCGGATGCGGCGGGCGCGGATGCGGCGGGCGCGGCGGGCGCGGGGCCGGCGGACCCGGATGCGGCAGGCGCGGGCGCGGGCGCGGCCGGCATGGACGCGGCGCGCACGGATGCGGCTGCTTCAGACAGCTCGCGCTCGGGCTCGGACGCGGCCGATCCGGCGTCAGCGGCCCTGGAACCGGGGGCCCCGGACGCAGACGTCACGGACGCAGGCGCCCCGGACGCGGGCATCTCGGAACCAGGGGTCCCAGACGCGGACCTCCCGGACGCAGGCGCCTCGGACTCGGCCGTCCCGGAACCGGGCACCCCGGAACCGGGCGCCACGGACGCGGACGTACCGGGCGTCTCAGAGGCGGGCGTCCCGGACTCGACCGTCCTGGAACCGGACGCCCCGAACCCGGACGTCACGGAACCGGCCGTCCCGGAACCGGGGGTCCCGGCGGGCTCGGCCAGGTCGTCGTGACCAGCCGTCTCCCGCGCCGGTTCCGGAGCGGGCTCCTGCGCCGGGCTCTCCTTCTCGTCGTCAGCCGGGTGAGCGGCGGCCGCGCGCGCGTGCTCGTCGACCGCCTCGGGCTTCCCCTCGGCTTCGTCCTCCTGGGCCGCCTCCGTGGTGGCGGCCTCCCCGGACGTGACCTTGACGGGCTCCTCCCCGCCGGAGGCATCGCTCTCGGCGGCCGGCGCGGCGTCCGGGTCGAGCTTGGCCAGCGCCACCTGCGCCTTGAGGAAGAGCCGCGAGCCCTCCGGCGAGAAGACCGCCGGAGCGCCGGACTCCGCCTCGGTGTTCCGCTCCGGCTCGGCGCTCTCCTCCTCCGCCGTCCCGGTCGTCCCCGGCACGTCGGCCGTCTCCGCCGTCCCGGAGACCGCGGCCGCCGTGTCCGGCTCCCGCTCGGGCTCCGGCTGCTCCTGCTCCTCCGACACCCGCGCGGCAGGCAGCGCGTGCATCTCCGTGACGGCCTCGATCTCCAGCAGACGGCGGCCCTCCAGGGCGCTCGCCCGCTCGGTCTCCGCCGTGGCGTAGCGACGCAGCAGGGCGGCGTGCTCGTTGCGCAGGCCCGCCAGTTCGGCGCGCTTGGCGCGCAGCCGCTGCTCCAGCTTGACGCGCAGCTCGCGCGATTCGTCGAGATCCGTCTCCAGTTCGGCGACCCGTTCCTCGAAGCGCCACTCGTCGCTCGCACGCGCGCGCGTGAGGTCGGCGACCTGCCGGCCGGCCTGCGTGTCCCAGCGGCGCATGACGACCGCGCCGACGACCGCCGTCACCGCCGCGGCCGCGGCCAGACCCCGGAGCACGACCGGCTCCGCGAACAGCCAGGGGCCGAGGGCGCAGACGACGGAGACGCCTGCGATCGCCGAGGGAGGCAGCAGCCTGTGCAAAGGCGGGGAATGGCGGTGACGTCCACGTGGCATGGCCAGAAACTTACCGCGCGTAGGCGAATGTTGGCGCCCCGCCCCGCAAAAACACAGCCATGACGAAGTCTTCACAGAGCACGGCGAAGAACATCAAGATCAATTGTTCAGCCGCCCGCTGATCCACTCCAGGGTCGGGGGGATCTCCCGCCGCCAGGTGTTGAAGTTGTGGCCGCCGCTTTCGAGGATGATCGACGAGATCCTGGTCCGGTCCGTGGCCTTCGCCAGGTCGATGAACTTCAGTGTGGCCTTGTAGTTGGATTCACCGGCCTTGCTGCTGGTGACGAGCAGCGAGGTGTCCGGGGCGGAACGGTTCTTCAGAAACCAGTGCAGATCCGCCTCGTTGCGCAGCGTCTTGTCACCGTGGAAGAGGTCGCCCGTGGTCGGATCGGTCGGCGCCTTGTAGTACGCCGACAGTCCCGCGCCCGCCGCGTACACCTCCGGATGGTGCATCGCGAGCTTCAGGGCGCAGTAACCGCCCGTGGAGTCCCCGATGATGCCCCAGCTGCCGGGCTTCCTCCCCACCCGGTAGTGGGCCGTGACGGCGTCCGGCAGGTCCTTGGCGAAGAACGTCTCGGTCTGCGGTCCGCCCGGGACGTCCACGCACTCCGTGTCCCGCGGCGGCGCCACCGTCGGCCGCAGCATCACCAGGATCATCGGCTGCATACGGCCGTCCTCGGCGAGCTTGCGGGCGGTGCGCGGGTAGTGCAGCTTGTCGACGAGCGCCTCCGCCGTACCGGGGTAGCCCGTGAGGACGACGGCCGCCGGGAAGGTGCGCGAGCGGTTCTCTGGGGCGAAGTACTCCGGCGGCAGGTACACGAAGGCGGGCGTGGCGATGCCCGACGTACGGCCGTCGAGGGTCACCTTCTGGATCTGCCCGCCGAACTCCGGCCGCCCGCCGCCGCCGTCCACCCGCCGGGTGTCGACGACCCGCACCGGCCCGCCCGGGGCGCCGTTCGTGTGGTCGACGACCACACCCGGCTCCGTCTCCCGGCCGAACAGGTCCGCCCAGCTGGCGTAGAAACCGAAGGCCTGATTGGCGGACAGCCCGACCGACAGGAAGAGGGCCAGCTGCGTCGACAGCAGCAGCCCCACACGCCCTCCGACGGCCCGCCAGGAACGCCGGGCCAGCCGCGGCCACAGCCATACCGTGCCGACGAACAGCACTAAGGCGAACAGGACCGACAACAGCAGCACTGTGTTGCTCGTGAGACCCATGAAGTGGTTTCCTGCCTGCTTCTCCGTCCGGGCGCACGCCCGTTCCCCCGACTCCTTCGCGAGGGCTTGTCCCGGACTTTCCCTGGCCTTTTCAGCGGCTTTGAAGAGACGAGTGAACCTCTCTCCCCGAGACACCGTCCTAGAGGGCGCAATGTCGCCGGATGCCCCGAATGGCGCCGGGTTCAAGGTCTCTCGCGGAACTACGGGATGCGATGTCTGTCAGGGAAGATGGGGAAATGTCGGGCGGGGTTCCGATCCGATCAAGCCGGGTGCGGCGGCTGATGCGAGGCCCGCGCCCCGAGTCCGTGCCCGCCCTCGTCGGCAGAGCCTGTGCCCTCGTGGGCCTGCTGGACGTCGCCGCGGGCATCTTCCCGCGGTTCCGGCAGAGCCGTATGCACACCCTCGCCGAGGTGCTGCCCGGCGCGTTCGGCCCGTTCGCGGCCGCCCTCTCGCTCAGCGCCGGCGTCCTGCTGCTCCTGCTCGCCCACGGTCTCAAGCGCGCCAAACGGCGGGCGTGGCGGGCCGCGGTCGTGCTGCTCCCGGCGGGCGCGGTCGCGCAGTTCGTGTACCGCCACTCGCTCGTGGGCGCGCTCATCTCACTGGCGCTGCTGGTGCCGCTGGTGGTCCACCGCGACCAGTTCGCGGCCCTGCCCGACCCGCGCAGCCGCTGGCGCGCGCTCGCCAACTTCGTCCTCATGGGCGCCGGTTCCCTCGTCCTAGGACTGGTCATCGTCAGCGTCCACCCGCGGCGCATGATCGGCGACCCGAGCCTGGCCGATCGCCTGACCCACGTCCTGTACGGCCTCTTCGGCTTCGAGGGCCCGGTCGACTACCAGGGCAACACCTCCTGGACCGTCGCCTTCTCCCTCGGCGCCCTCGGCTGGATCACCGCCGTCACCACGATCTACCTCGCCTTCCGCCCCGAACACCCGGCCGCCCGCCTCACCGAGGAGGACGAGTCACGCCTGCGTGCCCTGCTGGAGAGGCACGGCGGCCGCGACTCCCTCGGCCACTTCGCGCTGCGCCGCGACAAGGCCGTCGTCTTCTCGCCCAGCGGCAAGGCCGCGGTGACCTACCGCGTCGTCTCCGGCGTGATGCTCGCCAGCGGCGACCCCATCGGCGACGTCGAGGCCTGGCCCGGCGCCATCGAACGCTTCATGGACGAGGCCAGGGCCCACTCCTGGACGCCCGCCGTCATGGGCTGCTCGGAGACCGGCGGCGAGGTCTGGACCCGCGAGACCGGCCTCGACGCCCTCGAACTGGGCGACGAGGCGGTGGTGGACGTCGCGGATTTCTCGCTGGCCGGCCGCGCGATGCGCAACGTGCGCCAGATGGTCAAGCGCATCGAGCGCGCCGGTTACGAGACCCGCGTACGTCGTGTCCGTGACCTGGGCGAGGCCGAACTGGAGCGCATCCGGCGCGCCGCGGAGGACTGGCGCGGCACCGACACCGAGCGCGGTTTCTCCATGGCGCTGGGCCGTGTGGGCGACGCCTCGGACGGCGACTGCCTCATCGCCACCGCGCACAAGGCCGACGAGGTGCCCGGGCCGTACGGCGACCTGAAGGCGATCCTGCACTTCGTGCCCTGGGGCACGGACGGCGCCTCCCTGGACCTGATGCGCCGCGACCGCGCGGCCGACCCGGGCATGAACGAACTGCTGATCGTCGCCGCCCTCCAGGCCGCGCCGCGGTTCGGCATCACGCGCGTGTCGCTGAACTTCGCGATGTTCCGCTCCGCGCTGGCCCGTGGCGAGAAGATCGGCGCCGGACCGGTGCTGCGTGCCTGGCGCGGGCTGCTGGTCTTCCTGTCCCGCTGGTTCCAGATCGAGTCGCTCTACAAGTTCAACGCCAAGTTCCAGCCCCGCTGGGAGCCCCGCTTCGTCGTCTACCGGGCCTCCGGCGACCTGCCCCGCATCGGCTTCGCCGCGATGCAGGCCGAGGGCTTCGTCAACCTCGCCCTCCCGCTGCCGCGCTTCCTGCGCCGCCGGGCCAGGCCGGCCCGCGCGTGCGCGCACGGGCTGGCCGAAAGAGACGTACGCGCCGCATAGCCGTACGGCCCTCATGACCGGCCCGGGCGGAAGCCCCGCCCCCTCCCAGCCCTGGGGCTTCCGCCCGGGCCGCCCGGCGTCCCGGCCCCCCACGGGGCCTACGCTGAACGTATGAGCAAGCAGAGCGGACGCGGGCGCGTCGCCGGCCTTCCGGAATGGGACCGCTGCGCGGTCATGGGAGTCGTCAACGTGACGCCCGACTCCTTCTCCGACGGCGGCCGCTGGTTCGACACGACGGCCGCCGTCAAGCACGGCCTCCAGCTCGTCGCCGAGGGCGCCGACCTCGTCGACGTCGGCGGCGAGTCCACCCGGCCCGGCGCCACCCGCGTCGACGAGACCGAGGAACTGCGCCGCGTCATCCCCGTCGTCCGCGGCCTCGCCTCCGAGGGCGTCGTCGTCTCCGTCGACACGATGCGCGCCTCCGTCGCCGCCCGCGCCCTCGCCACCGGCGCCGCCCTCGTCAACGACGTCAGCGGCGGCCTCGCCGACCCGGCGATGATCCCCGCCGTCGCGGACGCCGGCGCCCCCTTCGTCGTCATGCACTGGCGCGGCTTCCTGGAGGGCGGCACGATCAAGGGCGTCTACGACGACGTCGTCACCGAGGTCGTCGACGAACTGCACGCGCGCGTGGAGGCCGTCCTGGCCGGCGGCGTCTCCCCCGACCGGATCGTCGTCGACCCCGGCCTCGGCTTCTCCAAGGACGCCGGCCACGACCTCACCCTGCTCGCCCACCTCGACCGGCTGCGCGCCCTGGGGCACCCGCTGCTCGTCGCCGCATCCCGCAAGAGGTTCCTCGGCCGGGTCCTGGCCGGACCCGAGGGCGCGCCCCCGCCCGCCCGCGAGCGGGACGCCGCCACGGCCGCCGTGTCCGCGCTCGCGGCCCACGCCGGCGCGTGGGCGGTGCGCGTGCACGAGGTGCGCGCCACGGCGGACGCGGTGCGGGTCGCGCGCGCCGTGGAAGGAGCGCGCGCGGAAAGCGCCGCGCCCCGCGCGCACACCGGCTCCGAGGATTCCGGCGCACGCGGCCCGCACGGCGCAGAAGGAGCCCGGTGAGCGCCCCCCACACCGACGTCGAGCAGGTCGAGGCCGCGAACACCGCCTTCTACGAGGCACTGGAGCAGGGTGACTTCGAAGGGGTGTCCTCGCTCTGGCTCACCCCCGCCGACCTGGGGGTCGACGAGGAGTACCACGACCCGGCGGACACCGGCGTGGTCTCCTGCGTCCACCCCGGCTGGCCGGTGCTCACCGGACGCGGCGAGGTGCTGCGCTCCTACGCGCTGATCATGGCGAACACGGACTACATCCAGTTCTTCCTCACCGACGTGCACGTCTCGGTCACCGGTGACACCGCCCTGGTGACCTGCACGGAGAACATCCTCAGCGGCGGCCCCGCCCCCCGGGCCGGAGAGGAGCTCGGACCGCTCGTGGGCCAGCTGGTGGTCGCCACGAACGTGTTCCGCCGCACCCCCGACGGCTGGAAGCTCTGGTCGCACCACGCCTCCCCGGTCCTGGCCGAGAACGACGAGGACGAGACCGCCGAGGACGACGACACCCCCTAGACACCCCCTCCTGGACCAAGAAGTGGTTGGAATCACGAACCCGCGGGTAGGGGCGGCTACCAACCCGTGAGCCACCGGATTCCCCAGGGGAAACACCGGGTGAAAAGTCCGGATCGGGCCGGCGCCACCGCGGCCGCCGCCCGGGCCTGTCGGTGCTCGCAGGTAGATTCGTTCGAGGCCGGCGTGCCGCCCGCACCCGGTACGCACCGGCCGCAACCGACGATTGCAGGAGTGATTCGCGTGGATCGTGTCGCGCTGCGCGGCCTGAAGGCCCGCGGGTACCACGGGGTGTTCCCCGAGGAACGCGCGCAGGGCCAGACCTTCGTCGTGGACCTGGTCCTGGGCCTGGACACCCGGCCCGCCGCCGCCGACGACGACCTGGCGAAGACCGTGCACTACGGCATCGTGGCCGAGGAGGTCGTGGCCGTCGTCGAGGGCGAGCCGGTCGACCTCGTCGAGACGCTCGCCGAGCGCATCGCCCAGGCCTGCCTGAAACACGAGCGGGTACAAGAGGTCGAGGTCGTCGTCCACAAGCCGAACGCGCCGATCACGGTCCCCTTCGACGACGTGACCGTCACCATCACCCGGAGCCGAGTATGACCGCGTCCTTCACCCAGGGCCACAGCGACCCGACCGTTCAGCCGGTGCCCGCCTCCGTGGTGCAGCAGGTGGACGCCGCCGACACGACCCTGCACAACCCCCGACGCGCCGTGCTCTCGCTCGGCTCCAACCTCGGCAACCGCCTGGAGACCCTTCAGGGGGCCATCGACGCCCTGGAGGACACCCCGGGCGTCCGCGTCAAGGCCGTCTCCCCCGTGTACGAGACGGAGCCGTGGGGCGTCGAGCCCGGCTCCCAGCCCGCGTACTTCAACGCCGTCGTCGTCCTCAAGACGACCCTGCCGCCGTCCTCGCTCCTGGAGCGGGCCCACGCGGTCGAGGAGGCCTTCCACCGCGTCCGGGACGAACGCTGGGGCGCGCGCACCCTCGACGTCGACATCGTGGCCTACGCCGACGTCGTCGACGACGACCCGCACCTCACCCTCCCGCACCCGCGCGCCCACGAACGGGCCTTCGTCCTCGCCCCCTGGCACGACGTGGACCCCGAGGCCCAGCTCCCCGGCCGCGGCGCGGTCGCCGACCTCCTCGACACGATCACGCGCGAGGGCGTCGTCCCCCGCAAGGACCTGGAACTCCACCTGCCCGCGTAGTCGTTAAGGTCAGGACGACACCGTCCGCGGGAGACCCGCGGACCCCGGGGGAGCTGAAGGGACACCGTGAGAGAGCTGCGCATCAGGGTGCTGGCCGGCGTGTTCGTCGTGGCCGGCGTCCTGTCCTGGGCGGGCGCCCGCCTCTGGAACTCGATCGGGACCCTGCCCAGCGTCCCGCTGGCCGCCCCCATCGTCCTCGCCCTGATCGCCGTGGTCCTGATGGCCACGGCGCTCTCCCTGCGCGCCCGCCTCAAGGCCCAGCGCGAGCGCCGCCCCGAGGCCAAGGGCGTCGACCCCCTCATGGCGGCCCGCGCGGTCGTCTTCGGCCAGGCCAGCGCCCTGGTCGCCGCCCTCGTCTCCGGCATGTACGGCGGCACGGGCGTCTTCCTTCTGGAGTCGCTCGACATCCCCGCCCGCCGCGATCAGGCCATCTACGCCGGCTTCTCGGTCCTGGCAGGCATCGCGGTCATAGCGGCCGCCCTCTTCCTCGAGCGCGTCTGCAAGCTCCCGGAGGACGAGGACCACAACCACACCGGGGCGGAACCGGCGGCCTAGGCCGCGGGGGCGTCGACGCGCCAGGGCGTCAGCGCGCCAGTATCAGGCTCATCGCCTCGGCGCGCGTCGTGGCGTCCCGCAGCTGGCCCCGCACCGCCGACGTGGTCGTCTTGGCGCCCGGCTTCCGGATCCCGCGCACCGACATGCACATGTGCTCGGCCTCGATGACGACGATCACGCCGCGGGCCTCCAGGATCCGCATGAGGGAGTCGGCGATCTGCGTGGTGAGTCGTTCCTGCACCTGCAGACGACGGGCGAACACCTCGACCAGCCGCGCCAGCTTCGACAGCCCCGTGATCTTGCCGGTGTCGGCCGGGATGTAGCCGACATGCGCCACGCCGTGGAACGGCAGCATGTGGTGCTCGCAGAGAGACACGATCTCGATGTCCTTCACCAGGACCATCTCGTCGTGGCCGAGATCGAACGTCGTCGTCAGCACATCCTCGGGAACCTGTGTATGGCCCGCCAGGAGCTCCCGGTAGGCCCGCGCCACCCGCGCCGGGGTCTCCTTGAGCCCCTCGCGGTCCGGGTCCTCGCCGACCGCGATCAGCAGTTCCCGTACGGCGTTCTCGGCGCGCTTCTCGTCGAACTCGCCGATGGAACCCTCGCCGTCCAGCGTCACGGGGTCGGTCATGTGCTGCCTCGTTCCTAGGTGTCCTACAAGAGCGTAGAAAATCGGTCATACGCGAATGCCGCGCCCTCCAGGCTAGAACCTGGGGGGCGCGGCATCCATTCCGGGCCTGGTGAGGGGCCTGGCAGCCCGATCAGCTCTCGGGACGGTCCTCCGTGGCCGGCTCGGCCACCGGGGTGGTCTCCGCCGCCGTGGACTTGGCCGTGGAGATCGCCGGGGTCGCGCCGTTGGCGCCGTTCGTCAGTGCGAGCTCCTTGGGGGAGAGCACCGGCGGACGGGTCGAGGGCGTGCGGCGGGAGGAGCCGGTCCAGGCCGGCCGCGGGGGACGCTTGACGATGGGGGCGAAGATCTCGGCGATCTCCTCCTTGCCCAGCGTCTCCTTCTCCAGCAGCTGGAGGACCAGGTTGTCGAGCACGTCGCGGTTCTCGACCAGGATCTCCCAGGCCTCGTTGTGCGCGTTCTCGATGAGCTTCTTGACTTCCTCGTCCACCAGTGCGGCGACCTCTTCCGAGTAGTCGCGCTGGTGAGCCATCTCACGGCCGAGGAACGGCTCGGTGTTGTCGCCGCCGAACTTGATCGCGCCCAGACGCTCGGTCATGCCGTACTGGGTCACCATCGCGCGGGCGGTGGCGGTGGCCTTCTCGATGTCGTTCGCCGCGCCCGTGGTCGGGTCGTGGAAGACGAGCTCCTCGGCCGCGCGGCCGCCCAGCATGTAGGCCAGCTGGTCCAGCATCTCGTTGCGCGTGGTCGAGTACTTGTCCTCGTCCGGGAGGACCATCGTGTAGCCCAGGGCACGGCCTCGCGAGAGGATCGTGATCTTGTGGACCGGGTCGGAGTTCGGGGAGGCCGCCGCGACCAGGGCGTGTCCGCCCTCGTGGTACGCGGTGATCTTCTTCTCCTTGTCCGACATGATCCGGGTCCGCTTCTGCGGGCCCGCGACCACGCGGTCGATCGCCTCGTCCAGCATCTGGTTGTCGATCAGCTTCTTGTCCGAGCGGGCCGTCAGCAGCGCGGCCTCGTTCAGCACGTTCGACAGATCGGCGCCCGTGAAGCCGGGGGTGCGGCGGGCGACGGCGGCCAGGTCGACGTCGGGCGCGACCGGCTTGCCCTTCTGGTGGACCTTGAGGATCTCCAGGCGGCCCTGCATGTCCGGGCGGTCGACCGCGATCTGGCGGTCGAAGCGGCCGGGGCGCAGCAGCGCCGGGTCGAGGATGTCGGGCCGGTTCGTCGCGGCGATGAGGATCACGCCGCCCTTGACGTCGAAGCCGTCCATCTCGACGAGCAGCTGGTTCAGGGTCTGCTCGCGCTCGTCGTGACCACCGCCGAGGCCGGCGCCGCGGTGGCGGCCGACCGCGTCGATCTCGTCGACGAAGACGATCGCCGGGGCGTTCGCCTTGGCCTGCTCGAACAGGTCACGGACGCGGGAGGCACCGACACCGACGAACATCTCGACGAAGTCGGAACCGGAGATCGAGTAGAAGGGGACGCCCGCCTCGCCGGCGACGGCGCGCGCGAGCAGGGTCTTGCCGGTGCCGGGAGGCCCGTACAGGAGCACACCCTTGGGGATCTTGGCGCCGACGGCCTGGAACTTCGCCGGCTCCTGCAGGAACTCCTTGATCTCGTGGAGCTCCTCGACGGCCTCGTCCGAACCGGCGACGTCCGAGAACGTCGTCTTCGGGGTGTCCTTGGTGATGAGCTTCGCCTTGGACTTGCCGAAGTTCATGACGCGGGAGCCGCCGCCCTGCATCTGGTTCATCAGGAACAGGAACACGACCACGATGAGGACGAAGGGGAGCAGGGACAGCAGGATCCCGACGAAGGCGTTCTGCTTCGTCGGAGAGACCGTGTAGCCGTCCGGAATCTGCTTGTCCTGGTACTTGGTCTGCAGCGTGTTGGCGATGGTCACGCCCTGGTCGCCGATGTAGCTCGCCTGGATCTTCGAGCTGCCCTTGACCTTCACGCCGTCCTTGAGCGTGACCTTGATGGTCTGCTCGTCACCGGTGGTGAGCTTGGCCGACTCGACCTTGTTGTCGTTGATCGCTGCCACGACCTGGCCGGTGTCCACCGTCTTGTAGCCGCCGGACGAGCCGACGACCTGCATCAACACGACCACGGCAAGGACGGCCAGCACGATCCACATGACCGGCCCACGGAAGTATCGCTTCACGTCCATCCATACGGAGCGGTGCCGCCCCGTCCCTCCTGCCATAGTGAGTTTGATAAGACAGTTCTTCTGACGGTACCCCAGCTTTGTCACGCGAAGCCGCACAGTCCGGCTGGCACACCCGTCTGCATGCTCCAACGGCGCGAGGGCCGCCGGGGTTCCCGATCGTCCTGCGAGCTTGGGCCCCTCGGGGCTCAGCCGCCGTAGACGTGGGGCGCGAGCGTACCGACGAACGGGAGGTTGCGGTACTTCTCGGCGTAGTCGAGGCCGTAGCCCACGACGAACTCGTTGGGGATGTCGAAGCCGACCCACTCGACGTCGATGGCGACCTTGGCGGCCTCGGGCTTGCGCAGCAGCGTGCACACCTTGAGCGAGGCGGGCTCGCGGGAGCCGAGGTTCGAGATCAGCCAGGACAGGGTCAGGCCGGAGTCGATGATGTCCTCGACGATCAGGACGTGCTTGCCCTTGATGTCGGTGTCGAGGTCCTTGAGGATCCGCACCACACCGGAGGACTGGGTGCCCGCGCCGTACGACGACACGGCCATCCAGTCCATGGTGACGGGGGTGGACAGCGCCCGGGCGAGGTCGGCCATGACCATCACCGCGCCCTTGAGGACACCGACGATCAGCAGGTCCTTGCCCGCGTACTCCGCGTCGATCTTCGCGGCCAGGTCGGCCAGCTTCGCGTCGATCTCTTCCTTGGTGATGAGTACCTGCTTGAGGTCGGCACCCATGTCTTTCGCGTCCACCCGCATCACTTTCGGTCGTCACACCGGCCGGCCCGGAACCCTCCGTGCGGAGGGTCGGGATTCAGCCTTGCCGAATCACCAGTCTGCCACCCTGCCGCTGGGCGACGACTTTGCCGGGGAGATTGATGGCCCCCTGGCCGCGCCAGCCGGTGATCAGCCGGTCGACCTCCTCGATGTGCCGGGCGAAGAGGGAACCGGCCGGGGCGCCCGCCTCGATGGCGGCGCGGCGCAGGATGCGGCGGCGGACGGCGGGCGGCAGGGCGTAGAGCTTGGCGCACTCCAGGAGGCCCGCGGCGTCCCGTACGGAGGCCTCGGCGCGGCGGGCCCAGGCGTCGAGGGCGTCGGCGTCGTCGCGGGAGAGCTGGGCCGTCCGGGCGAGTGCCTCGACGACGCCCTTGCCGAGGGCCTTCTCCAGGGCGGGCAGGCCTTCGTGGCGCAGCCGGGAGCGGGTGTACGCCGGGTCGGCGTTGTGCGGGTCGTCCCAGACGGGCAGCGACTGGACCATGCAGGCCTTGCGGGCGGTCTGCCGGTCGAGTTCGAGGAAGGGGCGGCGGTAACGGCCGCCGGCCCCCGAGACCGCGGCCATTCCGGACAGGGAGCGGATGCCGGAGCCGCGGGCGAGGCCGAGCAGGACGGTCTCGGCCTGGTCGTCACGGGTGTGGCCGAGGAGGACCGCGGCGGCGCCGTGGTCCTCGGCGGCGGCGTCGAGGGCGGCGTAGCGGGCGTCGCGGGCGGCGGCCTCGGGGCCTCCCTCGCGGCCGACGGTCACCGCGGTGGACTCGACGGGGTCGAGGCCGAGTTCGCGCAGGCGCAGGACGACTTCCCGGGCGCGCAGGTCGGAGCCGGGCTGCAGGCCGTGGTCGACGGTGACCGCCCCGGCGCGCACGCCGAGCCGGGGGGCCTCGAAGGCGAGGGCGGAGGCGAGCGCCATGGAGTCGGCGCCGCCGGAGCACGCCACGAGGACGAGCGGCGCGGGCGGGCGCTCGTGCGCCCCCGGGTCGGGGGCCTGGTGATCATTGAGGATGTCGTGCAGGACGCGGCGGACCGCCAGGCGTATCGCCGCGACCGCAGGATGGGGACCCATGTCCGGTTCCCTTCATGATGTTTTCGGGGGGTGAACCCGAGGCCGGTCACTCAGAGTGTGTAGATGGTGACAGAACCGGGGCGTTCACCGAGCATCGCACGCCTGCCGCGGGCGCACGGTCCCTCGGACGGGTGATTGAAGGGGCGTTCGTCTGCCGTAGGCCGGAATTGGTGCACGAGGTTCCGCAAGGGGTCACGACTCGGCCTTGCGGTGCACCCGCGCGACCCAGTCCGCCGGTGCGGCGATCTCGGCCTTGGTCGGAAGGGTGTTCGGGGAGGTCCAGACGCGGTTGAAGCCGTCCATGCCGACCTGCTCGACGACGGACCGCACGAAGCGCTCGCCCTCCTTGTACTGCCGGAGCTTGGCGTCCAGGCCGAGCAGTTTGCGCAGGGCGACGTCCAGCCGGGAGGCGCCCTTGGCGCGGCGCTGCTGGAACTTCTCGCGGATCTCCGAGACGGTCGGCACGACGTCCGGGCCGACCCCGTCCATGACGAAGTCGGCGTGGCCCTCCAGGAGGGACATCACGGCGGTGAGACGACCGAGGATCTCCCGCTGCGCGGGGGTCTGCACGAGTTCGACGAGGGAGTGGCCGCCGTCGTCCTCCTCGCCCTCGGGGCGGCCGCCGGCGAGGGACTGGGCGGCTTCCCTGATCCGCTCCAGGAAGGTCATGGGGTCGACGTCGGTCTCCCCCAGGAACGACTGGATTTCGCCCTCCAGGTGGTCGCGCAGCCAGGCCACCGACGAGAACTGGGTGCGGTGCGTCTCCTCGTGCAGGCAGACCCACAGGCGGAAGTCGTGCGGGTCGACGTCGAGTTCGCGTTCGACGTGGACGATGTTGGGGGCGACGAGCAGCAGCCGGCCGCCGTTCTTGCCGCCGGCGGGGAGGTCGCGGGTGGCCGGGGCGAAGGTCTCGTACTGGCCGAGGACGCGGGAGGCCAGGAACGACAGCAGCATGCCCAGTTCGACGCCGGTGACCTTGCCGCCGACCGCGCCGAGGACCGCGCCGCCGGTGCTGTTGCCGCGGCGCTCCTGCATCTTGTCGAGGAGGGGTTTGAGGATCTCCCGGAACCCGGCGACGTTCGCCCGGACCCAGCCGGGGCGGTCGACGACGAGGATCGGCGTGTCGTGTAGGTCGTCGGTGCCCATCCGGGTGAAGCCGCGGACGTGCCCCTCCGAGGCCTTGGCGTGCCGGCGCAGTTCCGCGACGACGGTCCGGGCCTCGTCACGGCTCACCTCGGGGCCCGGCCGCACGAGCCGGGTCGCGGTCGCCACCGCGAGATTCCAGTCGACCATCCCAGCAGATGCAGCACCACCGATGCTCGTCATGTGTCAACCGTACGTGGTCGCCGCCGGTTGGGGCAGGCCGCGAGGGGTCGATCGGGGAGGACTCGGGGGCGCGTCAGGGACGGGTCGGGGTCGGGACCGGGGGCGGACCAGGACTTTCGGTCACGGCGGGACTGCTCACCGGCAACCGCACCCGGCCAGGGCCGTGGCGGTCCTGTCCAGTGCCGTCTGGGCCGCCGTCGGGTCGGTGGTGCCGGAGGTCAGCAGGGCGAAGGCGAGCAGCCGGCCGTCCCGGTCGACGACCGTGCCCGCGAGGGTGTTCACGCCGGTCAGGGTGCCCGTCTTGGCCCGTACGACGCCGGCCGCGCCGTCGGCGTACCGGGTGCTGAGGGTGCCGGTGAAGCCGGCGACGGGCAGACCGGTGAGGACGGGGCGCAGCCCGGGCCGGTCCGGGTCGCCCGCCTCGACCAGCAGGGCGGTCAGCAGGTTCGCGGTGAGGCGGTCCTCCCGGTCGAGCCCGCTGCCGTCCTTGAAGACGGTGCCCGCGAGGGGCAGTCCGAGCTTCTTCAGCTGGGCCCGGACGGCCTTGCCGCCCCCGGCGAAGTCGGCGCGGACGCCGGTCGCGACGGCGGTCTGGCGGGCGAGGGCCTCGGCGATGTCGTTGTCGCTGTTGGTGAGCATGCGTTCGATCAGCGCGGACAGCGGGGGCGAGGAGACCGTGGCGAGCGTCGCCGCGCGCGCGGTCGCCTTCGAGGGGCCGGGGGCCGTGGTCGTGATGCCGTCGGCCTTCAGGAACCCGGCGAACTTCCGGGTGGCGTCGGCCGCCGGGTCGCTCACCCGGGTCACCGGGCCGCTCGTCGAGCCGTCGGTGCGGCCCTCGTCGGCGCTCAGGGCGGTGACGGGGGCGAGGTTGGGGTTGACCCCGATGGGGTGAATCGCGGAGCCGGCGAAGAGGGTGGTGTCGTAGGAGAGGGTCACGTCGGTCACGCCGCGCTTCTTGAGCGCCTTGGCCGTCGAGGCGGCGAGGGTGCGCAGGCTCGCCCAGCCCTCGGCGTCCGCGCGGGCGGTGAGGGTGGGGTCGCCGCCGCCGACGAGGACGAGCTCCTTGGTGTCGGGTTCCAGGGCGGCGCGGGTGGTGAGGCGGTGGTCGGCGCCCATCGCGGAGAGCGCGGCGACGGCGGTGGCGATCTTCGTGGTGGAGGCCGGGGTCAGCGCCTCGTCGGCCCCGGCGCCGTACAGGCGCTTGCCGCTGGCCACGTCGACGACCGCGGCGGTGTGGCGGGCGCCCAGGGCGGGATCGGCCAGCAGCCGGTCCAGGACGGCCGCGACGCCGGTGCTGGTCGGCAGGGCGTCCGGGGCGGACCCGCCGGTGCCGGCGGCGCCTGCGAGGCCGGTGAGGACGGAGGCGGCGCTGGGGGCGGGCCGGGGCGCTCCGGCGGCCGTGTCGGACGTACGGGACGAATCGTCCGTACGGCCGTGATCTGTGCCACCCGCGCGTTCCAGGGCGGCGGCGCGGTCGCGCTCGGCCGTACGCTGACCGGTGGAGTCCCAGGGGCCGGCGGCCGTCACCACGCCCGCGGCCAGCGCCAGTCCGGCGGTCGCCGCACCCGCGGTGTACTGCCAGGACCTGGCGTTCGGACCGGCTTTCGTGATCCGCTCGAGGTGCGGCCCGGCCGCCTGCCTGAGCCGTGCGACCTGCGGCCCGGCGGCCGCCGCCGCACGCGCGAGAGAGGGCCGTACGATTCCTGCGGCCCGTGCCAGACGCGGTCGTACGGCGTCCGTGATCCGCACCACATGCGGTCTCGCGGCTCGCCAAGGCCTCAGCTCTGGCACGACCACCAGCCCCTTTCGCGATCACACACCTGCGTGAGGGACACTTAACCACCAGAACTATGTGCTGATCATGGAGGAGCCACCGGTGGAGTTCGACGTCACGATCGAGATCCCGAAGGGTTCGCGGAACAAGTACGAGGTGGACCACGAGACCGGTCGGATCCGCCTGGACCGTCGACTCTTCACCTCGACCGCCTACCCGACCGACTACGGCTTCGTCGAGAACACCCTCGGCGAGGACGGCGACCCGCTGGACGCGCTGGTCATCCTGGACGAGCCGACCTTCCCCGGCTGCCTGATCCGCTGCCGCGCGATCGGCATGTTCCGCATGACCGACGAGGCCGGCGGCGACGACAAGCTGCTGTGCGTCCCGTCGACGGACCCGCGCGTGGAGCACCTGCGCGACATCCACCACGTGTCGGAGTTCGACCGTCTGGAGATCCAGCACTTCTTCGAGGTCTACAAGGACCTGGAGCCCGGCAAGTCCGTCGAGGGCGCCGACTGGGTGGGCCGTACCGAGGCGGAGGCCGAGATCGAGCGGTCGTACAAGCGCTTCAAGGACCAGGGCGGTCACTGACCTTCCGCAGTCCCGGAAAGGGCCGCACGCACGCGCGTGCGGCCCTTTCGTGTGTCTGTGCGCATACTGAGGCCTACGGAAGGTGTCGTTCAGGGAGCGTTTCGCAGTGACGGAGGCGGAGGACCGCAAGCCGCAGTCGGACGAGGCGAGGGGGTCCTACGACCCCGAGGTGACCTCCGAGTTCGCCGTTCCGCGGGGGCTGTCGGTCCCCAGAGCGGGCGGTGAGCCCGAGACGACGTCGGAGTTCGCCGTGCCGAAGGGGCTGGACGTGGCGCCCGCTCCGGAGGCCGAGGGGTCGGCGTTCAGCCCGCCGAGCACGTACAGCGCCCGCAGCGCCCCTGCCGCGTTCACTCCGGTCGACGGCATACCCGTGGTCAGTCTGGCCAAGGACGTGCCCTGGCAGGACCGGATGCGCACGATGCTGCGGATGCCGGTGGCCGAGCGTCCCGCGCCCGAGCCGGGACCGAAGGCGGAGGAGGGCGGTCCGGCCGTCCCCCGCGTGCTCGACCTGACGCTGCGCATCGGCGAGCTGCTGCTGGCGGGCGGCGAGGGCGCGGAGGACGTGGAGGCCGCGATGTTCGCGGTGTGCCGCTCGTACGGGCTGGACCGCTGCGAGCCGAACGTCACCTTCACGCTGCTGTCGATCTCCTACCAGCCGTCGCTGGTGGAGGACCCGGTGACGGCGTCCCGGACGGTTCGCCGCCGGGGCACCGACTACACCCGCCTGGCGGCCGTCTTCCGGCTCGTGGACGACCTGAGCGACCCGGAGACCCACATCTCCCTGGAGGAGGCCTACCGGCGGCTCGCGGAGATCCGCCGCAACCGGCATCCCTACCCGACCTGGGTGCTGACCTCGGCGAGCGGACTGCTGGCGGGCGCCGCCTCGGTCCTCGTCGGCGGTGACGCGGTGGTGTTCGTGGCGGCCATGCTCGGGGCGATGCTCGGTGACCGGCTGGCCTGGCTGTGCGCGGGGCGCGGGCTGCCGGAGTTCTACCAGTTCCTGGTCGCCGCGATGCCGTCGGCCGCGATGGGCATCGCGCTGACGCTGGGGCACGTCGACGTGAAGGCGTCCGCGGTCATCACCGGTGGGCTGTTCGCGCTGCTGCCCGGGCGGGCGCTGGTGGCGGGCGTCCAGGACGGACTCACCGGTTTCTACATCACCGCCGCCGCGCGGCTCCTGGAGGTCATGTACCTCTTCGTGGGCATCGTGGTGGGCGTGCTGGTGATGCTCTACGTCGGTGTCCAGCTCGGCGCCCATCTCAACCCCGACGCGGCCCTGGGCAGCGTCGACCGGCCGCTGTGGCAGATCGGCGCGTCGATGCTGCTGTCGCTGACGTTCGCCGTGCTGTTGCAGCAGGAACGGTCGACCGTGCTGGCCGTCACCCTGAACGGGGGCGTGGCCTGGTCGGTGTACGGCGCCATGCACTACGCCGGCGGGATCTCGCCCGTGGCCTCCACGGCCGTCGCGGCGGGGCTGGTGGGGCTGTTCGGGCAGTTGCTGTCGCGGTACCGGTTCGCCTCGGCCCTGCCGTACACCACCGCGGCGATCGGACCCCTGCTGCCCGGTTCGGCCACGTACTTCGGGCTGCTGGCGATCGCTCAGAACGAGGTGGATCAGGGGCTCGACTCGCTGACCAAGGCCGCGGCACTGGCGATGGCCATCGCCATCGGGGTGAACCTGGGGTCCGAGGTGTCGCGGCTGGGCCTGCGGATCGGCTCCGCCGAGAAGCGGCGTGCCGCCAAGCGGACGCGGGGATTCTGACGCCGGGCGGCCGCCCCGCGGGACGCTCTAGTACCCCTGGTTCCGGTTGTCGTACGGGGACTGCTGCTGGGGGTACTGCTGCGGGGGGTACTGCTGCTGGCCGCCGTAGTAGTCGTTGCCGTAGGACTGCGGCTGCGGCTGCGGCTGCGCGTAGTACTCGTTCTGCCGGGGCTGCTGGTCGTCGATGCGGCGCAGCTGGGTCGTGGCGTCGTCCATGACCGGGTACTGCTGCTGGGGCGGCTGCTGGTGCTGCTGCTGCGCCGGGGCCGCGGCGGCCTGCCGGGGGTTCTTCTTGGACTGGGAGCGGGCCCTGAGGAACTCGATGACGATCGGGATCACCGAGACGAGGACGATCAGGATGAGGATCGCCTCGATGTTCTTCTTGACGAAGTCGATGTTGCCGAGCCAGGAGCCCAGCAGGGTCACGCCCGCGCCCCACAGGACGCCGCCGATGACGTTGAAGACCAGGAACGAGCGGTACCGCATGCCGCTGACGCCGGCGATGATCGGCGTGAAGGTGCGCACGATGGGCACGAAGCGGGCCAGGACCAGGGACTTCGGGCCGTACTTCTCGAAGAACTCGTGGGCCTTGGTGACGTTCTCCTGCTTGAAGAGGCGGGAGTCCGGGCGGCTGAAGAGGGACGGGCCCACCTTCTTGCCGAACATGTAACCCGCCTGGTCGCCGAGGATCGCGGCGACGCAGATCAGGGCGACCGCGGCCCACAGCGGGAAGTCCAGCTGGTTCGAGGTGATCAGCAGGCCGGCGGTGAACAGCAGGGAGTCACCGGGCAGGAAGAACCCGATGAGCAGGCCGGACTCCGCGAAGACGATGAGCAGCAGGCCCCAGATGCCGAACGTGTCGAGCAGGTAGTTGGGGTCCAGCCAGCTCGGTCCGAGGGCAAGAGTCGTCACGGTTCCGGGCTCCTGAGGGGTGAAGGCGGTCGGTGCGGCGAAGAAGACCGCCCCAAGCTATCAACGCGGTGCCGCGGGACCAGGTTCCCAAGGCTTCCCCCAGGATGCACTGTGCCCCTCCTCGGTCAAAGCTGTGCACATGGGCATCGATGATTTCGGTGGTGGCCAGGGGCCCCAGCCGGACGTACTGGTCGTCACCACGAACGACGCTCCCGGATACCGGGTGCAGCAGGTCATCGGCGAGGTCTTCGGGCTGACCGTGCGCTCACGGCATCTGGGCAGCCAGATCGGCGCGGGTCTGAAGTCGATGATCGGCGGAGAGCTCAAGGGGCTGACGAAGACACTGGTGGAGACCCGCAACCAGGCCATGGAACGGCTCGTCGAGCAGGCACGCGCGCGGGGCGCGAACGGCGTACTGATGTTCCGCTTCGACGTGACGGAGGCGGCGGACGTGGGCACCGAGGTGTGCGCGTACGGCACCGCGGTGGTCCTGGCCCGGGAGTGACCCCGGGCCGGACCGTGCGTCAGCCCCGGCGGTCCGCGTTCGCCAGGATGGCCTCCCTGAGGTGCTCGGCGAGGCCGGGCCGCATGGAGTCGTAGAACGCCTTGAAGCGCTCGTCGGAGACGTACATCTCCCCCAGGCAGCGGTGCATCTCGTAGGGGCACTCGTAGAACCACCTGCTGATGTGCCGCCGGTGCTCCTCCGCCAGGTCCATGGCCGCCTCCCCGGCCGGCGGCTCGCCGGCGGCCACCAGGGCGGCGTACCGCTCGCCCCAGGCGTCGGCCTCGGCCTGGAGGCGTTTCCAGTCGTCCTTGGTGTAGCGGGCGGCGCGGCGCTGCGATTCGGCGTACTGCTCGGTGCCGCCCCAGCGGGCCTCCGCCTCCTCCGCGTACTGCTCGGGGTCCTTGTCACCGAAGACCTCGAACCTCTCCTCGGGCGTGAGATCGATGCCCATCGTGCGTGCCTCCATCGCGTGTTCCACGGCCGCGGCCATCTTCTGCAGCTTCTCGATCCGGGCGGTCAGCAGTTCGTGCTGGCGGCGCAGGTGCTCGCGCGGGTCCGCCGCGGGGTCGTCGAGCAGGGCGGCGACCTCGTCGAGCGGGAAGCCGAGCTCGCGGTAGAACAGGATCTGCTGCAGCCGGTCGAGGTCGGCGTCCTCGTAGCGCCGGTGGCCCGCGTGGCTGCGGCCGCCGGGGACGAGCAGGCCGATCTCGTCGTAGTGGTGCAGGGTGCGCACCGTGACCCCGGCGAACGCGGCGACCTGTCCTACGGAGTAGCTCACCTTCTCCGCTCCTTCCGGTAAGGGTCCGTACGCCTTCCACGGTGCGTCCTCACGCCGCGTGAGGTGCAAGCCCGTACCCGGGCCCGCGCCACGGGCCCCCGCACCGGCCCGGACCACGACCCCTGCCACGGGCCCCGCGGCGAGCCCTGTGCCAGGCACTCGCCCGTCCGGATGTCGTGTCCGTTTTGCCCGCTTATGGTGAGCCCGTGGCACAGGACACCGCACGGCAGCCGCCGAGGCCGACAGGCGCGTACGGCCGGAACTCGGGTCCGCCGACACTCGTTCGATCCTGCAGGAGGCACACCCATGGCGTTGCACAGAGGTCCCGAGAAGCCCGACGAGCGCCCGCTCTCCCTGAATCCCTTCTACGGTGAGGCCAATCCGGTCGGCGGTATGACCGAGGCGCCGCCCAAGCACCGCCTGCCCGACACCCCGATGTCACCGTCGACGGCGTATCAGCTGGTGCACGACGAGCTGATGCTGGACGGCAACGCACGGCTGAACCTGGCCACCTTCGTCACCACCTGGATGGAGCCGCAGGCCGGGGTGCTGATGGCGGAGTGCCGCGACAAGAACATGATCGACAAGGACGAGTACCCGCGCACCGCCGAGCTGGAGCGGCGCTGCGTGGCGATGCTCGCCGACCTGTGGAACGCGCCGGATCCGTCCGCGGCCGTCGGCTGTTCGACGACCGGCTCCAGCGAGGCGTGCATGCTGGCCGGGATGGCGCTCAAGCGCCGCTGGAGCAAGCGGAATCCGGCTGCGGGGGCGCGCCCGAACCTGGTCATGGGCGTCAACGTCCAGGTGTGCTGGGAGAAGTTCTGCAACTTCTGGGAGGTGGAGGCCCGCCTGGTCCCGATGGAGGGCGAGCGCTACCACCTGGACCCGCAGGCCGCCGCCGACCTGTGCGACGAGAACACCATCGGGGTCGTCGGCATCCTCGGCTCCACCTTCGACGGATCCTACGAGCCGATCGCGGACCTCTGCGCCGCCCTGGACGCGCTCCAGGAGCGCACCGGCCTCGACGTCCCGGTGCACGTCGACGGCGCGTCCGGCGCGATGATCGCGCCCTTCCTCGACGAGGACCTGGTGTGGGACTTCCGCCTCCCGCGCGTGGCGTCGATCAACACCTCCGGGCACAAGTACGGCCTGGTCTACCCCGGCGTCGGCTGGGCGCTGTGGCGCGACAAGGAGGCGCTGCCCGAGGAGCTGGTCTTCCGGGTCAACTACCTCGGCGGCGACATGCCGACCTTCGCGCTGAACTTCTCCCGGCCCGGCGCCCAGGTCGTCGCCCAGTACTACACGCTGGTGCGGCTGGGCCGCGAGGGCTACCGGGCCGTCCAGCAGACCACCCGGGACGTGGCCCGGGGCATCGCCGACCGGGTGGAGACCCTCGGCGACTTCCGGCTGCTCACCCGGGGCGACCAGCTGCCCGTCTTCGCCTTCACGACGGCACCGGACGTGACGTCGTACGACGTCTTCGACGTCTCGCGGCGGATGCGGGAGAGCGGCTGGCTGCTGCCCGCGTACACCTTCCCGCCGAACCGGGAGGACCTCTCCGTCCTCAGGGTGGTGTGCCGCAACGGCTTCTCGGAGGACCTCGCGGACCTGTTCGTGGAGGACCTCACCCGGCTGCTGCCGGAGCTGCGCCAGCAGCAGGGACCGCTGAACCGGAACAAGTCGGCCGCGACCAGCTTCCACCACTAGGGGGTGTTGCGGAGAGGCCCGCCGGGGCCGCGCGGGGACGGTCTCAGCGGTCGTCCCCCGGGTGCCGCTCCCCCGTCGCGTACGGGTTCTCCTCGCCCTCCGCCAGGACGCCGACGAACGGCTCGCCCTCCCCCGCGAAGGTGTACGCGCCGCCCTCGACGCGTGCGATCAGCCCCCGGGTCCACTCCGCCTCCGCGTCGGCCGTGTGGACCCACAGGTTCATGATCTCGCCGATGTGGCCCAGCTGCTCCGGGCCGCCCTCGGGGACGTAGTGCCCGGTGACGGTGGAGCGCCACTCCTCGATGCGCCGGATCCGTTCCTTCAGCAGGGTCACGGCCTCGGCCCGGGGCAGGTCGACCATGAATCCGATGGCCGCCGACTTCACGTCCGTGCGCTGGTCGTAGGAGGTCAGCGCCTCGCGCAGCAGGCGGAAGTACTCCCCGGTGCCCGCCTCGGTGATCTCGTACTCGGTGCGCGGCGGGCCCCCGGCGGTGGAGGGGGCCGTCTCGTGCTCGTGCAGCATCCCCTGCTTCGTCAGCTGCCTCAGGGCGTGGTAGATCGACCCCGGCTTGGCGTTGGACCACTCGTGGGCGCCCCAGTACTCGAGGTCGCCGCGGACCTGGTAGCCGTGGGCCCGCCCGTGCTGGCGCACCGCGCCGAGCACGAGCAGACGGATCGCTGACATGGGCCCAGGCTATGACCTTCGGGTGACCTCAGAACGGGAAGCCGCTGCGGCCGTGCTGGACCGAGATCCACTTGGTGGTGGTGAAGGCCTCCAGGGTGGTCTCCCCGTTGAGGCGGCCGACGCCGGAGTTCTTCTCGCCGCCGAAGGGGACGATCGGCTCGTCGTGGACGGTGGCGTCGTTGACGTGGATCATCCCGGTGACGATCCGCTTGGCGAAGGCGACGCCCCGCTCGATGTCGGCGGTGTGGACGGCGCCGCTGAGGCCGTACGGCGTGTCGTTGGCGATGCGGACCGCCTCCTCCTCGCCGTCGAAGGTGTTGATGAAGACGACGGGCCCGAAGACCTCCTGCTGGAGCAGGGCGGAGTCGAGGGGGAGCCCGGCGAGGACGGACGGCTCCACGAGGTTGTCGGTGGTCGTGCCGTGGACCAGTGCGGTGGCGCCCTCGGAGATCGCCTGCTCGACCGCGCCGGACACCGCCTCGGCCTGCTGGGAGTTGATCACCGGGCCGATGAGGGTCTGCGGGTCGCGCGGGTCGCCGGCCTTCAGGGTCTTCACCTTGGCGACGAACTTCTCGGTGAACTCGTCGGCGACCGAGCGGTCGACCAGGACGCGGTTGGCGGCCATGCACACCTGGCCCTGGTGGACGAAGCGGCTGAAGACGGCCGCGTCCACCGCGTAGTCGATGTCGGCGTCGTCGAGGACGACGAAGGCGCTGTTGCCGCCGAGTTCGATGATCGACCGCTTGAAGTGCGAGGCGGCGACGGTGGCGACGTGCCGGCCGACCTTGTCCGAGCCGGTGAAGGAGATCACGCGCGGGACGGGGTGCTCCAGGAAGGCGTCACCGATCTCGGCGATGTCGGTGACGACGACGTTCAGCAGGCCCGGGGGCAGCCCGGCGTCCTCGAAGAGCTTGGCGATCACCGTGCCGCCGGCGATCGGGGTGTTCTGGTGCGGCTTGAGCACCACGCCGTTGCCGAGGGCCAGCGCGGGGGCCACGGACTTCAGCGACAGCAGGAAGGGCACGTTGAAGGGGCTGATCACCCCGACCACGCCGACCGGTTCGCGGTAGACGCGGTTCTCCTTGCCGTCGATCGGCGAGGGGACGATCCGGCCCTCGGGGCGCAGCGCCAGATGGACCGACTCGCGCAGGAACTCCTTGGCGAGGTGGAGCTCGAAGGCGGCCTTGCCCAGGGTGCCGCCGGCCTCGGCGACGAGGAGCTCGCTGATCTCGGCCTCGCGCTCCTCGACCAGCCGCAGCACCTTCTCGAACACCGAGCGGCGGGCGTAGGCGTTGGTCGCGGCCCACTCCTTCTGGGCGCGGGCGGCGGCGCGGTAGGCCTCGTCGACCTCGTCGACCGTGGCTATGGTGATCGACGCGAGCTTCTCGCCGTCGTAGGGGTTGAAGTCGATGATGTCCCAGGACCCCGTCCCTGGACGCCACTTACCGTCGATGTACTGCTGGGCCAGGTCCGTGAAGTAGGACGACATGTGATCCCTCGATCCCCTGCTGCGGTGGCAGTCAAAACAGACGTGCGATGCATCACGATCTGATCACACGTCATCGTACGTGTGTTTCAAGGGAGTTGGTGGAGATCCGGGGCGTCTCCAGGGGAAGAGCCCCTGAGACCCGGCCGGAAGCGCAGGTGACCGCGGGAGGGCTACGACAGCTGGAGCAGTCCGCGCAGCAGGTCCCGGCTCTCGTCGGGCCCGGGACTGTCCTGCTGGAGCTCCTTCAGCGCCTGTTCGTACTGGCCGACGTCCTCACGCTTGTCCAGGTAGAGGGCGCTGGTGAGCTGCTCCAGGTAGACGACGTCCTGAAGGTCGGCGTCCGGGAAGCTCAGGATGGTGAAGGAGCCGGACTCGCCGGAGTGCCCGCCGAAGCTGAACGGCATGATCTGCAGGCGTACGTTGGGCCGCTCGGAGATCTCGATCAGGTGCTGCAGCTGCCCGCGCATCACCTCGCGGTCGCCGTAGGGCCGGCGCAGGGCGGCCTCGTCGAGGACGATGTGGAAGTCCGGGGCGTTCTCGTCGACGAGGTACTTCTGCCGCTCCAGGCGCAGTGCCACACGCCGGTCGATGTCCGCCGCGCCGGCGCCCTTCATGCCGCGGGCGACGACCGCGTGGGCGTACGCCTCGGTCTGCAGCAGGCCGTGCACGAACTGCACCTCGTAGACGCGGATCAGTGAGGCCGCGCCCTCAAGCCCGACGTAGGTGGGGAACCAGTTGGGCAGCACGTCCGAGTAACTGTGCCACCAGCCCGCCACGTTGGCCTCGCGGGCGAGTCCGACCAGCGCCTGGCGCTCGGTGTCGTCCGTGATGCCGTACAGCGTCAGCAGGTCCTCCACGTCCCGGGTCTTGAAGCTGACCCGGCCCAGCTCCATCCGGCTGATCTTCGACTCGGACGCCCGGATGTGATAGCCCGCCGCTTCCCGCGTGATCCCGCGGGCCTCACGCAGCCGCCGTAGTTGCGAGCCGAGCAGCATCCGCCGCACCACCGATCCGGGCTCTCCCGCGCTCACCTTGCCAGCCTCCCCAACCGTCCACAGGTTCCGCAGTCTGCCACTAAAACACTCCGAGCAGTACTCGTCCGATTACAGAGATGGAAAGAAGCCAAAGGATACGCATGGAAAGCCGCAAGGGAAGGGTGAGGAGAAAGCAAGGGAACGGCCTCTGAACGGCGAGAAGATGGCGGAAAAAATGGCCAAGAAGCGGTACGGGCAGGTCCATTTCGGTCACGTGCACGTGCATCTGCCCTTGCATCCGCCGTGCGCATCCGAAACCATGGTCCCGCGCCACCGCTGCATCGCAACGACCGCGAATCCCGGGAGTGCCTCGCATGGGGACGAATGGATCGACCATGCTCGAGCCGTTACGGCAGGGCCTTCCGCCGCTTGATCCCGCGGCCGTGTCCAACGCCGCGTCCTGCGCCCTGCCCGCCCGCCTCGAAGCGGTGCGCGAGGCCCGGCAGTTCACCAGGAGAACCCTCGGCCAGTGGGACGTGGGCGATCGTCTCGACGACGTGTGTCTGGTCGTCTCGGAACTGGTGACCAACGCCCTGCGGCACGGACTGTCCGACACCGCCGCGCTCCCGGCGGACCCGAATCCGGCGGTGCGACTGCATCTGGTGCGGTGGACCGAACGGCTGGTGTGCGCGGTGCGCGACCCCAGTCATGACAGCCCCCTGCCCCGCGAGGAGGAGGACTTCTCGGCGGAGTCGGGCCGCGGCCTGTTCCTCGTCGACTCCTTCACCGACGGCTGGGGCTGGCACCCGCTCTCGGGCAGCCTCGGCGGCAAGGTGGTCTGGGCGCTGTTCCGGCTGCACACACCCGCCGAATGACGAACCGCGGCACTCTTTGGTGCCGCGGTTCTACGCGCGTTGTAGGACTTTTTGCCGGGAAACACCCGACACGCGGAGCCGGCGACCGCGTCAGCTCGCGATCAGGTGGTCGAACTCGCCGTCCTTGATGCCGAGCAGCATCGCCTCGATCTCCGCCCGGGTGTAGACGAGCGCGGGACCGTCGGGGAAGCGCGAGTTGCGCACCGCCACGTCCCCGCCGGGCAGTCGCGCGAACTCCACGCAGGATCCCTGCGAATTGCTGTGCCGGCTCTTCTGCCAGGCAACCCCGTACAGCTGTGTGGCCGTCATGCCGTTGTACACGTCGTGCCCCCCGTCAACGTGGTGGTCCACAGGTCGCTCCCTGGTGGTGCACTGGCTCGTGTGGCCATTGGTGCCGTTGGTCAACTGTCCCGGATCATAACCCCGTTCATGTGCAGTTGCATGAGCAGATGCACGTGCACGTGGGGTGGTGGTGCGGTTACAGCTTTGACGCCCGCTTTACCCGCCGGAAAGTAGTCCGGGATCGAACTACTCCTGCACAGGAACAGACGCACGGCATGGCCGTCGTGTTCCGCCGGCACCGCACCGACAGACCGTTCACCTCCGTTTCAGGGCAGTCCAGGAAGACGGAAGCCCGCCGTCCGCTCCCCCCGGTGGACGTGACTCCGGACGTGGGGGTTCCGTGACTCCCGCCATCGGATGCGTGAACAGGTCCTGACCAATCGGACCGGGCATGACAAAGACTCGCCCCCGTGTACGACCGTGGGGATCGTACGCGGGGGCGAATCGGGGTGGTCGGCGACGGGCGGCCGGCGTCGGCCGTTCGTCCGGGGGCGGAAAGGACGGTGTCCGGTCCGGCTGGACGCCGAGGCCGGATCCGCTCGTACGGCCGCCGAGGCCGTCGGCTCAGCGGCTGCCGTA
Organism: Streptomyces sp. NPDC001381; assembly: GCF_042895685.1. NCBI lineage: Bacteria > Bacillati > Actinomycetota > Actinomycetes > Kitasatosporales > Streptomycetaceae > Streptomyces > Streptomyces sp. NPDC001381. The sequence continues at coordinate 800,906 of NZ_JBIAWO010000004.1, read as the reverse complement.
GGGCAGCAGGGCCATCTCGCGGGCGTTCTTGATCGCCCGGGACAGCAGGCGCTGCTGCTGGGCGGAGACCCGGGTGACCCTGCGGCTGCGGATCTTGCCCCGGTCGGAGACGAACTTCCGCAGCAGGTCGGTGTCCTTGTAGTCGATGTAGGTGACGCCCGCCTGGTCGAGGGGGTTGGGGCGGGACGCGGCGGGCTTGCGGTCGGTCTTGCGGGGCACGGGGGTCAGACCTCCAGGAGGGTGTCGAAGGCGGGCGGCAGCCGCTTCCAGGCCTCGCGGCCCGCGGCGTACTCGGCATCGGTGAGCAGGCAGGACTCGAGGAGCCGTTCGAGCCCGTCGCGGTCGAGGGCCGGGGACGTGAAGACCAGGTGCTGGCAGCAGTCGCCGTGTTCGGGGTGCCAGTCCAGCGCCGCGGCGGCGCGGCGCACCGGCGGGACCATGTCCCAGGCCGCGTCCGGGAGGGAGGCCAGCCAGGGGCCCGCCGACTCCACGCACAGCGCACCGCCCGCGGCGTCCCAGTGGAGCAGCACCTCGGGCCTGTCGGCGAGCCAGAACCGGCCCCGGCTGCGGGCGGCGGCGCAGGTCAGGTTCTCCAGCGCCGCGTACAGCCGCTCCGGGTGGAAGGGGCGGGTCCGGTGCCAGACGAGGGTGGAGACGCCGTGGGCGTCGGCCTCGGCGGGGAGCAGCGCGCAGGCGGGGTGCTGGGCGGCCGCGGCCGCCTCGGCGTCGAAGCCGGCCAGGGCGGCGGCCGCCAGCTCGGAAGTGCCGCGTGCATATGCACGTGCCGATGCATCGGTCGGAGCGCCCTCCGCCGGCCGGGCCGACCCGGCCACGGGCGCCCCGGGGCGCCCGGCGGGCAGCCGGACCCGGCGGGCCGTCGGATGGAGCTGGGCGAGCAGCTCGCGGTCCTCGTCGTCGGCCTCCCCGGAGTCGACGACGGCCAGCACGGGGGCGTACTCCAGCTGGCGCGCGAAGGTGTCGGCGACGGTGCGCCGGTCGGTGGCGGCCGCGGCGAGACCCACGTCCGCGAGGTCGTCGCCGTTGCCGAGGCAGGGCAGCAGCAGCGCCGGATCGACGGCGGTGATCACGCCGGTGACGGTGAGGCCGCCGGCCACGACCACCTCGGCCATGGCCTTCGGCTCCACGGAGTCCCAGAGCTCGACGACCGCGAGCCGGGTGGTGCCGTCGTCGGCGAGGCGGCGCAGCTCGGGGACCAGGTCCTCGCGCAGGGCGCAGCAGGCGCAGTCGTTGACCAGGGGCGCCTCGCCGGCGGAGAGGACTCCGCGCGCGTCGCGGACGGTCCGTACGACCGTGCCGGCCACGGCCGCGGCCAGGTCGTGGTGGAGTGCGACGCTGCCGGGGACGTCGGCGAGCAGGTGCGCCACCGTCGCCCGGCGGGCGTCGGCGTGCAGCCCGCCGACGATCACCACAGACAGGCTCACGCCCCGCCCCGCTTCCCGTACCGGCGCTCGAAGCGCTCGACGCGGCCGGCGGTGTCCATGACGCGGGCGGTGCCGGTGTAGAAGGGGTGGCTGACGTTCGAGATCTCGACGTCCACCACCGGGTAGGTGCGGCCGTCCTCCCATTCGATGGTCTTCTCGCTCGTCATGGTCGAGCGGGTCAGGAAGGCGTGGTGCGCGGCACGGTCACGGAAGACGACCGGACCGTAGGCCGGGTGGATTCCCTCGCGCATGGTCAGCGCTCCTCTCGGAACTCGACGTGGCGGCCGGCGACCGGGTCGTACTTCCGGAGGGTCATACGGTCCGGGTCGTTGCGGCGGTTCTTGCGGGTGACGTACGTGAAGCCGGTCCCCGCCGTGGACCGGAGCCTGACGACCGGGCGGAGTTCGTTGCGTGCCATGCTGCTATGTTACTGAAAATGAATCCCATTAGCGATAGTGGTCCGAGAGAGGTACGTCACCCATGTCCGCGCACTGCATGCTGACCGGCGCCCGGCCCGGCTTCGGCAACCGTGTCTCCCACTCCCACCGGCGGACCTCCCGCCGCTTCGACCCGAACGTGCAGTCCAAGCGCTACTGGCTGCCGAGCGAGGGCCGGTACGTACGACTGCGCCTGAGCACGAAGGGGATCAGGACCGTGGACGCGATCGGCGTCGAGGCCGCCGTGGCGCGGATCCGGGCCCGAGGGGTGCGCGTCTGATGGCGAAGAAGAGCAAGATCGCGAAGAACGAGAAGCGGCGGGAGGTCGTCGCGCGGTACGCCGAGCGGCGGGCCGAGCTGAAGGAGATCGTCCGGCGGCCCTCGTCGACGCAGGCCGAACGGCTCGCCGCCCAGCGGGAGCTGAGCCGGCAGCCGAGGGACGCGAGCGCCACGCGCGTACGCAACCGGGACCAGGTGGACGGGCGGCCGCGCGGATACTTCCGGGCGTTCGGGCTGTCCCGGGTGGGGGTCCGGGAGCTGGCGCACGCCGGATGTCTGCCGGGGGTGCGGAAGTCGTCCTGGTAGCTCACAGGCCCGTCCTGTCAGGTCACAGGCCGCGCCCAGGGTGGCGGCGAGGCGGGCTGGTAGCTTGCTGCCGGTCCGTCCCGTCCGGCTACACCCTGGGAGCTTGCAGTGACTACGGCGATCTACACGCGCGGCACGTCCCGTCGGCCGGTGCGGGCCGTGGCCGCGGCCGCGGCGCTGGCCGGCGCGCTCACGCTCACCGGGTGCGGAGCGGGCGACGGGGGCGACGACGACACCACGGCCGCACCGTCCGTCTCCGCCGGGACGGCGACCGCGGACACCGGCGGCGCGAGCGGCGACTCGGGCGGGGCCACCGCGTCGGCCGCGAGCGAGCTGGAGGGCAGCTGGCTGACCACGGCGGACGGCAAGACCGTGGCGCTGATCATCAACGGCGAGCAGGCCGCCCTCTTCGCCACCGGCGGGACCGTGTGCAGCGGGACCGCCGGCAAGCAGGCGGGCATGGAGATGATCTACCTCAAGTGCCCGACCGGCTCGAAGGCCCGTACGACCGGCATGGTCGACTCCGTCGACGGCGACTCGCTGACGGTCACCTGGACCGGCGCGGCCGGCAAGGAGACGTACACCAAGACCGAGGGCGGCCAACTGCCTTCGGGCCTGCCGACAGCGGGGTAGGGCTCTCCGCACCCGGGGCGGGAGTCGCGGGGCGGGGGTGGCGGGGCCAGGGCCGGAGCGGGGGCGCCGAGGCGCGCCCGCTGAGGGCGTCACGCCGGAGCCGTGCGGCGGGGAGGGTGCCGCTGGAGCCGTGCGGCGGGGACCGTGCCGCTGGGGGCCTGACCGCTGGGGGTGTGGCGCCGGAGCCGTGCCGCTGGCGGGGTGCCGCAGGGAGCGGGACGCCGGAGCCCCGCCGCAGGGACGTGCCGCCGGGGCGTGCCCGCTGAGGGCGTGGCGCCGGAGCCGTGGGTCCTGGAGCGTGCCGCTGGAGCCGCGCCGCGGGGACGTGCCGCTGACGAGGTGTCGCAGGGAGCGGGACGCCGGAGCCCCGCCGCAGGGACGTGCCGCCGGGGCGTGCCCGCTGAGGGCGTGGCGCCGGAGCCGTGGGCCCTGGAGCGTGACCCCTGGGGAGCGTGTTGCTGGAGCCATGCCGCTGGCGGCGTGCCCGCTGAGGGCGTGGCGCCGGACCGTGGCCCAGGGGCGTGGCCACTGGGGAGCGTGTCGCCGGAGCCGTGCCGCCGGGAGCATGGTGCTGGCCGCGCGCCGCCAAGCCGTGCCGCTGGCGGGGTGCCGACGGGAGTGTGGTGACGGCGTCGGGGCGCGGGGGTGGGCCGTTGGGGCGCGTGGTGCTGTGGGCGGGGGCGCGCGAGGGGGCGGCGCACGCGTGCGTGATGATCCTTCGAGCACCGTCACGAACCTCAGGGGACCTTCATGCGCGCCGTTCCGATCACCGTCACCGCCCTCGCCTCGGCCCTGCTCCTCACCGCCTGCTCCTCCGGCGGCGACGACGGCGGCTCCGGCGACACCGGGAGCAAGGCCGCCGACAAGGCCGCCGGTTCCGCCTGCGCCTTCGGCGAGCTGAGCCAGGAGGTCGGCCCGGTCGACGCCGCCCCCGCCGCCGGGGACACCGGCAACGTCACCGTCACGCTCACCAACAAGGGCGCCGAGTGCACCCTGGACGGCTTCCCCGCCGTCGACCTCCACGCCGGCAAGGCCTCCGCGACCGTGGAGAAGGCCGCCGGTGCCGAGGCGCAGAAGCTGACCGTCCCCGAGCAGGGCACCTTCACCTTCACGATCACCTATGTGCGGGGCGACGGCGGCGACGGCCTCGCCGTCAAGACGGTGGAGTACGGCCTGCCGGGGTCCGACAAGACGGAGAGCTTCCCCTGGTCCTACGGCGAGGTGGCGCTGAAGAGCGGGAACGTGCCGGATGCGTCGGTGACGGCCTTCCAGCAGGCCGGCGACTGACCCCGCGGCCGCGAGGCTATGGCGGCCGGGGTCACGGCAGCCGGGGCCGCGAGCCGACCTGGGCCCGGTCGGCGGCCTCGGCGCCCTCGGTCCAGCCCGCCTCGTCGGTGATCCCGCGCAGCCGGGTGGTGACCGTGTCCGGGAACATCCGGTCGGTGGCCGCCGTGACCGCGACCTCCCGGGTGGCGAGGACGGGCAGCAGGTCGTCGCTCACCTGGGTTCCGGCGGCGGCCGCGACCTCGCCGAGGCGGCCGCCGATACGGTGCGCGTAGGCGGCGAGGAAGGACTGCCGGAAGGTCTTGGTCCGCTTGCGTCCGCCGGCGCGCTGGGCGGCCTCCGCCTTCGCCAGCGCCGACTGCGCCTGCACCAGGAGCGAGGTGTAGAGCAGCTCCACCGTCTCCAGGTCGGCCTCGAACCCGACGACCGTGGAGAAACCGAAGGGTTCGTTCCAGACCGCCCGGCAGTGGTTGGCGTCCGCGACCGCGTCCAGCAGCACCGCCTTGGCCTGCTCGTACGGCGGTTCCACACCGATCCGGCAGGCGCCGGGCGCGTCCGGGTCCGGGGCCTGGGCGTCGAGCAGCGCCTCGTCGACGCTGTGCCGGGCCATCAGCTCCTGCGCCTTCGCGGTGAGCGCCTCCGCCTCCTCGGGATACCCGGTCGCCTCCGCCTTGGCGAGCAGTGCGCGGATCCGCGTGAGCATGGGCGAGCCGGAGCGGCGGCCCGGCCCCGGCCGTGACTCGTCGAGGGGTTCGAGGGCGGGCAGGCGCAGCAGCAGGCGGTAGAGCTCCAGCACCGCGGTGGCGTGCGAGAAGCGGTCGGTGCGGGGCGGGGCCCCGTCGGGCAGTTCGGCCAGCTGGGCCCTCCAGCGGGGGCCGCGCGCCCTGTCGTCCGGCGCCTGCGCGCGGATCAGCGCGGTCAGCAGGCGAACGTGGACCTCGTCCAGTTCGCGCCGCACGAGCCGTACGACGTCGGCGGGCTGCCAGCCGCGCCGCCAGGCCGCCGCCACGAACTCCGTTCCGCGCCGGGCGAGTTCGTCGTCCGCCGAGGGGTCGGCGGCGAGGAGGGAGGCGCCGGTGTCGAGGGCGGTGTCGGCGGTGTCGTGGAGGGCGGTCCGCAGGGCGCGTTCGACGGCGGCGTCGGGGGTGCTGCTGGTGTTGCTCACCGGTCGATGGTGACACGCGCGCGTACGCCACTGACAACCCGAGGTTGACAGCCCTAGGGTGTCAACCTACGGTTGACACATGGCGACGAACCCTTCCCTCCCGTCATCCGTACGGCTCGACGAACTCATCGCGGCCATCAAGAAGGTTCACCCCGAACCCCTCGACCAGCTCCAGGACGCGGTGATCGCCGCCGATCACCTCGGCGAGGTGGCCGACCATCTGATCGGGCACTTCGTCGACCAGGCCCGCCGCTCCGGCGCCTCCTGGACGGACATCGGCAGGAGCATGGGCGTCACGCGGCAGGCCGCGCAGAAGCGGTTCGTGCCCAAGGAGTCGGCCGACCTCGATCCGAGCCAGGGCTTCAGCCGCTACACCCCGCGCGCCCGCAACGTCGTGATGGCCGCCCACAACGAGGCCGTCGCCGCCGGCAACACCGAGGGCCGCCCCGAACACCTCGCCCTCGGCCTGCTGGCCGAACCGGAGGGCCTGGCCGCCAAGGCGATCACCGCGCAGGGCGTCCTCCTGGACGACGTGCGCCAGGCCGCCGGCGCCGCACTGCCCGCCGCCGCCGAGGACGCCCCCGAGCTCGTCCCGTACGGCTCCGACGCCAAGAAGGTCCTGGAACTCACCTTCCGCGAGGCGCTCCGCCTCGGCCACAACTACATCGGCACCGAGCACATCCTGCTCGCCCTGCTGGAGTTCGAGAACGGCGAGGGCGTGCTGTCGGGCCTCGGCCTCACCAAGCCGGCCGCCGAGGAGTACCTGCTCGCGGCCCTCGACAAGATCAAGGTGACGTTCGACGAGCAGAGCTGAGGGCCGTTGTCAGACCCTCCTGCGACACTCGCAACCATGACCGACCGGTGGGCCCTCGCCCCGGCCGAGGACGGCGGCGCCGAGCTCGCCCCCCTCGGTCCGGACGGGCTGCCCGCCGGCCCGGTGCTGAGGGAGGCGGACCTGGCGCGGGCGGTGCGCGAGCGGCCCGGCGTCACCCGCTGGGTCTGGCGCTCCACGGCCGAGGTGTATCCGCGGCTGCTCGCCACGGGGGTGCGGGTGGAGCGGTGCTACGACGTCGAGGACGCCGAGACCCTCCTCCTGGGCCACGAGGGGCGGTACGGAGAACCCCGCTCGGCCGCAGCCGCCCTGGCCCGGCTGCGCGGCGGACCCGTACCGCCGGACCCGCCGCAGCGCTCCGCCGCGCCCGGCGCCCAGTCCTCGCTCTTCGAACCGCGGTCCGTCCAGTCCGCCCCCCTGCCGCTCACCGACCTCGCCGAGGTCTACGCCGAGCAGCAGCGGCGGCATGCGCGGGCCGAGCACCCGGACCGGATGCGGCTGCTGACGGCGGCCGAGTCGGCGGGGATGCTGGTGGCCGCCGAGATGAACCGCTCGGGACTGCCGTGGAGCGCGGAGGTGCACCGCGCGGTGCTGCGGGACCTGCTCGGCGAGCGGTACGCGGGCGGGGGCGAGCCGCGCCGGCTGGCCGAGCTGGCCGACGAGGTCTCCGCGGCCTTCGGGCGCCGGGTCCGCCCCGACCTGCCCGCCGACGTGATCAAGGCGTTCGCCCGGGCCGGGATCCGGGTGAAGTCGACCCGCCGCTGGGAGCTGCAGTCGATCGACCACCCGGCCGTCAAACCGCTGATCGAGTACAAGAAGCTGTACCGCATCTGGGTCGCCCACGGCTGGTCCTGGCTGCAGGACTGGGTGCGCGAGGGCCGCTTCCGCCCCGAGTTCCTGGCGCACGGCACGGTCACCGGCCGCTGGGTCACCAACGGCGGGGGCGCCCTGCAGATCCCCAAGGTCATCCGGCGGGCCGTGGTCGCCGACCCCGGCTGGCGGCTGGTGGTCGCCGACGCCGACCAGATGGAGCCGCGCGTCCTGGCGGCGATCTCCCGCGACCCCGGTCTGATGGAGGTGGCAGGCCAGGAGACGGACCTGTACCAGTCCGTCTCCGACCGCGCCTTCTCCGGCGACCGCGACCAGGCGAAGCTCGCCGTCCTCGGCGCGGTCTACGGCCAGACCTCCGGGGACGGCCTGAAGAACCTCGCCGCTCTCCGCCGCCGCTTCCCGCGCGCGGTGGCGTACGTGGACGAGGCGGCCAGGGCGGGCGAGGAGGGCCGGCTCGTCCGGACCTGGCTGGGGCGGACCTGCCCACCGGCGGCCGGCGCCGACGACGCCGGGACGGAGGAGGCGGGCATCCCGGTCGGCCCCGCCGGTCCGGCCGAGCGCGAGGAAGCGGAGGACGGCCGGCACTGGGTGCCCGGTTACGCCTCCTCCGACGCCCGCGCGCGGGGCCGTTTCGCCCGCAACTTCGTCGTCCAGGGCAGCGCCGCCGACTGGGCGCTGCTGCTGCTCGCCGCACTGCGGCGCACCTGTGCGGACATGGCGGCCGAACTGGTCTTCTTCCAGCACGACGAGGTGATCGTGCACTGCCCCGAGGAGGAGGCGGAGACCGTCGTCGCCGCGATCCGGGAGGCGGCCGGCCTGGCGGGGCGGCTGACGTTCGGGGAGACCCCGGTGCGGTTTCCGTTCACGACGGCGGTGGTGGAGTGCTATGCCGACGCGAAGTGATCACCCCAGCCCGTCGAGCAGTGCCGCGAGTTCGGCCACGACCGCCTGCTCGTCCGTGCCGTCCAGCGCATCGAGGGCCGCCCGCCACTGCGCGCGGGCCTGGTCCGTACGCCCCTGCTCGCGCAGCAGGAGACCGTGCTGGTGGCGGGCGAGCCCGCCCGTGTAGCGGTCGGCGCGGGCGTCGGCGCGGCGCAGCAGTTCGGCGCACTCCGCCGCGGCCGGTCCGGTACGGCCCAGCAGGCGCAGGGCGCGGACCAGCCCCAGCCGGGTCTGCGACTCGCCGTGCCAGTCGCCGTGTCCGCCGAGAATGCGCAGACTCTCCTCGAAGTGCGGCAGGGCGGCGGCCGGTTCGCCGAGGGTGAGATGGGCGTAGCCGATGTTGCAGTGCGCCGAGTGCTGCACGATCACGGCGCCGATCCGGTCCCCGAGGGCCAGGGAGCGGCGGTGCTGCTCGATGGCGGCGCGCGGGTCGGTGTGCTCGTAGAGGTTGCCGAGGTGGCTGTGGGTGACGGCCTCCCCGTGCGGGTCGTTCAGCCGGCGCGAGTACTCCAGGCTCCGGCGCAGGGCCTCGCCGGACTCCTCGTACCGGCCGAGGCTCTCCAGCAGCAGCCCCCGGTTGTTGAGGCAGCGGCGGACCCAGGAGAGCCGGCCGAGCCGGCTCCAGACCTCCAGGGCACGGTCGTTGAGGACCAGCGCCTCCTGCTGGCGGCCGGTCAGGAAGTGCAGGCCCGCGAGGTCGCCGAGCGCGTACGCCTCCGCCGCCTCGTCCCCGAGCCGCCGCGCCGCGCGCAGCGCGGCCCGCCCGAGCACCTCCATCTCGGCGACCCGGCCCCGGCGCTGGAGGTAGGGGAAGAGCAGGCGCAGGAGAGTGGAGACGAGGCCGGCCTCGGCGTCTTCGCCGGCGTCCTCCACTAGGGCGACGACGTTCTCCAGTTCGGTGTCCGCCCAGGCGAAGGCCTCCTCGGGCCCGGGGAATTCGGGCGCGGCCGCGAGGTGTGCGGCGTGGGCGGGAGGCTGGGCGCTGGTGGGACGCCGGCGGTCGTCCTGGTCGAGCCCGGGTTCGATGATGGCGGTGAGGGTGCGTTCGGCGACGGCGGCGTACCAGTGGAGGGCGTCGCGCCTGACCGCGCCGGACCGCCCGTCGCTCCCCGCGAGTTCGCGCGCGAAGTCCCGTACGAGGTCGTGGGGCGCGTACCGGCCGTAGGCGCTCTCCTCCAGCAGGGCCACGTCGACGAGCCGGTCCAGAGCGGCCTCGGCGCGGCGCTCGTCGGTGCCGGTGAGGCGGGCCAGCAGGGGCACACCGTACGCGGGCAGGTCGAGGGCGCCGATGCGGCGCAGGGCGAGGGCCGCGTCCTGGTCGGCCTCGCGGGCGGAGGCGGCGAGGGCGTCGTGGGCGACGGCGAGGGAGCGGCGCACGCTCAGGTCGTCGTATTCGAGGTGGTGCAACCTGCCCTGGGTGGCGGCCAGTTGCCGGGCGAGGGTGTCCGGGGTGAGGGCCCGGCGGGCGGCCAGGCGGGCGGCGACGACCCGCAGCGCGAGCGGCAGGCGCCCGGTGAGCCCGATGAGCGGGTGGTGCGCGTCCAGACCGTCGAGGCCGCCGTCGCCCTCGGGGTCCTCGGGGTCGTCACGGCCGGACAGCGCGCGCAGCAGGGTGGCGCTGTCCTCGCCCGACAGGGGCGCGAGCGGAAAGCGGTGGACGCCGTCGAGGGCGGTGAGCGGGGACCGGCTGGTGACGATCACCGCGCAGCCGGGACCGGCCGGCAGCAGGGGGCGGATCTGGGCGGCGCTCGCGGCGTCGTCCAGGACGAGGAGGGTGCGGGTGGGCGCGAGCAGGGTGCGCAGCAACGCGGCCGCCGCATCCGGGTGTTCGGGGATGTGCCGGGGTTCGGTGCCGAGGTCGCGCAGGAGGGCGGCGAGCGCCTGGGCGGCGGGGAGGGGCGTCATGCCGGGGGTGGCGCCGTGCAGGTTGAGATAGAGCTGACCGCTGGTGAAACGTTCCCTCAGGGTGTGGGCCACCTGGAGGGCGAGGGCGCTCTTGCCGACGCCGGCCATGCCGCTGATGACGGCGAGCGGGGTGGAGCCCTGCGGTGGGGGTGCCGCGAGAAGGCCGACGAGCCGGCGGAGGATGCCGTCGCGGCCGGTGAAGTGCGCGGGCGGCGGGGGAAGTTGGGCCGGGCTGCGGGCGGCGGCGGGCGAACCCAGGGGGGCGGAGGAGGGGTGGGAGGCTCCGGGGGGCTGGGAGCCTCCAGGGGGCTGGGAGCCTCCGGGGGGCTCGATGCAGCCCTCACCGCCGTCCTCACCGCCGTCCTGGCTGCCGCCCTCACCGCCGTCGGTACTACGGTCACCACTGCCCGGCCGCTCCGCGTCGGCCGCTCCCTCCGCGCCTCCCCGCAGCACCTCCACATGGGCCTCGCGGACCGCCGGTCCCGGTTCGACGCCGAGTTCCTCGACGAGACGGGTGCGCAGATCGCGGTGGACGGCGAGGGCCTCGGCCTGGCGGCCGGTGTGGTGCAGGGCGAGCATCAGCTGACGGTGGTACGCCTCGCGCAGCGGATACTCGGCGGCCAGCGCGGTCAGTTCCGGGACGATCCGGTCCGGCCGGCCGCCGCCGAGGGCGAGTTCGGCGTCGTAGCGCCACTCCAGCAGGAGCAGCCGGGCCTCCCGCAGCCGCCGTACGAGGGCGTAGCCGCCCAGGTCGGCGGGGAGCCCGCTGAGCGGGGTGCCGCGCCACAGCGCGAGCGCGGCAGCGCACTCGGCGACGACGCGCTCCCAGTTGCGGGCGGCGTGCGCCCCGCGCGCGGTGGCGACGTGCCGCTCGAAGACATGGACGTCGAGCTCGCCCTGCTCGACGCGGAGTTGGTAGCCGGGCGGCACCGCCCGCAGCCGCTCCGGGTCGTCGAGGAGCCGGCGCAGCCGGGTGACGTGGTTGTGCAGCGAGGCTTGCGCGGAGGCCGGCGGCGCGCCGCCCCACAGCGCCTCCTTCAGCGACTCGACGGGCACGATCCGGCCGGCGTCGAGGAGGAGGACGGCGAGGAGGGTGCGGATCTTGGGGCTGCGGATGGTTGTGTACGGCTCGCCGGGGAAGAAGAGGACCGGCGGCCCGAGCAGTCCGAACCGCAGCTCGTCCTGCCGCATCACGTCTACCGCCGCCTTTCCGTCTCTGTGCAAACAGTCGCTTCAGGCCATGTGACCAGCGGCGACAGCGGCACCCGTTGGCAATATGTTAGCGATCCGTTGGTCCAACCTGATGTGATCACATCATCGGAACCGGCCCGACGGCGCGCGCGTGTGAACGCGCAACTCGGGGGAGTGCCGCCGCCGCGGCCGGGTCCGGGGGCGTGTCGGGCCCCGGTCGGCGGAGGTGAACGACCGGGGCTCGCGCCCTGTATCTACGCGTGTCGGCCGTACGGCGGACAGCAGGCCGGACGACGGCAGGCCGGCCACACGGCGGGAAGCCGGCCGGACGGCGGACAGCCGGCTACACGGCGGGGAGCCGGCCGGACGACGCACAACCGGCCGGGCAGCGGACGAGGGACAGCCGGACAACAGCCGGTCAGCCGGTCAGCCGGTCAGGTCAGATGACGGGTGGGCGGCCGAGTCGGGTCAGCCGCCATACCGTCCGCCATCGCATGGGCCGCCGGGGACCGGCCGGTCCCCGCACCCCCTCCGCGAACCCGCCGAACCAGGCCTTGAGCCCGCCGAGCGACCGTGTGCGCAGCAGCGTGACGGCGATCCACACCCCGAGATGGACCGGGATGAGCGGCAGGGGCAGGTTGCGCCGGACCAGCCAGACGCGGTTGCGGGCGGTGACGCGGTAGTAGATGGCGTGCCGGGCGGGCGAGGTCTTGGGGTGCTGGAGCAGCAGCTCGGGCGCGTAGAGGATCTTCCAGCCGGCGTCGGTGGCACGCCAGGCCAGGTCGGTCTCCTCGTGCGCGAAGAAGAACTCGGCGGGCCAGTCGCCGGTCTCGGCGAGCATGGCCATGCTGAGCGCGTGTCCGCCGCCGAGGAAGCCGGTGACGTACCCGCCCTCCATCGGGTCGGAGGCGCCGACGCGCGGCACGTGCCGGCGCTGGGTCTCGCCGGTCTCGTCGGCGATGCGGAAGCCGACGATGCCGAGTCGAGGGTCGGCGGCGTACAGGTCACGCACGCGGCGCAGCACGTCGGCGTCGACCAGCAGTCCGTCGTCGTCCAGTTCGACGACGACGTCGACGTCCCCGAACTCCCGCAGCCGGGCGAGGGCGACGTTGCGGCCGCCGGGGCAGCCGAGGTTCTCCTCGACGTCGATGGTGGTGACCTCGCCCGGCAGGGAGAGACGCTCGGCGAACTCGGGAAGCTCACAGCCGTTGCCGACGATCACGATGCGGGCGGGGGCCAGATCCTGCTTGGCGACCGACTCCAGCAGGGCGTCGACCTCGGCGGGCCGGTTGCCCATGGTCACCACGGCGACGGCGATCCTCGGCTCCACCACGTCCCTCAACGCCCCTCACTCCGTCCGGCCGACGGCGACACTCACCCGCGCTCCCGTGGCGCGACGCCCGTCGTTCACCAAGATGTTGCCCTAGATACGGAGGTTGCCCGAACACCGGTTCACTTTGCGCCGCTTTTACGGCGATTTTCCCGCCACCGTACGAACTTCAGCCCCGACCAGTCCTCCCCCAGCGCCGCGACCTTCACATCGACGACACCGAGGGGGAGGAAGAGGTCGCGGAGGCCGTTCTCGGTGATGTCACTGAGGTGGCCGGCGGCTTTCCTGGGCCAGGCGATCCAGAGCATGGCGTGGTCGGCGAGGTCGTGCACGAGGGTCGGGGATTCGGCGGCGAGCTCGGCGTACGAGTGGTAGAAGGCGACGGTGAGATCGGCGTCGCGGGGCCCGCCGGGGGCGAGGTCGACGGCGTCGGGGAGGTCGGGCACGGCCCACCCGGTCGGCGCGTGCAGGAACCTGAGCCGGTGTCCCGGCTTGACACCGAGCTTCTTGGCGAGGGGGGTGCCGGAGTAGCCGCTCACGATCCCACCGTAACGCCGCCCCGGACGAGCGGCCTGAGTACGCCTACTCATGCCAAGCGCCACCGGCGCGGGGACGATGAACGTGCTGATGGACCGGTGGGAGGCGGGGGCATGGGCAGATTCCTGGGGGCGGTGGCGGCCGTCGTGGCAGCGGCCGCGGCGCTGGTCTTCGCGTACGTGGCGGGGGCGCCGCCGGCGGTGGTGTTCGCGGTCGGGGCGGGCGTGCTGAGCCTGCTGTGGCTGATGCTGCTGCTCACCGTGCCCTGGAACCTGTACTTCCGGGCGCATGCCGTGCTCGCCGAGATCACGGTGAGCCGGGAGAAGGGGATGAAGATCTCCGAGGCCAGGGACGCCGAGGCCGCGCGGATCGCCCGCGCGATGCTCCGGGCGGCGGTCGCGGGTCACGTGGTGACGGCGGCGGTCGTGGTGGCGATCACCTGGGCGACGGGTGAGTTCACGGGCTACTGGTTCGCCGCGTTCTTCCTCCTGAGCACCTTCTTCCGCCCGGCCGGCGCCTACTTCGCCCAGCTCCGGCGCCGCCTGGGCACCCTTCTGAAGGAGGTGAAGTACCCGCGGGACGACGTCGTGGAGCTGCGGACCCGACTGGACCGCGCCGAGGCGGGGACGCGGGTTCTGGAGGAGAAGGCGGAGGAACAGTACAAGGCCCTCGCGGAACTGCGGCGCACCGTGGACGCGCTGGCCCTGAGCACGCACGAGCGTGCCGAGGGCACGGACCGTCGGATGGCGGCGCTGGGGCGCGAATTCGAGTCCACGGTGAACCGACTGACCGACAATCAGGAGATCATCGCGGGGGTGAAGGCGTTCCTGCGGTTGCTGCGGTCGGACGATCTGAGCGGCGGGGCGGCGAGCGGGGGTGGGGGTCCGGTCTCCGGGTGAGCGCGCGTCGGCCGAGAGCGAGGCCGTGGATACCGCTGGAACCGCCCGTGTCGGCGATGCGATCAGCCGGACAGGCCCTGGTCGCCTTCTCCGGCGGCGAAGAGGTCGTCGGCGGTGGTGGCGTGGACGGCGCGCTGGGACCATGTGGTGAGCTGGTCCAGGTCGGTGCAGGCCTCCACGCGGGCGCGTGCCTCGTCGGGGACGTCGATGCCGCGCCAGCGCAGGATGTTCAGGGTCATCTCGGCCCGCTCCTGGATCCGACCTTCCTCCCGCCCCTCTTCTCGCCCCTCTTCCCGGCCTTCCTCGGCCCACGGGTGGCGCCAGAAGTACTGCATCGCCGTCATCATGTCCCTCCACATCTGCCGGGCCTGGACGTCCGCCAGGCACGAGTCGACGAACTGTGCGAGCACCACGGCGGTGTCGCGGTCCAGGGTCCGCAGGGCGGCTTCCAGCGGTTCCAGTATCGCCGGGGCCTGCCGCCCACGGCCGTGTGTCATGGCCGAGAGCACCGCAAGGGGTGGATCCTGTCTGGCCTCCCGCTCGGTCGCGATCAGCGGCACGTTCTCCGGCCCGAGGACGAACGGCCGGACCGTCAGCGAGGGCATGCCGTGCACGCCGAGGTGGATGGGCTCGGCCGCCCAGCGGGCCGTGGCCCTGCTCTGGGTGACGACGATGAGGACGGGCTCGCTGCGGTACTTCTCGTGGAGGTAGCTGAGATAGTAGGGCCCGCTGCTGCGTTTGCGCTCGTCCGGCTTGCCCTGCGACTCGACGACGAGGAGGTAGGTTCCCTCGTCGGTCTCGGCCCGCAGCAGCGTGTCGACGCGGCGCTCGACGGGCTCGATCTCGGTGAGGTCGACGTTCATGGCCGCGAAGTCACGGGGCTCGGGGAAGGGGATGTGCAGTACCTGCTGGAGGGCCCGGGTGAGGAGCGCGGGGTCCTTCTGGAAGATGCGGTGCAGCGCCTCGTGCGACGAGCTGACCATTTACGCGGCTCCCAGTTCGCACCAGACCAGCTTGCCGGGCAGCCCCAGCCGGGAGAGGGGTTGCCATCCCCACAGGTCGGAGCATGCGCGTACGAGGGCGAAGCCGCGCCCGCTCTCGGCGTCTGCGAGTTCGCTGAAGTCACTCGGGGGTTCGGGAGGCGCGGGGTCGGCGTCCCAGGCTCCGATCTGCAGGACGCCGTCGCGGTGGCGGATGCGCAGGCAGACGGGGCCCTTGGTGTGCAGTACGGCGTTGGAGACCAGCTCGGAGGCGAGGAGTTCGGCGGTCTCGGTGAGGTGGGCCAGACCATGGAGGGCAAGGATCAGGCGGAGGGTGCGGCGGGCGACCGTAACCGATCTCGGGTCGGTGGGGATGTAGAGGGAGTACTCCCAGGAGTCGGGAGTGGGGGCGGTTTCGGGCATGGGGCAGCTCCGTGCGAGTGAAGGGCGGGGGAGGCGGTGGCAGTGCCGCAGCCGTCATGGCAGGACGGAGCGGTGCGCTTCCGTTGCGTGATGTTCGCGTCACCGACGGTAGACCTGGATTTCCAGGTCAAGCAAGCCGATCGCGTAATCTGACCCCGAACGAGTGGCACTCATGGGTGCGTTGGGAGGAGTGACCAATGGGCTTGAGGCCCGAACCGACGGCGCGCCAGGTGCGCTTGGCGGTTGAGCTGCGCAGGCTTCGCGAAGCGGCCGGCCTCAAGGCGCGGGAGGCGGCGGCCCTGCTCGGGGTGAGCTCCACCCAGATCAACCAGATCGAATACGGCCAGTCGGGCGTGAGCGAGAAGCGGTTGCGGAGCCTGGCCGCGCACTACGCCTGCATGGACGAGGTATTCATCGACGCCCTGGTGGCAATGGCGACCGACCGGACACGCGGCTGGTGGGAGGAGTACCGGGGCCGACTGCCGTCGGCGTTCCTGGATCTCGCCGAGTTGGAGCACCACGCCACCTACCGAGCGGACGTGGAGTGCCTGCACGTCCCGGGGCTGCTACAGACAGAGGACTACGCCCGCTCGGTGTTCGCGTATCGAGTTCCCGAACTACCGGCCGAGGACCTGGAATTGCGGGTCGAGCACAGGATGAGGCGCAGGGTCGTCCTGGATCGACCGGAGCCGGTCCCGTACGAGGCGGTGATCCACGAAGCGGCGCTGCGCATCAGAGTCGGCGACCGGGCAGCCGCCCGGGCCCAACTGACCCACATCCTGGCCCTGTCCGAGGCTGACCACGTCACGGTCCGGGTGATCCCCTTCGACCGGGACGGCTTCGCAGGAGCCTGGAACACCATGATGCTTGCGGGTGGTGCCGTGCCCAAGCTCGACTCCGCGCAGCGGGACGGGCCCGAAGGTACGGCGCTAATCGACTCCGAAGCTCAGCTCGGCGCCCTTCGAACGCTCTTCCGTAAGCTGGAGGCGGAGTCACTGGATCCCGAACGGTCGCGAGACTTCATGAGCAGGCTGGCGAAGGAATGGTGAGGCGTGCTGTGACCACCCCCAATCACTGGCAGAAGTCGTCCTACTCCGGCGGCTCCGACGGCAACAACTGCCTCGAACTCGCCGCCACCCCCACCGCCCTCCACCTCCGCGAATCCGAAACCCCCGCCACGATCCTCACCACCACCCCCACCGCCCTCGCGAACCTCCTGGCCGGCATACGCACAACAGGAAACAGCCGTATGCCCGATGGTCGGCCGAACTCGACGCCGAGATCGCAGTAGCGCACCCTTCACGTCCGGCCGTATCGACTTGGTGCCCTACGCCGTCCAGCAGTACAGACAGCGGCCCCGCCGACCGCTGCCACGAGCCAGTCGAGCCAGGTCATTCAGGAGCCGGGTCGCGATCCCATGGCCGAACGTCTCACCGTCCGCAGCCCGGACCTGAACCCACAGCCGGCTGACTTCACCGAGGCGGGAAGGGTCGGCTGTGGCAGGGCGTCCTGCATCGAACTGCCCCTGCAGGCGGTCGCCGGCTGAATGCGCTGCCTCGTCATACGAGCAGACGGGCGAGCCGGTGGGCGAACTCAGTGGAATCAAAGGCAACCACGGACGGGAAAGCCGCCTTACTCGTCTTCGTCCATGTCCTCTTCGTCGAATCCGAAGTCGAGCCACTTCACGCTGGTGGCGGAATGCAAATATTCGAGAGCCGATGGACTGGTGCCTGAGATACGCACGGAAGAATATCCACTCCTGTTCAACCAGGGAGAACGGGGCTCCACCGCCGGACCCACGCTTGCGATCAGAGAATCAGTCATGAAGATGCGGTAACCGGTCCGCGGCCA
Source organism: Streptomyces sp. NPDC001381 (assembly GCF_042895685.1). Classification (NCBI taxonomy): domain Bacteria; kingdom Bacillati; phylum Actinomycetota; class Actinomycetes; order Kitasatosporales; family Streptomycetaceae; genus Streptomyces; species Streptomyces sp. NPDC001381. The sequence goes on along the minus strand of NZ_JBIAWO010000004.1, from coordinate 783,639 downwards.
CCTCCATTCACCGAAGCCGACCTCCTGCATGGGAGCGAGAATCCCAGGCAGTTCTTCGTCGGGCACCTGGTCCCCGAGCAGACTCGCTTCGACCAGCGCAATCGTCTCAATCACCGTCGCGTGGACAAGGAATTCAGCGAGGCGCTCGGGAACGCTATGCCACTCACCGCCCGGCTCCCCTTCGTACACCAGATCCGGATTTTCTTCACCAAAGGCCCAGGCCCAGTCGCCTGTTGCATCCCTCATGAACACTGCTTTGCCCTGATCGAATTGGATCAGGGAAGGCTTGATCATCCGGTTGGCGCCGAAACGCAGCTTCCTCCAGCGAGACGCGAGAACATGCCACTCCCGAAGCGGCTCGGGAAGACTGGAAACATCGGGCGGCAGCCCCTGCCCCGACGGCACCGGCTCACCGTGCCATCGGGTCAGGAAATCCGGAAGGTCGATATCCACGGGGTCGAACACGCCGTCATTATGTCACGAGCGACAAAAGCCGAAGCCCCCGACCGGAGGAAACCGTCCGGGGGCTTCTGAAGCTGAGATCAGTCAGCGCCGCCGATGAACATCCTGTTCTTGATGACTCCGGCTTCATTTCGCCAGATCACCAGCAATCGCCCGCCTTCTGGAAGCATGGCTCGCATGGCGGGCCGGCAATACTTGCATGCTCCGTAAGTGCCGGTGAGATACAGCGTGGCGTTCACGCCGGGGTTGCGCCGCATGATGGCGGAACTTTGGTTCTCAAGATGGTGGAAGTTCTCAGGTGTCGTACCCGGAGGCGCCACGTGATCCGGAAGGCAGTTGCGGCACCCACCCTCCAACGTCTTACCGGACGAGAGGTTGAAGCGCTGCCCGTCGTCGAGGACGAGGTGGCCCGACATCCCACCCGGCTCGTCGAAGTCGTCGACCGCCTCGACCAGCAGTCCGAGATCATCCGTTGAGCCGATCGCCCAGGAGAAAGTCCGGAATACCGACGCTCAACCGCAGCAGGCCCTCACCGCCCCCGGAACCGACCGGCACGAAACCCCGTGTCGTCTCGACCACGGCACCGTCCGGAGTCGGGGACACAGATCCGATGTCGCATGCGCGCAGCGTCGCGGCTTCTCTCATGGCCGCAGCGAGATCTCCCTGGCCGAGACGTTCCCCCATGCCTTGGTTCCTTCTCGCCTACGCGTAATCACCGTTCGCCACATCAAACAGGAGCGAGTGCCAGAACCCAGGGTCTTCACGGAGCGCGGAAGGGTCTATCGCCATGATGGCCCGTTCCAGTGACTCGGCGATCTCGGTCCACTCGTCGGGGTCGGCATCCCCGGATGCGCCGGACGTCGCCCTCTCGAACTCCTCCAGGCACCGCACGAAGCTCTGCGGCGAATCGCTCACATGGAACTCGGTGGAGGCGTACGCCTCGACGTACAGGACGGCTCCCGTCGCGCAGTCGACGAAATACCTCCCGTCGCCCTCCCCGTCGTCACCGATCCGTACGACGTCACGGCCTCCGATCCGCTCGGGTTCGGAGACCTCGGGCTCAGCCACGGTGAAGAGGGCAGAGGCGGATGACAGCAGGCCACCGGATACGAGGAACTCGCGGGCGATGGCCTTCCTTACATGCTCAAGGGACATGGTGTTCCCTGACGCTTTCTTGAGTCGTGCCATGCGTGGGACTCGGTGAACGCGTACGGGACGGCGCCGGTAGCGCGGTCGACGCAGCGGGGGACCGCCTATGCCCCATAGCCGGGGGCGGCGATCAGGGCCGACTCGAAGTAATACCCCTCTTCGCCGCCGGAACCCTCGGGCGTCACACTCCTCCAGAGCCCGATGAAGACATCAGGGGCCGTGACGTTCAGCTCCTCGTCCTCGATCTCGACCCGGAAAATCTCGGAGAGTCGCGAAATAACGACATCGGCAGGCTCTTCGAACAAGGACAGGCCACGAAACACGACCTGCACGTCCCCTTCGGGTCGGAAAAGCTCGATTGCGCGCACCACTCCGCGCGGATCGAAGTCCAGAGAGATCGACAACTCCGACTCATAATGCGCAAAGCCTTTGTTCCTGACCTCCCCCGGGGCCGGCGGCACGAATCCCGGGATCTCGCGCAGGATTCGCTCAGCATCCTCGATGGGCATACCGATCACCAGGTCGCCCATCCCCCGCGGGGGATCAAGATCAATCACCATTTGCGCCTCCGAGGCACCCTCGTGGTCCACCTTCAATCGCCGCGAGGTCGTCCACTGAGCACATCTACCGCACCCCTGGAGACTCCCGGAGCCTTCTTCACGGCGCGTATGCGCGTCAACCTCCGGCAGTCCGCCGAACTCCCCCTGGTGCACCGCGCCCCAGGCCGAGACCTGAGGCGGGTACAGGGCTCACTGCTCCTCGGTCAATCCCATCGCAAAGGGAATCCCACGGATGAATTCCGCCATGTGTGCGTCGCCTTCGGACGAAGCCATCCGCTCGAGTAGCTCCCTGAACTCTTCGCGTTCGCTGTCGGTGTACTGAAGGAGCTCGTACCCCATGTGCTCCAGACCGCGCACCGCAGTATCGGGATCCACCTCGTCGGGCCCGCACTCCTCCAGCAGCATCATGGCCACCAGCATGGCCCTGACCAGGGGTTCCGGGTTCATATCACTGCCCAATCCTGACGACGATGCGCTCACTTGGCGTACTGCATAAACCTGTTCATCGCAGCGAGCGCCGTCGCGTTCGGCACCTCGTAGACAGGCGTCAGGCCATGATAGGCGGCTTTCGCGGCCTGCCGCCGCGCCAGGTCAACCGCCTTTTCCGTGAATCGCGGGTTGGTCTTGCGGTCGATGATCTCAATTCCGTCAACGCCGTCGAACTTGGCAGTGACGACCGAGCCGTCCGCAGCCGGCATCTCCAACGGCGGCGCGAGGGCTCTTCTGCTATCAACCGCGGAACGTGCTCCCGAGGTCCCCGACTGGAACTCGTAGGCGTTACTCGGCATGCCGTACCTCTGTTGGCTCAGATCGCCGCCTTCCTCGACCCAGTTCGCGGTACTTTCGGCGTCACCGCAGTTGTGGACGAGGACCGGAGATGCCCCCGCCAGCACGTAGTACGTGTGCAGCATGCTGACGGTGAGGTTGTGGACCGTCGCGTCGAGCGCCGTCCACCGCTCGACCGCCGTGATCTGGACCAGAGTGCCGGCGCTGGTGCGCAGCCACCCGCCCGACTTGAGGTCGGTCGCGTCGATCCACTCGGCGAGCTCCGGGGCCCAGAAGGGGTGGCCGTCAGTCGCGGTGACCTGGGCAAGGTGCTTGACGCCCTTGCCCTTGATCTCTGCGGTGACCGTCTCCACCGTGGTCTCGCCCGTTTCCGGGTCGGTCGCCAGGACCTTGTCGCCCGCCTTGACGTCCTTGATGGCCTTGGTGGAGCCATCGGCCATCAGGACCTTGGTGTCGGGAGTGAAGCTGTTGTTGATCGGGCAACTGGCGCCGCCCCGCCGCCCGAGTCCTCCTTGCCCGAACCGTTGCGCGAGCCGCCGGCAGGATCGTACTAACGCAATGGCTCGTGCGCCGGGCACGGCACCACCCCTGCCTCAGCGCCCTGAACCAAGGCGCCCGAGAGCGGGTGACGCCCCTTCGACGCCGTCAGTTGGCACCACTGAGGGCATCAGCGACAGCCTGCTTCTGAAACTCGATGACTTCACGACACCGGGCGTTCGCCAGCTCCGCCTCGAGGCTGTAGACCGGGATGTCCTCGCGGTCGAGCACTGCCTCGTAGCAGAAGTTCAGCACGCCGTACAGGACTTGCCCGCTCAGCCCTTCAGGCGCGTCGCTGCATGCGAGAAGCGCCGAGAGCATCTGCGACGTTCCATATTCCTCCGCGATCTCGTCGAGTTCCTCGTACTGATCAAGCATCTCCTCCGGCAGCACGATCTTCTCCCGGCCCGCACGAAGATCCTCGTGCCCCAGCCTGAGCCCCTCATTGAGGTACTCCCGGATCTCGACCGTCTCGATCGGCCCCATGGCGTCGAGCGTCCAGTCCATCACTTTGAGGGCTGTGGCCAGCCGACGGGTGGGCTGGATGTTCTGCAACTCAGCCTGCACCGAGCGCATTTCACGATCCCACAGGTACACGACGAACCTCCCGCTCGCTAACCGGTACCGACTCCCCACTTACCCACGACTCGGATCGTCTGGTACAAGGCACTGCCGATTCTTCCACCACAATTCTGCCGTCGCGTCCCACATGGCACCCGCGACGTGGCCATACGCCCCGTCGAGCCCACTTCGCCCATGTCGACCGCGTTGAGCAGGATCTGCTCCGCGTCCGTCTGATTGGGCCCGGTGAACCGCTTGCCGTAGACCCTCCGGTAACCGAGGGACTCCGCCAGCGCGGCCGCATCCGGATTGATCTTGCCTCGGTTCACCGCGTAGACCAGTTCGCCGTCGAGCTCGGCCGTAGTCACAGTAGTCCCGTTGAAGGAACGCTCTCCGTACCTGTCCTTCCAGGTCTTGTGAATGGCCTCCGCGTCCGCTTGCAGTTCCGCATCGGTCTTGCAGTTGTGGACAAGGAGAGACGTGGCACCGGCCAGCACGTAGTACGTGTGCAGACGGCTGACAGTGAGGTTGTGGACAGTGGCGTACGCCGCCGTCCAGCGCTTGATCGCAGTGATCTGGACACGGGTGCCGGCACCCGTCCGGAGCCACTCGCCGGCCTGGAGATCAGTTGCCTGGATCCAGGTGCGCAGTTCAGGAACCCAGAACGGGTGGCCGTCCGTCGCCGTGACCTCGGCGGTCTTCGTGCCCTTCTTGCCGTCGACGTCGACGGTGACCTTGACCAGGTGCTTGAGTCCCTGCCCCTTGATCTCCGCGTTGACCGTCTCCGCCTCGGTCTCACCGGTTTCAGGGTCTGTCGCGATCACCTTGTCGCCGGCTTTGACATCCTTGATCGCCTTGGTGGAGCCGTCGGCCATCAGGACACGGGTCTCAGGCGTGAAGCTGTTGACGGTGCAGGCGTCGGCGCTGGTGCCATCTCCGTCGCTACCGCCGCTCGAATCAGAGTCCTCCTTGCCGGACCCGTTGCGCGACCCGCCGGACTTCTCCTCAGCCTTGCCGCCGCCCTTCGAGCCCTTGGACTGGGCCTGCGCACGGGCCTTGACCTGGACCGGGTTGCCCCGGGCGCCCTTCGAGCCCGTATGCGCCTTCTTCTTCACCGCCTCCGCGGCGCGTTTCGCGGCCTCTCTCGCCTTGCGTTTGGCCTCCGCCGCAGCCGCTTCCGCCGCCTTCTTCGCCTTGATCAGCGCTGCCTTGGCCGCCTTCGCCGCCTTCATGCCGATCTCGGCCGCGCGCTTGGCCGCCTTGAACGCCTTGACCGCGCTCATGGTGCCCTTGAAGGCGCGCCACATCTTCTTGCCCTTGGAGAAGACGCTGGTCCACGGGATGGCGTCCATCAACAGGCTGCCGCAGGCCCACAGGTCGCCCTGGGTGAAGCAGCCGACGACGTCGTTCCAGCCGATGAACTCCTTGAACACGGCCCAGCCGGTCGCCAGGATCACGTCGCCGATGGAGCGGTTCAGGGTCTTCTGGTACTCGGCGATCTTCGCGTCCAGTGCGGCAATCGAGGCGTCGAAGCTGGAGGCGGAGGACGTCAGACCCGACGGGTCCGAGTGCGTCACCGGGTTGTTGTTGGCGTACGAGTAGCCGTTCGCCTGGAGCGGGTCGCTCTCGTCCAGGACGGGGTCGGCGGTGATGAAGCGGCCCGTTCCGGGGTCGTACTCGCGGGCGCCCATGTGGACCAGGCCCGTTTCGACGTCGTCGTCGCCGGTGTGGAACGCGGTCTTCGTGCGCATCGGCATGCTCACGCCCCGGTCCTCGCCCCAGGGGTCCTTCTTCTGGGCGCGGACCTGCATGCCGCCGTCGAGGCGGACCTCCGCCAGCGGGGTGCCGTTGAGGTCGGTGGCCTGGGCGTAGACGTGCTCGCTGACACCGGCCGTGTTGTTGGTGCCCTCGCGGAAGCGGGTCACCGACGGGCCGCCGATGCCGGCGTACGTGCGCTCGACGTAGCGGACCTTGCCGGCCGTGGTCAGGGAGACCTTGGTGTCGGGCAGGTTCAGCACCGCACCCGCGCTGGTGCGCTCCAGCAGGCGGTTGCCCATCGCGTCGTAGACGTACGTCGTCTTCGACGCGGGCTTCCACAGCTGGCCCGCCACGGTGGAGTTGCAGGCGGCCAGGGTGAGGTCGGTGCTGACCGTGGACGCCGGGGCCGCCAGGCACAGGTTCGCCGAGGCGTTCCCCATCCACTTGACCTGCCCCGTGCTCAGGGTCTGCCAGCGCTGCGCCGCGACCGCGTTGTCACAGGCCTGGATCAGGGCTGCCGCGCCGGCCGCCGTGCCGTTCGGCTGGACACAGCGCCCGCCGACCATGAGCTGGCCGATCGTGCCGTCCTCGACCGTGCCGTCGCTGTTGGTGTCGGAGGCCTTGAGGCGGAACTGCTGGGACTTGTTGCCGTTGCAGACGTAGATCTGGATGGCCGTGCCGACCGTCGTGGTGCCGCCCGACAGGTCCATGCACAGGTCGCCGACGCCGATCCAGGCCCCGGAGCCGTCCGCGCCGAAGCCGGTGACCGACTCGACCTTGCCGTCCCAGGTCCAGGTCATGGTCTGGGCCGTGTCGCCGCCGGTGGAGCGGGTCTCCATCTCGCCCGCGGCGTCGTAGGTCTGGGTGGAGCGGGTGGTGACCGCCGCGCCCGCCGCCGTCGTCGAGGACGTGGTGGAGGAGGTGAGGGTGTGCGGCTGGTCGTTCTTGGCGGTGTCGCTGGTGCCGTACTTGTAGGAGGTGACGACGTCGCCCGTGGTGACGCGCGTGCCGGAGGTGAAGGTCGGGTCGGCCTTGTAGACGGTCTTCGTGGTGCGGTTGCCCAGGACGTCGTAGTCGTAGGACTGCCAGTAACCGTCGTTGTTGGAGGAGACGTTGACCGTGTTGTCGGAGTAGACCGGCTCGGCCGTCGTCTTGCCGGAGGCCACACAGGCGCCGCCGCCCGGCGTCGTCCATGCCTCCTTCAGCTGACCGAGCGTGTCGTACTTGAAGCACTGCTGGTCGGTCGTCGTGCCCATCCGGTCCGCGACCGAGAGGACGTTGCCCGACGCGTCGTAGGTGTACGAGCGCTTGCTGACCTCGCTGCCCGGGACGACCGCCGTGTCCGTCGCGGACTCCCGGATGAGCCTGCTGGTCAGCAGCTCACCGGTGGACTCGTTGAACGTGTTCTCCTGCCACAGGCGGTGGCCCTGCTCACCGATGGTGGAGCGCAGCACCTGGCCGTAGGGCGAGTAGGACGCCTCGGAGGTGTACCAGTCCTTGCCGGAGACCGAGGTCGGCAGACCCGCCGCGTTGTAGCGGGTGATGACGTCCTCGGCGTCCAGGCCGCCGGCCGCCGGAGTCGTGTACGTCTCCAACTGGCCGTCGGCGTTGTACTTGTACGTGTACTTGTACTGGGTGGCGAAACCGTCGGCCGTCAGGCCCGCGGTGGACCCCGGCGGCAGCGCCGTCGTCATGTCGGTCGGCTGGTAGTCGGCCGTGTAGCCGCCGATCGTCGTGGTGTACGCCTTGCCGTCGGTGTAGCGGGTCGCCGAGGAGAGCTGGCCCTTGCCGCCGGTCGCGCCGTCGTACGCGTACGTCTGCGCGAGGGTGGAGGTCGTTGCGCCCTTCGGGGTGACCTTGACCTGCTCCACACGGTTCAGGCGCTCGTAGGAGTACGAGACCGTCTGGCCGCGGGCGTCGGTCGCCTTGTCCACACGGCCGTACGCGTCGTAGTCGGTGTGCGTCGCGCCCGTGTCCGGGTCGGTCGTGTCCGTCACCCGGCCCAGCGCGTCGTACTTCCACGTCCTCGTGTGGCCGACGTCATCGGTGGAGGTCACCATGTCGCCGCGCAGGTCGTACTCGTACGTCGTGGTGATCGCGCCCGCCTCGCTCAGCGAGGTGTCGCTGAAGGTGTCCTGGCGGGTCGTGCGGCCCAGCGCGTCCGTCCACACCCGGGACGCCGGGGTGCCCTTGGGCTGGCGGACTACCGTGTAGTCGAGGGCGTACTCGTAGCGGGTGCGGCGGTCGGTGGTGGTCACCGTCTTGCCCGCGTTGGTGAACGACTCACCCGTCTGCGGGTACGAGGAGTGCACCGGCGTGACCGTCAGGACCCGGCCCAGACCGTCGTACGTGTACGAGGTCGCGTTGGGGACGAGGGACTCCGAGGCGGGGACCACGAGGTCGGTGCCCGGGTCGCCCTCCATGTAGTAGGCGTTGCGGGTGTAGCGGACCTGGCCGGCGCTGTTGTGGAGCGTGTCGGTGATCAGGCGGCCGCCGTTGACCGCGGGGGTCTGCGTCTGGCGCTCGCGGCCGAGGCCGTCGTAGATCGTGGTGGAGGACTTGTACGTTCCGTCGCCCGCGGCGGTGCTCGGGTTGTCGGAGAGGGACTGCGTCACCACCGACACCGGCTGCTTCGGGTCGATGTTGTACGTGTACTTGACCGTCGGGTCGTCCGTGGCGGACTGGGTGGCGTCCCAGGCGGCGACGGCACGGCCCAGCGGGTCGTACTCGTACGTCTCGACGCGGCCGTTGGCGTCCGTCGACTTGATCGTGGTGCCGCGGCCGGGCTCCAGGGTCGTGGTGTCGGTGAAGCCGGCGACGACGGCGCCGTCGACGACCTTGTTGCCGGTGACCGTCTCGATCGAGTAGACCTGCCCGCTCGACGGGGTGTAGGTCGTCGTGTTGTACACACCGGTCGGGTCGGTGACCTTCGTGACCCGGCCGGTGGAGTCGTACTCGGTGCGCGACTCGGGGTTCGTGGTCTCCCAGCCGGTGCCCGCGCCGGTCGGCGCCTCCGTCCTGGTCACCAGGCCCTTGCTGGGCGTGGCGGTGGACGAGGTCGCCCCGTCGTAGAACATGCGCGAGGCGCTGACCAGCGTGGAGCCCGTGGCACTGGACAGGTCGGTGGAGCAGGTGCTGGTGCCGGTGGTCGTGACGGTACGGGCGACCAGGCCGACCAGGTAGTTCGTGCCCGAGGTGTTGTCCACGTACGAGGTCGCGGTGCACGACTCGTCGCCGGTGACGGCCGTGTCGCCGTACTCGCGGACCTTCGTCGGCAGACCGTACGTGGGGTCGTAGTCGGTCTCCGAGGTGACCGTGTGCAGCGTCAGCTGGTCCGCGGCCTTGCCCGACGCCTTGGAGATGGTCGACGTCTTGCCGAGCGTCACGCGCTCGGAGACCACGTCCGGCCCGTCGGTGCGGTTGCGGGTGGCCAGGCGGACCGGGGTGTCCGGGAAGTTGACCGTGCGGGCGACCCAGCCGGTGGCGGTGTCCGCGGAGGCGTCCGGGTAGGTCAGCGACTCGGCGACCATGCCGGCGTACGCCTTGCGGTCGGTCGCCAGGGTCGCGCCGGTGACGTCGGTCGTCACGACGGACCGCTTGACGTCGTCGGACGCCTTCTCCGGGGTGTCGTCGGCGAGGACGTCGTCGTTCATGCCGCGGAAGTAGCGGGTGACCGACTTGGAGGCCACGCTGCCGCCCACCGCGTCCGTGCTGCCGGTGGTCGTGGTGACGAGGGGGAAGCCGCGGAAGTCGTCCCAGGTGCGCTTCTTCGGGCGGGAGAACTCCGACTGGCTCTTGGCCCACAGCGCGCCGTCGACGGCGTCGTCGTCCGTCTCGTACGTGTACGTCGTCACGATGTCCTGCGCGTCGGCCAGACGCGGGAACTCGGTGATCTTGGCAACGACATACTTGTGGAACCAGGAGATCCGCTTGTCCTCCAGCTCCCCGTCTGCGTGCCAGTACGCCGGGTAGCAGAGGGAGTGGTTCCTGTCGATCGTGGGGCGGTCGGCGCCCGTGAGGCACTTGCCCTCGGGGGCCTTGTAGTCGACGTGGGTGCGGCCGCCGTACTCGGAGACCACGTCCTGGATGCGCAGCCGGGCGAACAGCGGGTTGGTGTCGGAGGAGCCGTTCCTGACCCGGTTGGGCAGGGCGGTCTCGTTGTGGCCGAAGGAGACCGGGTTCAGGCGGTCGGTGGAGCCGTCCACGGCGTAGCCGGTGCGGGTGATGGACTCCAGCCAGAGCGCGGTGTACTCACCGGTCAGGTTCCACGGGAAGGACTGCTTCAGACTCCAGGTGTCCACCTTGGACAGCAGGGTCGTGGTCGCCGAGTCGCCGTCCAGACCACAGGCGTTGCGCTGGCCGGTCTCGTTGCCGTCGGCGTCCGAGGTGTACTCGGTCAGCCTCACGCCCTGCTCGCGCTGGGTGCAGGCGTCGACCGAGGCGAGGCGCTTGCGCGACCAGAAGGTGGGTGCGTACGTGGTGCACTTCTTGCCGGTGGCGCAGGCGAGGTCGGCGGGGGTGTCGAACCAGGGCCGGGTCTGGTCGGACTGCTTGGAGTCGAAGTTGGTGTTCGAGCACGCCACGTTCAGGGCGGGGTCCTCGAAGCAGCGCTCGCGGGCGGTGAACTTCACCCGGCCGAGCGGCTCTTCGGAGTAGAGGGTGGTGGCGCGCTGACCGTAGTCGATGTGGGAGAGCCAGCCGGCGCGGTCGTACTCGACCGCCTTGGCCTCCTTCATGTTGCGCGCGTAGGCGTTCTTCTCCTTCTCCCACCACAGCGACATCGCGTTGCCGGTGGTGTCCACGACGTAGTCGAGCTGGAAGCGCCAGCCCTGGTCGCAGAAGGAGTCCGCGAACTTGGTCTGGTAGCAGGGGTCGCTGTCGTGGTTGCCGGCCACCGGCACGTTCAGCACCGAGTTGGTCTCGGCCTTGCCGGACGACCAGCCGGGCAGGCGGTTGAGGCCGAAGTAGTACTGGGTGCCGTCGTCGGTGGTGACGCGCCAGAACTCGCCGTTGTTGTCACCGTTGTGGGAGCCGTCGATACCGGTGAGGGCCTTGTAGTCGGCCGCGTCCAGCAGCTCGACCCGCATGTTCTCGCCGCGGGCGCCCTTCCACTCCTTGGTGGTGTCGTCGCGCACCAGCTCGGTGGTGGTCCCGTTGAGGGAGAGCACCGCGTTGTACGAACCCCAGCACTGGTCGCCGGTGAAGTGGTCCTTGTTGTTGGCGTTGGCGGTGTCGGCGGCGCAGCCCACGAAGGTGCGGGTGATGGAGCCGGGGTTGTAGTCCCAGCCCTCACCGACCCAGGAGACCTGGTTGTTGGTGGAGGACGTACGGCCGTCCGACGTCTGCGAGTTGTAGCTGAGGGTGACGTTGGGCGCCGGTCCTGCCGGGACCTGCGGGGCGGCCATCGTGTACGAGTAGGAGAAGGCGCCGGAGGAGCCGCCGGCCGTCCAGGAGCCCGCCGAGACGATCGGGCTGGCGGAGAAGTCACCGCCGGCGCCCGCGCCGTAGGAGCTGCCGACGAGCAGTCCGCCGCCGGAGGAGTCGGCGATCTGCCGCACGGCGTCGGCCGCGCTGTCCGCGTGCCACACCGCCGAGCTCACCGCGGAGTCGTCGCCGCTGCTCACCGCACTGTTGGCGGTGGAGGCGGCGGCGGTGGAGACCGCCTGCAGATCGGCGGTGTCCAGGGTGACGTTGACCAGGGTCTCGGGGACCTGAGCGGTGGTGTCGGTGGAGCCCACGACCTCGTCGGTCGCGCCGTCCTCACCGGAGTCCGCCTCGGAGCCCGAGGAGTCGCCGGCGTCCAGCGGCACGGTGACGGTGTCGCCGGTGCGCTCGACGTCGGTGGTCACCGGGATCCCGGTGGAGCACTCCTCCAGGTCGGGCGTCGTCGTGTAGCAGGCCGGCATGAGGGTGAAGGAGAGCCGGTCGAGCCACTGGGCGCTGTAGGTCTCGGCGAGCTTGGTGGCGTCGATGGAGACGACCGCGTCACCGGTGGCGGTGTCGGGCGCGTCGACCGCGAGCATGAAGCCCTGGGCGCCGTCCGCCACGGCCTCGTCCTCGGACGCGGCGGCCACGCTCCACTGGCCTTCGAGGGCGTCGACCTGCGCGGAGGTGGCGCCGTCGGGGGCGCCGACGCCGATGCTCAGGGCGCCGTCGGCCGACTTGGCGACCTCGGTCGTACCGCCCGCGGTCAGGTTGTCGACGGCCTTGGTGCCGGAGGCCGCGGGCACCTCGGCGACCGCCGCCGGGGTGTACTTCTGCTGCGGTTCGGTCGCGGCGGAGCCGGAGAGCTCCTCGAGCTTGTCGGTCAGGTCGTCGTCGACCGGGACGGCGTCCGTCTCCTGCAGCTCGGCGAGGTCCACCGGGGTGCGCGGGTCGTCGGGGCCGAACGCCACGGCGCTGGGCAGCAGGGTGACGTTGAGGGCGAGGAACAGACCGGCGATGACACCGGCCCGAGTTCTGCGACGGACCAGTCGCTCACGCGGCGTTCTCGCCAGTGAGCCCCTTCCTGACCACGACAGCACCGTACGCACGGCCAAATCGACCCTTCCCCGTCACAAACCATCAGGAACGCTCGGACCGATGGCGCATGGTGATCAATGACTTACAGACTGAGCACGAAATAAAGACACCGTGAAGATCCACGTCAAGGTGTGCTGAATCTGTGTTAGCTATGTCACTGATCAAAGCAAGACAAAGAACGGCAAAAAATCGCACCAGAAGTCTTCCAGGACTCTTTGCGCGGACCTCACCAACTGTGGTGCGCGGGAGAGGTGTTGATCTGGCCGGGAAGAGCTGTTCATACTCCAACCGCCCAATCCGACGCGTCGCGCGCTCGTAACGGCTTGTCACCAAGCCCGAGGGCACCCCGGAAGAGCCACGCCGCAGCGGCGACGCCGCACCGCGGCCCAGCCTGTTGGAGAAGGGCCCTTGAGCGACCTCGACACCGCCACGGAACCAAGTCGCCCCGCCGGACGGCGTGTTCGGCGTGCCCTGGCCGCCGCCGTCGCGCTGGCGGTGCTGGCCGGCGGCGCCGCGGCGCTCGCCCTGCGCGACGACGGCCCGGACCCAGCCGACGCGGGGGCCAAGCGCGCCGCGAAGCCGGTCGACGAGGACGAGGCCCAGCTCCGGGCGCGCAAGAGCGGCAAGAAGGTCGAAGTCGCCGCGCTCACCGACGAGTTCTCCACCACCTACGCCAACCCCGACGGAACGTTCACCTACACGGCGTCCGTCGCCCCCGTGCGGGCCAGGAACGCCCAGGGGAAATGGGCGAAGATCGACACCAGTCTGCGCCAGGACGACAAGGGCTGGCACACCGTCAACAGCCCCTATCCGGTGACGTTCTCAGCAGGCCGGAAGGGCGGCGGCACCGCCCGCAAGGCGGCAACAGGCTCGTCCGGGACGGCCGTCCGGTCGGCGGTGTTCCGCACCGGCACGGCCGGCGGAACCGCCCGGCAGGCCGCCGACGCGACCTCGTGGACCCCGCTGCTGACCATGACCGCCGAGAACCACGACATCCGCTTCGAGTGGCCCGGCACCCTGCCCGAGCCGGTCGTCGAGGACAACCGCGCCCTGTACGAGGGCGTCCTGCCCGGCGTCGACCTGATGCTGTCCGCACGGGACACCGGGTTCACCCACGTCCTGATCGTGCACACCCCCGAGGCCGCCGAGAAGCTGGCCGCCGACCCGCCGCGCTACCGCGTCACCTCCGCCACGCTCTCCTTCACCCTCGACCCCGCCACCGACGTGCTGATGGCCAAGGACAGCGCGGGCGACGAGATCGCCGTCTCGCCCACGCCCTTCCTGTGGGACTCCGCGGGCACCCACGACACGGACACCGCGGCGAGCGACACCCAGGCCGAGGCCGCGACCGGCACCAACGAGGACCCGGAGGTCGTGGAGGAGGCTCCCGCGCGCGACAACCCCGACGACATCCCGGCCGACGAGGTGCCGGGCGAGAACCCGGACACGCCGCGGACCACCGAGCCGGGCGCCGACCAGGCCGCCTACGGAGTGCCCGCCGCCGCGAGCGACACCCTCGCCCTGCCCGCCGTGAACGGCCCCGGCGAGGGCGCCCACGCGGCGAACGCCGCCGCCGCCTTCGAGGACGGCGTGCTCACCATCACCCCGCCGGGCGCCTACCTCGCGGACACCGATGACCTGACCTACCCGCTGTTCCTCGACCCCTCCACAACCGGCATCCGCGCCAACTGGACCACGGTCTACAAGCGTTACCCGGGGTCGAGCTTCTACGACGGCGCCAACTACAACGAGGACACCAAGGAAGCGCGCGTCGGCTTCGAGCGGGAGACCTGGGGCACGGCACGCTCGTTCTTCCGCATGAAGCTGAAGAACTCCATCAAGGGCGCGGACGTCTCCAGCGCCACCCTGAAGGTCCTGGAGACCCACTCCTGGTCGTGCAGCAAGCGCACGGTCCAGCTGTGGCGCACGGGCGACTTCGGCTCCAAGACCACCTGGAACCGCCAGCCCGACTGGAAGCGGAAGATCACCTCCAAGTCCTTCGCCTACGGCTGGAAGTCCAACAGCTCCTGCCCCGACGCCTACGTCAACTTCACCGTCACCTCGCTCGCCCAGGACGCCGCCGACGACGGCCTGACCAGCTTCAACGTGGGCCTGGTGGCCTCGACTTCGTCCTCCGCGCCCACGGGTTCCTCCAGCAGCCTGGAGACGGACACGTACTCCTGGAAGAAGTTCAAGGCCGAGGGCGACGGCTCCCCGTCGCTGGCGATCACGTACAACCGGAAGCCGAACACGCCGACGTCCGTCACCATGAGCCCCGGCTCCTGCGACACCAGCGCCTCGCCGTACATCAAGCTCGGCAAGGCGGACACCATCACCATCAGCGCCAAGGCCACCGACCCGGACAACGACCTGGCCAAGCTGGAGTTCGAGCTCTGGCAGACCGGCAAGTCCGACACCACGAAGAGGACCTTCACCAAGACCGTGGACGACGGCGAGGCCGGCGGAGTCTCCATCAGGTCGTACCTGTCCAACGGCATCACCTACTCCTGGCGGGTGCGTGGCTGGGACGCCAAGGTGAGCAGCGGCTGGGCACCCACCGGCGGTGACGGCGTCTGCCGCTTCACCTACGACACCGACCTGCCCGACTCCCCCGCCCCCGTCGTCTCGACCGACTTCCCGGGTGACGACGACGGCGACAGCGAGCCGGACGTCTGGTCCGCGAAGCCCTTCGGCAACAGCGGCAGCTTCACCTTCGCGGTCGGCTCGTCCTCCGAGACGGACATCGTGAAGTTCATCTGGTCCATCAACGCCACCGACTACGCCGGCTATGCCTGCGCCGGCGGCTCACAGGGCACCTCGGGCGGCCCCACCAAGTCCTGCACCACGGCCATCAAGACGGCCACCATCACCGGCATCAAGCCCCCGGCCGCCGGCCCCAACACCCTGTACGTCAAGTCCGTCGACTCGGCGGGCAACCCCTCTCCCAACGCCCGCAAGTACTTCTTCTACGTCCAGCCGCGCTCCACCGCGGACGGCCCCGGAGACCTGAACGGGGACGGCGACGCCGACTTCGCCCATGTCACCGCCGCCGGAAACCTCTGGATCGACTCGGTGTCCCAGAACGGCGATTGGGTGTCCAGCGCCTTCGGCACCCACAACAAGGGCACGCTGATCAAGGACGGCGGCACCGCCCCGCACATCTGGGACGGCGCGAGCACCTACGCCCTGGTCACCCACAACGGCGACTTCGCCCCCGGCGACGGCGTCACCGACTGGATGGTGCGCACCCCCGACGGCCGCCTGTTCCTCTACCCCGGCGACGGCTACGGCGCGATCGACGTCAGCAAGCGCATCGAGGTACGCCTGCCCGCCAACGCCCCCGCCCCCTCCACCTTCTCGGAGATCAAGTCGGCGGGCGACATCACCGGCGACGGCCAGCCCGAGCTGTTCGTGGCCGGCGGGGCGGCGGGCAACGAGCTGTGGATCCTCAGCGGCTACAGCGGCGGCACGTTCAGCACGGCCACCAAGATGACCTCCTCCGCCTGGGGCGACCAGGAGCGGGACTTCGTCGCCATCGCCGACTACAACGCGGACGGCGCGGCCGACATGACGTACCGCACCTCGGCCGGCAACCTCGTCCTGCGCAAGGGCATCCTCGACAGCGACGGGGAGGGCACGGTCCTCGCCAGCCTGGGCACGTCCGCGGCGAGCCTGGACGGCGACGACACCTACGCCTCCGGCACCTTCACCTACGCCGCCTACCCGCTGATCTACGGCACCCCCGACGCCACCGGCGACGGCGTGCCCGACATCTGGACGACCAACGCGGCCGGAGCCCTGCTCCTCTACAAGGGCGGCGCCACCACCATCAGCTCCCCGACCACGCTGAGATCGTCCGGCTGGGACACGGTCAAACGCCTGGGCTGACCCCGGCCCACCGAAACACAGGCTGCGCGGCTCCCGGTCCCCGGAACGGGAGCCGCGCAGAAGGGCCTCCGCTCCTGCGCTCGTGTCGAAGGGGACCGCCTCCTCGTATGGATCAGCAGGCCCGCGACGAGAGATCGGGAAGGCAGCAGACGTGCATGAGTCGGCCCCTGCGGGGACCACTCTCGTAGATGCCCAGTACCACCACTTCCAGATCACAAGCCCACAGGGGCCGCTGACCGACGACCTCGACGGCACCCACAACGGGCTGGTGTCAGCCTCCGGCGGAGCCATCGAGGTCACGACGGGGATGCACACCGACAGCGTCGAGGTCACTGTCGAGGTGCACTGCGAGCGCCCCGACGTGGCTGCGGACTGGGACGAGATCGCTGAGATCTCGTTCCACTCCCCTTCCGGGGAGGTACTGGTGACTCATTTCATGGACGACCCCGCGGATCTGCCCTCCCTGGCATCCCGGGGGCCGGGCCCGTACCGGCTGCGGGTGCATGCCCGTGGCAGGGACCGGGCCGTCGACCAGATACTCGTGGACGACGTCGTGGAGTCCTACCTGATCCAGAGCTGGCCCGCCGCACACCAGGACGCTGCCCTGGTGAAGGCGACCGACGCCTACGGAACTCAGGTGCGCGCCCGGCCTGCCGATGCCCCCATCGTCATCGACCACGAGGACTCACTCGACACCCGGACCGCCCGGGAGCGCGACATCCTGCACCGCGCAAGCCCCCCGCGACCGGCTGCGCGAACTCATCGAGGGCACCAAACCCGAGTGCGGCTCGGCCGACCAAGCCGCAGTCGATGCCGAGGGAGCCCTCCTGCGCGGTGACGCGGCCGGCTCGGCAGACGTCGCGTGAGCGGCACCCCCGTCCTGGACTGCGAAAGCCTGCCAAGCTCGCACGCCGCACATCCGAACCCACCGGATGGCTCGCCGCCGCCGTGGCCGAGGACATCCGCGTCATCACCAGATCTGTCACTTCCGGGACAGGGAATCTGCGAACTGCACTGCACATCCAGGCCATCATGAACGTTTCTCCTGGTCAGCCGGTCGTTCTCTGATCACACATGGCAGTGAATCGACACTGAACCCTGTAACCGCCCGCTACCGAGCGTGGATCCCCAAGGTGCTCATCGGGAGATCACCAGAAGGGGACTGTCTTGGTCATGCAGTACGTCGCGCGCTTCACCACGGCTCTGGCCGTCGCAGGAGCACTCGTCCTCACTACGCCGACCGGTGCGCAAGCCGGTGCGATCGGGTCGACTCCCGTGCGCACCTTTGAGTACAGCGTGGGTGGTGTGACGATGAAGGTTCCGACGGGCTGTATGTTCACACATGTCATCCGAGGGAGTGGCAGGAAGATCACATACCAGAACGCCGGAGTCGACTGTGCCTTCGTCGGGGCGATGAGCAGCGGATTCTGCAACTGGCGTATCGACTTCACCTACGCCGACACCAACAACCGGTCCTATCGGACATCGCGTGGCGTGACGCACAGCGAATGCAAGATCGATCCGATGCGGAACAACTCTCCCCAGACACTGCCTCGTTATGGCAAGGCGTGCGCCCACCTCCACGTCAACGGAGTGCGACGCGTGAGTCGGTGTCACCACATCACGAAGTGAGTTGTTCATGATCGAGCCGCAAAAGGAACCGACTCCGAGCCAGGCATTGAAATCACGGCGACGCCAGGCCGGGATCGCCGCGTTCCTCGTGGGCCTCGTAGCCTCGTTCGCCTTCTTCGCCTTCTTCCCCGGACTGCCACATGTCATTGACTGGGGAGCAATTCTCGTGTCCTTCGCTGTGGGCGGACTTGCTCGATGGGGCTGCCAGTCCTGGATCACGAGAACGGCGAAGGAGAAGGCCGAACGCATGTGATCGCCTCGGTGGAGCCAGGCACGAGGCTCCACCGAGCCCCTCCGACGCGTTGTTCGGTGCGCCGGCTCGCCCGCTCTCGCAGCCCCAGTCGCCCAGGCAGCACAGGCAGCATAAAACCCCAGGTCAGAAGCCCGACCTGGGGTTGAAGTGGAGCCGCCTTCGGGATTCGAACCCGAGACCTACGCATTACGAGTGCGTTGCTCTGGCCATCTGAGCTAAGGCGGCGCGCCGTCCGCACCATGGTGCGATCAGCAACGTCGGTAAGTCTACACAGTTTCCGGGGGTGCTCCGTACCACCCCCGGAGGGAGCCGCTGCGGGGGTGGGGGCGGGGCTATGAGCAGCGCTTCTTCGCCGCCGGGGGCGTTCCGTGGAGGAGGTAGGCGTTGATCGTGGAGTCGATGCAGCTGCTGCCGCGGCCGTAGGCGGTGTGGCCGTCGCCGACGTAGGTGAGGAGGCGGGCGGAGGCGAGCTGGCGGCTCAGGGAGCGGGCCCAGCGGTACGGGGTGGCCGGGTCGCGGGTGGTGCCGACGACGACGATCGGGGCGGCGCCCTTCGCCTCGATGCGGTGCGGCTCGCCCGCGGGCTTCACCGGCCAGTACGCGCAGTTCAGCGCGGCCCAGGCGAGGCCCTCGCCGAAGACCGGGGACGCCTTCTCGAAGGACGGGAGGGCCTTCTCCACCTGTTCGGGCGTGGCGAAGGCGGGCGGGAGGTCCAGGCAGTTCACGGCCGCGTTGGCCGACATCAGGTTCGCGTAGCGGCCGTCGGGATCGCGCTCGTAGTAGCTGTCGGACAGGGCGAGCAGTCCGGCGCCGTCCTTGTCCTTGATCGCCGCAGTCAGCGCCTCCCGCAGTTGCTCCCAGGTGCTCTCGTCGTACATCGCCGCGATCACGCCGGTCGTGGCGAGGGCCTCGCCGAGCTTGCGGCCGTCGGCGTCGCCGGTGGGGATCGGGTGCTGGTCCAGCCTGGTGAAGAACGCCTTGAGGCGGGGCCCGACCTCGTTCACCTTGGTGCCCAGGGGGCAGTCCCGCCGTCGTACGCAGTCCTTCGCGAAGGACCGGAACGCCGTCTCGAAGCCCCCCGTCTGCTCCAGGTTCAGCCGGCGGGCGGACAGCGACGGGTCCAGCGCGCCGTCCAGGACCAGCCGGCCCACCCGCTTCGGGAACAGACCCGCGTACGTCGCCCCGAGCAGCGTCCCGTACGACGCCCCCACGTACGACAGCCGCCGGTCCCCCAGCGCCGCCCGCAGGATGTCCATGTCACGGGCTGCCTCGACGGTGGACACATGACGGAGCAGCTTGGGCGTGTGCGCGCCGCAGGCCTCCGCGAACTCCTTGAAGGTGTCGACGAGTTCGCCCGTCTCCCGCCGGTCGTCGGGGGTCGTGTCGGTCTGCGTGTACGCGTCCATGGCGCGGCCGTCGAGGCACTCCACGGGTTCGCTGCGGGCCACGCCCCGCGGGTCGACGGCGACCATGTCGTACCGGGCGCGGACCTGGGCCGGGTAGCCGACACCGGCGTAGGCCTGGAGGTAGCCGACCGCCGAGGCGCCCGGGCCGCCCGGGTTCACCAGGAGCGACCCGAGCCGCTTGCCCGGCCCCGTCGCCTTCTTGCGGGAGACGGCGAGCCGGACGTCACCGGCGCCCGGGTGGGCGTAGTCCAGCGGCGCCTTCATCGTGGCGCATTCGAAGCCGGGGACACCGCAGGAGCGCCAGGTCAGCTTCTGCCCGTAGTACGGCGCCAGCGCCGACGGGGTCGCCTTCGGCAGCGCGGCCAGTTCCGCCCGCGCCGCCGAGCCGGGGGAACTCGTCGCGCTCCCGGAGGAGCAGGCGGAGAGGGCCAGCAGTGCGGCGAGGGGGAGGGCGAGGGCGCGGAGGGCGACGCCGGGTCGGGGCCTGCCGGGGAAGGGCCTGGTGTACATCCAGCGAGCCTAACTCTGAGCTACGGGACGAGTGCCGTCCGTGTGCGAACAGCCACGGATGAGCTACACCGTCAACCCCCGGGCGACGCTCACCCGCTCTCCTGCGTCTGCCCGGTTCCCGGCCCGGCAGCCCTGCCTCCGGGCGCCCGTCAGCCCGCTCTCAGCGCCATCGTCATCGCCTCCACCGCCAGCAGCGGAGCCACATTGCGGTCGAGGGCCTCTCTGCACGCGCCGATGGCCTCGATGCGCCGCAGGGTGGACTCCGGGCTGCTGCCGCGGGCGAGGCGCTCCAGGGTGTCCTCGGCGTCGGCGTTGGCGATCGCGACACGGGAGCCGAGCTGGAGGGCGAGGACGTCGCGGTAGAAAGCCGTGAGGTCGGTGAGCGCGAGGTCGAGGCTGTCGCGCTGTGTGCGGGTGCGGCGGCGCTTCTGCTTGTCCTCCAGGTCCTTCATCACCCCGGCCGTGCCGCGGGGCATGCGGCCGCCCTGGGCCGCGCCCAGCGCCGCCTTCAGCTCCTCGGTCTCCTTGCCGTCCCGCTCCTCGGCGAGCACCTTGGCGTCCTCCGCCGCCGCGTCCACCAGTTCCTGGGCCGCCTTCAGACAGCCGCCGACGTCGTCGATCCGGAGGGGCAGCTTGAGGACCGCGGCGCGCCGCTCACGGGCGGCCGGGTCGGTGGCCAGGCGGCGGGCCCGGTCGACGTGTCCCTGCGTGGCCCGGGCGGCGGCCGCAGCGACGGCGGGTTCGATGCCCTCGCGCCGTACCAGCATGTCGGCGACGGCGTCGACGGACGGCGTGCGCAGGTTCAGGTGGCGGCAGCGGGAGCGGATGGTGGGCAGCACGTCCTCCAGGGAGGGCGCGCACAGCAGCCAGACCGTCCGCGGGGCGGGCTCCTCGACGGCCTTGAGGACGGCGTTGGCGGACTTCTCGTTCAGCCGCTCGGCGTCCTCGACGAGGATGACCTGCCAGCGGCCGGTGGCCGGCGAGGTGTACGACTTGCGGACCGTGTCGCGCATGTCCTCGGCGAGGATCTGGGTGCCCACGGCGGCGACGGTGGTGACGTCGGCGTGGGTGCCGATGAGCGCCGTGTGGCAGCCGTCGCAGAAGCCGCAGCCGGGGGCGCCGCCGAGCGCCCGGTCCGGGCTCACGCACTGCAGCGCGGCGGCGAACGCCCGCGCCACCTGGATGCGGCCCGCGCCGGGCGGGCCCGTGAAGAGCCAGGCGTGGGTCATCTTCGACGCCTCGGGCGGCGGGGCGTCGGACGTGGCCGCGGTGACGAGCGCGTCGGCGTCCCGGGCGGCAGCGGCCAGCTGCTCACTCACCTTCTCCTGCCCGACGAGGTCGTCCCACACGGTCATGGGTCACGCCGCCCTTCCGTCACGTCGCGTGCTGCCGGTTCCATTGTGCGGGCGGCCACTGACAACGGGGGCCACCGGCCGAAGCGGCCGCGTGACCCCCGTGAGCTCAGCGCCGCCGTCCCCGGCCGCGACCGCCGCCCCGGTCCTCGTCGTCGCTCCCGTCGTCGTCCCGGTGCGGTCCGAGCAGTTCGTCCGCGAGCGACGGCAGGTCGTCCAGCGGAGTCTCCTCGGCCCAGTCCGGCCGCGGCCGCTGCCGGGGCGTGCCCTCCTCGTCGACCTGCGGCAGCTCGCGCGTACGGTCCTCGGAGCCGTCCGGACCCGCGCCCCGGCGCTCGTCGCGGAAGTAGCCCGGCGGCACCCGGTCCGCGGGACCGCCCTGGCGCACCGGCGGCAGTACGGCCGTCTCGTCCACGGCGCCCTCGTCCCGCACCGGCGGCAGCACCGCGGTCTCGTCAGCGGCTCCCGAGGAACCCACGGGCGGCAGTACGGCCGTCTCGTCGGCCGCTGCGGCGGGCGGCGCCGGCGGCTGGGGCAGCTCCGCCGTCACCTCGGCGTCGGCCCCCTTCGCGGACGCCCCGGCCCCCCGCCCGGACGACCGGGAGGGCTCCTCCGGGTCCTTGTCCATGCGCACCCGGGGCAGCGGGGTGGTCTCCTCGACCGGCTTCTTGCCCATCGGCACCCGGGGCAGGACCGCCGTCTCCTCCACCGGCCCGCCCGACGCGTTCGTCGGCGTGACCACGGGCGTCGGGACGGTCGCCGCGTCCGGCGCGGCCGCCGGGGCCGCGGCGGACGGCTTCGGCCGGGGGCCGACCTGCGCCGCCGCGGCGGCCTGCTCGGCCGCGCGCCGCGCCTCCTCGGCCCGCAGCAGCGCCTCCTCCGCCTTGCGCTGCTTCTCCATACGCGCCGCCTCGGCCCTGCGCTGTTCCTCCAGGCGCGCCGCCTCGGCCTCGGCGCGCCTGCGTGCCTCCTCCTCTGCCAGCTTGCGGCGCCGCTCCTCCTCGGCCTTGCGCCGTTCCTCCTCCGCCTTGCGGCGGGCCTCCTCCTCGGCGCGGGCCTTCTCCTCGGCGAGCAGCCGCTGCCGCTCCTCCTCCGCACGCCTGCGTGCCTCCTCGGCGCGCAGACGGGCCTCCTCGGCCTGGCGCTCGGCCTCGCGCCGCTGCGCCTCCTCCAGCTCGCGCCGCTTGCGCTCCTCCTCCTCGGCGCGCAGCTTGGCGAGCTGCTCCTGGCGCTCGCGCTCCACGCGCTCCTCCTCGGCCTTGCGGGCGGCCTCTTCCTCGGCCTTGCGCCGGGCCTCCTCCTCGGCCTTGCGGCGCGCCTCCTCCTGGGCCTTGATCTCGGCCTCGGACAGCGGCAGCATCCGGTCGAGCCGGTGGCGTACGACGGCGGTGACGGCCTCGGGCTCCTGGCCCGCGTCGACCACCAGGTAGCGGCCGGGGTCGGCGGCGGCCAGGGTGAGGAAACCGGAGCGCACACGCGTGTGGAACTCGGCGGGCTCCGACTCCAGGCGGTCCGGCGCCTCGGTGAAGCGCTCGCGGGCGGTCTCGGGGGAGACGTCCAGCAGCACCGTCAGGTGCGGCACCAGGCCGTTCGTCGCCCAGCGCGAGATCCGGGCGATCTCGGTCGGGGACAGGTCGCGGCCGGCGCCCTGGTAGGCGACGGAGGAGTCGACGTACCGGTCGGTGATCACGACGGCGCCGCGCTCCAGGGCGGGCCGGACGACCGTGTCGACGTGCTCCGCGCGGTCCGCCGCGTACAGCAGTGCTTCCGCCCGGTGCGACAGGCCCGCGGAGGACACGTCCAGCAGGATCGAGCGCAGCCGCTTGCCGACGGGCGTGGCCCCGGGCTCGCGCGTGAGGACGACCTCGTGGCCCTTGGCGCGGATCCACTCGGCGAGCGCCTCGGCCTGGGTGGACTTGCCGGCGCCGTCGCCGCCCTCCAGGGCGATGAAGAAGCCGTTCGCGGCCGGCGCGACCGCCGGGTCGTCGCCCCCGAGGAGCGCGTCCCGCAGGTCGAGGCGCAGGGGGACGCCGGAGCGGTCGTCGACCTTGGCCAGGACCAGTGCGGCCACCGGCAGCAGCAGCGCGCCGACCAGCATCAGCGTGAACGCGGCACCGCCGTGCGCGAACACGAACCTGCCGTTCTCCAGGCGGTGCGGCCCGATCAGCGCCGCGAGCAGGGGGGCGCCCAGCGCGGCCAGGGCCACGGCGACGCGCACCACCGCGTGCAGGTGTTCCGTCGTGCGCGTGCGGCGGCTGTCCTCGGTCTCCTGGTCGAGCAGCGCGTGCCCGGTGTTCGCGGCGATGCCCGCGCCGACGCCGGCCAGCCCCGTGATCAGCAGCACGCTGGTGACGTCGGGGTCCAGTCCGGCGGCCAGCAGGGCCACGCCGGTGAAGGCGATCGCGAGCGCGAGCAGCCGGCGCCGCGACAGCGACACGAGCACCCTGGGCGCCGTACGGACGCCGACGGCGACGCCGCCGGTCAGCGCGAGCACCAGCAGGCCGTACAGCACCGGGCCGCCGCCCAGGTCCTTGGCGTGCAGCACCGCGACGGCGACGGCGGCGGCGATCGACGCGGCGACAGCCGCGCAGGCGAGGACCAGCAGCGGGATCGCGCCGGTACGGCCTGCGTCGACGCCCGTCGCGGTCTTCGGACGGCGCAGCCCCTCCAGCGGGGACCGCGGACGCGGGGTGCGCACCGCCGGCAGTTCCAGGAAGGCCACGACGGACAGGGATCCGGCGAAGAGCCCTCCCGCGACGTACGAGGCGAGGGCCGCCTGGTGCTGGTCGAACCAGTCGATCCCGGTGCCCAGGAGATTGTTGGCCAGGGCCGCGACGATCAGGGTGGCGGCGCCCAGCGGGATCGCCGCGAAGCCCGTGCGCAGCGACAGCCGGCGCAGGGCGTCCATGTGGTCCGGCAGGGGCCGCACCGTCGCGCCCTCCAGCGGCGGGGCGGGCAGCAGGGCGGGGGCGGCGCTCTCCCGGGCGACGGTCCACAGGCGCTCGGCGACACCGGTCACGAAGACGGTGACCAGCAGGAAGGCGAGCGCGTCGTCGGGCGTCCAGTCGATCCACAGGGGCGCGACGAGCAGCAGGGCGGCGCGCACCCCGTCCGCGCCGACCATGGTCCAGCGGCGGTCGAGCGGGCCTTCCGGGGAGGTGAGCGAGGTCAGCGGGCCCAGGAGGACCGCGCCGAAGAGGAGCGTGGCCAGGATCCGCACCGCGAAGACGGTCGCCACCGCGAACGCCACGCCCCGGTAGCCGCCCCCGAAGGAGCCCTCGGCGATGGCCGCCTGGAGGGCGAGGAGGACGAACACCAGGAGGGCGAGGGCGTCTCCGACACCGCCCACCAACTGCGCGCTCCACAACCGCTTCAGCTGCGGCTCGCGCAACAGGGCGCGGACGGCGCGCTCGCGGGAGTCCGCCACCAGGGCGTCGTCCGGTGCCGGGTGGTGGGCCGTTGGCTGCTCGGCTCGCGTCATGCTTTCAGCCTATCGGCAGCGACTGACGGTCAAGAGCGCCCGTCCGCACGTACGACCACCCCGACACCAAAGTGATGCCGGGGCGTTCGTTTCGTGAAGCCGCGGTGGGGAAAGCGTGGCCGACGGCCCGTCAGCCGGTGCTGTCCTCCGACGCCGACCGCGCGGCCGTCGTCTTCTTCGCGGCGGTCTTCTTCGCGGCCGCCGTCGTGGTCTTCTTCGCCGCGGTCTTCTTGGCGGCCGTCTTCTTCGCCGGGGCCGCCTTCTTGGCCGTGGTCTTCTTCGCGGGCGCCTTCTTCGCCGTCTTCTTGACGGGGCCCTTCGCCCTCTTCTCGGCGAGCAGCTCGTAGCCGCGCTCCGGGGTGATCGTCTCGACGCTGTCGCCGGAGCGCAGGGTCGCGTTGGTCTCCCCGTCGGTGACGTACGCCCCGAAGCGGCCGTCCTTGACGACGACCGGCTTCCCGCTGACCGGGTCCTGGCCGAGCTCCTTCAGCGGCGGCTTCGCGGCGGCGCGGCCGCGCTGCTTGGGCTGGGAGTAGATCTCCAGCGCCTCTTCGAGGGTGATCGTGAAGAGCTGGTCCTCCGACTGCAGCGAGCGCGAGTCCGTGCCCTTCTTCAGGTACGGCCCGTAGCGCCCGTTCTGCGCGGTGATCTCCTGGCCCTCGGCGTCGGTGCCGACGACCCGCGGCAGGGACATCAGCCGGAGGGCGTCCTCCAGCGTGACGGTGTCCAGCGACATCGACTTGAACAGCGAGGCCGTCCGCGGCTTGACGGCGTTCTTGCCGGTCTTCGGGGTGCCCTCGGGAAGCACCTCGGTGACGTAGGGGCCGTAGCGGCCGTCCTTGGCGATGATCTGGTGGCCGCTGACCGGGTCGGTGCCCAGTTCGTAGTCCCCGCTCGGCTTGGCGAGCAGTTCCTCGGCCAGTTCGACGGAGAGCTCGTCGGGCGCCAGGTCCTCGGGGATGTCGGCGCGCTGGTGACCCTCCGCGTCCTTCTCGCCGCGCTCGATGTACGGGCCGTAGCGGCCGACCCGCAGCACGATGTCGTTGCCCACGGGGAACGACGACACCTCGCGTGCGTCGATCGCGCCCAGGTCGGTGACGAGTTCCTTGAGGCCGCCGAGGTGGTCCCCGTCGCCGTTGCCGGCGTCGGCGGCGCCGCCCGCGACCGTGCCCTCGCCGAAGTAGAACCGCTTGAGCCACGGCACGGACTGCGCCTCGCCTCGCGCGATGCGGTCGAGGTCGTCCTCCATCTTGGCGGTGAAGTCGTAGTCGACGAGCCGCCCGAAGTGCTTCTCCAGGAGGTTGACCACGGCGAAGGACAGGAAGGACGGCACCAGGGCCGTGCCCTTCTTGAACACGTAGCCGCGGTCCAGGATGGTGCCGATGATCGACGCGTACGTCGACGGGCGGCCGATCTCGCGCTCTTCGAGCTCCTTGACCAGGCTGGCCTCGGTGTAGCGGGCCGGGGGCTTGGTGGCGTGCCCGTCGACCGTGATCTCCTCGGCGCTGAGGGCGTCGCCCTCGCTCACCTGGGGCAGCCGGCGCTCGCGGTCGTCCAGCTCGGCGTTCGGGTCGTCGGCGCCCTCGACGTAGGCCTTCAGGAAGCCGTGGAAGGTGATCGTCTTGCCGGAGGCGCTGAACTCGACGTCCCGGCCGTCGGCGGCGGCGCCGCCGATCTTGACGGTCACGCTGTTGCCGGTCGCGTCCTTCATCTGGGAGGCGACGGTCCGCTTCCAGATCAGCTCGTAGAGCCTGAACTGGTCGCCGGTGAGGCCGGTCTCGGCGGGCGTGCGGAAACGATCACCCGAGGGGCGGATCGCCTCGTGCGCCTCCTGCGCGTTCTTGACCTTGCCGGCGTAGGTGCGCGGCTGGGGCGGCAGGTAGTCGGCGCCGTACAGCTGCGTGACCTGGGCACGGGCCGCGGCGACGGCGGTGTCGCTCAGCGTCGTGGAGTCCGTACGCATGTACGTGATGTAGCCGTTCTCGTACAGCTTCTGCGCGACCTGCATGGTGGCCTTCGCGCCGAAGCCGAGCTTGCGGCTGGCCTCCTGCTGCAGCGTCGTCGTACGGAACGGGGCGTACGGCGAGCGGCGGTACGGCTTGGACTCAACGGACCGCACGGAGAAGCGGGTGTTCTCCAGGGCGGCGGCGAGGGCGCGGGCGTTCGCCTCGTCGAGGTGGAGGGTGTTCGGGCTCTTGATCTGGCCCAGGGAGTCGAAGTCGCGGCCCTGCGCGACCCGCCTGCCGTCGACGGTCTGGAGGCGGGCGACCAGGGACGACGGGTCGCTGGGGTCGCCGGCCCGGCCGGTCGCGAAGGTGCCCGTGAGGTCCCAGTACTCGGCGGAACGGAACGCGATGCGCTCGCGTTCCCGCTCGACGACGAGCCGGGTCGCCACGGACTGGACACGGCCGGCCGACAGGCGCGGCATGACCTTCTTCCACAGGACCGGCGAGACCTCGTAGCCGTAGAGGCGGTCGAGGATGCGGCGGGTCTCCTGGGCGTCGACGAGCCTCTGGTTGAGCTGGCGCGGGTTGGCCACGGCGGCCTGGATCGCGGACTTGGTGATCTCGTGGAAGACCATCCGCTTGACCGGGACCTTGGGCTTGAGCACTTCCTGGAGGTGCCAGGCGATCGCCTCGCCCTCCCGGTCCTCATCGGTGGCGAGGTAGAGCTCGTCGGAGTCCTTCAGCAGGTCCTTGAGCTTCTTGACCTGGGCCCTTTTGTCGGCGTTGACGACATAGATCGGCTCGAAGTCGTGCTCGACGTCCACGCCGAGGCGGCGGACCTCGCCGGTGTACTTCTCGGGCACCTCGGCGGCGCCGTTGGGGAGGTCGCGGATGTGCCCGACGCTCGCCTCGACGACGTATCCGGGGCCGAGATAGCCCTTGATCGTCTTCGCCTTGGCAGGCGACTCGACGATGACGAGTCGGCGGCCGCCCTGTGCGGTCTCGCTGGTCGGGGACAACTTCGCTCTTCTCTCCGGTCGACGCTGGGGCCTCCCCAGGCCTTGCTCCCGGGGTCGGGTCATGGTGACGCTGCGGAGTGTGACGGTACATCCCGCCCCCGTGTCAAACGGGAAAAGCCCGCAACGGCCACTCGAACGGTAACCCGACTACCGCCATTCCTGCCGCCCGGAGTGCCGACCGGTCTTTTTCCGCCGGACCGGAACGCGTCCTCTCCTTTACCGGCATGACCCTGCTCACGCGGTTCAAACAGGGGCCCGGCAAGATCCTCCACGGCCGGTTCGGGGACCGGCCCGGAGACGGATTCAGAGGCGGGTGAAGCACCACGTTCCGACGGCGAGCGCGACGACCGCGGTGAGGGCCGCGAGGGTCGCCGACGCGAGCGGGTCCACCCCCTGGGCGACGGGTTCACGGTGCCGCACACGGACCGCCGTCCACGCCAGCAGCACGCCTCCGAACAGGGCGAACACCATCCCAGCGAAGATCGCCGGCCCGCTCTCCATGATCGTCCCCGCCCCTGTCTTCCACCTGCGTGTCCCTCGCCCTCGGGAGGCTGACACGCGCGGGCGGCGCCGCGGCGAACCCGAGGTGAACGACAGGCCTACGGGCGGGGGCGGCGGGCCGCCGCGGGGGCACACGGCCGGGGGCGCGGACGGACGAACCGGCCGTCCGCCTCGCCGCCTCGCGCGGACCGACGGGGCTGCGACGCGCCTCACACCGAACGGGCGTGGGTGTTTTTCCGGACGTCTTCGTGCGACCGGCGCGGCCGACCGTATACACGATCCGATCTTGGTGAATCCGCCGTACCGAACCCGGCGGAGTTGCCGACGCCCGCTTGTCGCTCAAATTCGCCGGAAGCCTGAACGGTTCCGATCACTTGATCTGTGTGCGGAAGGGCGTATTCCGTGAGGAGCGTTACAGCCCGGGATGGACGGCGGGCGGGTTCACTCCGCCGGTTCCAGGAATCCCTGCTCCACCAGAAGCCGGATCTGGGCGGGTGTGCGGTCGCGCAGCATCACCGGGTCGTCCCCGACCAGCTGAGCGATGGCGTCCAGGATGCGGCCGGCGCTCAGCGAGCCGTCGCACACCCCCGCGAAGCCCGCGCCGACCGTGTCCACCGCCGTGGCGCGGCGCATCCCGCGGTGCTGGCGCAGCACGACGTGCTCCGGGTCCTCGGCGCCGGGCATGCCGACCTGCTCCTGGACGATCTCGCCGGCCAGCCTGAAGTGCGCGGCGAGCAGGGCCGCGTCGTCACGCGCGCGCAGGTAGTCGAGCCGCTCGAAGTGCGCGCGGACCGTGTCGCCCAGCGGCTGCTCGACCGGGTGCGGCCACTCCTCCACGGTGATGACGGGCTCGGCGGACGCCGTCCTGCGCAGGGTGATCCAGCCGAAGCCGACGGCCTTCACCTTGCGCGCCTCGAACTCGTCCAGCCACGCGTCGTACCGCGCCTGGTACTCGGCCCGGTCGCCCCGGTGGTCGCCGGCGTCCCTGAGCCACAACTCGGCGTACTGCGTGATGTCCTGCACCTCGCGCTGCACGATCCACGCGTCGCAGCCGCGCGGCACCCACGACCTGAGCCGGTCCTGCCAGTCCTCCCCTTCCACGTGCTGCCAGTTGGCGAGGAACTGCGCGAACCCGCCCTCGTTCAGGCGTTCCCCCGCCCCCTGAACGAGCGAGCGGCACAGATCGTCCCCGCCCATCCCGCCGTCCCGGTACGTCAGCCGGGCGGCCGGCGAGATCACGAACGGCGGGTTGGACACGATCAGGTCGTACCGTTCGTCGTCGCGCAGGGGCTCGAAGAGAGAGCCCTCGCGCAGCTCCGCGGCCGGGGCGCCGGACAGGGCGAGGGTGAGCGCGGTGACGTGCAGGGCGCGCGGGTTGAGGTCGGTGGCCGTCACGCGCGTGGCGTGCTGCGCGGCGTGCAGTGCCTGGATCCCGGAGCCGGTGCCGAGGTCGAGGGCGGAGGAGACGGGTGTACGGACGGTGATCCCGGCGAGCGTCGTGGAGGCACCGCCGACCCCGAGCACGACGCCCTCGTTCCGGCTGCCGATGCCGCCGGCGCCGCCGACCGCGCACCCCAGGTCGGACACGATGAACCAGTCCTCGCCGTCCGGTCCGCCGTACGGGCGTACGTCCACGGTCGCGGCCACCTCGTCTGCGCCGACCAGGGCCAGCCAGCCGCTCTCCACGCACGCGTGCACGGGGAGCAACTCCGCCACACGCGCGTGCGGCACGGGCTGCTGGAGCAGGAAGAGCCGGACGAGCGCCTCCAGCGGGGTGTCCCCGCGGGTCGCCCGGAGGGCGGGCACGGTCTCGCTGCGGGCCAGGGCCGCGTAGGCGGGGGCGCCGAGCAGGTCGAGCAGGCCGTCGGCGGTGAAGGAGGCCGCGAGCAGGGCCTCGCGCAGCCGGGCGGCCACGTCGGGGCGGTCGGCGGAGGGCAGGGGGGACAGGGTGGCGTCACTCACGCCCCCATTGTCCCCACTCCCCCGCCCCCGCGCGGCCCCACGACCCGTTCCCGACCGGAAAGGACCCCGGGGCGCAGCTCCAGGCCCCCAAGGGGCGCGGGGAACGGCGCGACCGGCCCCGGACCACCCGCACCCGTGCGACCGCAGCGGCCGCCACAGCGGGCAGCGCCGCTACCGGACCTCAGGAGTCAGCACGTCCTGACCCCAGACCGCTGCTGGGCCGGCAGGGCAGAACCACGGCCGACGGGCCCGGGGCGCAGCCCCGGCCCCCAAGGGGCGCGGGGAACGGCGCGACCGGCCCCGGACCACCCGCACCCGTGCCACCGCAGCGGCCGCCACGGCGGACGGCGCGGGCAACGCCACTGCTCGGGTGCGGGCGGCCCGCCGCCGCTGCGTGCTCAGCTGGTCGTCGCGCGGGCCGAAGCCGACGCGGCGACCTTCTTGCAGCTGTCCTGCTTGGCCATCGCGCCCTTGACGTCGCCCTGCTCCAGGTTCTTCAGCGCGGTGTTGCCGGTCTTGCTGAGCGTGCCGAGCTGGGTGGCAATCTCCGCCAGGCCGTCGGCGAACTTCGCCTGGTCCTTGGTGTCCAGCGCGTCGACCTTCTTCTTGAGGTCCGCGTAGGAGGTGGAGAGCGTGTTGAGCGCCGCGACGGCGTCCTTCTGCTTCTTCGCGCCGCCCTCGACCCCGGGCGGCGTGCCGGCCTTCTGGACGGCCTGGGCGAGCGCCGCGTAGGCGTCGGACATGTCCTGGAATGCCTGCGAGTCGGTCTTCTGGACGTTCGCCGGGGCGTTGTTGTCGGTGGCGGCCTGCTTGATCGCGGCGTTGGCCGCGTCGACCTTCGCGTCCTGTGCCGGCAGCGCGTCACAGACCTTCTTGGCCCAGGCGTCGAGCTCCTTGTTGCCGTCGTCGCTGCTGCATCCGGACAGCGCCAGTACCAGTACCGCACCGCCGGACAGTGCGGCCGCGAGCTTCTTGTTCACCGGTTTGGTCCCTTCCATGGCTCTCGGCCCCGGAACATACACGCCCATGGGGCACCGACCCCAGGCCGAATGTCCACTCCATGGCCCTTTGAAGCCATTTGCACCAAGAGAGAGAAGCCTCACGGCGGCGGCACACACGCGGCACAGCGGGCGGGCGACGCGTCAACACGCTTCGCCCGCCCGCCCTTTGAGCTGGGCCCCGGCGGCCGGCCTACGAAACCACCGCGGGATCGGCCGACTTGGACGACGCATCGGCGTTGTTCTCGTCACCCATCGCGATGCCGCGACGCTTGGAGACGTACACCGCGCCGACGATCACCACGAGGGCGAGCACCGAGATCATGATCCGTACGCCGATGTTCTTGTCGTCGCCGTAACTGAAGTTGATCACGGCGGGCGCGATCAGCAGCGCGACCAGGTTCATGACCTTGAGCAGCGGGTTGATCGCGGGACCGGCGGTGTCCTTGAAGGGATCGCCGACGGTGTCGCCGATCACCGTGGCCGCGTGGGCCTCACTGCCCTTGCCGCCGTGGTGGCCGTCCTCGACGAGCTTCTTGGCGTTGTCCCACGCACCACCGGAGTTGGCGAGGAAGACCGCCATCAGCGTGCCCGCGCCGATCGCGCCCGCGAGAAACGCGCCGAGCGCGCCCACGCCGAGCGTGAACCCGACGAAGATCGGGGCCATGACGGCGAGCAGACCGGGCGTGGCCAGCTCGCGCAGGGCGTCCCGGGTGCAGATGTCGACGACCTTGCCGTACTCCGGCTTCTCGCTGTAGTCCATGATCCCGGGGTGCTCGCGGAACTGCCGCCGCACCTCGAACACCACCGAACCCGCCGACCGCGAGACCGCGTTGATCGCCAGCCCCGAGAAGAGGAAGACGACCGCCGCGCCCGCGATGAGGCCGACCAGGTTGTTGGGCTGCGAGATGTCCATCATCAGACTCATCGGCGCGCCCGCCCCGGAGAGCTTCTCGCCGACGTCCTCCGCGCCGGTCGTGATCGCGTCACGGTACGACCCGAAGAGCGCCGACGCCGCCAGGACCGCCGTAGCGATGGCGATGCCCTTGGTGATCGCCTTGGTGGTGTTGCCGACCGCGTCGAGGTTGGTGAGCACCTGCGCGCCCGCGCCCTCGACGTCGCCGGACATCTCCGCGATGCCCTGGGCGTTGTCGGAGACCGGGCCGAAGGTGTCCATGGCGACGATCACGCCGACGGTGGTGAGCAGGCCGGTGCCGGCCAGCGCGACCGCGAACAGCGCCAGCATGATCGACGTACCGCCGAGCAGGAACGCGCCGTACACACCGAGCCCGATCAGCAGGGCGGTGTAGACGGCCGATTCGAGGCCGACGGAGATGCCGGCCAGCACGACCGTGGCCGGGCCCGTCAGGGACGACTTGCCGATGTCCCGGACCGGGCGGCGGCTGGTCTCGGTGAAGTACCCGGTCAGCTGCTGGATGACGGCGGCCAGGAGGATGCCGATCGCCACCGCGACGAGGGCGAGGATGCGCGGGTCGCCGTCCTTGCCCCGGATGGCCGCGTCGGTCACCCCGTCGAGGTCGGAGTACTTCCCCGGCAGATAGACGAAGACGGCGACCGCCACCAGCACCAGCGAGATCACCGCGGAGATGAAGAAGCCGCGGTTGATCGCGGACATGCCGCTGCGGTCCGTCCGGCGCGGGGCGACGGCGAAGATGCCCACCATGGCCGTGAGCACGCCGATCGCGGGCACGAGCAGCGGGAACGCCAGCCCGGAGTCACCGAAGGCCACCTTGCCGAGGATCAGCGCGGCGACCAGGGTCACGGCGTACGACTCGAAGAGGTCGGCCGCCATGCCCGCGCAGTCGCCGACGTTGTCGCCCACGTTGTCCGCGATGGTCGCGGCATTGCGCGGATCGTCCTCCGGAATGCCCTGTTCGACCTTGCCGACCAGGTCGGCGCCGACGTCGGCGGCCTTGGTGAAGATGCCGCCGCCGACCCTCATGAACATCGCGATGAGCGCCGCGCCGAGACCGAATCCCTCCAGCACCTTCGGCGCGTCGGCCGCGTACACCAGCACCACGCAGGAGGCGCCGAACAGGCCGAGCCCCACCGTGAACATGCCGACGACGCCGCCCGTACGGAACGCGATCTTCATCGCTTTGTGCGAGACGGCGGTGAGATCCTTTTCCGGTTCACCCGCCGCCGGAGTGGCTTCGCGAGCCGCTGCGGCGACCCGCACATTGCTGCGCACGGCGAGCCACATGCCGATATATCCGGTGGCTGCCGAGAATGCCGCACCGACCAGGAAGAACACCGATCGTCCGGCGCGTTGATTCCAGTCGTCCGCGGGCAGCAGCATGAGCAGGAAGAACACCAGGACGGCGAATACGCTGAGCGTGCGCAACTGCCTGGTCAGATAGGCGTTGGCACCTTCCTGGACCGCGGCCGCGATCTTCTTCATGCTGTCGGTACCCTCGCCGGCCGCGAGCACCTGGCGCAGCAGGGCACCCGCGACCACGAGCGCAGCCAGTGCGACGACCGCGATGACCACCACGAGCAGGCGGTTGCCGTCGGTCAGCACTGCGGCCGCGAAGGTTGTGGGGTGGTCCAACCGATGAGGGGTAGAAAGCCCCGCCATTCGTCCTCCTTGACGCTTGGGCTGAGCTCAAGATGTGGACGGATTGTAGGTACCGGAACCTGATCAAAACAGTGCGCGGTATACAGAATTCGCTACCGAATACATCCGCCAGAGATCGTGAATTGATTCACGCCGGTGATCGAAAGTGATCGTGAATTGGTTCACGAAATTCCCGCACAAGATTCACTTGTCAAGATTCACTCCCCGGGAACACCGAGTGATGAATCTTGGATCCACTGTAAGCGCGGGCGCAGACCTGCGCACATGCCGAAGGGCCCCACCGGAGTAGGGCCCTTCGGGTCAGTCTCGCGCGGCCGGACTCAGGCAGGCGTCGCCGCCGCCGGTGTCCTCGGCCAGGTCATGCGGATCAGCCCGCCGTGCTCGCCGGCGGTGACCTCCACGTCGTCGACGAGGCCGCTGATGACCGCGAGACCCATCTCGTCCTCCTCAGCCTCCACGTCGTCCGCGCCGGAGCCGGGCACCCGGTCGCCCGGGGCGGAGCGCGGCGCCTCGTCGCCGACCTCGATGGAGAACTGCTTCTCCTCCTCGATCAGCGCCACCCTCACCGGAGCGGTGATGCCGCCGATCTGGTGAAGGCCGACGGCTCGCGTGCAGGCCTCGCCCACGGCGAGCCGCACCTCGTCGAGGACGGCCTCGTCCACTCCGGCCCTGCGCGCCACCGCTGCCGCCACCAGTCGGGCGGTCCTGACATGCTCGGGCAGCGCGCTGAAGCGGAGTTCAACGGTGGCCATACGTCCCCCTCGGAACTACGGGCGTGCTGTCGGGGGGCCGGGCTGCCGAAAGCCCGGTCCCCCGGTGTTCAACTGGGCCGTCCGGACCACCGGACCCGGACGGGTGAGTCAGTCGGTGGCCTGGACAGCTTCCTCGACCGAGGTGTGAATGGGGAACACCTTGGTCAGACCGGTGATGCGGAAGATCTTCAGAATGCGCTCCTGGTTGCAGACCAGGCGCAGCGAGCCCTCATGGGCACGCACTCGCTTCAGGCCGCCGACCAGCACGCCGAGCCCGGTGGAGTCGAGGAAGTCCACGCCCTCCATGTCCACGACGAGGTGGAAATTCCCGTCGTTCACCAGCTCGACCAGCTGCTCGCGCAGCTTGGGCGCGGTATATACGTCGATTTCGCCACCGACCTTGACGATCGTGCGATCGCCGACGGTCTCGGTCGACAGGGACAGGTCCACGGATCCTCCAGCACCTTGCTATCGAGCGGTCGCCCCTCGGGACACCTCGGCAGAGCCCCCTGGACGGTTCGCCAGCCGCGATGGCATTCAATCACTTACCGGCAGGCGTGCACGACGCCTTGGCTCCATTGTCCGTCACGCCGGTGACACACTCGGTGCCGATGGCCAAGAATCACCGATCCGATCGATCCTCGGCACAGCCCGCTCCGCGCCTGTCGCCGGGCGCGCTCCTGGACCGGCTCGCCCCGGGCCCGAGCCGTGCGTCGCGCATCACTCATACGGAGCACTTGCCCCCGCGAGCGGGCCGCCATGCCGTCTGGCCTGACCGGATTCGCCCGGAGGTGATCGCGGCGGTCCAGGCGTGCGGTGTCGAGCACCCCTGGGCCCACCAGGCCCTCGCCGCCGAGCACGCCCTGGACGGCGACTCGGTGGTCGTCGCCACGGGGACGGCCTCCGGCAAGTCGCTGGCGTACCTCGTGCCCGTGCTGTCCACCCTTCTGGACGGTTCCGAAGCCCCGAACGGCCGGGGCGCGACCGCGCTCTACCTCGCCCCCACCAAGGCCCTCGCCGCCGACCAGTGCCGCTCTGTGAAAGAACTTTCACATCCCCTGGGCAACGCCGTACGCCCAGCCGTGTACGACGGCGATACGCCGTTCGAGGAACGCGAGTGGATCCGGCAGTACGCCAACTACGTCCTGACCAACCCGGACATGCTGCACCGCGGCATCCTCCCCTCCCACCCCCGCTGGTCCTCCTTCCTGAAGTCGCTGAAGTACGTCGTCATCGACGAGTGCCACACCTATCGCGGCGTCTTCGGCTCGCACGTCGCCCAGGTCCTGCGCCGGCTGCGCCGCCTGTGCGCCCGCTACGGCGCCTCCCCCGTCTTCCTGCTGGCCTCCGCGACGGCCGCCGAACCCGCGGTCGCCGCCGGCCGTCTCACCGGTCTGCCGGTGGTGGAGGTCGCCGACGACGCCTCGCCCCGCGGTGAACTGGTGTTCGCTCTCTGGGAGCCCCCGCTCACCGAGCTGCAGGGCGAGAAGGGCGCCCCCGTCCGGCGGACCGCCACCGCCGAGACCGCGGACCTGCTCACCGACCTCGCCGTCCAGGGCGTGCGCACGGTCGCCTTCGTCCGCTCCCGGCGTGGCGCCGAGCTGATCTCGGTGATCGCCCAGGAGCGGCTGGCTGAGGTCGACCGCTCCCTCGCCCGGCGTGTCGCGGCGTACCGGGGCGGCTACCTGCCCGAGGAACGCCGCGCCCTGGAACAGGCCCTCCACTCCGGGGAACTCCTGGGCCTCGCCGCGACGACCGCCCTGGAACTCGGCATCGACGTCTCCGGCCTCGACGCCGTCCTGATCGCCGGCTACCCGGGCACCCGCGCGTCGCTGTGGCAGCAGGCCGGCCGGGCCGGGCGGTCCGGACAGGGCGCGCTGGCGGTGCTGGTCGCCCGCGACGACCCGCTGGACACCTTCCTGGTCCACCACCCGGAGGCGCTGTTCGACCGCCCCGTGGAGTCGACGGTCCTCGACCCCGACAACCCCTACGTCCTCGCCCCGCACCTGTGCGCGGCGGCCGCCGAACTCCCCCTGACGGACGAGGACCTGCCGCTGTTCGGCCCGGAGGCCGAGGCGCTGCTCCCCCAGCTGGAGGCCGCGCGGCTGCTGCGCCGCCGGACGAAGGCCTGGCACTGGACACGCCGCGAACGGGCCGCCGACCTCACCGACATCCGCGGCGAGGGCGGCCGGCCAGTGCAGATCGTCGAGGAGGGCACGGGCCGGCTGCTCGGCACGGTGGACGCGGGTGCCGCCCACACCACCGTCCACGAGGGCGCCGTCCACCTCCACCAGGGCCGTACGTATCTCGTCCGCTCCCTGGACCTGGAGGACTCGGTCGCCCTGGTCGAGGAGGCCAGTCCGCCGTACTCGACGGTGGCCCGCGACACGACGTCGATCTCCGTCCTGGAGACGGACGTCGAAGTCCCCTGGGGCCAGGGCCGCCTGTGCTACGGCTCCGTGGAAGTCACCAACCAGGTCGTCTCCTTCCTGCGCCGGCGTGTCATCACCGGTGAAGTACTGGGCGAGTCGAAACTCGACCTCCCTCCTCGTACGCTGCGCACCCGCGCGGTGTGGTGGACGGTCACCGAGGACCAGCTGGACTCCGCCCGGATCAACCCGGAGATCCTCGGCGGCGCCCTGCACGCGGCCGAGCACGCCTCGATCGGCCTGCTGCCCCTCTTCGCGACCTGCGACCGCTGGGACATCGGCGGCGTGTCGGTCCCGCTGCACCCCGACACGCTCCTGCCGACCGTCTTCGTCTACGACGGCCATCCCGGCGGCGCGGGCTTCGCCGAGCGCGCCTTCCACACCGCCCGCGCCTGGCTCACCGCCACCCGCGAGGCCATCGCCTCCTGCGAGTGCGACGCCGGCTGCCCGTCCTGCATCCAGTCCCCCAAGTGCGGCAACGGCAACGACCCACTGCACAAGCGGGGGGCGGTGCGGCTCCTCACGGAACTGCTCCGGGGGGCGCCGGAGGAGGGGACTCCGGGGGACGAGGCGGTGTCGGGGGCGGAAGCGGGGCCGACGGGTGCGGTCCGGGCCCCGGGGGCGGAAGCGGGGCCGACCCGGGTCCCGGAGGCGGAAGCGGAGCCGACGAGTGCGGTCCGGGCCCCGGAGGCGGAAGCGGGGCCGGAGGCTGCGATACCGGCCCCGGAGGGCCCGCCCGTGCCCTGACCTCGGCCGTGAAGGGGCCCTGCCCGGACGCCGCCGTCACGTCCGAGATCTCTCCCAGGAGGGCGCATCGCACCAGCCGCGTGCCCTGTGCCCGAGCCACCCGGCCCGCCCGGGCGCAGGCCTGCTCCTCGCCGTCCGCCCAGTGGTCCGCCGCCGCGAGCGCCGCGAGGTCGGCGCCCCCTGCGGCACGGTGGCGGACCACCACGGCCTGCCCCAGGGCGAGGACGACACCGAACACCACGCACAGCACGGCGATCGCACCGAGACTCCAGACGGTGGCCGAGCCCCGGTCGCCCCTTCGGCGCAGCCACCCTCCGACCGCACCGGCCACGCTCATGGCCCACCCCCCACACCGTCCGCCGGCCTCCCAGGGGCCTCCACGGCCTCCTCCGCCGCCCCCGGGGCGGCGGCCACAGCAGGACCGGCCTCCGCCGCCCCCACGGTCTCCTCCGCCACCGCCACGGCCTCCTCCCGCACCTCGAACGGCAGCCCGCGCAGCAGCGGCGGCTTCGCGACGACCACCACGCGTACCTGGTCGCCCTCCCTGCCGACCGTCACCCGCGCCCCGCGCGGGGCCGCCGCGCGGGCCAGCTCCACGACCACCGCCGTCGGGTCCTGCCGTGCCGCCGCCCGGGCGCCGGTCCTGGCCGCGTCCACGCACTGGATCCGGGCGGCCACCGCGAGCAGCCCCCACACCAGCGCCATCACGAACGCCACCAGAACCGGCAGCACCACGGCCGACTCCGCCGTCACGAAGCCCCGGTCCCCGCGGAGCCGCCGCCGCTCACATCCCCGCACTGAGCGCCCGCTTCACGATGTCCTGCAGCTCCGCGGTGACGGCGTCGCCCGTCACCACCTGGTAGAGGATCACCGCGAACGCCACGGCCGCCACGATCCCCATCGTGTACTCGGAGGTCACCATTCCGGCGTCCCTCCGGGCGCCCCGCATCCCGCAGACCAGGGCACCCACCCGTGCCCGTACCAGCTTGTACATCTCAACCCCCGTGAGGTTCGGTCCCGTTGCTCTCTCATCGCTCGATCCGAGTCGTCCGGCCATACGGCGCCGTCCCCGCTCAACCCCCTCTCATCGCCCGCCTCCTCCCATCACTCCGCCCGCGAGCCCGATGACGACCGGCAGGACGCCGATCGCGACGAAGGCGGGCAGGAAGCACAGCCCCACCGGCGCGGCGATCGCGACGGCCGCGCGCCGCGCCCGTGCCGTCGCCGCACGGGTCCAGTCGGCGCGGGTGTCCCCGGCGAGCCGGGCCGCCGGTCCGGCCGCCGGGATCCCCGTCACATCGGCCCGTTCCAGCAGCCGCGCCAGGGCCGCCGCGCCCGGCACGTCGGCCAACCCCCGCCATGCCGTGGCCGGTTCGCCGCCCAGCCGCACCTCCGCGGCACCGCGCGCCAGCCCCTCCCCCACCGGGCCGCCCAGCGCCTCGCCCACTGCCTGCGCCGCGACCGCCGGGCCGGCGCCCGCCGCGATGCACGCGGCCAGCAGGTCCGCTGCGAGCGGGAGTTGCCCCGCGGCGAGCCGCGCGTCGGCCTCGCGCACGGCTCCCGCCGCCCGCTGCCGGCTGTGCCACCGCCACAGGCCCACCGCCCCGATGGCCCCGACCACGACCCCCGTGACGCCGCCGATCACCACCCAGCCGGCACCCACCACCGCCCCGACCGGAAGCCACGTGCGCACGGCCTCCCGCAGCCCCGCGTGCGGGGCGCCCCGCGCCCGTGCCCGTCCCTGCCCCACCAGCCCGGCCACCCGGCGGCGCACCCTGCGCAGGCTCCGCACCCTCTCCAGCCACCCCGTGAGCCCCGCGAGGACCAGGACGATCCCCACGGTCACCCCCAGCCTGTGGACAACTTCCGCGCCCATGACGCCTCCCTCCTCGTCAGCCACCACACGTCGCCTCACGGCACCTCACGCCGCCTCCGCGCTCCGCACGATCCGCAGCGCCCACCACACCCCCACGCCCTCCAGCAGCCCGCCGACGAGCAGGCAGCCCAGCCCCGCCCCGGTGTGCAGCAGCACGTGCAGCGGGTCGGCGCCGAGCGCGGCGCCCAGGAGGAGGCCCAGCACCGGCAGGCCGGCCAGCATCACCGCGGTGGCGCGCGCTCCCGCCAACTGAGCACGCAAATCGGCTCGTTGGTCGCGCTCGGCACGCAACGCCCCTTCCAGACGGTCGAGTCCGACCGCGAGGCCCGCTCCCTGGTCCACGGCCACCCGCCAGCACGCCGCGAGTCCCAGCAGGCCGCCGGCTCCGGGCTGCCGCGCGGCGCCCGCGAGCGCCTTTGGCACGTCCCCGCCGAACCGTGCGGCCGCCAGCACCGCCGCCTGCGCCTCGCCCAGCCCTCCGGAGTCCCGCGCGGCGCACCGCAACGCCTCTCCGGGCTGCCTGCCCGCCCGCACTTCGCCCGCGAGCGCCGCGCACAGCGCGATCACGGCGTCTCCCCGGCGTTCCCCGGCACGCCGGGCCTCCGCGGCCCGCCGCATCCGGCGCAGCAGCGGCACGCCGGCCGCCCCCGCGACGAGCGGCAGCACCGAAACTCCCGCGACCGCCAGGACCAGCCCGACGACGGGCGCCCACCACTCGGCCCGCCACCGCCCTCGGATCCTGCGCAGTCCGAGGGCCAGGTCCTCCCATGCCGGCG
Organism: Streptomyces sp. NPDC001381; assembly: GCF_042895685.1. NCBI lineage: Bacteria > Bacillati > Actinomycetota > Actinomycetes > Kitasatosporales > Streptomycetaceae > Streptomyces > Streptomyces sp. NPDC001381. Next base: position 743,177 of record NZ_JBIAWO010000004.1, on the reverse strand, counting down.
GCCCGCTTCCCACCACCCCGCCTCCGGCGAGCAGCAGCCGCGCCCGCCGGGCCCCGGAGTACGGCCCGCCCAGCAGCCATGCCGCCGCTCCCGCGCAGACGGCAGCCGCCGCCGACGGCACCTCACCCATCGCGTACATCGCGCTCCCCGTGCCCTTCACCTGTTCGGTTCCCGTGACTTCGCAGCAGTTCCCGAAGCCGCTCCCAACCCCGCTCCCGCGCGAACGCGTCCGGCTGCCACCGCAGCGCCGGGACCGTCCGCACCAGGCCCGAGGGGTCCCGCTCCAGGACGTGCACCTCCGCGATCCGCCGCCGCCCGGCCGGGTCGCGGACGAGGTGCAGGACCACCGAGAGGGCGGCAGCCAACTGGCTGTGCAGCGCGGCCCGGTCGAGTCCGGCCGCCGTGCCGAGCGCCTCCAGCCGGGCGGGGACGTCCGCGGCCGCGTTGGCGTGAACGGTCCCGCAGCCGCCCTCGTGGCCCGTGTTGAGCGCGCCCAGCAGATGGACCACCTCCGGCCCGCGCACCTCGCCCACGACCAGCCGGTCCGGCCGCATCCGCAGGGCCTGCCGCACCAGGTCCTCGAGCGTGACGAGCCCGGCGCCCTCCTGATTGGCGGGTCTGGTCTCCAGACGGACGACATGCGGGTGATCCGGCCGCAGCTCCGCCGAGTCCTCGGCGAGAACGATCCGCTCCCCCGGCCCGACCAGGCCGAGCAACGCGCTCAGCAGGGTCGTCTTGCCACTGCCCGTACCGCCGCTGACCAGGAAGGAAAGCCGCGCCCTGAGCAGGGCTCGCAGTACCGCGTCCCCGCCCGGCGGCACCGTGCCCGCGGCCACCAGTTCCTCGAGGGTGAAGGCCCGCGGCCGTACCACCCGCAGGGACAGACAGGTGCAGCCGACGGCGACCGGGGGCAGCACCGCGTGCAGCCGCGTCCCGTCGGGCAGCCGGGCGTCGGCCCAGGGCCGGGCGTCGTCCAGTCGCCGCCCGGCCACCGCCGCCAGGCGCTGCGCGAGACGTCGTACGGCCGCAGCGTCCGGGAAGGAGACGGCGGACAGCTCGAGGCCGCCGCCCCGGTCGACCCAGACCCGGTCCGGCGCCGACACCAGCACGTCGGTCACCGACGGGTCGGCGAGCAGGGGTTCCAGCGGCCCGCTGCCGATCAGCTCGGACCGCAGCTGTTCGGCCGCGCCGAGGACCTCCGCGTCCCCGAGCACCCGCCCCTGCTCCCGCAGCGCCTGCGCCACGCGGGCGGGCGTCGGCTCGGCCCCCCTCGCCGCGAGCCACTGCCGTACGCCGTCCAGCAGCGCCCCTTCCAGCGCCGGTGCCGTACTCATGACCCACCTGCCCCGGTCCGCCGCACGGTCCCCTTCACCCGCTCGCCGTCCGCCCCTGGAGCCCCGGGCAGCGTGCCCACACTCCGCCCGAACCCGGGCAGTGCCCTCACGGCGCACCCGCCTCGGTCAGCACCCCGCTCGCCCCCAGCCCCTGGAGCCCCGGACAGCGTGCCCACACCCCGCCCGAACCCGGGCAGCGCCCTCACGGCGCACCCGCCTCGGTCAGCACCCCGCTCGCCCCCAGCCCCTGGAGCCCCGGACAGCGTCCGCACACCCCGCCCGAACCCCGGCAGCGCCCTCACGGCGCACCCACCTCGGTCAGCGCACGCTCCCAGAACTGTTTGCAGAAGCGGGCGAGGGGCCCGCGCGCGGCGGCACCCGGTGGCGCCTTTCCGCCGTCCGGCCGCAGCAGGCCCTGTTCCACCGGCACCTCGCCGGCCAGGGGCAGCCGGAGCAGCCTGGCCACCTCGCGGTCGTCGAGGCCGGGTGCGTACGGTCCCCGTACCGCCACCCTGAGGTCGCGCAGGACCATGCCGGCGGCGGAGGCCACCCGGCCGGCCGCCGCGACGGCGCGCAGTTCGGCGGGGACCACGAGAAGCCCCAGGTCGACCTGGGCGAGGGCCTCGGCGACCCCGTCGTCGATGCGGCGCGGCAGGTCGACGACGACGGTGCCGCCCCGGCGCCGGGCCGCGGCGAGCACCGCGCGCACGGCCTGCGGCGGGACGGCGACGCAGTCGCCGCGGTCCCAGCTGAGCACCCGCAGCGAGTGCAGTTCGGGCAGCGACTCCTCCAGGGCACCGCCGCCGACCCGCCCGCGTGAGGCGGCGAACGCCGGCCAGCGCAGCCCTTCCGTCGCCTCTCCGCCCAGCAGTACGTCGAGTCCGCCGCCCAGCGGATCGGCGTCCACCAGGAGGGTGCGCAACCCCTCACGCGCGGAGGTGACGGCGAGGGCGCACGCGAGCGTGGACGCTCCGGCGCCGCCGCGGCCCCCGATGACGCCGACGGTGAGCGCGGGCCGGCCGACGCCCTCGGCCACGTCGGCGATGCGGTCGACCAGCCACTGTTCGCCGTCGGGCAGCACCAGGACATGGTCGGCGCCGATCTCGACGGCGCGCTGCCACACCCCGGAGTCGTCCTGGTCGCGCCCGACGAGGACCACCCCGCGTCTGCGGACGGCCCCGCGCATCCGGCGCGCCGCGTCGTCACCGACCAGGACGAGCGGCGCCGCCTCCCAGCTGCCCCGGCGCGCGGGCACCGAGGGGTGCACCTCCGGCGTGGCACCGGCGGCGGCGCACAGGCGCAGCAGGTCGTCGAGGAGGTTCGTGTCCTCCGTCACGATCAGCGGCCTGCCCTGCCGGCCGGAAGCGGCGGGCGGCGGGTCGTGGGTCACTGCTCCTGCCATGGTCTTCGTCCCCCTTTGACTGTGGATCGCGCAGCCCTCACGGCCCGCGATTCCCCTGCGTGCGAAGAACCGGAAGACCCGGTCTCCATATGAACGGCCGACAGAAACCGGCCGCGCGCACCCGGCAAACGGAACCGGTCATGAACTCGGCCCGAGCGAACGCGTCGGAATCACGGTGCGGCGAACCGGGAAATCTTGTGGATCTTGGTGGAAAACTGTGGACAGCCAGGCGGTTGTGAATATCGCCATCACCCAAACCGGTGACGCTTGAACCATCTCCTGTGCGACTTCCGCAGAGCAGTCCGACGACTACCCACCGTGACGGAACGCGGACATGCCGAAGAGGCGGCCTCAGCCGCCTCGAACGCGCGGTACAACCGCGTACAGAACGGGAAAACCCACCCGGACATGCGACGACCCCCGCCGGGGGGGAGAGCGGGGGTCGTCTCCACGGCCGACTCGGGGGGGGAGGAGCCGGACCGGGTTAGCACGGTCGCGAACGATCCGTGACTTCCATGGTGTACCCGAGAGCCCTCTCAGGCAAACCCACGCGCCCACCTTACGCCGAATGGGCTGCCCCTATGCTCTTGGTTGTGGAAAACCACTCCTTGCCCCGCACAGCGGCCTTCTTTGACCTGGACAAGACGGTCATTGCGAAGTCGAGCACGCTCACCTTCAGCAAGTCCTTCTACCAAGGCGGGCTGATCAACCGCAGGGCCGCCTTGCGGACCGCATATGCCCAGTTCGTCTTCCTCGTCGGCGGTATGGACCACGACCAGATGGAACGGACCCGCGAGTACCTGTCAGGGATGGTGCGCGGCTGGAACGTCCAACAGGTGAAGGAGATCGTCGCCGAGACCCTTCACGCCCTGATCGACCCGCTCATCTACGACGAGGCCGCCTCCCTCATCGAGGAGCACCACACGGCCGGCCGGGACGTCGTGATCGTGTCCACGTCGGGCGCCGAGGTGGTCGAGCCGATCGGCGAACTGCTCGGGGCGGACCGAGTGGTGGCCACCCGGATGGTGGTGGGCGAGGACGGGTGTTTCACCGGCGAGGTGGAGTACTACGCCTACGGCCCGACGAAAGCGGAGGCGATCAAGGAGCTGGCCGCTTCGGAGGGGTACGACCTGGAGCGCTGCTACGCCTACAGCGACTCGGCGACCGATCTGCCGATGCTGCAGGCGGTGGGCCATCCGCACGCCGTGAACCCGGACCGGACCCTGCGGCGCGAGGCCGTCGCACGGGGGTGGCCGATTCTCGACTTCCACCGGCCCGTACGGCTCAAGCAGCGCATCCCGTCGTTCTCGGTTCCGCCCCGTCCGGCTCTCGTCGCGGCCGCGGCCATAGGCGCGGCGGCCGCCACCGCGGGACTGGTCTGGTACGCGAGCCGTCGCCGTGCGGCGACCGCTTGAGCCGCCGCGACCGTTTGAAGCCTGTTTGGCAGCAAAAGTAAAGAACCGGCGGCAACCCTTCCGCTTGCCATGGTCCTGGAGTAGAAAGGACTCAACGGCCCGCGAGACCAAGGACATCCGAAAGGATCACCTTAATAACGCAATTGGCCCCACGGACCGATGCATGAACATCGAGCACCCACGCGACGTCGACCCGTCGATTACGGGCCAGCCGCACCAGGTGACGGGCAAAGATCCCCGCCTGATGGGCAATATATCGAGGACGCTTGGTAACCCGGTGAGCATGCCAGCGGCGGTACGAATTACTCGTACCGCCGCAACCCGTGTACGGGGACTTTTCGTCCGTTACGCCGCGCCGCGCTGCAGCGCCTCGCACACCGCCGTCGACTCGCGGGCGCCCAGCTCGACCGCCCTGCCGCAGTGGGCGATCCAGGCCGCCATGCCCTCCGGAGTGCCGGAGACATAGCCCTCCAGAGCGGCCAGGTAGGCGGCCCGGCCCAGTTCGGCGTGGCCCACCTCGGCCGGGCAGACGGACTTGGGGTCGAGGCCGCTGCCGATCAGGACGATCCGCTCGGCGGCGCGCGCCACCAGGCCGTTGTGCGAGGTGAAGGGGCGCAGGGCGAGAAGCTCGCCATGGACGACGGCGGCCGTCACCAGGGCGGGTGCCGAACTCCCCGCGATGATCAGCTGGGCCAGTCCCTCCAGCCGGCCGGCCAGCTCGTCCGCGCCGGGCAGCGGCAGCTCGATCAGCGGCTCGTCGACCGCTTCCCCGGCCTGCCGCGGCCGTCCGACCTCGTCGCCGCCGTCGGCCGCCGCCACCAGGTGCAGCCGCGCCAGCACCCGCAGCGGTGACTGCCGCCAGATGGAGAGCAGCTGCCCCGCCTCCGCGGTCAGCCGCAGCGCGGCCCCCATGACCCGCGCCTCGTCGTCGACGCCGAAGTCGCTGCGCCGGCGCACCTCCTCCAGGGCCCAGTCCGCGCCGGACAGCGCCGCGGACCCGCGGGCGCCGCGCAGGGCGGCCTCGGAGGTGATCTCGGTGCTGCGGCGCCGCATGACACGGTGCCCGTAGACCCGGTCCACGGCCTTGCGCACGGACTCCACGGACTCGGCCACACCGGGCAGCGAGCCCAGGGCCGCGAGCGGATCGGCGGACGCGCCTGTCGTACTCATGAGTACGACATTACGCAACCACGGCCCACACCCCTCGATGGAGTGGTCTTCTTCACGCACCGCCGCCACGTACAGCCATCGCGGCACTACGCTTGGTGAACATGAAAATTGCTTTCGTCGGGAAGGGCGGCAGCGGCAAGACCACCCTGTCCTCCCTGTTCATCCGTCACCTCGCAGCCCTCGGCGCCCCCGTGATCGCCGTGGACGCGGACATCAACCAGCACCTGGGGCCCGCGCTCGGCCTCGACGAGGCGGAGGCGGCCGGACTGCCCGCGATGGGCGAGCACCTGCCGATGATCAAGGACTACCTGCGCGGCTCCAACCCGCGCATCGGGTCCGCCGAGACGATGATCAAGACGACGCCGCCCGGCGAGGGCTCCCGGCTGCTGCGGGTCCGCGAGCACAATCCGGTGTACGACGCCTGCGCCCGGCCCGTGGAACTCGACGGGGGCGCGATCCGTTTGATGGTCACCGGCCCCTTCACGGACGCCGACCTCGGGGTCGCCTGCTACCACTCCAAGACCGGAGCCGTGGAGCTGTGCCTGAACCACCTGGTGGACGGCCGTGACGAGTACGTCGTGGTCGACATGACGGCGGGCTCGGACTCCTTCGCCTCCGGCATGTTCACCCGCTTCGACATGACGTTCCTCGTCGCCGAGCCGACCCGGAAGGGGGTCTCCGTCCATCGCCAGTACAAGGAGTACGCCCGCGACTTCGGCGTCGAGCTGAAAGTCGTCGGCAACAAGGTGCAGGGTCAGGACGACGTCGACTTCCTCCGCGCCGAGGTCGGCGACGACCTGCTCGTCACGGTCGGGCACTCGGACTGGGTGCGCGCCATGGAGAAGGGCCGGCCGCCCCGGTTCGACCTCCTGGAGGAGTCCAACCGTGAGGCCCTGAGCCTGCTGCGGACGACCGTCGACGCCGCCTACGAGCGGCGTGACTGGGAGCGCTACACGCGTCAGATGGTGCACTTCCACCTGAAGAACGCCCAGTCCTGGGGCAACGAACGCACCGGGGCCGACCTGGCCGCACAGGTCGACCCCCACTTCGTCCTCGGCGAAAGCGTCACGGCCGCCGTCTAGGGCCCGCGCCCGCGGTGTGCCACCGGCGGGGCCCCGGACGAGCGAGGTCTACCGCCGGGCGGCCGGAGCGCCGGGCACGCCCTTCGGGGCCGGGGCGGGGCGACCGGACAGGAAGGACGCCCAGCCCTGCCGGGGAGACTCGCCGACCCCCAGCGAGCGCAGCCTGGCCAGGGTGTCCGGGTCCTGGGCGTCCAGCCAGTCGGCGAGCTGCCGGAAGGACACGCAGCGCACGTCCGGCTTGTTGCAGACGGTCTCGACGACCTGCTCGACGGCGCGCATGTACGTGCCGCCGTTCCAGGACTCGAAGTGGTTGCCGATGATCAGCGGGGCGCGGTTGCCGTCGTAGGCACGACGGAAGCCCTGGAGCAGGCCCTCGCGCATCTGGTCGCCCCAGAACGCGTACTTGTCGGGGTTGCCCTGGGTCCTGGTGCCGGACTGGTTGACCATGAAGTTGTAGTCCATGGTGAGCTGCTCGAACGTGTGGCCGGGGAAGGGCACGAGCTGCATCGACAGGTCCCACAGGCCCGTTCTCTTGCGGGGCCAGAGCTGGTTGTTGACCCCGCTGGTGTCGTAGCGGAAGCCCAGCTCGCGGGCGGCCCGCATGAAGTTCTTCCGGCCTTCGAGGCAGGGGGTGCGGGCGCCGATCAGCTCCTTGTCGTAGTCGAAGGGCAGCGGGGCCGCCTCCTGCATGCCGGTGTTGGTCTTCCAGGTCCTCACGAACTGCTTGGCCTGGGCGATCTCGTCCTTCCACTCCTCGACCGACCACTCGCCGACGCCGCCGTTCCTCCCGCAGAAGTGGCCGTTGAAGTGGGTGCCGATCTCGTTGCCCTCCAGCCACGCCAGACGCAGCTGCTTCACGGTGTCGGCGATGCCCTGCTCGTCGTTGAAGCCGATGTCGGAGCGGCCCGGCGAGTGCTGGGGCGGCTTGTACAGGTCGGCCTTCTCCTCCGGCAGCATGTACACACCGCTGAGGAAGTACGTCATGGTCGCGTGGTTGGCCTTCGAGACCTTGCGGAAGTGGGAGAACAGCTTCTGGCTGTCCTCGCCGGCCCCGTCCCAGGAGAACACCACGAACTGCGGGGGCTTCTGACCCGGCTTCATGCGCTCCGGTCTCGGCAGGTGCGGCTGTGGTCCGGTGTACGCGGTGGAGCCGTCGCCGATCAGGCGGACCGCGCTCTTCGGCGCCGGGGCGCCTTTCTGCGGAGCGGGCGCTCCCCTCTTCGAACCGTCGGTTCCCGTCGTACAACCGGCGAGCGATGCGGCGACCGTCGCGGCGACCACGGCGCCCGCGGCGATCCTCTGGGTGGCGGCCATGTTCCGCCCACCTTCTTCCTTCTCTCGGCCCACGCCGACGAGGGCGTCCTGTCGGTGGCGTGCCGGGGCGAGCCGGCAGCGCGGTCAAGGTCGCATGGGACGGAGAAGGAATTAGTACGACAAGCCGATGAAATGGCCACATCACACGTGAGGGTGATTCATTGCCCTATTTGCCACATAAGTCCACGCCCGCCCTTTACTCTGCATTACGATCGCTTTACCGAGCGTTGATCTTTCATCCCGCCGCTGTACGCCGTCACCCACGGCCGCGACCGCCCCCGTCCTCGACGGGGGACCACCAGTTCCGCGACCGCGCTGCCCCGGAGGAGACGGGAACATGTCAGCCTGCGTCCCCACTCGTACGTCCGACTCGACGCGCCCGAAGCGCGTCCATCCGCCCCACAGCCCCCCACCAGGACCGCGCCGCCGCTTCCGCATCGCGGGCGCCGACGTGTCCGCCTCGATCGCGGTCTTCCTGATCGCCCTCCCCCTGTCCCTGGGCATCGCCCTGGCCACCGGAGCCCCCCTCCAGGCCGGCCTCGTCGCCGCCGCGGTGGGCGGGATCGTCGTCGGCCGGCTCGGCGGCTCCCCGCTCCAGGTCAGCGGCCCCGCCGCCGGACTGACCGTGGTCACCGCCGACCTCATCCAGCGCTACGGCTGGCGGACCACCTGTGCCGTCACCGTCCTCGCCGGAGTCGCCCAACTCGGCCTCGGCTGTCTGCGTGTGGCACGCACCGCGCTCGCCGTCAGCCCCGCCATCGTGCACGGCATGCTCGCCGGCATCGGCGTCACCATCGCCGTCGCCCAGCTGCACATCGTCCTCGGCGGCACCCCGCAGAGCTCCGTCCTCGACAACCTCCGCGCGCTGCCCGCCCAGTTGGCGGGGCTGCAGCCGGCGGCCGTCGCGGTGAGCGTGCTGACCCTCAGCCTGCTGCTGATCTGGCCGCGCATCCCCGGCCGTACGGGCCGGCTGCTGCGCACGATGCCCGCACCCCTCGTCGCCGTCGCCGGGGCCACGGCCACCGCGTCCCTCGCGGGCCTCACCCTCCCCAAGGTCGACCTGCCCTCCTGGCGCAGCCATGCCCTGGCGGGACTGCCCGAGGGCCCGGCGCTCGGCGTCGCCGCCGCCGTCCTCACCATCACGCTGGTGTGCAGCGTGCAGTCGCTGCTCGGCGCGGTCGCCGTCGACAAGCTGATCGCCTCCCGGCCCGGCCTCGTCGCCTCTCCCGCCACCCGCGCCCCGCGTGTCGGCCGCTCCGACCTCGACCGCGAGCTGCTCGGTCAGGGAGCCGCCAACATCGTCTCCGGCTCACTCGGCGGACTGCCGGTGGCGGGGGTGGCCGTGCGCAGTTCGGCGAATGTCCACGCCGGCGCCGTGAGCCGGAACTCCACGATGCTGCACGGCGTTCTCGTAGTGGTCGCCGCGCTGCTGATGGTCCCGATCCTGGAGCTCATCCCGCTCGCCTCCCTCGCCGCCCTGGTGATGGCCGTCGGCATCCAGATGGTGTCCCTGCACCACATCCGCACGGTGACGCGCCACCGAGAGGTGCTGGTGTACGCCGCCACCACCCTCGCCGTGGTCTTCCTCAACGTCCTCCAGGGCGTGATCCTGGGGATCGCCGTGGCGGTCGCCGTCGCCCTCAACCGCCTCGCCCACACCCGCATCACGCATGACGAGCGGGAAGGGGTCCATCACATCCAGGTGCGCGGCCAGTTGACGTTCCTCGCGGTGCCGCGGCTCAGCCGAGCCCTGCATCTCGTGCCCCACGGAAGCCCTGCCGTGGTCGAGCTGGACGGTTCCTTCATGGACCACGCGGCCTACGAGGCCCTGCAGGACTGGCAGAAGACGCACACCGCGCAGGGCGGGAGCGTCGAGCTGACCGGTCGTCGGCTCGGCACGGGGACCATCACCCCGGCCGCCGCCGGTGCCGGTGCCGGGACCGGGACCGGGACCGCAGGAACTGAGCCGCCCGCCCCGGCCGCCCCCGGAGCCGGAACCCCGTTGGCCGACTGCCGCTGCCGGCCCTGGACGCCCTGGCGCAACCACCAGTGCGAGGTCCCGCGCTCCGCGCCCGCGTCCGGCGTCTCCCCCGGCGGGCCCGCGGCAGAGGAGCCGGTGGGTGCTCCCGGCACCGTTCCCGGCGGACACCCCGCGGAACTCTCCGCGGGAACGACCGGCCGGACCGGGGCGGCTGATCAGCCCTCGTCCACCGAACCCGAACCTCACCCGAGCACTCCCCCATCCACCACCGCGACATCCACCACATCCACCACCGCGACATCCACCGCCCCCGCATCCGCCGACCCCGGCTCCCCCGCCCCCACCTCCACCGGCCCCGGGCCCCTCACCCCCGACGGCACGGCCCCCGGCGGCACGGCCCCCGGCAGCTCACCCCTCGACTCCCAGGAGCCCAGCACTCCCCAGGAGCCCGGCAGTCATCAACTGGTCCGCGGTATCAGCGCGTTCCAGCGGAACACCGCCCCCCTGGTACGAGGGGAGCTGGCACGGCTGGCCCGGGAGGGGCAGCGCCCCACCCAGCTCTTCCTCACCTGCGCCGACTCCCGGCTGGTCACCTCGATGATCACCTCCAGCGGTCCGGGCGACCTGTTCGTGGTGCGGAACGTGGGCAACCTGGTGCCGCCGCCGGGCGAGGAGAGCGGGGACGACTCGGTGGGGGCCGCGATCGAGTACGCGGTGGACGTGCTGAAGGTGCGGTCCATCACCGTGTGCGGGCACTCCGGGTGCGGAGCCATGCAGGCGCTGCTCGGCTCCGAGCCCGGCGGTGAGCAGACCCCGCTGAAGCGGTGGCTGCGGCACGGGCTGCCGAGCCTGGAGCGGATGGCCGACGGCAGCCACCCCTGGCCCCGGCTGGCCGGGCGGGCTCCGGCGGACGCGGTCGAGCAGCTCTGTCTGACCAACGTGGTCCAGCAGTTGGATCATCTGCGCGCCCACGTGTCGGTGGCGCGAGCCCTGCGGGCCGGGGCGCTGGAGCTGCACGGGCTGTACTTCCACGTGGGCGAGGCACAGACGTACCTGCTCACCGGAGGAGGCGGCGACGAGCTGTTCGATCACGTGGGGGTGGCGCACCTGACGGCGTGAACGGTGACGGGTGGCGCCCGCCCGCTCCCTCTCCGGGCGGGCACCACCCCCTGCCAAGGCCGACCCCCGGGCCGAGCCGGTGAGCTCCCCTGGGGCAAAGCGTGTGAAAGGCGTTACACCGGCTGAACTCCGCCCGGTCCCGGTCCGTGGGTACGGATGAACCCGGCCCACCCGAACCCGGGACAGGTCTAAACCAATTTTCCGTCGACCCTTGTCACCGGCCCCCCGGTTCTGATGAGCTGTGGCCTGGGACACAACGGACACCCTTCGAGAGGGAGATGTCGTGAGCAACGAGAGCCTGGCCAACCTGCTCAAGGAAGAGCGCAGGTTCGCACCGCCCGCCGACCTGGCCGCACATGCCAATGTCACGGCGGAGGTGTACGAACAGGCCAAGGCTGACAGGCTCGGCTTCTGGGCCGAGCAGGCCCGCAGGCTGACCTGGGCCAAGGAGCCGACGGAGACGCTGGACTGGTCGAACCCGCCGTTCGCGAAGTGGTTCAAGGACGGCCGGCTCAATGTGGCGTACAACTGCGTGGACCGGCACGTGGAGGCCGGACACGGCGACCGGGTCGCGATCCACTTCGAGGGTGAGCCGGGCGACGGCCGCGCCATCACCTACGCCGAGCTCAAGGACGAGGTGTCGAAGGCCGCCAACGCGCTGCTGGAGCTGGGCGTCCGGAAGGGCGACCGGGTCGCGGTCTACATGCCGATGATCCCGGAGACGGCGATCGCGATGCTGGCGTGCGCCCGGATCGGCGCGGCGCACTCCGTCGTCTTCGGCGGCTTCTCGGCGGACGCCCTGGCCACCCGGATCCAGGACGCCGACGCCAAGGTCGTGATCACCTCCGACGGCGGGTACCGGCGCGGCAAGCCGTCCGCGCTGAAGCCGGCCGTCGACGACGCCGTCACGCGCGTGGACAACGTCGAGCACGTGCTGGTGGTCCGCCGCACCGGCCAGGAGGTCGCGTGGAACGACGAGCGGGACGTGTGGTGGCACGAGATCGTGGAGCGGCAGCGGGCCGAGCACACGCCCGAGGCCTTCGACGCCGAGCACCCGCTGTTCATCCTCTACACGTCCGGTACGACGGGTAAGCCGAAGGGCATCCTGCACACCTCGGGCGGCTACCTCACGCAGGCCGCGTACACCCACCACGCGGTCTTCGACCTCAAGCCGGAGACCGACGTGTACTGGTGCACCGCCGACGTCGGCTGGGTCACCGGGCACTCGTACATCGTCTACGGGCCGCTGGCGAACGGCGCGACGCAGGTCATGTACGAGGGCACGCCCGACACCCCGCACCAGGGCCGCTTCTGGGAGATCGTCCAGAAGTACGGGGTCACGATCCTGTACACGGCGCCGACCGCGATCCGGACGTTCATGAAGTGGGGCGACGACATCCCCGCGAAGTTCGATCTCAGCAGCCTGCGGGTGCTGGGGTCGGTGGGTGAGCCCATCAACCCCGAGGCGTGGATCTGGTACCGCAAGCACATCGGTGCCGACCGGACCCCCGTCGTCGACACCTGGTGGCAGACCGAGACCGGCGCGATGATGATCTCGCCGCTGCCGGGCGTCACCGAGACCAAGCCGGGGTCGGCGCAGCGACCGCTGCCCGGTATCTCCGCGACCGTCGTCGACGACGAGGCGAACGAGGTGCCCAACGGCGGCGGCGGTTATCTGGTCCTGACCGAGCCGTGGCCGTCGATGCTGCGCACCATCTGGGGCGACGACCAGCGGTTCCTCGACACCTACTGGTCGCGGTTCGAGGGCAAGTACTTCGCCGGCGACGGCGCGAAGAAGGACGACGACGGGGACGTCTGGCTCCTCGGGCGCGTCGACGACGTGATGCTCGTGTCGGGGCACAACATCTCCACCACCGAGGTGGAGTCGGCGCTGGTGTCGCACCCGTCGGTCGCCGAGGCGGCCGTGGTCGGCGCCGCCGACGAGACGACCGGACAGGCGATCGTCGCGTTCGTGATCCTGCGCGGCACCGCCGCCGAGTCCGAGGACCTGGTCTCCGAGCTGCGCAACCACGTGGGCACGACACTGGGACCGATCGCCAAGCCCAAGCAGATCCACCCGGTGACCGAGCTGCCCAAGACCCGCTCGGGCAAGATCATGCGCCGGCTGCTGCGGGACATCGCGGAGAACCGTGAGCTCGGCGACGTGACCACCCTGACCGACTCCACGGTCATGGACCTCATCCAGGCGAAGCTTCCGGCGACGCCGAGCGAGGACTAGGACGGCGAGCGCGGACTGAGGACCAGTTCCGCGAGGGCACCCGGCGACAGTGCGCCGGGTGCCCGTTTCGCCCCTACCGTGGGGATCACCGGATCCTTTTCCGCGCATCTTAGGTAAACTAAGGAAAACAAGGTGCGCCGGGAAGTCTGGTCGGCATGTGCTCAGTGCTGCCCGCCAACCGGAGGTCTCCCCGTGACCGCGCCCCGCTCCACCGCCGCCCGCAAGGTCTTCGACCGTCTCTCCCTCCCCGAGCGGACCTTCGTCGCGGACGCGCTGCGGACCGAGACCGTCGGCGGTGTGCTGCTGCTCGTCGCCGCGGTGGCCGCGCTGATCTGGGCGAACATCCCCGCGCTGCACGAGAGCTACGAGAGCGTCAGCGACTTCCACCTGGGCCCCGCGGCCCTCGGGCTGAACCTCTCGGTCGAGCACTGGGCGGCCGACGGCCTCCTCGCGGTCTTCTTCTTCGTCGCCGGCATCGAACTCAAGCGCGAGCTGGTCGCCGGGGATCTGAAAGACCCGAAGGCCGCCGCGCTGCCCGTGGTGGCCGCGCTGTGCGGGATGGCCGTACCGGCTCTGGTCTACACGCTCACCACCCTCACCGGCGGCGGTGATCCGGGCGGCTGGGCCGTGCCCACCGCCACCGACATCGCCTTCGCGCTCGCCGTGCTCGCCGTCATCGGTACGTCGCTGCCGAGCGCCCTGCGCGCCTTCCTGCTCACGCTCGCCGTCGTCGACGACCTCTTCGCGATCCTGATCATCGCCGTGTTCTTCACGCACACCATCGACTTCGCCGCGCTCGGCGGCGCGGTCGCCGGCCTCGCCGTCTTCTGGGTGCTGCTGCGCAGGGGCGTGCGCGGCTGGTACGTGTACGTGCCGCTCGCGCTGGTCATCTGGGCGCTGATGTACAACAGCGGCGTCCACGCGACCATCGCCGGCGTCGCCATGGGCCTGATGCTGCGCTGCACCACCCGTGAAGGGGAGGAACACTCCCCCGGCGAGCGCATCGAGCACCTGGTGCGCCCCCTCTCCGCGGGCCTCGCCGTGCCGCTGTTCGCGCTGTTCAGCGCCGGGGTGTCGATCTCGGGCGGTGCGCTGGGCGAGGTGTTCACCAGGCCCGAGACCCTCGGGGTCGTCCTCGGGCTCGTCGTGGGCAAGACGATCGGCATCTTCGGCGGGACCTGGCTGACCGCGCGCTTCACCCGGGCCTCGCTCAGCGAGGACCTGGCCTGGGCGGACGTCCTCGCCGTCGCCTCGCTGGCCGGCATCGGCTTCACGGTCTCCCTGCTGATCGGCGAACTGGCCTTCGAAGGCGACGCGGCCCTGACCGACGAGGTCAAGGCCGCCGTCCTGACCGGTTCGTTGATCGCGGCGACCCTAGCGACGGTGCTGCTGAAGCTGCGCAACGCCAAGTATCGCCGGATCTACGAGGCCGAGGAGCGCGACGAGGACAGCGACGGCATCCCGGACGTCTACGAGGAGGACGACCCGGCGTACCACCTCCGCATGGCCGAGATCTACGACCGCAAGGCCGCCGAGCACCGCCGGATCGCCGAGGAGATCACCCGGGCCACAGCCGGAGAGGCGGACGGGGACGAGGACGGCGGCGGGGCCGGGGGCGGGGAGACGGGTGCGGACGAGGCTGTGGAGGGAAGCGGTGAGAAGGCCGTGAAGAGGGGATCCGCGCCTCCCATGGCGGCCGAAGTACCGGGCGGGGCAGGCGAGGACGGCGACCGTCCGGCATGATCTGACGGGACGGTACAAAAGAAGCCGAACACAGACCAGCAACACAGAGCAGCAGAAGAGGGAGACCGCGATGAGCGCACCCGACGGCAGCCCGGTCGGCGCCGAACGCAGCATCGGCCAGCTGTTCGCCTCGGCCACCACCGAGTTGTCGGCGCTGGTGCACGACGAGATCGCGCTGGCGAAGGCGCAGCTCAAGCAGGACGTCAAGCGCGGCGCGGCGAGCGGCGGAGCGTTCACGGTGGCCGGCGCCGTCCTGCTGTTCTCCCTGCCGATGCTGAACTTCGCCCTGGCGTACGGCATTCGGACCTGGAGCGACTGGAACCTCGCGATCTGCTTCCTGCTGTCCTTCGCGGCGAACGTGCTCGTCGCGCTCCTCCTCGTGCTGATCGGCACGGCCTTCGCGAAGAAGGCCAAGAAGAGCCAGGGCCCGCAGAAGGTGGCCGCGTCGATGAAGGAGAGCGCGGGCGTCCTGCAGAAGGCCAAGCCGCACCCCCGGCCGGAGCTGACGCAGGACCGTGTCCCCGAAGCCATCGAGGCTGTGGCACGCTCGTCGTCATGACGGACCCCGCCACCCCATCGGCGCAACACACCTCGGTCGTACGCCCGGACTTCGCCTGCGGCACCAAGGTGACCCACCGCGAGGTGGCCGCGAACGGCGCCCGCTTCCACATCGCGGAGGCCGGTGACGGGCCGCTGGTCATGCTCGTCCACGGCTTCCCGCAGTTCTGGTGGACCTGGCGGCACCAGCTGGGCGCCCTCGCCGACGCGGGCTTCAGGGCCGTCGCCATGGACCTGCGGGGCGTGGGCGGCAGCGACCGTACGCCCCGGGGCTACGACCCGGCCAACCTCGCCCTCGACATCACCGGTGTGATCCGCTCCCTCGGCGAGCCGGACGCCGCGCTCGTCGGCCACGACCTGGGCGGCTACCTCGCGTGGACGGCGGCCGTGATGCGCCCGAAGCTGGTCCGCCGGCTCGCGGTGGCCTCGATGCCGCACCCCCGGCGCTGGCGCTCGGCGATGCTCGCCGACGTGCGGCAGTCGGCCGCGAGTTCCCACATCTGGGGTTTCCAGCGGCCGTGGATCCCCGAGCGGCAGCTCACCGCCGACGACGGCGAGCTGGTGGCCCGGCTGATCCGGGAGTGGTCCGGGCCACGCCTGCCGGAGGACGACGCGCTGGAGACGTACCGGCGCGCCATGTGCATCCCCTCCACCGCGCACTGCTCGGTGGAGCCTTACCGGTGGCTGGTGCGTTCGCTGGCCCGGCCGGACGGCGTCCAGTTCTACCGGCGCATGAAGCGGCCCGTGCGCGTCCCCACGCTCCATCTGCACGGCTCCCTCGATCCGGTGATGCGCACCCGCAGCGCGGCCGGCTCCGGCGAGTACGTGGAGGCGCCGTACCGGTGGCGTCTGTTCGACGGCCTGGGTCACTTCCCGCACGAGGAGGATCCGGTCGCTTTCTCCACCGAACTGGTCAATTGGCTGAAAGATCCGGAACCCGATCGGTGACCAAGGGGTCGCGCCCGGTATCCGGAGTGAAACGCCTGTACGACGAACAGCCAATTGCCCGGCGCATAGGCCAATTGGCGGGCCTCCAGGCGGTTATCGACCTTGGGGCAGGGGCAGACGTCGGGGTATGGGCTGGACGCACGACTACAGTGACGCAGCACGCAACCGCCGCACGTTCGGCGGGCTGAGCTCCCACCAACGAGGCACCGACCCGCAGCTGCCGGGCTCCGACCTCCGCGTGGGCATTCCGCGCATCCTGCGCCGCCGGGCCCGCTGGGTCTCGGTACGCCTGCGTCACCCGCGAGGCTGACGCCCCGCGTCCCGTCCAGGGCCTGTCGCCCCGCTGTCGCAACAGGCCCTAGAGGGCGCAGCTGTCGCTGTCCACCTGCTGACCGGCGGTACGTCCCTCGAGGACGTCCCGCTGGATCTCGTCCGCGGTGAGCGCGTATCCGGTGTCGGCGTCGTCGAGCGACTTCGCGAAGACCACGCCGTACACCCGGCCGTCGGGCGTGAGCAGGGGGCCGCCGGAGTTGCCCTGCCGGACGGTCGCGAAAAGCGAGTACACGTCACGGCGCACGGTGCCGCGGTGGTAGATGTCCGGGCCGTTGGCCGTGATGCGGCCCCGCACCCGCGCGGCACGGACGTCGTACGACCCGTTCTCCGGGAAGCCCGCGACGATCGCGTCGGCGCCGCTGGTCGCGTCGGTGGTGCTGAAGCGCAGCGCGGGCGCGTCCAGGTCGGGCACGTCGAGCACGGCGATGTCGCGCTTCCAGTCGTACAGCACGACGGTGGCGTCGTACTTGCGGCCCTCGCCGCCGATCTGCACGGTGGGCTCGTCGACGCCGCCCACCACGTGCGCGTTGGTCATGACGCGGCGCTCGCCGAAGACGAAGCCGGTGCCCTCCAGGACCTTGCCGCAACTCTCGGCGGTACCCATCACCTTGACGATGGAGCGCTGCGCGCGGGTGGCCACGGCACTGTCGGCGAGGGCCGGGTCGGGCGGCTGGACGTCGGTGATCGGCTCGTTGGCGAACGGGCTGAAGACCTGCGGGAAGCCGTTCTGCGCGAGGACGGAGGAGAAGTCGGCGAACCAGGTGTCGGCCTGGGCGGGCAGCGCCCGGGACACCCCCTGCAGCACCGTGGAGTTGCGGACCTCCTTGCCGAGGGTCGGCAGGGTGGTGCCGGCCAGCGCGGACCCGATCAGCCAGGCCACCAGCAGCATGGCCACGACGTTCACCAGCGCGCCGCCCGTCGCGTCCAGGGCGCGGGCCGGGGACCAGGTGATGTGCCGGCGCAGTTTGTTGCCGAGATGGGTGGTCAGGGCCTGCCCGACCGAGGCGCAGACGATCACGACGACGACCGCGACGACGGCTGCCGACGTGCTCACCTCGGAGTTGTCCGTGAGCCAGTCCCAGATCACCGGCAGCAGGTAGACGGCGACCAGACCGCCGCCCAGGAAGCCGATCACCGACAGGATGCCGACGACGAAGCCCTGACGGAAGCCGACCACCGCGAACCAGACGGCCGCGACCAGCAACAGGATGTCCAGCACGTTCACTGACTCAGGCCTCGCCTATTCACTCCGGTCCCAGCAGCGCGGCCGGGGGTCCGGGGGCCGTCCCCCGGATTGACACAGCACGGGGTTCACCCTGTCATGACCGCCAGTCGAGCGGGACCTGCTTCTCCCGGTCCCAGGGGCGCTCCCAGCCCGCGAAGTGGAGCAGTCGGTCGATGATGCCGGCCGTGAAGCCCCATACGAGGGCGGATTCGACCAGGAATGCCGGACCTCGGTGGCCGCTGGGGTGGACGGTGGTGGCGCGGTTGGCCGGGTCCGTGAGATCGGCCACGGGGACGGTGAAGACCCGCGCCGTCTCGTTGGGGTCGACGACTCCCACCGGGCTCGGTTCGCGCCACCAGCCCAGGACGGGCGTCACGACGAAACCGCTGACCGGGATGTACAGCTTGGGCAGGACGCCGAAGAGCTGGACCCCGGCGGGGTCGAGCCCGGTCTCCTCCTCGGCCTCGCGCAGGGCGGCCCGCAGCGGCCCGTCGCCCTGCGGATCGCCGTCCTCCGGGTCGAGGGCGCCGCCCGGGAAGGAGGGCTGTCCCGCGTGCGAGCGCAGGGATCCGGCGCGCTCCATGAGCAGCAGCTCGGGGCCTCTCCCGCCCTCGCCGAACAGCACGAGGACCGCCGACTGCCGTCCGCCGCCGTCCTCCGGCGGCAGGAAACGGCTGAGCTGGCGCGGCTGGACCGTCTCCACGGCGTGCGCCACCGGGTCGAGCCAGGCGGGCAGGCCGTCCTTGGCCAGCGGCACGGGAGCACCCGGCCCGCCCGGCCCGCCCCGAGCTCCGTGGGGGCCGCCCGCCCGGTCACCCGCCGTGTCACCCGCTGTACCGCTCGCCGCGTCACTCACCCGTGTCATCACCGCACCACCCCCCGTTCCGCCTGGTCCAACGCGTGAGGACCCGTAGATCGTTCCGCCGGCCGTGCCCGCGTCGCCGTTCCCTCATCCGGCCCCCAGCGGCGGGGCCGGCCGGCCGCCCGCGTCCAGGTAGGCCTGCGGCGGGTTCAGCCGCTGGCCGGGGAAGCCGCCCTTCTCGTACTTCAGGAGCTTCTTCGCCTTCTCCGGGTCCGTCTCGCCCTCGCCGTACGCCGGGCAGAGCGGGGCGATGGGGCAGGCGCCGCAGGCGGGCTTGCGGGCGTGGCAGATGCGGCGGCCGTGCCAGATGACATGGTGGGAGAGGTCCGTCCAGGCGCTCTTGGGGAAGAGCGCGCCGATCGCCGCCTCGATCTTGTCGGGGTCGGTCTCCTCGGTCCACTGCCAGCGGCGTACGAGCCGCATGAAGTGCGTGTCCGCGGTGATGCCGGGGCGCCCGAAGGCGTTGCCCAGCACGACGAAGGCGGTCTTGCGGCCGACGCCGGGCAGCTTGACCAGATCCTCCAGCCGGCCGGGGACCTCGCCGTCGAACTCCTCGGCCAGGGCCTTGGACAGTCCTATGACCGACCGGGTCTTGGCGCGGAAGAATCCGCACGGGCGGAGGATCTCCTCGACCTCCTCCGGGTTGGCCGCGGCCAGGTCCTCGGGGGTGGGGTACTTGGCGAAGAGGGCGGGGGTCGTCTGGTTGACCCTGAGGTCGGTGGTCTGGGCGGACAGGACCGTGGCGACCAGGAGCTGGAAGGGGTTCTCGAAGTCCAGCTCGGGATGGGCGTAGGGGTAGACCTCGGCGAGCTCGCGGTCGATGCGGCGGGCCCGGCGGACGAGCGCGGTGCGCGACTCGGGCTTCCTGACCGCGGCGGGCTTCGCGGACGACTTCGCGTCGGGCTTCGCGGAGACCTGCGCCGCCGGCTTCGCGGTGGACTTCCCGTCCGGTTTCGCCGCCGCCTTCGCCGCGGGTCGCCCGGAAGCCTTCGACGCGGGCTTTGCGGCCGGCTTTGCGACCGGTTTATCGCCGTCGGTCTTTTTCATCACTTTTGCCGTTTTCCTACCACCACCGGGGTCCTGTTCGCCCACAGCGGAATCGCGACGTACAACCACCCGCCCAGCCCCCTTGGCCTGTGCTCTCACCGGCGATTTGGACACCCGGCCAGCCTAAAGCCCGGCACCGACATCCGCCCCGGACCCCGAAGATCGGCGTCCAATTGGACCCCTGCCGCTTACCCCGGGACATGTGTGCGGCATCCTTGTGACAGATCACACTGTTTGGACCGTCCGGCAAAATGGGGAACACGGTCCCCTGGTAAGCGGGGGACAAGATCCCCTGAGCAGGTCGACAAGGAGAGAACTCGTGGACGACGTTCTGCGGCGCAACCCGCTCTTCGCGGCTCTCGACGACGAGCAGGCCGCGGAGCTGCGCGCCTCCATGAGTGAGGTGACGCTCGCCCGTGGCGACTCCCTGTTCCACGAGGGCGACCCGGGCGACCGGCTCTACGTCGTCACCGAGGGCAAGGTCAAGCTCCACCGCACCTCCCCCGACGGCCGCGAGAACATGCTGGCCGTGGTGGGCCCCGGTGAGCTCATCGGCGAGCTGTCGCTCTTCGACCCGGGCCCGCGTACGGCGACGGCCACCGCCCTCACCGAGGTCAAGCTCCTCGGCCTCGGCCACGGCGACCTCCAGCCCTGGCTGAACGCACGCCCCGAGGTGGCCGCCGCGCTCCTGCGCGCCGTCGCCCGGCGCCTGCGCAAGACCAACGACGCGATGTCCGACCTGGTGTTCTCGGACGTCCCTGGCCGGGTGGCGCGCGCCCTGCTGGACCTCTCCCGCCGCTTCGGCGTGCAGTCCGAGGAAGGCATCCACGTCGTCCACGACCTGACGCAGGAGGAGCTGGCACAGCTCGTCGGCGCGTCGCGCGAGACGGTCAACAAGGCGCTCGCCGACTTCGCACAGCGCGGGTGGCTTCGCCTGGAGGCGCGGGCGGTCATCCTGCTGGACGTGGAGCGGCTCGCCAAGCGGTCCCGCTGACGGCACCGGGGGCCGCGCGCCCCCAGGCCCACTCTTCCGGCCCCACGGCGGAAACGGTTCCTCTCCGAGGTCCCGGCCCCGAGGGCCGCATCGCCCGCGTCGGCTCTCCGGCGCGCGTGCCGCACACCCTCCCGGCCCGTCCTCGCGGGCGCCCGGGACCGGGTGCCGGGGCTCCGCGGAGCCCGCACGGCCGTCCAGCGCGCACGTCCGCCCGTGCCTCCACGGGTCGATTCCGCGCGACACCGCGCGCGTGGGTCGCGGCGACCCGGACCTGCTGACCGCCGGGTACGAGGCGCCGACGGCGGCGGGATGCCGCTGCACGGCCGTACGCGGCTGCTGAGCGACTGTCCGGGACGCGGTGCCTCGACCGTACGAGGGGTTGCCGGGCCTCCTCCACGTCGGCCACCGCCGTGATCCGCTCGCGACGGCGCGGCAGGAGCAGGGCGAGTACGCCGACGAGGCGGACCCCAGGTCGTCCGTCTCCGGCAGACGCCGCTTTCGCGGCGGGCCCTAGGGGGTGTTTCGAAGGTCCCGTGCGGTGCCCGCGGTGTTCGTGCGTGCCGGGCGCCGCGGGTGCTGTGCGGGACCTTCGAAACACCCCCTAGATCAGCCCGTGCTCCTCCAGGTACTCCATCTGCGCCCGTACCGAGAGCTCCGCCGCCGGCCACAGGGAGCGGTCGACGTCGGCGTAGACGTGGGCGACGACCTCGGCGGGGCTGCCGTAGCCGTTCTCCACGGCCGTCTCGACCTGGGCGAGCCGGTGGGCCCGGTGGGCGAGGTAGAACTCCACGGCGCCCTGGGCGTCCTCCAGGACCGGCCCGTGGCCCGGGAGGACCGTGTGGACGCCGTCGTCGACCGTGAGGGACCTCAGCCGCCGCAGGGAGTCCAGATAGACGCCCAGCCGCCCGTCCGGGTGTGCCACGACCGTCGTACCCCGGCCCAGGACGGTGTCGCCGGTCAGCACCGCCCGGTCGGCCGGGAGGTGGAAGCAGAGCGAGTCGGCGGTGTGGCCCGGCGTCGGCACGACCCGCAGCTCCAGCCCGCCCAGGGTGATCACGTCACCGGCGCCCAGGCCCTCGTCGCCCAGTCGCAGCGCCGGGTCCAGGGCCCGCACCTTGGTGCCGGTCAGCCCGGCGAAGCGGACGGCGCCCTCGGCGTGGTCGGGGTGGCCGTGGGTCAGCAGGGTCAGGGCGACGCGCTTGCCGGCCTGCTCGGCGGTCTCGACGACGGTCCGCAGATGACCGTCGTCGAGCGGGCCCGGGTCGATCACGACCGCCAGCTCGGAGTCGGGCTCGGAGACGATCCAGGTGTTGGTGCCGTCCAGGGTCATCGCGGAGGCGTTGGGCGCGAGGACGTTCACCGCGCGCGGGGTGGCCGGACCGGACAGCACGCTGCCGCGGGGCTGGCCGGGGAGGGCTGCTGCGTCCGTCATGCGGGGCCTCCGCCTGCGCCGATCGGAATGTGCTTGGTGAACTCGCCGTGACCCGGCCAGGACAGCACGATCTCGCCGTCCGCCAGACGGGCCTCGGCCAGGACCGGGGTCAGGTCGCGGCCGCGCGCCGCGGTGAGCGCGTCGGCGGCCGTGGCGTACGGGATCAGCTGGCGCAGGGTCGCGATGGTGGGCGGCATCATCGTCAGCTCGCCCTGGTCGTACCCGTCGGCGGCCTCCGGCGGGCGGATCCACACGGTGCGGTCGGCCTCCGTGGAGGCGTTGCGGGTGCGCTGGCCCTCGGGGAGGGCGGCCACGAAGAACCAGGTGTCGTAGCGGCGGGGCTCGAACTCCGGGGTGATCCAGCGCGTCCAGGCGCCGAGCAGGTCGGAGCGCAGGACCAGGCCGCGGCGGTCGAGGAACTCCGCGAAGGACAGCTCGCGGGCGGCCACGGCCGCACGGTCCGCCTCCCAGTCGGCGCCGGTCGTGTCGCCGACGACCGAGTCCGGGGCCGGCCCGGCGAGCAGGACACCGGCCTCCTCGTACGTCTCCCGTACGGCCGCGCAGACGATCGCCTGGGCTTCCGCCTCGTCGACGCCGAGCCGCTCGGCCCACCACGCGCGCGTGGGGCCCGCCCAGCGCACCAGGCGGTCGTCGTCCCGCGGGTCGACGCCGCCGCCGGGATAGGCGTACGCGCCTCCGGCGAAGGCCATGGAGGCGCGTCTGCGCAGCATGTGGACGGCCGGGCCGCCGTCGGTGTCCTTCAGGAGCATGACGGTGGCCGCGCGCTTGGGGGTGACGGGTGTCAGCGTCCCGTCCGCGAGCGCGCGGATGCGTTCCGGCCAGTCCGAGGGAAACCACTGCCCATTCGCCATGGGCGCGAGGCTATCCCCTGGTGAGCGAATGTTCGAGAGGTGCCCGAGGCCAGTGTGGCGCTACGGCACCAGCTCGACCTGGATCTCGACCTCGACCGGGGCGTCCAGCGGCAGCACCGCGACACCCACCGCGCTGCGCGCGTGCACGCCCTTGTCGCCGAGGACCTCGCCGAGCAGTTCGCTCGCGCCGTTGAGGACGGCCGGCTGGCCGGTGAAGTCCGTGGCGGACGCGACGAAGCCGACGACCTTCACCACGCGCGCGACGCGGTCCAGATCGCCCGCGACCGACTTCACGGCGGCCAGGGCGTTCAGGGCGCAGGTGCGGGCCAGCTCCTTGGCCTCCTCGGGGGTGACCTCCGCGCCGACCTTGCCGGTGACCGGCAGCTTGCCGTCCACCATGGGCAGCTGGCCGGCCGTGAACACGTACGGCCCGGACTGCACGGCGGGCTGGTAGGCCGCGAGCGGCGGCACCACGGCCGGCAGGGTCAGGCCGAGCTCGGCGAGCCTCGCCTCGACCGCGCTCACGCCTTCTCCCGCTTCAGGTAGGCCACGAGCTGCTCGGGGTTGTTCGGCCCGGGCACGACCTGGACGAGCTCCCAGCCGTCCTCGCCCCAGGTGTCCAGAATCTGCTTCGTGGCGTGGACGAGCAGCGGCACGGTTGCGTATTCCCACTTGGTCATGGGGCGACTGTATCCGCTGTTGCCCGGGGGGCCTTCGCAGGCCATGTGGCCGGTTGCACACCCGGTCCACCACGGGCCGTGCGGCAGGCCGCGCACCCGGTCGTCCACAGGCCGAGGGCCGGTTGCGCACCCGGTCGTCCACAGGCCAAGTGGCCGATACCGGCCCCCGTTGTCCACAGCCTCCCGGTTGCCCCGGGCGCGGACTGGTTACGCTCGAAGACGTGAGCAGGCTCCAGGTCGTCAGCGGTAAGGGCGGGACCGGAAAGACGACGGTCGCCGCGGCCCTCGCGCTGGCCCTCGCCACGGCAGGGAAGCGGACGCTTCTCGTCGAGGTGGAGGGCCGGCAGGGCATCGCGCAGCTCTTCGAGACAGAGGCGTTGCCCTATGAGGAACGCAAGATCGCCGTCGCGCCGGGCGGTGGGGAGGTGTACGCCCTCGCCATCGATCCCGAACTGGCCCTTCTGGACTACCTCCAGATGTTCTACAAGCTGGGGGGCGCCGGACGGGCCCTGAAGAAGCTGGGCGCGATCGATTTCGCCACCACCA
Source organism: Streptomyces sp. NPDC001381 (assembly GCF_042895685.1). Lineage (NCBI taxonomy): Bacteria > Bacillati > Actinomycetota > Actinomycetes > Kitasatosporales > Streptomycetaceae > Streptomyces > Streptomyces sp. NPDC001381. The sequence continues at coordinate 718,881 of NZ_JBIAWO010000004.1, read as the reverse complement.
TCGCGCCGGGCCTGAGGGACGTGCTCCTCACCGGCAAGGCGTGCGAGGCGGTCCGGCGCAAGGACAAGAACGGGCGGTTCGTATACGACTACGTGGTCATGGACGCACCCCCCACCGGGCGCGTCACCCGTTTCCTGAACGTCAACGACGAGGTCGCGGGCCTCGCCAAGATCGGCCCTATACACAATCAGGCGCAGGCCGTGATGCGGGTGCTGAAGTCCCCGGAGACGGCCGTGCACCTGGTGACGCTGCTCGAGGAGATGCCGGTCCAGGAGACCGCGGACGGCCTCGCCGAACTGCGGGCGGCGAAGCTGCCGGTGGGCCGGGTCATCGTCAACATGGTGCGCCCGGAGGTGTTGGACGCGGACGGGCTGGAACTCGTACGAACCGTGACACGTTCCTCCATCGCGCGGTCGCTGTCCGCGGCCGGGCTGGGCGGGGCCCGGCGCGGCGGGCACGCCGAGCGACTGGTCGACCCGCTCCTGCAGCAGGCCGAGGAGTACGCCGAGCGGCACACGCTGGAGCATGAGCAGCGCGCGGTCCTGGGCGAGCTGGACCTGCCGTTGCACGAACTGCCACTGCTCGCCGAGGGAATGGACCTGGCGGGTCTGTACGAACTCGCCACCGAGCTGCGGAAGCAGGGGATCGCATGAGGGGGACCGTATGAGTCGGGACCAGGGCCAGCCGCAGCACCGGCTCTCCCCCGCGCGTGTGCTCGACCTCGATCCGCTGCTCGACGACCCGGCGACCCGCATCGTGGTGTGCTGCGGTTCGGGCGGGGTCGGCAAGACGACGACGGCGGCGGCGCTGGGGCTCAGGGCCGCCGAGCGGGGCCGCAAGGTCGTGGTCCTCACCATCGACCCGGCGCGCCGGCTCGCGCAGTCCATGGGCATCGACTCGCTCGACAACACCCCGCGCCGGGTGAAGGGCGTCGAGGGCGACGGCGAGTTGCACGCGATGATGCTCGACATGAAGCGCACCTTCGACGAGATCGTCGAAGGGCACGCCGACCCCGGGCGGGCGGCCGCGATCCTGGCGAACCCCTTCTACCAGTCGCTGTCCGCGGGCTTCGCCGGCACGCAGGAGTACATGGCGATGGAGAAGCTGGGCCAGCTGCGCGCCAGGGACGAGTGGGACCTGATCGTCGTCGACACCCCGCCGTCCCGGTCGGCGCTGGACTTCCTGGACGCGCCGAAGCGGCTCGGTTCGTTCCTGGACGGAAAGCTGATCCGCGTCCTGCTCGCGCCCGCCAAGGTCGGCGGCCGCGCGGGCATGAAGTTCCTGAACGTCGGGATGTCGATGATGACCGGCGCGCTCGGCAAGCTGCTGGGCGGACAGCTGCTGAAGGACGTGCAGACGTTCGTGGCGGCGATGGACTCGATGTTCGGCGGGTTCCGCACGCGCGCGGACGCCACGTACAAGCTGCTCCAGGCGCCCGGTACGGCCTTCCTGGTGGTGGCGGCACCCGAGCGGGACGCGTTGCGGGAGGCCGCCTACTTCGTGGAGCGGCTGGCCGCGGAGGACATGCCGCTGGCCGGCCTGGTGCTCAACCGGGTCCATGGCAGCGGTGCGGCCCAGCTGTCCGCCGAGCGGGCGCTCGCCGCCGCGGAGAACCTCGACCTGGCCGACGGGATCGCCGACGCCGCTGCCGATTCCCCCGCGGCGGAAAATCTTGAAGAGCCCCGCATTGTGGATCAGGGCGGCGGGAAAGCTGGACTTCGTAACTCTCCCGACACGTACGCCAGTTCAGAATCTCCCGTACCCGATCCGGGGCCCGGGTCCCACAGTGCCGATCAGCTGACCGCGGGCCTGCTGAGGCTGCACGCCGAGCGCATGCACCTGCTCTCCCGCGAGCAGCGCACGCGTGACCGCTTCACCGCCCTCCACCCGGAGGTGGCGGTGGCCGAAGTGGCGGCACTGCCCGGCGACGTACATGACCTCGCGGGACTGCGGGACATCGGCAGCCGGCTCGCGGCCAACCGGCCGGAGCTGCCCGAGGCCGCCGACAGCTGAGCGAGGGGTTCGCCTCAGCTCACGGCCGCGTAGTTCTCGTACATCTGGTCGTCGTCGAGCGACACGATGCCCGCGCCGCGCTCGTACTCCGAGCGTGCGGTCTCGAGCAGCCGGCGCCACGAGGTGACGGTCGGCCGCCTGCGCAGCAGGGCGCGGCGCTCGCGCTCCGTCATGCCTCCCCACACGCCGAACTCGACGCGGTTGTCGAGCGCGTCGGCCAGGCATTCGGTGCGTACCGGGCATCCGGTGCACACCGCCTTGGCCCTGTTCTGCGCTGCTCCCTGAACGAACAGTTCATCCGGATCGGTAGTGCGGCAGGCAGCCTGCGCACTCCAGTCGGTTACCCAGCCCATACCGGCGCCGTCCTCTCCCGAATCGAGGCTCCCCCACGGCGGCAGCGGCATATTCACCGCCGCCAGTTGAGGACGTTACGGAAGGTGGGCACAGCGCAACACCCCCTTCGGGCCCAATCTTGAATGGCCCGAACGGACTATGGGTAAGCGGCAGATCACCCGGGGGAGTGAGCCTGCGACATACATGACTATCCCGGCAAAGAGGACAGTTCTGTTGGGTCACAACGGACGCCGGATGACACACAAGGCGGATTCGGGCACGCCCCCACCAAAAAAGTCGGGGAACCTCCGGAACGATTCGGGGTCGCCGGACGTATTGATACGTGGCCCTGCCGCTGTGACAGTTGAGAGCAGCTTAGGCCAAGGCCTATACGCGTGTCCGGCGAATGAGAACGTAGGCTGCCCTCATGCCAAACAAGCGCTCGGGCGGTGGCCTGTCCGCCACGCAGCAGGCCGCCAAGTTCCTCGGTGTCAGTGTGCTCTCGGGAGCCGTGCTGGCGGGCATCGCGCTGCCCGCGTTCGGCGCGCTGGGCCTGGCGGCCAAGGGGTCGGTGGAGTCGTTCGACGAGCTCCCGGCCAACCTGAAGACCCCGCCGCTGAGCCAGCGCACCACGATCCTCGACGCCAAGGGCTCCCAGATCGCGACGGTCTACTCCCGTGACCGCACGGTGGTCGACCTGAAGAACATCTCGCCGTACATGCAGAAGGCGATCGTCGCGATCGAGGACTCGCGCTTCTACCAGCACGGCGCGATCGATCTGAAGGGCGTCCTGCGCGCCCTCAACAAGAACGTGCAGAGCAGCGGGGTCGCCCAGGGCGCCTCGACGCTCACCCAGCAGTACGTGAAGAACGTCTTCGTGGAGGAGGCCGGCGACGACCCGACGAAGGTCGCGCAGGCCACCCAGCAGACCATCGGCCGCAAGATCAAGGAGCTGAAGTACGCGATCCAGGTCGAGGAGGAACTGGGCAAGAAGAAGATCCTCGAGAACTACCTGAACATCACGTTCTTCGGCGAGCAGGCCTACGGCGTCGAGGCGGCCTCCCAGCGCTACTTCTCCACCCACGCCAAGGACCTCACCCTGCCCCAGGCGGCCCTGCTGGCCGGCATCGTCCAGTCCCCGAGCCGCTACGACCCGGTCAACGACGAGACCGAGGCCACCCGGCGCCGTAACACCGTCCTGCAGCGCATGGCCGAGGTCGGCGACATCTCCGAGGCCGAGGCGGCCAAGGCGCAGAAGGCCCCGCTGGGTCTGAAGGTCACCCAGCCGAAGAACGGCTGCATCACCGCCGTCCAGGGCGCCAGCTTCTTCTGCAAGTACGTCGAGCGCGCCTTCCTCAGCGACCCGGTCTTCGGCAAGACCAAGGAAGCGCGGGCCAAGCTCTGGAACCAGGGCGGCCTGACCATCCGGACGACGCTCGACCCGCAGGCGCAGCAGTCCGTCCAGGCCTCGCTGAAGGACCATGTCTACAAGTCGGACAAGGTCGCCGCGGCCTCCACGCTCGTCGAGCCGGGCACCGGCAAGATCCTCGCGATGGGCCAGTCGAAGCCGTACGGCTACGGCAAGAACGAGACCGAGTACAACTACTCGGTCAACGCCTCCATGGGCGGCTCGAACTTCGGTTTCCCGACGGGTTCGACGTTCAAGCCGTTCGTGGCCGCGGCCGCGATCGAGGAGGGCCGCCCGGCCAACCAGATGTACCCCGCGCCGTACGAGATGCAGTACCCGGCGACGGTCCAGACCTGCAGCGGCAAGGCGTGGGTCAACGACGGCAACTACAAGCTGGAGAACGAGAGCGAGTCCGAGAAGGGCCCGTACGACCTGAAGACGGCCATGGCCAAGTCGGTCAACACCTACTTCGTGCAGATGCTCGCCGACATCGGCATGTGCCCCGTGGTGAAGATGACCGACTCCCTCGGCGTGGTCCAGGGCAACGGCGACAAGGTCCCCGAGGTCCCCTCGTCCATGACCCTCGGCTCCACCGGCCTCTCCCCCCTGACCATGGCGAGCGCCTACGCCGCATTCGCCAGCCGCGGCATGTACTGCACCCCGATCGCCATCGAGTCGATCACCCAGACCGCGAACGGCAAGAAGAAGTCGCTGGAGGTCCCGAAGTCGACCTGCTCGCGTGCGATGAGCGAGAAGACCGCGGACACCATCAACACCCTGCTGAGCGGTGTGGTCGACTCCGGTACCGGCCAGCAGGCCGGTCTGTCGGGCCGCGCGAACGCCGGTAAGACGGGTACGACGGACGAGCGCAAGAACGCCTGGTTCGTCGGCTACACCCCGAACCTCTCGGGCGCCGTGTGGGTCGGCAGCGCCACCCAGAAGGTCAAGATGACCAACATCAGCATCGGCGGCGTCTACCACGCCCAGGTCTACGGCGGTGACACCCCCGGCCCGATCTGGCGCGACGCCATGACCGGCGCCCTCGAGGGCAAGGAGGCGCCGAGCTTCAACCTCGTCTCCATCCCGAGCAACAACCCGGGCAAGGGCGACGACGACAACGGAAACGACAACGGAAACGACGACAACAACAACGGCAACAACGACGGCTTCATCGGCGGCCTGCTCACCGGCGGCACGACCGACGGCGGCTCCTCGACCGGCGGCGACACCTCGACGGGCGGCTGGGAGAACCTGTTCCAGGGGCAGAGCAACGGGAACGGCAACGGAGGCGGACGCGGCTGAGCCCCGCGCCCCGGCCGGCGCGACACCGGCCCACTGAGACGGCGAACGGCCCCTGTCCCCTCGTACCGCGGAGTGAGCGGGTACGGGGAGACGGGGGCCGTTTCGCTGGGCGGCGAGCGGGGCGGTTGACGCCGGGGCCGGTCAGCCCGCGAGGAGCTTCTTGACCACCGCGGCGACGCGGCCGCCCTCGGCCTGCCCCGCCACCTTCGGGTTGACGATCTTCATGACGGCGCCCATGGCCCGCGGCCCCTCCGCGCCGGCCGCCTTCGCCTCCGCGACGGCCTGAGCGACGATGTCGTTCAGCTCGTCGTCGCTGAGCTGCTTCGGCAGGTACGTGGCGAGCACCTCGCCCTCCGCCTTCTCCCGCTCGGCGGACTCGGCGCGACCACCCTGCGCGAAGGCCTCGGCCGCCTCCCGGCGCTTCTTCGCCTCACGGGTGATCACCTTCTGCACCTCGTCGTCGGAGAGCTCGCGCTTCTCCTTGCCCGCGACCTCCTCCTTGGTGATCGCGGCGAGCGTCAGCCGGAGCGTCGAGGAGCGGAGCTCGTCGCGCTCCTTGATCGCGGCGTTGAGGTCTTCCTGCAGCTTCGACTTGAGCGTGGTCATGCAGGTGATTGTCGCAGGTGTGGCGGGCCCGACGCCCGCTCATTTAGGGGGCGGTGGGCGAGGAACCCTCAAGGGGCCGCGCGGCAAGGGGAACCGGCGGGATCTGACACGATGGAGGTATGCGCGCGCGATACGGAGTACCCCTGTCCATCGCGGCGGCTGGCGCCGCCGGTCTGGCCTATGCGGCGGGTTTCGAGGCCCGCTCCTTCCGCCTCCGACGGGTGACGGTCCCCGTGCTCCCCTCCGGTATGCGCCCCTTGCGCGTGTTGCAGGTCTCCGACATCCACATGGTCGGCGGCCAGCGCAAGAAGCAGCGTTGGCTGCGCTCGCTGGCCGGCCTGCGGCCCGACTTCGTGATCAACACGGGCGACAACCTCTCCGACCCGGAGGGCGTGCCGGAGACCCTGGACGCGCTGGGCCCCCTGATGGAGTTCCCGGGCGCGTACGTCTTCGGCTCCAACGACTACTACGGCCCCAGGCCGCGCAACCCCGCCCGTTACCTGATGGAGAAGGTCCAGGGCCGCCACGGCCTGAACGGCAACCCGCCCGTGGTCGGCGTCGTCCACAACCCCTGGGAGGACCTGCGGGACGGTTTCGACGCGGCGGGCTGGCTGAACCTCACCAACACGCGGGGCATCCTGAAGATCGACGGCATGTCGGTGGAGCTGACGGGCCTGGACGACCCCCACATCAAGCGGGACCGGTACGCCCAGGTGGCCGGCGGCCCCTCGGCCTCCGCCGACTTCTCCATGGGCGTCGTGCACGCCCCGTACCTGCGCGTCCTGGACGCGTACACGGCGGACGACTACCCCCTGATCCTGGCCGGCCACACCCACGGCGGCCAGCTCTGCATCCCCTTCTACGGCGCCCTCGTCACCAACTGCGACCTCGACACGGACCGCGTGAAGGGCCTCTCGACGCACACGGCGGAGGGGCGCACCTCCTACCTCCACGTGTCGGCGGGCTGCGGAACCAACCGGTACACACCGGTGAGGTTCGCCTGCCCGCCGGAGGTCACGCTGCTGACGCTGGTCGGCAGGGACTAGTCACGGACGTACGTGGGGGGGCCGGGAAATCGGGCAAGCGCGACGCCACGGACCCCGCCCCTCCCGATCTTCCCCGGCCCCGCACAGCCCACCCGCACGGCTCACCCGCATCGCCCCTTTCACCCCACTTGCCTACCGTGAGGGCATGACCGCGCCGATACCCAGGGACATCCCGGATCTGCCCCCGATCCCGCGGACCCACGCGCTCCTGCCCTCCTTCGTCCTCGCCTCCGCGGTGGTGAACCCCGCACGCCGCCCCCTGGCCGCGGTCCTGCGCCTGCTGCTCGCCGCCACGGCGGCCACGGGCGTGACACTCGCGCTGCTGGCCGGCGGCCCGCTGCGGGTGCTGAGCCACTTCTCGGTCCAGAGCAACCTGCTGCTGGCCCTGGTCACGTTCCTCTCCGCCCGCCGCGCCTGGTCGGCCCGCGAACCCCTCCCCTCCCTCCTGACCGGTGCCGCGCTGCTCTACGTCACGATCACCGGCCTCACGTACCACCTGCTCCTGGCGGACGCGACGCCCCCGTTCTCGCTGACGAGCGCGACGGCCTCCCCCACCGGCTGGGCAGCGGTGACCAGCCACCTCCTGCACACGGTGACCCCGGCGGCCGCCGTCCTCGACTGGCTTCTCCTCACCCCACCCGCCCGCCTGCGCCTGCGCCAGACGGCCACCTGGATGCTCTACCCCTCGGCCTACCTGCTGTTCCTCCTCACCCGAGCCGAGTCGATCACCCCCGGCGCCCCCGGCCGCTACCTCTACCCCGCCCTGGACGCCGAGGCCCACGGCTTCCAGCACACCCTGACCAACGCCCTCCTCCTCGGCCTCGCCTGTTACGCCCTCGCCGTCCTCCTCGTCGCCCTCGACCACGTCCGCCCCGCCCCGCCCCGCCACCGCGCCAAAACCGGATTTCGTCTCCAGCCACCAGTGGGCTAAAGTAAACGACGTCGCCGCGACAAGCAGGACAAGCAGCGACATCGGGGTGTAGCGCAGCTTGGCAGCGCGCTTCGTTCGGGACGAAGAGGTCGTGGGTTCAAATCCCGCCACCCCGACACAGGTCAGAGGCCCATTCGCTTGATTGCGAATGGGCCTCTGTCGTGCGTACAGCAGCGGTGCAGGGCAACCGCAAGGGCTGCGGGCGCGGATTCCGGCACGCCGTGAAGCGCCTCGCCGACGTCGTGGACGAGGCGGTGGTGGCCGTCAGGTGTCGAGCGGTCGGCTTGGCTGCGTCACCTTGTGGCGGCTGTTCTCGCCCTGGTGGGGTCGCGGCGCGCCGTTCGTGGGAACGGGGGTACGGCGTGATCGCGCGGTGGTGGAAGGGAGCGAGTGGAGCAGGAAGCCGGTGCCGGTGATCTCGATGACGCGGGCCATGCACGGGGACGGGTGGTGCAGCCTCAAGGAACTGTCGGCGTCCGTGGCGAGCCGGGATGCGCGGAGGAAGGCGTTCAGGCCGCTGGCGTCGCAGAAGGTGACCGCTGTGAGGTCGATGTCGATCCTGCGGACGCCGTCGCGCAGACACGCGGCCAGCGCCTCGCTCACCAGCGGCGCCGTGGTCAGGTCGATCTCTCCCACGAGGGTGATCAGAGCGCGGGTGGCACGGTCGTACCGGTACACGTTCAGCTGGGGAAGGGCCATGGCTCCTCGGTCCGACGCATGAGGTGGGGCGGGGGTGCGCGGGTGCGGTGGCGGACGGGGTGAACTCCCTTTCCGGCCCGGCGAGTTCCCGTACGCGGTGCTGAACGCGGCCTCCGGCCCGGGGCTGCGCGTCGTGCGGTCAGCGGGACTGCCGGCCGGGACCGCCGGGCAGTACGCGCCTCCGGCCGGCGCGGGTGACGCCGGTGGCGGCGAAGATCTGCTGGGCCGAGGCGTTGTTGTCGTCCCGTACCGCCATGGCCATCGCGGCGCGGGCGCGCGCGGGAGCCGTCTGCGGCGGGATCACCAGGAACAGGAAGTGGTCCCGTTCACCCCGGGTGACGATCATCGTGTCGTCACCCTCGGCCGACCAGTCGATGCGGACGGTCCGGCCGTCGACGACCAGATGGCCCGGCCGCTCGTCCCAGGCGCTCGCGTCGAGACCGACACGGGCGAGAGGGCCCAGCCGGGCGGTCAGCGCGGTGAGCAGTCCGGACAACTGGCCCTCGAGGTCACGTGACCTCGGCCACCACGCGCCGTCGAACGTCCCCGTGCGCTTGGGCGTCGTCTCCATCCGCAGGACCGCGGTGCCCGGGAGGATCGGCTCCCTGCTGGTGTCGGCCAGAAGCCTGACGGGGATCACGAGGACTCACCCCGCTTCCTTCCGGGTGCGGCGTCCCCGCACGGCCGCCCGGGAGCGGCCGGGGTGGAAGGCTGCGCGGTGTTCACCGTGCTGCCTGTTGAGCAGGTGGATGAGAAGCACACCCAGAACGATCATCGCCAGGGGCACGACCACGGTCACGAAGGTCGCCATGATGCTCGCATCCCCTTCGGCCGATCCGGGGCCGCGGCGGGTGCGGCGGGTGCGGCGGTGCGATCTCCGCCCTCGGCCGGGACGGGCGGGGTCTTGGGCCGTGCGGCCGGATCGCGGGCCCCATGTCCGCCTTCGGAGTCCCAGACCTCCTTCACGGCCCGCTCGGCGGCCTCCTCCACGGCCCGCTCGCCCCCGGACATCCGCTGCCGGCGCGCCGCCTCGTCCATCAACTGGCTCGCCGTCGACGTGCCCAGCGGGTCGCTCGCGGCGGCCATCAGCCGGGCGGCCGTGTCGGGGTCCGTCCCCGGCGGGACCACCAGCAGGTTCCAGCGGCCCAAGTGATAGGAGAGCAGCAGGATTTCATGCGGATCCTGCTCGGCCAGGAACCAGCCCACGTTCACCACGTGCCCGGCGACGGGCACCTTGCGCGGAACGACAGGCCAGTGGGTGGGATTCACCGTGACCCGGGTGATCCGCCCCCACAGCGGGTCCAATACCGCTGTCAGGAGGGGGAGTTCCGCCGCGAGATCACGGGAGCGGGGCCACCATGCGCCGTCCAGCAGGGCCGGCGCGGGACCCGCGGGCGCCAACGACAGGCGGAGCGCGGAAGAAGAGGAAGAGGAGGGGGAAGAGGATGACGACAGCCGGTCTTCGAATGTCGGCAAGGGGAAGATGGTCGCAGTCATGACGCGAACCCTGCCCCGGGCCGGCCGCAACCGGCCCGGCATATTCAATCGCCGAAAACGACACGAGCGTGGAAGCCGGTGCGCGAAATATCCTCGGTGATTTCAGCGTACTCCTCGGACCGGGCGAACGGGCTCCGCGCCGGGGCCGGTGCGTCCCGCCCCCGGGACCTCCGAGCGGAGTAGGGTCGACATACCGGGAGCATTTCGTACACCCGATCAGATGCCGGTGTCGTTCTCGGTAACCAACGCGGTCGGCGTCGTGCGCTCCGCTTGAGGGAGGCGAGGACGTGGAAACCGTCATCACCGCGGCGGTGATCATCGCCGTGATCGCCCTGGGAATCGTCCTGATCCGGCGGCTCAACGCGCTGCACGACGCCAGGATCGGAGCCTACCGCTACGGCGACGCGCTGCCGGGAATCGGGCGACTGCGCACGAAGGGCCGACGAGCGGAGAAGCCCTCCGCGCCGGCCACTGCCGCCTCGCCCACCGTCACGCCGGCCACCGCCGCCTCGCCCCGTGTCGAGGACCCCGAGCCGGCCGGCTTCCCGGAGGAGTCCGCCGGTGTCCCCGTGGACGCGGTGGGCAGCCAGGGAAGGCGTCACCCCGAGGAGTCACCGGAACTGCCCTTCGCCGGGAACGTCGACGTGCGTCTCGTCGCCGCCTCCCCCGAGGCGGCCCGTCAGGTCGCCGAGGTTCTGCGGCGCTGCTTCGCCTCGACCGAGCAGCGCAGCTATCCCGTCGGCACGGCGGCCGGCGGAACCCGTCTCCACCTCACGGTGGACACCGCCCGGGCGGCGGAGCCCGCGCGCTCCTGGCTGATCACCAGTCGGTCCTCCGGAAACGGCCGTACGCACACGGACGAGATCTGACGCGGTGTCGCCATGGCCACGCTGCGCGAGCGGAAGCACTACCGCGAGGCGATCCTGAAGGCCCTGTACGAGGCCACGGAGGGCAATCGGCTCCTGGGCGTCACCGGCCCGAGGCTGCGCGACGACCTCCGGATCCCCCAGCAGGATCTCGCTGCCGCCTGCGCATACTTGGCAGGCGAGGGACTGGTCGCGGTCGACTGGGAGCAGGGGAACACCCCCGCGATGGTCACGCTGACGCACCAGGGGATCCGGCTCATGGAGAGCGCGGAGGAAGAACGCGGCTGATGTCGGGCCGGGCGCTTCCCCGGCCGTGCGGACGCGAACAGTTCGAGGACCGCCGTGCGCACGGGCGCCCGAGCTGCGGCTGCGCAGGCCGCACCGGCCTGATGCCTGAAGCCCGTACGGGGCATACCATGAGAAATGGGTCGGCACACTCTCACGTGCGGCCGGTCCGGAAGGGCGACCCCGGTGTGTATACGCCGGGGTCGTTGTGGTGCTGCGGACAACGGCCGCTGCGGTGCTACGGCCGACGGACAACCGCCCGCCGGCCCGGCCCGGCCCGACGGACACCCGCCCGCCGGGCCGGGCCGACTCAGCGAACCGGGCGCCGGGGGGAGCCCCACATGGAGCGGGCCGCCAGGTAGAGCAGATCGGCGACGAGGAGCAGTACGCCGGCGGACGCCAGGAAGAGCAAGCCGTCGACGGCCGCGCCGATGGCGATCAGAGCGATTCCCGCGCCGAGCAGGATCAGGAAGAGGACCATACGGACGCCTCCCGGGAAGGACCGCGTGGGATCTGCGGGGCCTGTCCACGACGGCGGGGCCGTCTCAGGCGGTGCGGTGGGCGCGGTGGCGGACTTCCCGGAGCCGGACCTTCGACGGGAGGCGGTCGAGGCCGGCCGAGTCCCGTGCGTGTGCGAGGGTTTCCCCGCTCAGCCGCCCGAGAGTGCGCGCCGGGTCCGCGTGAGGTTCCAGCAACAGCCGCACGCGTGCGGTCGGAGCGGTACGGCGGCCCGTCAGCCGGACATGAGCCCGCGCGACTCCGTCCAGGGCCTGCGCCTCTTCCTCGATGGCGTCCTCCAGGGTGCGGCCGTCGAGTCGGGCCGCCGCGCCGTCTCCGCTGTCGACGAGGACCCGGTCCAGGCGGTGTCTGCGTTGCGCGAGGAGCCACCACAGCAGCAGGACCAGCAGTACGGCGAGCACCGCGATGACGGTCGGCCACCACCAGCCCTCGTCCCGCCACCGGGTGCGTCCCTCGGCGCCCAGCACGACGTCGTCCGGTCCGCGGAAGGGCCACCAGCCCGGCATGCCGAAATCCCAACGGCGCTGCAGATCCAGCCCGCCCAGCAGGACGCCGCCGCCCAGGACGAACAGTCCGAGGCCGATCAGCCCCAGCAGCACCCGGTTCACCGTCTTGAGCATATGGATCACCTCAGCCCTTCTTCTTCGGGCGCCGGACGCTGACGGCGAGCGTGGGTCGACGGGCGAGGCGCAGGGACGTCACGGCGTCCTCCAGCGTGGTGTCCAGGTCCGAGCGGATCTCGTCGAGATCGCGGAAATGCGCCCATGCCCGGACCTTGACCTTCCGGCGGCCGACGGCGACCTGTGCCGACTGGACGCCGGGCACCTGCATGGCCCTGTCGCGCAGCACCAGGGCGGCCGCGCGGCGGTAAAGCCCGGCGCGGACCTGCTCGGTCGCGGGAATGCCGGTGGGCTCCCGCATGGGCAGCAGCCTGCGCAGTCCGGGTGTCACCGCCAGAAGGAAGAGCCACAGGCCGAGGACCATCGCCACCACCGCCCCGACGATCATCCAGACGTCGTCCAGTGGCCGTGTGGCCAGTTCCTCGGCGAGCCGCCGTCGCCAGCGCATCGCGGAAGCGCCTGCCCGCACCGCGATCACGTCGTACAGGAGCAGTCCCGTGGCCGCGGCGGACAGCAGGGCCACCACGAGCGCGGGAATCCGCCGGGTCGACCAGAAACGGCGTGCGGGCCGACCGGGTCCACCGCTCTCCCCCGTCGCCCCAGGTCCACCGGTCTCCCCCGTCGCCCCCGCCCCCTCGCCCGCCGTCCCCTCACCCGTCTCCGAGGTGCCGTCGGCGGGCGGAGGTGCCTGTTCGGAATCGGAGGGGAGGTGGCTGTCACCGGTAGGCTGCCGCCTGGTGTTCGAGCTCATCGCACCCTCTCCCGGTCCGTGTGCCGCGCATACACCGTGTGCAGTCTCCCGACCGACACCGCGAGGTCGGACACCTGCATGCCGGCCAGGGTCCTGAGCCGTTCGGTGACCTCCCGGCGCACCGCGGCGCACTGCGCCCCGATGTCGGACGGATAGCCGAGTTCGACGGTGATGCGCAGGCGTGCCTCGCCGAGCACCACCCGCGGTCCGGCGGCGGACTCGCCGTCCGGTCCGGCGGTGTTCCGCTCCGGTGCCCGCCGCACGGATGTGTTCACGCGGGGTGTCCTGCGGCCGGGTGGTACGTGCCTCACCGACTCGGTGAACCGGCCCAGTACCTCGCGCGCCACCTGGGCGGCGATCTTCGCCACGACCCGGTCGGCGACGGCGGTCGCACCGCGCTCCCCGCCGGGGACACCGGGACGCGGGCCGGCTTCCCCGGTCACTGCCACCAGGCTCCCCGAGGCCGTCGCCGGTCGTCCTGGTACCGCTCCTGCGAGTCCCGGCGGCGGACGAAGTCGCCCGGTGCGTAGTCACCTTCGATGAACCGCCCGACCAAGTACCCGACGGCGCCGAGCCCCAGTACCAGCAGGAAAGCCCAGAAGTCACCGAAATACGCGGCGAAACCCAGCGCCATTCCGGCCATCAAGCCCACCACGGCCCTGCTCATCACGCGCTCCTTCGCTCAAGCGGCTGCTTCGCCCCGGCTACTGGATCCGCTGCCGCTCCTCGCCTTCGTCCTCCTCGTCGGGCAGCTTCACGTCGCTGACCGTGATGTTGACTTCCACGACGTCCCGGCCCGCCATCCGCTCCACCGCGGAGATCACGTTCTCCCGCACCGCGGCGGCCACGTCCGTGATCGAGACGCCGTAGTCGACGACGAGCTCCAGATCGATGGCCGCCTGAAGCTCTCCGACCTCGACACTGACCCCGCGGGTGACGGACTTTCCGCTGCCGGCGCCGGGCATCCGCTCCCGCACGGACCCCATCGAGCGCGCGAATCCGCTGCCCAGGGCATGGACGCCGAGCACGTCCCGTGCCGCCATTCCGGCGATCTTCTCCACCACCACATCGGCAACGGTCGTCCGGCCGCGAGAACCAGGCGGACTGTCACGCTTCACGCCGGTGATCTCAGTCATCGAGCGTTTCCTTCCTCAAGAAGCCCACCATGCACCATTTATTAATATTATATTTGCTTTAGGCATTTTGTCCGATTTGGCGAAAGAGAGTGAGCCGGTGACCGACGCGTTGACGCAGGCAGTGCGGCACCAGCTCGCCCTGGGCCGGTTTCTGCCGCTCGGTGGGCCCGACGACGGGACATGGATCACCGAGGAAGCGGCCGTCCGGGTTCTCGGGCACGCCGTCGCAGGGATTCCCGGTGTCCGGATGGAGTCTCTGCGCGTCGGGGCGGCCCCGCTCGAGCCGGTGTCCGAGCCTGCCGTCCGTCCGCCGGCCGGCGCGCTGCCGCCCGGCCCGCTCAGGATCGACGCCGCCTTCTCGGCTTCCTTCGGGCGACCGCTGCCCGAGACCGCCCTCGAGGTGAGGCACGCGCTGCTCGGCGCCGCCGCCGAACGGCTCGGCCTGGCCACCGTGGCAGCCGACCTGCGCGTCACGGATCTCCATCAGGGCCCGGAGCCGGGCGGGGCGTCGCGGAGCGCGGCCGGGCTCGGGAGGCCCACGGCCGATGCCGAAGCCGCGCGAGGCTCAGCCCCGGCGACCGGCACGGGATCCCGGCGGGGGCTCGCCGGGGAGCTGGCCCACGTCGCGGCGGGTGTTCCGGGGGTCGCCCGCCTCACCGCCGTGCTGGGCAGCCGCCCGGTCAAGGTGGAGGACCACGACGAGCCGCCCGGGCGGCACATCGAGGTGCAGCTCGGAGTCGCCCCCGGACACCATCCCCTGGACGTCGCCCGCGCCGTCCGGGCCGCCGTGGCCGCCGCGGCCACCGCCGGCGCCCCGGGCCCGGTCACCGCCGCCGTCCTGATCACCGAGACCGCGGACCGGCCGGCCGTCACCGGCAGCCCGGCGAGCTGAGCCCGGTTCCGTCCCTGCCGCGCGGACGCTCCACCGGCCCTGTCCTGTATCCGTGTGAGACCTGCCGTTCGGGGAACTCGCCTGCGGATGAAGGGCCTGCGCTGCCGCCGGCCGACGATGCAGACGTCGTCCTTGCTCCGCGGTCGCGCGATGCGCATCTCGCAGGGGCGGAAGCGCACGCCCACCACGGCCCGGCCTCAGCGGATCACGCGGCGGCGCCGAGCCATCTGCCCTTCGAAGAGAGTTCCGCCGTCATGACCAGAGAAACCACGGTCCGCCCCCCGCCCTCGCGGACGTCCGGCAGCGACTTCGCCCGGCTGTCGAGAAAGATCGCCGATGCCGGCCTGATGGGGCGTCGTCCCGGCTACTACGCAGTGCGGATCACCGTGGTGGTCGGGCTCTACGTCTGCGGATGGGCCGCCGTCGCGCTCGTCGGCGACAGCTGGTGGACGCTGGCCGTCGCCGCCTTCCTGGCCGTCGTCTTCGGCCAGGTCGCGCTGCTCGCCCATGACGCGGCCCATCGCCAGGTGTTCCGCCGGCGCCGGGCCAGCGAGGTGTCGGGACGGATCGCCGGTGCCGGTGTCGGGATGGGCTACGGCTGGTGGCAGGACAAACACACCCGCCACCACGCCAACCCCAACCACGAGGAACTCGACCCCGACCTCGACCCCAACCTGCTGGTCTGGTCCCAGGACCAGGCCCGGGCCGCCAAGGGCCTCCCCCGCCTGCTCGGCCGTCGGCAGGCGTTCCTGTTCTTCCCGCTCCTCACGCTGGAGGGCTTCAACCTGCACGTGTCGAGCGTGAGGGCGCTGGCCAACCGCTCGCTCAAGCACCGCGCGCTCGACGGCACCCTGCTGTTCGCGCAGTTCGCGGTCTACCTGGCCGCCGTGTTCTGGCTGCTGCCGCCCGGTATGGCGGTCGCCTTCGTCGCCGTCCACCAGGGCCTGTTCGGCGTCTACCTCGGCTCCCTCTTCGCCCCCAACCACAAGGGCATGCCGATCCTGACGGGCGACGACCGCCCGGACTTCCTCCGCCGCCAGGTGCTCACCTCACGCAATGTGCGCGGCGGCCGGTTCACCGACCTGGCGCTCGGCGGGCTGAACCACCAGATCGAGCATCACCTGTTCCCCAGCATGCCCAGCCCCAACCTGCGCAGGGCCCGGACCGTCGTCCGGCGCCACTGCGAGGAACTGGGTCTGGACTACGCGGAGACCGGGCTGATCAGCTCCTACCGGCAGGCCCTCGCCAGCCTCCACCGGGCCGGGGCGCCCCTCAGGCAGGCCCGCGCCGCCGCCTAGGGACCGGATGTGACCTCCGAGGGCCCGGCGCCCCACCCGGGACGCGCCTGACGCTCCGTCGGCGCGCCGGGCGGCCGTCGGGAACGGCGCCGCGCCCCGGCGGGCGCACGCGTGACCGGGCCGCCGCAGCGGACGACGACCAGGTGCGGGTAGAAGGGTCGCCATGAGTGAAGTGGTGCAGGCTGCGCTGTGGGGACTGCTCGCCGGGTCGGCGCTGCTGATCGGCGCCGCGCTGGGATACGGGCTGCGGGTGCCCCAGAAGGTGATCGCGACCGTGATGGCCTTCGGTGCCGGGGTGCTGCTGTCCGCGGTCTCCTACGAGCTGCTGGGAGAGGCGTACGACCAGGCGGGTCTCGGTCCGGCGGCCGTCGGAACCCTCGGCGGTGCGGTCGCCTACACCGTGGGCAACGTGTGGCTGGCCCGCCGGGGCGCCCGCCATCGCAAGCGCTCCGGTCATCACCGGGAGCGGGCGCAGCCGTCGGAGGGCGAGCAGAGCGGGTCCGGGACGGCGCTCGCGTTGGGCGCCCTGCTCGACGGCGTGCCGGAGTCCGCTGTCATCGGGGTGAGTCTCCTCGACGGCGGCACGGTCAGCCTGGTGACCGTGGCAGCGGTGTTCATCAGCAACGTCCCTGAGGGGCTGTCCAGTTCGGCCGGGATGAAGAAGGCGCACCGCGGCGCCGCGTACGTCTTCGGCGTCTGGGGCGCCATCGCCGCCGCGAGCACGGTGTCGGCCGTCCTCGGGTACACGGTGGTGGGCACCTTCTCCCCCGCCGTGATCGCCGGAGTGACCGCGGTCGCCGCCGGGGCGATCCTCGCCATGATCGCCGACACGATGATCCCCGAGGCGTTCGAGGACACGCACCTGGCCATGGGACTGATCACCGTCAGCGGCTTCCTGGTGTCCTTCGCCCTCTCCCACAGCTGATCGGGACCGGGGGCGGTATGCGAGGCCACGGGGAGGCTGCCCCGGGATCGGGGGAGGCGCACACTGGAAGGGCGCACTGCCGTTCAGGGCGCGCCGGTGGCGGGGCTCGCCGCGACCGCGGACGCCTCCGCCGACGGTCCCCGGCCCAGCCGTGCCGGCCAGGACCCCGGTCCGGCCGTGCCGGCCAGGAGGAACCATGCCCGTGTCCTCGCCCGGTGAAGGCGCCGTCCGGCGGCGGCAGGTCGTGCTGCTGCTCGCCCGCCGTCGGGCCCGGCCCGCTCCGCCCCGTCCGTCGCGTCCGGCACAGCTGCGGGCGCTGCTCGCGGTGCTGGACGAGGCGGTGGCCGCCCAGCGGCCCGCCGACGCGGCGGTGGCCGCGTGCGGGGAGCCAGGGCCCGTCTCCGGACGGGCCGCCCGGGACTGCGGCGACGTCGGCTCGGCCCTCCTGCGGCTGCGGGCCCGGCTGCGGGAGACCCAGCTCACCGAACCCGACCTCGTGCGGGCCCGGGCGTACGCCGAGCGCTTGGTGTCCTACGCCCAGTGG
The DNA here is from genome assembly GCF_042895685.1 of Streptomyces sp. NPDC001381. Classification (NCBI taxonomy): domain Bacteria; kingdom Bacillati; phylum Actinomycetota; class Actinomycetes; order Kitasatosporales; family Streptomycetaceae; genus Streptomyces; species Streptomyces sp. NPDC001381. The sequence continues at coordinate 701,210 of NZ_JBIAWO010000004.1, read as the reverse complement.
ATGGTGCGCCAGGCGGCGGACCTGGCTTTCACCGTGCACCCCGACGCCCGCACGGAGGCGGCCCGGCTGCAGCTGAACGGTCTGGGGCGGCCGGCGGACGAGCTGCGGCGCCTGCGCGAGGAACTGGGAGCGCGGGAGGAGGCGCCGTGACGGCGGCGGAGCCGGGGCGGCGGTCCGGGTGCGGCGGCCAGGGCGGCGAGGAGGCGAGGAGGGCGTCATGGAGTTCGACGTGATCGTGGAGATCCCCCAGGGATCCCGCAACAAGTACGAGATGGACCACGAACTGCACCGCATCCGGCTGGACCGGCTGCTGTTCACCTCGACCAAGTACCCGGCCGACTACGGCTACATCGACCACACGCTCGGCGGCGACGGCGACCCCCTGGACGCCCTCGTCCTGACCGGCGAGCCGACCTTTCCCGGCTGCATCATCGAGTGCCGGGCCGTCGGCATGTTCGTGATGAAGGACGAGCACGGCCCGGACGAGAAGATCCTCTGCGTGCCCGCCCACGACCCGCGCTGGGCGACCGCGCAGGACATCGGGGACATCCCCTCCTTCGACCGGCTGGAGATCACCCACTTCTTCGAGGTCTACAAGGATCTGGAGCCGGGCAAGTCGGTCGAGGGCTCGCACTGGGAGGGCCGCGAGCAGGCGTACGCGGAGATCGAGGCCTCCCGCCGACGCGCCGTGGAAGGCCCGCATTGACGCCTCACCGCGTGACGCTGCACCGCGTGACGCCTCACCGCGCGGGCGCCCGCGCGGCGCGGAGTGGCCCCTTCGCGCCCGGTGCGCGCCCCGCGTCGACCGGCCGCAGGCGGACGGCCGCGTCCAGCCCGGTGCCGGGGGCCGGCCGCAGGGTGACGTCGCCGCCGGACGCGTGCACCAGGTGGCGGACGATGGGCAGGCCGAGACCGGTGCCGTCGTGGGGGGAGTCGGAGGCGCGCCAGAAGCGGTCGAAGGCACGCTCACGGTCGGTCTCCGTCATGCCCGGGCCCTGGTCGATCACATGGAGTTCGGCGCCGGGAGTCCGGTGCAGGGTGAGGGTGGAGCCGGGCGGGGAGACACGCAGGGCGTTGGCGACGAGGTTGTCGATGATCTGTTCGAGAGCGCCGGGAATCGCCCACACCGGGCCGGGGGGTGCGCCGGTGACCGCGAGCGCGACGTACTGCTCGGCGGCGAGCGGCTCCCACATGGTGACCCGCTCGGCGAGCACGGCGTCCAGGTCGACCGGCTCGGCGGTGGTCGCCGTGTTCTCCAGCCGGGCGAGGGCGAGCAGTCCCTGAACCATACGGCCGAGGCGTTCGACCTCGTCGATGGTCTCGTCCAGGCTGGCATGGGCGCGCGGGTCGAGGTAGGGCTCGAAGTTCTCGAGGCGCAGCCGCAGCGCGGTCAGTGGGGTCTTGAGCTGGTGGGAGGCTTCGGAGGCGAAGGCGTGCTGGGCCTTGAGCAGGTGCTGCAGCCGGGTGGCGGTCCGGGTGAAGGAGCTTGCCAGACGGCGTAGTTCGGGCGGCCCGGTGGTGGCGTCGGGCGGGTGGGCGAGGTGGCCGTCGGCGAGCTGGGCGGTGGCCCGTTCCAGAGTGCGCAGGGGGCGGGTGATCCAGCGGGCGAGCGTGAAGGCGACCAGCGCCACCACGGCCAGGACGCAGGCGCCGGCCAGCGCGAGGGCGAGCCAGATGCGGTGCACCCGGTCGGTGACCACGGTCATCGGGTACGTCAGCCGCAGCGCGCCCCGGACCGTGGTGCCGGAGGAGCCGGGCAGGGTGGCGGAGAGCACCTCGCCGCCGTCGGCGTCGGTGCGGATGGTGACGGTGGTCCGGTTGCGCAGGGCGGCGGCGATGTCCGGCTCGCGGGAGAGGTCGGTCCCGGGGCGGTGGGCCGCGGCGCCCGCGGTGCCGACGGCGTCGGCGGCGTCGGCGCCCGCGGAATCGGCCGCGTCCGCGGAATCTGCGGCGTCGGCGGAGTAGGCGGAGTCCGCGAGGACGATGCCGGTGCGGTCGACCACGATCACGCGGCTTCCCGACTCGGCGGCGTACTCGCCGACCAGGGCGGGCAGTTCGGAGGTCTTGCCCTCCTCGATGTCCTCCTCGGCCAGCTCGGCCAGCATCGACGCGTCCCGTTCGGCGCTCTGCGAGAAGCGGGCGGTCTCCCCGCGGGCGTAGATCCAGCCCAGCGGGATCTCCAGCCCGGCCAGCACGAGCAGGGCCAGGCCCAGGTAACTGAGCAGCAGACGACGGGTCATGAGGTGGCTCCCGGTGGCGGATCCCCCGGCACCGTGAGGCGGAAGCCGACGCCGCGCGCGGTGGTGATCCAGCCCGCGTCGCCGAGCTTGCGGCGCAGGGAGGCGACATGGGCGTCGAGGGTCTTGGTGGGGCCGAAGAAGTGCGGGTCCCACACCGCGTCCATGATCTGCTGCCGGGAGTGCACCGCCCCCGGGTCCTGGGCGAGGTAGGCGAGCAGGTCGAACTCCCTGGGGGTCAGGGCGATCTCCCCGCCCTCGACCCGGACCTGCCGGGTCCGGCGGTCGACCTCCAGCGAGCCCAGCCGCTGGGGGGCGGCCGCCGCGGGCGGGGCGGTGGCCGGGGCCGGCGGCACCGTCGGGAGGGCGCCGGTCCGGCGGGTGACCGCGCGGATGCGGGCCACCAACTCCCGTACGCCGAACGGCTTCGCCAGGTAGTCGTCCGCTCCGAGTTCCAGGCCCGCCACCCGGTCGGCCTCCTCGCCTCGCGCGGTGATCATGATGATCGGGACGGGCGAGCGGGCGCGCAGGCTGCGGCACACGTCGAGGCCGTCCATGTCCGGCAGCCCGAGGTCCAGCAGGACCAGGTCGGCGGAGCCGTCGCCGGCGAGTCCGGCGGCGCCGGTGCGCACCCGGTCCACGGTGAAGCCGTAGCGGCCCAGCCCCTCCGTGAGGGGTCCCGCGATCCGGTCGTCGTCTTCGATCAGGAGCAGGCGCATGGCGACAGGCTCGCACAGCTGCGCGGGGGCGCTTGAACCGTTCACGGGAACTCGCGGGACCTGGCCGGGGGCGCTTCACCGTCCCGCGGGATCAGCCCTCGTCCTCCTCCGTGCCCTCCTCCTTCGTGTCGGTGACCTTGTACGACGTGTCGAGGTAGACCTCGACGGTCGAGCCGTCCGCCTTCTTGATCTCCACCGCGTACATGCCGGGCTTCTCCACGTCCTCCTCGGACTTCAGGACCGTCCCGGGGTACGCGGCGAGCGCCGCCGCCTCGGCCTTCTCCTTGACCTCGCCGGTCAGCGGCGGCTCCTTCTTCTCACCGGCTTCCTCTCCGGCCTCGCCCTCGGCCTGCGCGCCGCCCGCGCTCCGCGCCGACCGCCCGCTGTCCGCGGCCGTCGAGCCGCCGGCGTCGGAGTCGGCACCACCGCCGCAGGCGACCAGGGCGAACATCAGGACGGCGGCGGGAGCGGCGGCGGCCAGGGCACGACGGGGCAGTGCACGCATCAGACGTCTCCAGAGCTTCGGGGAGCGGGGGCCGGGGCGGTTCGCCGCCGGTCCTCCGGGGGACGTCGACGACCTTAGGGAGACGCGTGACAGAGCAAGGCCAGAGAACCGACAGCGGCAGACCAGCAGGCGGCCAATCTTTCGCCACTCGCGCCGTGGACGGCGTGTGCGCCGCTCGCCCCTGACTCGGCGCAAAGGCTTTCCCCGGAGCTGAGGCGTACTGCACCTCGGACGCCCCGTCGGGGCATACTCCCGGACATGAGTCCGGTCGACAGCAATGGGCCCGAGCCGTCCGCCCGGCTCAACGGGCGCGAGCGGGAGCCGGCGGGTGTGACGCAGTACGCTCTGGGCGCGGCCTGGGTGGTCGAGGCGCGAGGTGCCTACGACATGCATTCCCTGGGCCCGCTCGCCGACGCCCTGCGGACAGCCGCCGAGGAGCACCCCCGCGTGGTGCTGGACGCCGCCGGGATCACCTTCGCGGACTCCACGCTGCTGAACCTGTTGCTGCGCGTCCACCAGGTCACGACCCTGCGCGTGGCCGCTCCCGCACCCCAGCTCAGGCGCGTCCTGGAGGTCACCGGAGCCGACACCGTCCTGGACGTGCGGGAAACCGTCGCGGACGCGGCCGCGTCCTGAGCCGGCGCTCCGTTCACCGGGGCGGCCCGATCGCCGCACCGTGGCGTCCGGGTCCCGGTGCCGTACTCCTGCCGTGCTGTTGCCGGAGTCCGGCACCGGAACCCTCCGCAGTGCTCCCCTCGGCCATGATGGGCGACCGGCGCCCGCCCGCGCATTGCCGATCTCCGGCAGTGTTCACTAGGGTCTGGATGCCGGTGAGGCCGCCGATGCGGTGTCGACGGCGCGTCAGGATGCGGGGGCGACGTGACGGACCGGGGGATTCCGGAGCGGTATCTGGACGGCTACACCCGCATCCTGGAGGAGGTCTCGGCCACCGGCCGCCGCCTCACCCGGGAAGAGCTCGAGGCTCGGCGCGTGCTCGGCGAACAGGCCGCGGAGGCAGGTCACGGACTGCGCGGCCTCGTCAGCGCCCATCTGTCCGCCACGCGCGCGACCTGGCCGCAGGTCCTGGCCGCGTCCGACAGCACGCTGGCTGCCGTGCACCAGGCGATAGACGCGTTCGCCGAGGGCTACGAACGGGCCCAGCGCCTGGCCGTGCGCCAGGAGGAGGCGGCGCGGCGGGAGTTCATCGACGACCTCCTCTACGGGCGCAGCGACCTGGGCCGCCTCGCCGAACGCGCCGAGCGCTTCGGTCTGCGCCTCTCCCACGCCCACGCGGTCGCCGTCGCCGAGGGCCCGGCCGCCTACGAGGAGGGCGCACCAGTGCCGTCGAAGGTCATGACCTCGAAGTGGTCGATCTCGTTCGGCTTGAAGGCCGCGCCGCCACCTGCCCCGCCTGCCGTCGCCCTACAAATACTCGCGCTGTGCCAGCGCCGTCTCGAGCCGGTCGTTGCAGCGCGCGGCCGGGGCGTCGGGTGTGTCCGGCCCCTCCTGGTGGGCCCGCAGGGCGGCGCTCATCAAGGTCATCAGCAGGCTGACGTCCGCCTCGCACTCCAGCCGTACGGTCACCCAGTGCGAGCCGGGCACCAGCCGGATCGCGGTCGAACGCCGCAGGTCCCGCTCGTACCGGCGGATGGCACCGGCCGTGAGGTGCAGGTCGACCCGTCGGTCGGAGTGGAAGTGCGCGAGCTCGGCGCCCGCCGAGCGCAGCGCCCGGCCGGTGCCGCAACTCGACCCGGTCTCCGTGAGATCGGGCCAACTCACCAGCTGTGCCAGGGCATGCCAGGCCGTCGTCATAGCCCCATCATGGGGTGCTCACCGCACGGCCACCAGAGTTTGAGGCAGACGTAACCGGGCCGTAGCGCCTCCCGGCGGTGCCCGGGGTGAGGGCGTGCCGCCCCGGCCGGCGGGGAGGACGACTGAACACCCGCAAGCCGCCTCCCGTACTCCAGGGGGACCGTCCCCCACCCGCGTACGGAGTCCCGATGTCCCGTCCCGTCCGTCGTCTTCTCGGTGTTCCGGTGTGCGCGGCCGCCGCGGCGCTGCTGCTCGCCGGATGCGGCGGGGGCTCCGGCGGCGGGGACGAGGAGCGGGCCGCCGCGTCGAAGAGCGCGGCGCCGAGCGCGCGCCCGATGACCCTGGAGGCGCTGGGAAAGGCCGTCGGCTGCGAGACGGCGCCGAAGGAGGCCGGCAAGACCCTCGACTTCCGGCAGGGCGTGTGCGCCTCGGCGGACGCCGACTACGTGCTGCTGACCTTCGACACCGCCCAGGGCCAGCGCGAATGGCTCGACACGGCGCAGATGTACGGCGGTGTCTACCTGGTCGGCAACCGCTGGGTGCTCTCGGCCGACCCGCGCACGGCGATGGACAGGGCCCGGACCGAACTCGGCGGCACCATCGAGGAATCCCCCTACGGCACGTCCCCTTCGGCCTCCTGACTCGTCATCCGCGCCCCACGGATTGTCGGGATGGACAGCGGGTGTGGGATCAACGGCACCGGCAAGGACCAGCACGCCGGTCGTCACCGCCGTCGAGGCACTGACGAGATCCTCACGAGACAGCCGGATCAGCTCGGTGCGCGGCCCCGGCCCCAGGCCTCGCGTATCAGCTTCTGGTCGAGCTGCGGTGCCTGAACGGCCATGGCCGGACCCGGCGGGTCCTGGCACAGGACGACCCGGCCCGTCGGCATCACCACACCACCCTGGCGTCCGCCCTGGAAGATCAGATGCCGGTCGTGGAGCTGTTTGCGGTCACCCCAGTGCATGATTCTGATCTCGCAGTCCAGGGCCCCGAGAGCGGCCACGACCGACGCGTCGACGCTCCCGGCCGCGTCCTGGGCCACCAGCATCTTGATCCGGGTGGCGCAGCTCCGGCGGACGTCATGGAGAAACCGCAGCAACTCGGGCGGGTCGGCCGCGAGATACCGGTCCACCCATACGATCGCCGGGGCGCCGTCGAGCAGTCCGCAGAAGGTGGCCACCGAATCCGCCCAGCCGCTGGGCCAGGTGGGTGCCCTGCCGTCGAGTACCGCGACCGCGGCCTGCGACCTCAGCGCGCTCATGACGTCGTACCGTTCCTCGCCACCGTCCTGAACACTGTTCGCGCTGAAGACCAGAGGGGCGAGCGCCTCGGCGTCGAGATCGTTCCCGGGGAGCGGCGCCGGCCCCTGGCGGACGACGTCCTTCAGCCAGCGCAGGGCGCCCCAGGGAGCGTCCTCCACCCACTTCGGGGCGAGCAACTCGGCTGCCTCGCGCGCTTGGTGCAGGGACGGCCGGCCCAGGACCGTGACGACCTTCGCCAGCAGCGTCGGGTTGCCGCCCACCGTCGCGACGGCCTGCGCCGACCGAGGGCAGCCGACGGCGTCGAAGTCCTCCTCCGTGGGGATGGGCAGCGGCTTCAACAGGGCCCTCGGCACCAGCGGGCTCCCGCTGCTCACCAAGTGCATGCTGCGCGCCCAGCGGCCAGTCAGCAGGGCGCCGATGTCGACCGATCGTTCGCTGTCGATCAGCACGTGCAGCAGCAGCCGCTGCAGGCGCAGCCCCTGCGACCGCTGGAGGGCGTGGGGATAGTCGTCGAACAGCAGGTGCGCCGTACCGTGTTTGGCCAGCGACTCGTCGATCCCCTGCTGGAGGTCGTCCCTGCGCGTGGCCTGGTTCGTTTCCGTGTAGCCGCGCCCCCCGGTCACCACGGCCGTGTCGCCCATTTCGCGCGCCACGGCCTCCAGCAGGGTGGTCTTGCCCGAGCCGGGCGTCCCCCTGACGATGACGAGATCGCCGTCGATCAGGTGCTCGCACACAGCCGTCACCCAGGCCCGCTGCGACGGTAGGAGTCTCACCCCACCACCAGCGCTCGCATCGCGTGGATACGGGGAGCCCAGTCGTCGTCGGTGATGCCGTACGACATCAGGTGCGCGGCCATGTCGGGCTCATTGCGCACCCACTCCCTGGCCTCCTCACGCTCGGCCTGATCCTCGGACCACAGCAGGGGCAGCATGGCCGCCTCATCGCCGAACCACTCGGTGAAGGAGTCCAGGACGTCCTGCACCTCGGACTGGGGAGTGTTGTGGCCCCGCGTCTGCGCGGCCTCCTCCAGCGCGGAGAGCGGGACGTGCCAGGGGATCTCGTCCGGGGGCCGTTTACGGGCCGCCACGGAGCACGCCTTGCGGGTGAGCAGCGGATGACCGCCGAACTCCTGGTACAGGAAGTCGATGGTCCGGTGGTCCGAATAGCGCAGCGCCATCCGCTTGCCGAGACTGCGCACCATCTCCCGCATCTCGTCCCGCTTCATCGGGGAGAGGAACGACAGCCGGGCGAACTTGTACAGCATGTTGTCGCGCTTGCCGAGCAGCGGTTTCTCGAAGATGGCGGGGTCCACGCCGGCGCACACGATCGCGACGCCGTGCTTGCCGTCCGCCTCCCGGCTCTGGACCACCCCGCGCAGCTGATTGAGGCACAGAAGCACGGCGTTCGCCTGCTCCTCGCCGAGATTGGAGCGGCTCGGCCACGCCTGGTCGATCTCGTCGACGAACAATTCCAGGCGGTCCGGCAGTGCGTCCAGCATGGCGTTGAGGTCGCGGATCCAGTACGTGCCGATCGAGACCGTGGGATTCGGGATCCCCTCCCGGGTGAGGGACATCAGCCGGGGCGGCTTCAGCTCCCGTTGCCGGATGATGTCGTGGCAGCGCTCAAGCAGCGTCAATTGGAAGTGTTCCGCGGTCTGCACGGCACTGATGTCCAGCGAGACGACGGGCTTGTCGTTCTCCTTGCGCTGCCCGGAGACGAAGTTGAGCAGCGAGGTCTTGCCCGCCTTGCGCAGCCCGAACACCCCGACGGACTGCCCCCGGTCCAGGGCGAAGTGGAGTTCGGCGACCTCGGCCTGACGGCCGTAGAAGGCGGCCGGCTCGGTGATGGGGCGGGTCAGGTCGTAGTGGTCGTGGGTGGTCATGATCTCGGCGATGCGTTCGCGGAGGCCGATGCCCGGGCCGCTCATCAGGTCGTGCGAGTTGATCGTCAGGATGGCGAGCTGTCCCCGGCGCCGTCGCACCAGGTCTGCCGCGCCCTGGTCCTGTGTGAACAGGATCGCGAAGTCCGGGTCGAGGCGGGCGTCGTTGCGCCCACGCAGCCGTTCGGCAATGAGGGTGAGGCTGCGCGGCTCCACCCGGTCGTACGAGGCGGACAGGCACAGAACGTCCAGGCGCAGATCGAAGGTCTCACGGACGTGGGCGGGCAGGGTGATGTAGATCCACCAGCGGTGCCGGTCCAGCTTGTCCTGTTCGAAGCGGTAGGCGTGCGCGTCGATCTCCCGCAGGAGCTTGACGAACTCCTTTCCACCGACGACCTGTTGCTCGAACCGCGCCTGGTGTTCTGCCAGGACTTGCTGATTACGGGTACTCGCCACGTACGCCCCTCGTCAGGTTGGGGCCACATAGTAGTGAGCGGGTGCGCCCCCCTTCGAGTAATTGGGCGGTTTTGGTGAGGGAATGACGTTGCGTCAGTTGTTGTACGACTCGTCGTACGGGTCCCGGGGCTCGGTCGTCGGCTTCGCGGTCGTGACCTCGAGGAAGGGAATGGGACCGTCGTTGACGGGGTCGCGGGACTGGCGGGGGACGTAGGTTCCGGTGACGGTCAGCCAGGTGTCGGGCTGAAGGACCGGCGGGATGTCGCCGGTCAGGGCGACCTTGACCGGCTGGGCGTCGGCGGCGCAGCAGTTGAGCGCCATGCGGACCAGGTAGGGGGTGCCGTCGTGCTCCAGGGCGACGAAGCCGGTGAGCTGGACGCGGCGCCCGGTGAGGCCGCGGCCGTGGTCGTAGACCGCGCGGCCCGCGTAGTCGACGAGGCCGAGGGGCAGGGGGTCGGTGTCCGGCAGGGCCGGGTAGGCGAGGGGTTCCTGGAGGGCCGTGCCGGTGCGGGTCGCGCTGTAGGAGCCCAGGGCCGGCGGGGCGACCAGGATCAGGGCGAGCAGCGGCAGGACGAGGAGCCAGGAGATCCGGGGTTCGGGGTGCGGGTGCCCCGGGCCGTCCGCCGCGTCGCCCTTGTTCCGGCGGCGCTCGTACCACGCCGTGGCCAGCGCGGCGACGATCAGGACCGCGCCGGACGCCAGCAGCAGGGGGCGCAGGCCCGCCTTGACGTAGCGGAGGTAGAGGTCGCTGGTGCCGGCGTGGAGGAGGGCCGCGCCGAGGAGGAAGAGGACGGCGGCCTGGGACTGTCGGTTCACAGCAGGACCGCTCCTGTCAGTACGGCCGACGCGAGGGCCAGGGCGAAGGTCAAGGGGGCGAAGCGGAGGGCGAAGGCGCGGCCGAAGGTGCCCGCCTGCATCGCGAAGAGCTTGAGGTCGATCATCGGGCCCACCACCAGGAACGCGAGCCGGGCCGTCAGGGAGAACTGGGTGAGGGACGCGGCCACGAACGCGTCCGCCTCCGAGCAGATGGACAGCACGACCGCGAGGACGGCCAGCGCCAGCACCGCCACCACCGGGTTGTCCGCCGCCGTGCGCAGCCAGCTCTCCGGGGCGACCGCCTTCAGTGTCGCCGCCGCCATCGCGCCCACCACCAGGAAGCCGCCCGCGTGCATCACGTCGTGGCGGACCGAGTCCCAGAACGCGGCGCCCTTGGTCTGCCCCTCGTGATGCGCGTGCGCCGGGGGCCGCATCCAGTCCGTGCGGCCCACCCGCTGCCACAGCCAGCCCATCGCACACGCCGCCAGCAGGCTCGCGACGAAACGGGCCGGCACCATCTCGGGGTTGCGGGGGAAGGCCACGGCCGTCGCCGTCAGGACGATCGGGTTGATGGCGGGCGCGGAGAGGAGGAAGGCGAGGGCCGCGGCGGGGGTCACGCCCCGGCGGACCAGCGCCCCCGCGACGGGCACGGAGGCACACTCGCAGCCCGGCAGGACCGCGCCCGCCACCCCGGCGACCGGGACGGCGAGGGCGGGGCGGGAGGGCAGCGCGCGGGCGAAGAAGGACGGCGGGACGTAGACCGCGATCGCCGCCGACAGCAGGACGCCCAGCACCAGGAAGGGCAGGGCCTGGATCACGACCGCCACGAACACCGTCGTCCAGCTCTGCATCACCGGGGCGGACAGGGCGCGGCGGATGGGGCTCTGCAGCAGGACCAGCAGGAGCAGCAGCAGGGTCAGGGCGAGGGGCGAGGTCAGCCGCCCGGGCTCGTCGGGCGGTGCGGGAACGGTGTCCCTGCCGGTGTCCCCGTCCTGCGGGGCCGGTCTGGTGATGGCCACGGGTCGGGCACCTCCGCGTTCCGTGCTCTGCCTGATCCCTGTTTCTCGCATTCCCTCCCCTTTTCTACGGGAGCCGGGTGCCCGGTGTTCACCTGCTCCGTGGAACCTCGCGTCCCGGTGAGGCAGTCTTCTCCCTCGTGGGGAGCGTTCCGAATCAGGGCCGGGCACCGGGCGACGCCGGCGCGCACATGGTCGTATGCGGCGACGACGGTCTCGCGCACCGGCTCGCCGCCGAGCTGCGGGGTGTCTACGAGGAGCAGGTCACGCTCGTCGTACCGCCCGCCGAGCGCTCGGTGCGGCCGCCGGTCGTCGGACGCGCCCGCGCGGTGTCGGCGGCGCTCCTCGACCGCGTGGTGAGCGCGGCGGTGAGCCGGGCCGCCGGCAACGGCACCGCCCCCGCCGCGGGTGAACCCGTCGGCGGACAGCGGACGTTGGAGGCCGTGGAGGCCACCGAGGCAGTGCTCGCCGAGGCGGGCGTGGAGCGCGCCGCGGCGCTGGCGCTCGTGTACGACGACGACGAGACCAACATCCGCGCCGCCCTCACCGCCCGCAGGCTCAACCCGCGGCTGCGGCTCGTGCTGCGGCTCTACAACCGGCGGTTGGGCCAGCACATCGAGGAACTCCTCGACCAGGCAGCGGCGTTGGCCACCGGCGGCAGTTCCGCCCCGGACGAGGGCGACGCCTCCACCACCGTGCTGTCCGACGCCGACACCGCCGCGCCCGCGCTGGCCGCGTCCGCCGTCGCCGGCACCACCAAGGTCGTCCAGACGGACGGGCTGATGCTGCGCGCGGTCGAGCGGCCGCCGGCCGAGGAGGGGGACGCCCCCGGCGGCCTCAGCGGCCGCCCCACCCTCGCGCTGCTGTCCGCGACCGGCAACGACCCCGCCTTCGCGGACGGCTCCGAGAACAGCGGCGACCAGGGGCCGCTGCTGCTGCCCGACGCGGCGGCGGTGCGGGAGGCGGCCGGGCGGCGCGGGTCGGTGGTCCTGGAGCAGGTGTCGTACTCGGCCTGGCCCGCGCAGCAGGCGGGGCGGGGCATGGGGGTCGTGGCGCCGTTCGCCTCCCTCTTCTCACGGCGGCTGCGGTGGTCGCTGGCCGGTCTGGTGGGGTGTGTGTTCGCGCTGGCGGTGGCGTTGTGGGTGGTGACCCGGATCCATCCGCTGGGGGCGCTGTACCTGACGCTGCTGGACCTGTTCTCGATCAACGATCCGGCGGTCGGGGCGAGTACGGCCCGTCAGGTGCTGCAACTGCTGTCCGGGCTGGTGGGGTTGCTGCTGCTGCCGGTGCTGCTGGCGGCGGTGCTGGAGGCGCTCGGGACGTTCCGGGGGGCGGGGTCGTTGCGGCGGCCGCCCCGGGGGCTGGGCGGGCATGTCGTACTGCTCGGCCTGGGGAAGATCGGGACAAGGGTGCTGACCCGGCTGCGGGAGCTGAACATCCCGGTGGTGTGCGTGGAGGCGGGGCCCGAGGCACGGGGGCTCGCGGTGGCGCGCCGGTTACGGGTGCCGGTGGTGCTGGGGGACGTCACGCAGGAGGGGGTGCTGGAGGCCGCGAAGATCCACCGGGCGCACGCGCTGCTGGCGGTGACCAGTTCCGACACGACGAATCTGGAGGCCGCGTTGTACGCGCGGTCGTTGCGCGGCGATCTGCGGGTGGTGCTGCGGCTGTACGACGACGACTTCGCGACCGCGGTGTACCGGACGCTGCGGGCCGCGCATCCGCAGGCGCTGACCCGGAGCCGGAGTGTGTCGCACCTTTCGGCGCCGTCGTTCGCGGGGGCGATGATGGGGCGGCAGATCCTGGGGGCGATCCCGGTGGAGCGGCGGGTGCTGCTGTTCGCCGCGCTGGAGGTCGGCGGGTGTGCGCAGCTGACGGGCAGGACGGTCGGGGAGGCGTTCCGGGCGGGGTTGTGGCGGGTGCTGGCGCTGGACGCGGGTGCGGAGCGGGAGGGCGGGGGCGGGCTGGTGTGGGACCTGCCCGACACGTACGTACTGCGGGACTCGGACCGGGTGGTGCTGGCGGCCACTCGGCGCGGGCTGGCGGAACTGCTGGGACGCCGCAGGCGCGGCACCGCGCAGGCGTAGGCGGGTCGCTGCGCCCGCCCTCCCCCGCGCTCGGCCTCGCTCGAGCGGGGGGAGCCTCATCGGCGGGAAAGGGGCGCGGGGAACGGCGCGATCAGCCACGACGCGCCCGCAGATGTTCCCCGGCCCCGCCCCCCCCCGGCGCCCCGGCGCCCCGGCCCGGCTACCGCAGGTGCCTCTCCGCGAACTCCAGTTCCAGTCTCACCTGCTTGATGCGCTCGTCCACGACCAGGGAGCCATGGCCCGCGTCGTAGCGGTAGACCTCGTGGGTGGCTCCCCTCGCCTCCAGACGCTTGACGTAGTTGTCGATCTGGCGGATGGGACAGCGGGGGTCGTTGACACCGGCCGAGATGTACACGGGAGCCTTGACGTCGTCGACGTACGTCAAGGGGGACGAGGCCTCGAAGCGGTCGGGGACCTCCTCGGGGGTGCCGCCCAGCAGGGTGCGGTCCATCGCCTTCAGGGCCTCCATCTCGTCGTGGTAGGCCGTGACGTAGTCGGCGACCGGCACCGCCGCGATGCCCAGGGTCCACGCGTCCGGCTCGACGCCCAGACCGAGGAGGGTCAGGTAACCGCCCCAGGAGCCGCCGGTGAGGATCAGGCGGGAGGGGTCGGACAGGCCGGAGGAGACCGCCCACTCCCGCACCGCCGCGATGTCCTCCAGCTCGATCAGGCCGACCCGCACCTTCAGCGCGTCCGTCCAGGCCCTGCCGTAGCCCGTCGAGCCGCGGTAGTTGACCCGGATCACCGCGTACCCGTGGTCGACCCAGGCCGCCGGGGCCGCCGCGAAGGCGTCGCTGTCGTGCCAGGTCGGGCCGCCGTGGATGTCGAAGACGGTGGGGAGGGGCCCGGTGGCACCCGCCGGCTTCTGGACCAGGGCGTGGATACGGCCGCCGGGGCCCTCCACCCACACGTCCTCCACGGGGACCGAGCCCGGGGACTTCATGCCCGGCGGGTCGAGGACGACCCGGCCCGACGTCGAGCGGACCACCGGCGGCTCGGCGGCCGAGGACCACAGGTACTCCACGCTGCCGTCCGGACGGGCCGTGGCCCCGGAGACCGTGCCCCGCGGGGTCGGCACCCGGTCCAGCCCGCCGTTCACCAGGTCGTAGCGGAACAACTCGCTCCGCGCCTCGAAGCTGTGCGCGATCAGCAGGCCGGAGCCGTCCGGGTACCACTCGGCGCTGACATCGCCCGGCAGGTCCAGCGCCAGGTCCGTCTCCTCGCCCGTGGCCACGTCCCACACCAGCGGCTCCCAGCGGCCCCGCCTCTGATGCCCGATCAGCAGCCGGGTGTCGCCGTCCACCGGCGCGAAGCCCAGGACCTCCAGGCCCAGTTCCTCCTGGCCGCCCTTGGTGTCGTCCAGCTCGGCCACGACCGTGCCGTCCGGCCGCACCACCCGCAGCGCGGAGTGCATCGCGTCCCCGTGCTCGGTGTGCTCGATGGCGATCAGCGAGCCGTCGTGGGACAGGTCGCCCACGCCCGCCGACTCCCGGTGGCGGTACAGCTCGAAGGGGGGTTCACCGGTCCGTGCCACATGGATCGTCGTGCCCTCCTCGTCCGTCGAGCGGCCCACCACCGCCGTACGGCCGTCACGGCCGAGCGCGAGCCCCGCCGGGTACGAGGGATCCAGTCCCGGCGTCGCCAGCTCGTCCTCGCCGCCCTCGAACGGCTGCCGGCGCCAGACGCCGAACTCGTCGCCGTCCTTGTCGTCGAACCACCAGATCCACGCCCCGTCCGGGGTCAGCACGCCGTCCGTCGTGCCGTTCGCCCGTTGGGTCACCTGGCGCTGCTCACCCGTGGCGCGGTCCCAGGCGTACAGCTCGTACGTACCCGTCGCATTGGAAACGAACAGGGAACGGTCAGGCGCGTCCTCCGCCCAGTCCGGCAGCGACACCCTGGGCGCCCTGAAGCGCTTCTCCCAGTCCGGCATCTCCTCGTACAACTCCGACGCGGCGGATCCGTAGCTCTCAGTCATGGACCCATACTGCCCGCCCGCGACGACAATCGACCGCCGAGGCCGCAGGCCTGTGGACAACCTTTACATCCGTGCAGGTCAGAGCAGCGTGAACCGCTTTCCGACGAGGGGGCGGAAGACACCCGGCACCGCGTTGCCCGCCGGTGACGACCCCGCGCCCGGACACAGAGGCCCCGCCACGTACCGTGGAGGGCGTGTACCGGTTTCTGCTGACGCCCCGCTGGTGGGGGATCAACGTCTTCGTACTGCTGGCCATCCCCTTCTGCGTGTACATGGGGTCCTGGCAGCTGAGCCGGTTCGAGTCACGTGTCGACGACCATCGCGAGGCGACGGCTCGGGCCGAGTCGAACCGCGAGGAGGCGGCCCGGCCGCTGGCGGAGCTGCTGCCCGTCGACAAGGCGACCGTCGGCAAGAAGGTCACCGCGAGCGGGCGGTACGGCGAGCAGCTGCTGGTGCCGGACCGGGACCTGGACGGCGCGAGCGGGTACTACGTGCTGACCCTGCTGCGGACGGACGGCGGCAAGGCGCTGCCCGTCGTACGGGGCTGGCTGCCCGGGAAGGCGGACCCGGCCGAGGCCCCCGCCCCGCCCTCCGGCGAGGTCACCGTCACCGGCGCGCTGCAGGCCTCCGAGCAGCCCGGTGACAACGGGGTGAGCGGCCGGGGCGGCCTGCCGGACGGCCAGACCGCGGCGATCAGCGCCGCGTCCCTGATCAATCTCGTGCCGTACGACGTCTACGACGCCTGGGTCACCCTCGGCTCCGCCGACGCCGGGATGACGACGGTGCCGGTGAGCGCGGCGCCGGACTCGGGGCTGGACCTGAAGGCGTTCCAGAACCTGGGCTACACCGGTGAGTGGTTCGTCTTCGCCGGGTTCGTGGTGTTCATGTGGTTCCGGCTGCTGCGCCGCGAGGCGGAGTTCGCCCGGGACGCGGCCCTCGGGATCGTCCCGGACGAGGCTCCCGGCGCCGCGGAGGCGCCGGCTCAGGACGAGGCCAGCACGCCCGTCCGGTAGACGGTGCCCGCGCACGCGTCGGGCACCGTCGCCGAGAGCGTCGTGGAGCCGTCGTCCGCGGTGTAGGTGACGACCACGCTGCCGTCGACGGTGCCGTCCTCGGTGAGCAGCTGGGTGGTGGCGCCGGAGGCGCTGTCGCCCGTGGTGCCGGTCTGCTCGGTCGGTGTCGGGGAGGGAGAGGACTCGCCTCCGGTGCCGCCGCCGCTGCCGTTCGTGGTGGGGCAGGTCTCGGACGGCACCCAGGCGAAGCGCACCTCGTACGCGGAGCCCGGGGCGAGCACGTGCTGGGTGACGTAGAGCGAGGGGTCGGGCAGGCCGGCCGCCGCGTCGCCGGAGACATGCTGCGCCACGCTGATCTTCGTGGGGTCGGCGGCGCCCTGGGCGGTCGGGGTGAGGGAGACGGCCCCGGCGACGGTACAGGCGGTGCCGGAGACGTTGGCCACCCGGAACGTGCCGTAGACGGTGCCGGCCGAGTCGGGGCCGTTGACCCCCGCGGAGGTGGAGCCGAGCTGGGACGCCGTGCAGGCAGGGGCGGACGCGGTGGAGGTGGAGGAGGACTCGGAGCCGCCGGCGGCGCCGGTGCTGCCCGTGCCCTTGCTCTGGCCGGAGTCGCCCGCGCTCTCCTTGCCCTGCTCTTCGATCTTGTCCGAGGGGCCGCCCACCTTGCCGGTGGACCCGCCCTCGGGGCCCTTGCCCTCGTTCGCGCCGCCCTCGGACTGGGAGGCCTGGCCGGCGATGGCCGGGTTGGCGTCGGAGCCGCCCGCGTTGGACACGTGGAGCACGGCGGGGACGGCGGTGCAGAGGAAGAGCGCCGCGGCCGCCATGCCGACGGTGGCCTGCCGCTTGCGGGCCCGGCGGGCGGGGACGGCCCGGCGCAGGTGGTCCAGGGTTCCGTCGCGCGGTTCCATCTCCTGGACCGCCTGGTGCAGCATCCGGCGCAGTGCCAGCTCGTCCGAGTCGAGCCCGTCAAAGCCCTGGTCGTCGAGGTGGTGGTTCACGGTTGAGTTCCCAGCGTGCGATTGCTTCGGCTCTTGTGTGGGGGGCGTCATCGGCTCGTGCCACGCGTAGGGTTCATGGCGCTCGTGCGAGCCCCGGCCCTCGACCTCGTCGTTCACGCCGACGCCCCCATCGCGGTGCGCAGGGCGGCTATGCCGCGGGAGCCGTAGGCCTTGACCGAGCCGAGGGAGATGCCGAGGGTCTCGGCGACCTGGGCCTCGGTCATGTCCGCGAAGTAGCGCAGCACGAGGACCTCGCGCTGGCGGCGCTGCAGTCCCTTCATCGCCTTGATGAGCGAGTCGCGCTCCAGCTGGTCGTAGGCGCCCTCCTCCGCGCTGGCCATGTCCGGCATCGGCTTGGAGAGCAGCTTCAGGCCGAGGATGCGGCGGCGCAGGGCGGAGCGGGAGAGGTTGACGACCGTCTGGCGCAGGTAGGCGAGGGTCTTCTCCGGGTCGCGGACGCGTTTGCGGGCGGAGTGGACGCGGATGAAGGCCTCCTGGACGACGTCCTCGCAGGAGGCCGTGTCGTCGAGGAGGAGGGCGGCGAGACCGAGCAGCGAGCGGTAGTGGGCCCGGTAGGTCTCGGTGAGGTGGTCGACGGTGGTGCCGGCCGCGACCGCGTTCTCGGCGGGTTCGGCGTACTCGGAACCGTCACGCTGGCTGGGGATGCGGGTGGGCCGCGCTGCGGGCATGGGCGCGATCACCGGCATGCCGCCGGGTGCCCCGGGCACGCGGGGTCGGAGGACGGCGCGGGGCGGCCGTAGGGCCGTACCGCGGGTCGCCACGGGGAAGTCGAGTACTTCTGCCACGCCAGTTGGACACACGTCCCCCCGTGGAGGTTGTACGCGCCGGGCGTCACTTTTACGTCGACCGAGGCCACGCATACCCGTCTCATGTGTCCCGCTCTTCCCCTATATCCATATGTACGGGCGTCCCCACGCCCGGGTCACGGCGTCCCCACGCCGGGACCGCAAAGACGCTCCCCGCCCTCCGCATGGTTGCGGAGGGCGGGGAGGAAAGTCTTCGGACAATCTTCGGTAGTAAAGATGTCCGATACAAGTGGTCCGGACCATCGACCGGCTCACACTTCGTTCCGCGATCTTACAAACGCTCCCGGTCCTGGCCAGGGCATTTCCGGATGGGAGCGCTCACTTGTCCTAGCGTTGCGGGCGCCGCAGACGTCACACCCGTTCCGCAGCCACCAGTTCGGCGATCTGCGCGGTGTTGAGGGCGGCTCCCTTGCGCAGGTTGTCCCCGCACACGAACAGCTCCAGCGCGGTCGGGTCGTCCAGGGCCCGGCGCACCCGGCCCACCCAGGTCGGGTCGGTGCCGACGACGTCGGCGGGCGTGGGGAACTCGCCCGCCTCGGGGTTGTCGCACAGGACGACCCCGGGGGCGGTGGCGATGATCTCGCGGGCGCCCTCGACGGTGACCGAGTCCTGGAAGCGGGCGTGGACGGTGAGGGAGTGCGTGGTGACGACCGGCACCCGCACACAGGTCACGGCGACCGGCAGCGTCGGCAGCCCGAGGATCTTGCGGGACTCGTCCCGCACCTTCATCTCCTCCGACGACCAGCCGTCCTCGCGCAGCGACCCGGCCCAGGGCACCACGTTCAGCGCGACCGGCTCCGGGAACGGCCCGGTGTTCTCACCCACGGCCCGCCGCACGTCCCCGGGGCTGGTGCCCAGCTCGGTCCCGGCCACCAGCGACATCTGCTGCCGCAGCGTCTCCACGCCGGCCCGCCCGGCCCCGCTGACCGCCTGGTACGAGGACACCACCAGCTCGCGGAGCCCGTACGCGGCGTGCAGCGCGCCCAGGGCGACGATCATGGACAGGGTCGTGCAGTTGGGGTTGGCGACGATCCCGCGCGGCCGGATGTGCACGGCGTGCGGGTTGACCTCGGGGACGACCAGCGGCACGTCCGGATCCATCCGGAAGGCGCCGGAGTTGTCCACGACGACCACGCCCTTGGCGGCGGCGACCGGCGCCCACTGCTCGGCGACCTCGTCCGGTACGTCGAACATGGCGATGTCGACCCCGTCGAAGGCCTCCTCCGACAGGGCCACGACCTCGACCTCCTCGCCGCGCACGGCCAGCTTGCGGCCGGCCGAACGCGGTGAGGCGACGAGACGGATCTCGCCCCAGATGTCCGCACGCTGGGACAGGATCTGGAGCATCACGGTGCCGACGGCTCCGGTCGCTCCCACGACCGCGAGCGTCGGCCGGCGGGTTCCCGGCATCAGCGCCCGGTGCCTCCGTAGACGACGGCCTCGTCGCTGTCGGAGTCGAGCCCGAACGCCGTGTGCACGGCGCGGACGGCCTCGTTGACGTCGTCGGCGCGCGTGACGACCGAGATGCGGATCTCGGAGGTCGAGATCAGCTCGATGTTCACGCCCGCGTCGGACAGGGCCGTGAAGAAGTCAGCCGTGACGCCCGGGTTGGTCTTCATCCCGGCGCCGACCAGCGAGATCTTGCCGATCTGGTCGTCGTAGCGCAGGGAGTCGAAGCCGATGCCGGCCTTGTTCTTCTCCAGGGCGTCGATGGCCTTGCGGCCCTCGGCCTTGGGGAGGGTGAAGGAGATGTCCGTCAGCCCGGTCGACGCGGCCGACACGTTCTGCACGATCATGTCGATGTTGATCTCGGCGTCGGAGATCGTACGGAAGATCGCGGCGGCCTCGCCCGGCTTGTCCGGCACACCGACGACCGTGATCTTGGCCTCGGAGGTGTCGTGCGCGACACCGGAGATGATGGCCTGCTCCACCTTCTGGTCCCCAATCGGCTCACTGCTGACCCAGGTGCCCTGAAGTCCGCTGAAGCTGGACCGGACATGGATCGGGATGTTGTAACGGCGGGCGTACTCCACACAGCGGTGGAGCAGCACCTTGGAGCCGGAGGCCGCGAGCTCCAGCATGTCCTCGAAGGCGATCCAGTCGATCTTCCTGGCCTTCTTCACCACCCGCGGGTCGGCGGTGAACACACCGTCGACGTCGGTGTAGATCTCGCAGACCTCGGCGTCGAGCGCGGCGGCGAGGGCGACGGCGGTGGTGTCGGAGCCACCGCGGCCCAGGGTCGTGATGTCCTTCTTGTCCTGGCTGACACCCTGGAACCCTGCGACGATGGCGATGTTGCCCTTGTCCAGGGACTCCCGGATGCGGCCCGGCGTGACATCGATGATCCGGGCTTTGTTGTGAACCGAGTCGGTGATGACGCCTGCCTGGCTGCCGGTGAACGACTGGGCTTCGTGCCCCAGGTTTTTGATCGCCATGGCCAGCAGTGCCATGGAGATCCGCTCTCCGGCGGTCAGCAGCATGTCGAACTCACGCCCGGCAGGCATCGGCGACACCTGCTCGGCGAGATCGATCAGCTCGTCCGTCGTGTCGCCCATCGCGGAAACGACGACGACCACCTGGTGGCCGTTCTTCTTCGCTTCCACGATCCGCTTGGCGACGCGCTTGATGCCCTCGGCATCGGCTACGGAGGAGCCTCCGTACTTCTGCACGACAAGGCCCACGTGCGCTCCTCGCTCAGTTTGTCTCTTTCCGCACATACGCCCTTGTACTGCGGGTCGGCTCAGTCTAACGAGCGCCCGCATTTCACCTCCCGAGTACCGCATCGTGAGATGTGCCGGACGCCCGCTCGGAGACTTCCCTTCCCCCTGACGCCGAAGTGATAGCTGTGAATTAAGTTTCAAGCACTATCGTGCGGCTGTGCGCATACTCCTGGTGGAAGACGACGAGCCGGTCGCCCAGTCGCTGCGGCGCGGACTGAAGCGCTACGGCTTCGAGGTCGACTGGGTCGCCACGGGCGCCGCGGCCCTGGCCCACGCGGGCCCCTACGACGTCGTCCTCCTGGACCTGGGACTGCCCGACACCGACGGCCTCGACGTCTGCCGGGCGCTGCGCGGGCGCGGTGACGTGCCGATCATCGTGATCAGCGCGCGCAGCGACGAGACCGACCGGGTGGTCGGCCTGGAGCTGGGCGCCGACGACTACGTGACCAAGCCGTTCGGGGTGCGGGAGGTCATCGCGCGCATACGGGCGGTGATGCGGCGCGCGCAGCCCCGTACGACGGACGACGCCGGCGGAGCGGACCGGTACGGGTCCCGGCTGACCATCGACCGCAAGGCGGCCCGGGTGCGCGTGGACGGCGAGGAGGTCGCCCTCGCGCCGAAGGAGTACGACCTGCTGGCCTTCCTCACCGAGGAACCGGGCGCCCTGATGTCCCGGGAGCAGATCATGGAAGCGGTCTGGGACGCGAACTGGTTCGGCCCGACGAAGACGCTGGACGTGCATGTGGCGGCGCTGCGGCGGAAGTTCGCCGGGGTCCTCGCCGTCGAGGCGGTGCGCGGGGTCGGCTTCCGGCTGGAGATCGTCCAGGACGCCGAGGCCTCGTGAACCGGCAGCTCATCCGCAGCTACATCCTGCTCGTCGCGGTGGCCGTGCTGCTGTTCACCGTGCCGGTGGCCTTCACGCTCACCAGACAGCTGCGGGACGACACCGAGCTGTCCGTGCTGCGCGAGGCCGAGACCATGGCGCTGCTGCTGGGCAACGGCGACCGCATCTCCTGCGAGGCGCTGACCGAGGTGGCCAGGGCGTACGGCCGTGAGACCCCCGGCGACGTCCAGGCGACCCCCACCGGCAGCTGTGCCCCGCACCTGCCGGAGCCCGCCCCGGACGCGGCGCTGACCCGGGCCGTCAGGCACGACGATCCGACGACCGACTGGGGCTCCGACTTCATCTGGGGCGAGCGTCTGACGGTGACCGTCCCCGCCCAGGGGGCGACGGCCGTGCGGATCGTCTACTCGACCTCGGACATGACCAGACGGCTGTGGCAGATCTGGGGCTTCCGGGCCGGGCTCGCCGTCCTCGTCCTGGCCGCCGCGGCCGCGATCGGCGCGTTCGCCGCCCGCCGGATCACCGCGCCGCTGCGCGAACTCAACTCCATGGCGAGCAGGTTCAGCGACGGCGACCTGACCGCCCGCTCCCCCGTGACGGGCCCGCCGGAGACCCAGACCCTCGCCCGCACCCTCAACCAGGGCGCGGAACGCCTGGACACCCTGGTCGCCTCGCAGCGCATCTTCGTGGCCGACGCCTCGCACCAACTCCGCACGCCGCTCACGGCGTTGCGCCTGTCGCTGGACAACATCGCGGACGGGGTGGACGACGAGTCCGTGCGGGAGGACGTGGACCAGGCGACGGCGGAGGTGGTCCGTATGAGCCGTCTGGTGAACGGCCTGCTGGTGCTGGCGCGGGCCGAGGCGAAGGTGACGGCCGCCGAGCCGCTGCCCCTCAAGGACATCGTGGACGAACGGCTGACGGTGTGGAGACCGGCCGCCGACGAGCGCGGAGTCACCATCGCGCTCAGGGGGAGTGGTGTCGGCGACCGGCCGTCCGTGCTGGCCGGCCCCGGTCATCTGGACCAGGTGCTGGACAACGTGCTCTCGAACGCCCTGGAGGTCTCACCGGACGGCGGGACGATCACCGTCCGGATGGAGGCCGGGGCGGGTGAAGTGGTCCTGTCCGTGGCGGACGAGGGACCGGGCATGTCGGACGCGGAGAAGTCCCGCGCCTTCGACCGCTTCTGGCGCGGCCAGGGCCTGACCGGGCGCTCCGGTTCGGGGCTCGGCCTCGCCGTCGTCAAGCAGCTGGTGACGGACGACGGCGGGACGGTGGCCCTGGCGGACGCGGCCGGGGGCGGCCTGTGCGTGCGCATCACCCTGCGGGCGGCGCAGCGCGTGGGGTGATCAGCCCTCGGGCATCGCGGACGAGTGGTGGTTGACGATCTTCCACGCGCCGCCGCGCTTCTCGTACTCGTACGTGTAGCGGGCCTCGACGACACGCTTCTCGCCGGTCTCGTGGTCGGTGAGGGTGAACTCGTACACGCCCGTGTCGATCGCGGAGTCGGCGTCGAGGACGTTGATGTGCGTCTCGGTCTTCTTGCCGACCGGCTTGTTCCGCAGGAAGTGCGCGAAGTAGTCGACGATGCCGGCGCGGTCGGTGCGGACCTTGTTGGAGACGGTGGGCAGCAGGACCGCGTCCCTGGCGTAGCGGTCCGCGACGGTCTCGGCGTCGCCGGTGCGCAGGGCGGCGTTCCAGCCGTCGAAGAGGGCGGCGATCTGCTTCTCGGTCGGCTTGCGGGCCTTCTCGGAACCGGCCGCGCTGACCCCCGCGGTCACCGTGGCGGCGGTGACGAGGGCGGTGGCGGTGACGAGGGCGGCGCGTATGCGGGTCTTTCGGGTCATCGCAACTCCTGTGCGGGCAGTGCCTGTCGGGATGACCCAAGACTCGCGTCCGGCCGGTTAGGGCCCGTGCAGCCGTCGTACAGCGGACGTCCAGGACCCTGCCAATTCTCAGACGGAGGCCCGGCCGCCCCGGTCCCGGACCAGACCGACGCCGGCCCCGAGCGAGACGACGCCCATGCCGACGGCGGTCGTCACACCCCGCGTCCCGTCCAGCACGAAGGGCGCGGCGAGGGCCACGACGAGATTGAAGAGGAAGAGGAACCACAGGACGGGGCGGGAGGAGAGGAGCGTCTTCACGGGGGCGTGTCCTTCGGAAGTCGTGGGCGCTGCGCTTGCGGGATCAACGATCCCGTCCCCGGCCCGGACGAAGGAGAGAGCGCACCCCCGGACCGGTGGTGTAGGCAGGTACACCATGACGGGTGGAGCGAGCATGGCCGACGCACTGCTGGCGGGCATCGTGCTGCTGGGTTCGTGCGTGCAGTGGCTGACCGGGATGGGCTTCGCGCTGGTGGCGGTCCCCGCGCTGGTGCTGCTGCTCGGCCCCTTCGAGGGGGTCGTCCTCGCGAACTGCGCGGCGGGCGCGATCAGCGTCGTGGGCCTGGCGGGCGGCTGGCGCCGGGTACGCGCGGCGGCGATGGTCCCGCTGAGCGCGGCCGCGGCCTGCACGGTCCCGGCGGGGGCCTGGCTGACCCGCCAACTCCCCGAAGCGGTCCTGCTGTTGGTGATGGGCGCCCTGGTGACCCTCGCGGTCCTGCTGGTCATGCGGGGCGCCCGGGTCCCCGCGCTGCGGGGCGTGCGGGGCGCGGTGGTGGCCGGCGCGGCGGGCGGCTTCATGAACGCGGCGGCGGGCGTCGGCGGCCCGCCGGTCTCCCTCTACGCCGTCAACGCGGACTGGACGGTACGGGAGTTCGTCCCGAACGCGCAGTTCTACGGCGTGGTCGTGAACGCGTTCTCGGTGGCGGCGAACGGAACGCCGGCTCTGACCGGCCCCCAGTGGGCCTCGGTCGCCGCCGCCCTGACGGCGGGGGCCCTCCTCGGCGGAACCCTCGCGGGCCGTCTGCCGGAACCCTGCGCCCGCCTGCTGATCCTGGCCCTGTCCCTGACGGGCGGGTTCAGCGCGATGGCGAAGGGGCTGTGGGGGCTGTGAGCCCCCACCGGGCCGGAGCCACGAGCCGGTCGAGGGGCTCGGGGCCGGGCCCGCCGGGGGCGGACGTCACCTCGCGCGGCCCAGGCCCAGGTGGTCGGCGATCTCATGCTCCATGACCTTGCCCGCCTCGAACTCCAGGGTGTCGTCGCCCATGCCCTGGTCGGTGTCGAGCCCGTCGAGTTCCTCGAGGGGCTGGTTCAGCCGGACGTGGGCGAGGACGGAGTGCAGGGCGCGCAGGGTGGCGGAGGCGGTGGACCCCCAGTTGGAGAAGTAGGAGAACTGCCACCACCACAGGGCCTCGGAGGTGCGGCCGGCGCGGTAGTGGGCCATGCCGTGGCGCAGGTCGGTGATGACGTCGGCGAGGTCGTCGGAGATCCGGGCCGGGACGGGCGCCTTGCGGGGCTCGTAGGGGTCGAAGACCTCGGAGTAGACGTCGATCGGGTCCAGGAGACGGGCCAGGTTCTCGCGGAGTTCGTCGACGTCCGCGTCGGGGCCCGTGTCGGGCTCGTAGCGCTCGTCGGGGACGATGTCCTCGTGCGCGCCGAGGCGGCCGCCGGCCAGCAGCAGCTGGGAGACCTCCAGGAGGAGGAAGGGGACGGCCGAGTCCGGCTCGTCTCCCTTCGCGACCTCCGTGACGGCCACCAGGAAGCTCTCCACCTGGTCCGCGATCTGGACCGCGAAGTCGTCCGGATTCCGTTCGGTCGCGTGCAGCGTGGCGTCAGACATCTAGGAGTCGTCTCCCCTCGAAGGCGCGGCCGAGGGTGACCTCGTCCGCGTACTCCAGGTCGCCGCCCACAGGGAGGCCGCTGGCCAGGCGGGTGACCTTCAGGCCCATGGGCTTGATCATGCGGGCGAGGTACGTCGCCGTCGCCTCGCCCTCCAGGTTGGGGTCCGTGGCCAGGATCAGTTCCGTCACCGTCCCGTCGGCCAACCGCGCGAGAAGTTCTCGTATCCGCAGGTCGTCGGGACCGACCCCCTCGATGGGGCTGATCGCTCCGCCCAGCACGTGGTAGCGGCCGCGGAACTCGCGGGTCCGCTCGATCGCCACCACGTCCTTCGGCTCCTCCACGACACAGATGACCGACAGATCGCGGCGGGCGTCGCGGCAGATGCCGCACAGCTCCTCCTGCGCCACGTTCCCGCAGGTCGCACAGAAGCGGACCTTCGCCTTGACCTCCATGAGGGCCTGCGCGAGACGCCGTACGTCCGTCGGTTCCGCCTGGAGGATGTGGAAGGCGATCCGCTGCGCGCTCTTGGGACCGACGCCGGGCAGCCGCCCCAGTTCGTCGATGAGGTCCTGGACCACGCCTTCGTACAACGGACTGCCGTCCTTCCTGGGGTTCCTTGCAGTACGTACGGTAGTTGGCCGGGGCCCGTCTTAGAAAGGCAGGCCGGGGATGCCGCTGCCGCCGCCCAGTCCCTGGGCCAGCGGGCCGAGCTTCTGCTGCTGGAGCGTCTGCGCGTTCTGGTTGGCCGCCTGGACGGCCGCGACGATCAGGTCGGCGAGGGTCTCGGTGTCCTCCGGGTCCACCGCCTTGGGATCGATCTTCAGCGCGCGCAGCTCACCGGCGCCGGTCACCGTGGCCTTCACCAGACCGCCGCCCGCCTGCCCGTCGACCTCCGTGTTCGCCAGTTCCTCCTGGGCACGGGCCAGGTCCTGCTGCATCTTCTGAGCCTGCTGGAGCAGCTGCTGCATGTTGGGCTGGCCACCACCGGGAATCACGATCAGCTCCTCTTCCGGACCCTCAGGGCCTGAGATCGGTACGGGATTTTCCCGCTCGGCACGAGCCTACGTGGTCTGTGCGGGTGTCGCCCCAGCACTCTTTCGAGTGAGTTCGGTCGGCGGTCTATACCTGATCAAGGCCCACTTCCGGGCGGAAAGGCGGCGAAAGCCGCTTCTCCGCCACCCATTGGGCGGTAGGAAGGATCCGGCGTGTCAGCAGCACCGTCGTCATCGAGTGTCACGTGACGTCGCCGTTCGTGTTCGGCCGGGATCAGTAGGGAGTGCCGGGTGGGTCAGCAGCCGGAGAAGCAGCCCGAGGGTCCGCCTCAGGACGGGCGGGGCGAGGGCGCGGCCGGGCTGCGGCCGGGCGATCTGACCGGGCGGGCGCTGCCGCTCGGCGACTGGGGCGAGCCGGCGGAGCGGCTGGAGGAGCTGTACCGGTGGGTGGAGCGGGGGGCGTTGCAGACGGCGTCCTGGTATCTCGCGGACCGGGTGTGGAAGCGGCGGGGCGCGCGGGTGCTGCGCGGCGGGGCGGCGGCGGGGGCGGTCGCCGGGGCGGGGCTTCCGCTGCTGGACCTCACCGGGGTGCTGGGGGGTGTGGCGCCGTGGGGTTATCTGGCGCTGCTGCTGGCGGTGGCGTGTGTGGTGGTGGACCGGTTCTTCGGGGTGACGTCCGGATGGATAAGGGACATGGCGACGGCGCAGGCCGTGCAGCGGCGGCTGCAGGTGCTGCAGTTCGACTGGGCGTCGGAGAGTGTGCGGGAGGTGCTGGGGCCCGCGGAGGGGACGGCGAGTGAGGCGGCCGAGCGGTGCCTGGGGGTGCTGCGGCGGTTCTCGGAGGACGTGATGGAGCTGGTGCGCACGGAGACGGCCGACTGGATGGTGGAGTTCCGCACCGGGTCGGCGCCGTTGGGCATGCAGGCCGCGGTGGCGTCCGGGGGACGGCAGGACGCGGCGGCGGGGCAGGGCAGGTTTCCCCTCCCGCCGGGCGCCAACTCCCGCCCGAACATGCCCCGTCAGCGGCCGCCGGAGCCGCGGTGACGCCCCCCGGCGCACGGGGTGGCCGGCGGCCGGGGCGGGTCCGGTGACGGAGGTGTCCGCTCACCGGCGGCTGTAGGTCAGCTTCTCCCCCGTGTCGTTGTTGACCCGTTGCAGCCTGCCGTCGGACAGGAGCGTGACCTCGGTGGCGGCGCCCGGGGTGCAGGAGGAGCGCGGCCGGCCGGAGGTGACGGTGGACGGGCCGATCTCCAACGGGCCGTCGCCGTCGGGCCGGCCGGCCAGCTCGGCGGTGAACTCGCAGTGGTAGGTGTCCCCGTCGGCGACGAGCGAGAGCACCGCGTCGCCGACCTCGCCCTGCTCGATGGTGAGCCGGCGGGTGTTCTCGCCGCTCGCGTTGTCGATCGTGGTGGTCCAGGTGCCGAGGTAGGCGGCGGGGATCACACCGTCGGAGGCGGAGGGCGAAGGGGAGGGGGAGGACGACTCCTCGGACCCCGAGGAGCCGGAGCCCTGGGAGGCGGCCGTCCGGCTCGGCGTCGGACCCGCCTTCGTGTCCGAGGAACCGTCGCCGCTCCTGAACGCGTACACCGCGCCGCCGGCCGCGAGCGCGACGACCAGCGCGATCACCACCAGCAGCGCGGTGGTCCGGCCGCCGCGGCGGGGCGGCTCCGGCTCGTCGTGGGAAGGGCCGGGGGCGTACGGCGGATCGTGGGGGCCGCCGTACGAGGGGGTCGCGCCGACGGACGGAGGGCCGCCGTACGGCGAGGTGGCGTGGACCGAGGTGCCGTACGCGGAGTTGCCGCCGGCGCCGCCCGTGTACGGGTTGTACGGCGTCGGCGTGCCCGTCGGCTGCTGCGGATGGCCGTAGCCGGGTTGCGGATGCCGCACGGCGTGGCCGTACGCCGGGTGCGGTACGGCGGCGGGTGCGGGCGGCTGCTGCGGCGGGACCCGGCCGGGACCCGCGATCAGCGTCGGCGTCACCGCTCCCGGCGTGCCCCCGCCGTACCGGGCGCCGTGCTCCGGGGCGCTTTCGGGGTCCTCCGTCTCCAGCAGCCGGACCGCGTGCCGGCCCAGCTGGGCCACCAGCGCGCCCGGCAGCCACGGCTCACGGGAGTGGCCGTCGGAGACGGTGTCCCCGGCGCCGGTCCGCTCCAGGATCCAGGCCAGCGAGGGCCGGGCGGCGGGGTCCTTGCGCAGGCAGGCGCGGACCAGGTCGGCGATGCCCTCGGGCACGCCCGCGAGGTCGGGTTCCTCCTCGGTGATGCGGAGCAGCACGGCGTGCACCCCGCCGCCCTCGTCGCCGCCGAAGGGGAGGGTGCCGGTGGCCGCGTAGGCGAGGACGGAACCGAGGCAGAAGACGTCGCTGGCGGGGGTGATCTGCTCGCCGCGCACCTGCTCGGGCGCCATGAAGCCGGGCGAGCCGATCACCGCGCCGGTGCGGGTGAGACCGCTGTCGGTCACCGTCTCCAGGGCCCGCGCGACCCCGAAGTCGATCACGCGGGGGCCTTCGATGGTGACCATCACGTTGGACGGCTTGAGGTCGCGGTGGACGATCCCGGCGGCGTGGATGTTGGTGAGCGCGTGCGCGAGCCCGGCGGCGAGGATGCGCACCGACCGCTCGGGCAGCGGACCGTGGTCGTGGCCCACGACCTGCTGGAGGCTCGGCCCGGCGACATAGCCGGTGGCCACCCAGGGCACCGCGGCCTCGGTGTCGGCGTCGAGCACGGGCGCGGTCCAGAACCCGCCGACCCGCTGCGCGTTGCGCACCTCCTGGCGGAACCGGGCCCGGAACTCCTCGCGCGCGGCCAGCTCCGGCCTGACCAGCTTCACGGCGACGGTCCGTCCCCGGTCGGAGCGGGCGAGGTAGACCTGTCCCATGCCTCCGGCCCCCAGCCGCGCGAGCAGCCGGTAGCCGCCGATGCGCTGCGGGTCCTTCGGCCCCAGTTTCTCCATGGCAGCGCCGCCTTTCCCCCACATGTGTGATCGAGCCGAGAATAAACCGGCCGTTCGGGGAGTCGCGTGGCGCGATGTCTACGGTTCCGTAACGGGGAGCCCTGCGGGGTGGGCGACGGGCGGCTCCAGGGCGTCCAGCACCTCGGACAGCCGCTCCAGCACCTGTACGGCCTCGGCGAGCTCCGCCTCCCCGTACGCCGCCGCCAGCCGGTCGGCGAAGGCCGCGTGCCCGGGGTCGATACGGGAGATCGCCGCCAGGCCCTCCTCGGTCGGCGCGAGCAGTTTGGCCCGCCGGTGGGCCGGATTGGGCCGGTACGCGGCCAGCCCCCGGTCCACCAGCAGGTCGGCGATCCGCTGCACGCTCTGCCGGGTGATCCCCATCTCCCGCGCGATCCCCGACACGGGCAGCGGCTCCTTCAGGACCGCGCCCAGCACCTGCCACCAGGCGGCGGTGATCCCGGCGGGCCGGGCGAGTTCCTCGGCGACGGCGAGGAAGCGGCCGTTCAGCCGGAACGCGCCGAGCGCGCTGCGGCTGAGCAGCTCCTGGTGCGCACGGCTCACCGGCCCGCCGCCTTCTCCAGCACCGCGTAGGCCTCCGCGTCGGAGTCGTGGAACAGCCGGTACCAGGCGTCCAGCACCTCGCCCTCGTACACCCCGAGCAGCCGCAGGATCTCCCGGGCGAAGGCGACGGGCTCGGTCGGCCCGGCGGTGACCAGGAGACCGTCCGTGACCGCGTCCGTCTCGACGTACCGCGGTCCGCCGCCGTAGCCCGTGGCGGCCAGATAGAAGGAGACCGCGCCGGTGTGGTCCCGGTCGTCGAGCAGGCCCTCGCGGGCGAGTCCGGCGGTGGCGCCGCAGATCGCGGCGACGGGCGTGCCGGCGGCCAGGAACGCGCGGGCCGTGCGGGCGAAGGGCGCGAGGTCGTCGCCCGCGTCCCACAGGTCCGCGCCCGGGAGGATCAGCAGCGAGCTGTCCTCGGGGCGTACGGCGTCCAGCGCCAGGTCGGGGACGATCCGCAGTCCTCCGACGCTGGTCACGGGCCCGGCGCCGGACGCCCCGACCGTCCGGACCTCGTATCCGCCGCGGGCGAGGTACGCGGTGGCGAACCCCGTCTCCCAGTCGGCGAGCGTGTCGTACACGGCGAGATGCACGGGCTTGCGGCTCATGACTCCTCCTCGATCCGGGGATCCCCGACGGGACGTCGACCGGGGCTTTCCCCGGCTATGACAACAGACTGTCACTTGGACAGCAAGCTGTCAAACTCTCGGCGCGCTCCCCCGACTCCCGACAACCTGTCGCGGAATCCGCCCGACCACGGCACAGGTCGCCGATACCCCCTCCCCCTCAAGAGCTCCTACGCTCCCCGCATGACCCCTCAGACCGACCCCCAGGCCGGCGCCGCCGTGAAGGCCGCGGACCGTGCGCACGTCTTCCACTCCTGGTCAGCGCAGGAACTCATCGACCCGCTCGCCGTGGCCGGCGCGGAGGGGTCGTACTTCTGGGACTACGACGGCAAGCGGTACCTGGACCTCACCAGCGGGCTCGTCTACACCAACATCGGCTACCAGCACCCGAAGGTCGTCGCCGCGATACAGGAGCAGGCCGCGCGCCTGACCACCTTCGCGCCCGCCTTCGCGGTCGAGGCCCGTTCGGAGGCGGCCCGGCTGATCGCCGAACGCACGCCCGGCGACCTGGACAAGATCTTCTTCACCAACGGCGGCGCGGACGCCGTCGAGCACGCCGTGCGCATGGCCCGGCTGCACACCGGCCGGACCAAGGTCCTCTCCGCCTACCGCTCCTACCACGGCGGCACCCAGCAGGCGGTCAACATCACCGGCGACCCGCGCCGCTGGGCCTCCGACAGCGCCTCCGCCGGTGTCGTGCGCTTCTGGGCACCCTTCCTGTACCGCTCCCGCTTCTACGCCGAGACCGAGGAGCAGGAGTGCGCGCGGGCGCTCGAACACCTGGAGACGACGATCGCCTTCGAGGGGCCGGGGACGATCGCCGCGATCGTCCTGGAGACCGTTCCGGGCACGGCCGGGATCATGGTCCCGCCGCCCGGCTACCTCGCCGGGGTCCGCGCGCTCTGCGACAAGTACGGCATCGTCTTCGTCCTGGACGAGGTGATGGCCGGGTTCGGACGCACCGGTGAGTGGTTCGCGGCCGACCACTTCGGGGTCGTACCCGACCTGATGACCTTCGCCAAGGGCGTGAACAGCGGGTACGTGCCGCTCGGCG
Organism: Streptomyces sp. NPDC001381; assembly: GCF_042895685.1. Taxonomy (NCBI): domain Bacteria; kingdom Bacillati; phylum Actinomycetota; class Actinomycetes; order Kitasatosporales; family Streptomycetaceae; genus Streptomyces; species Streptomyces sp. NPDC001381. The sequence goes on along the minus strand of NZ_JBIAWO010000004.1, from coordinate 670,140 downwards.
GTGTCGCCATCTCCGGGGCGATCGCGGAGACCTTCGCCAGGCGGCCCTACCCCGGCGGTCTGACGTACTCCGGACATCCGCTGGCCTGCGCCGCCGCCGTCGCGACGATCGAGGTCATGGCGGAGGAAGGGGTCGTGGAGAACGCGCGGAACCTGGGCGAGCGGGTCGTCGGACCCGGGCTGCGGGAGCTGGCCGAACGGCACCCGAGCGTCGGCGAGGTGCGCGGCCTCGGCATGTTCTGGGCCGTCGAGCTGGTCAGGAACCGGGAGACCCGCGAACCGCTCGTCCCCTACAACGCGGCCGGCGAGGCCAACGCGGCGATGGCCGCCTTCGGCGCGGCCGCCAGGAAGGCGGGCGTCTGGCCGTTCGTCAACATGAACCGCACCCATTTCGTGCCGCCGCTCAACGTCTCGGAGTCCGAGGTGAAGGAGGGTCTCGCGGCCCTGGACACGGCTCTTTCCGTGGCCGACGAGTACACAGAGTGAGGACAGTTTTCCGACATCGTCGGGACAGGGCACGCACGCTACGCGTGTAGGGCCTTGAAAACCTCGAACGCGTAAGGTGGCGTGCTCGTACATAACGACGAGCACGCCCGTTCCTTCCGTCCGTACGCCCGAGGAGACGCCCCGACCATGTCCGGCAGCAGCGGCATCGGCGCCGTGACGCGCAGCACCCTGCGGCAGCAGATCGCCGACGCGCTGCGCGACGAGGTGCTGGCGGGACGGCTGCAGGCCGGGCAGGAGTTCACGGTCAAGGAGATCGCCGACCAGTACGGGGTCTCCGCGACCCCGGTGCGCGAGGCCCTGGTGGATCTCTCGGCGCAGGGACTGCTGGAGGCGGACCAGCACCGGGGCTTCAGGGTCCACGAGTACTCCGTGCAGGACTACCGGGGCATGATCCAGGCGCGCGCCCTGATCATCGAGGGCATGTTCCTGCGCCTGGACGGGGACCGGGAGGACTTCCGCACCCCGGAGGACCCGGAGATCGCCGCCGCCGTCACGGGGGTGCGGCGGCGCGGCGAGGAGGCCCAGCGGGCCGCGGCCGCCGGTGACCTCACCGTGCTCATCGGCTACGACCTGCGCTTCTGGCGCGAGCTCAGCGCCCTGTTCGGCAACCCCTACCTCACCGACTTCCTGCACCGGCTGCGGGTGCAGACCTGGGTGTGCACCGTGCAGCATCTGCGCCGGCTGACCGATCTGCGCGGCCATCTGTGGTCCGGCCACACCGACCTGGTCGACGCCCTGTACCGGCGCGACATGGCCACGGCCCGTTCGATGCTCGCCGCGTACAACGCCGACTCCGTCGCCCTGGTCGAGCGGCTGGCGGCCACGTGACGGCGGAGGGGTCGCCGGCGGAAGAGGCCGTCCAGGACACCGGGAACGCCGTCGGCCTCTCCGTCGTCGTCCCCGCCCGCGACGAGGAACGGCGGCTCGGACCGACCCTGGAGGCCCTCGTCCGCCATCTCACCGCGAGCGGCGAGGACTGGGAGATCGTGGTCGTCGACGACGGTTCCACCGACGCCACCGGCGAACTGGTCACGGCCCGCCGCGATCCGCGCGTCCGGCTCGTCACCGGGGCCGGCACCCGCCGGGGCAAGGGCCACGCCCTGCGCCTCGGGGTCGCCGCCAGCCGGGGCCGCCTGGTCCTCGTCACGGACGCCGATCTCCCCACTCCGCCGACGGAGGTGGAGCACCTGGAGAAGGCCCTCGCCGACGGGCACGCGGCGGCCGTCGGCTCGCGTGCCGTCCCGGGCGCGACGCTCGGGGACCGTCAGCACCGGGTCCGTGAACTGCTCGGCACGGCGGGCAACCTGCTCATACGCGCCACCGCGGTGCGCGGGATACGCGACACCCAGTGCGGGTTCAAGCTGTTCGACGGCGACAAGGCCCGGGCCGCCTTCGCCGCCTCCCGCGTCGACGGCTGGGCGATCGACGTGGAGGTCCTGCGGTACTTCCAGCGGGCGGGGTGGCCGGTCGCCGAGGTGCCCGTGCACTGGTCGCACCGGCCCGGCTCGAAGGTCCGCCCCCCGGACTACCTCCGCTTCCTGCGCGACCTGGCCCGGCTGCGCACGCCGGCCCGGGCCGACCTGTCGGCCGCCGCCCTCTTCCTCGTCCTCTCCGTCGCCCTGTACGCGGGCCGCTTCTTCGACCCCGCGCACCGCTATCTCACCGACTCCCTCCAGGACCAGAACCAGTGGGAGTGGTTCTTCGCGGTGACCGCGGACAACGTGGCCCACCTGCGCAACCCCCTCTTCACCGACCTCCAGGGCTTCCCCGGCGGAGTGAACCTGATGGCCAACACGGCCATGCTCGGCCTCTCCGTCCCCCTGACCCCGCTGACGCTGCTGGCCGGCCCGGCGGTCACGCTCAGCCTGGTGATGACGCTGGGCCTGGCCGCCACCGCCGCCGCCTGGTACCGGCTGATCAGGAAACGGCTGGTGGACGGCCGCGCCGCCGCCTTCACCGGCGCCGCGCTCGCCGCGTTCGCGCCGCCCCTGGTCAGTCACGCCAACGCGCACCCCAACTTCGTCGTCCTGTTCATGATCCCGCTGATCGTCGACCGTGCCCTGCGCCTGTGCACGGGCGACCGGGTCGTCCGGGACGCGACCGTGCTCGGTCTGATGGCGGCCTACCAGTTCTTCCTCGGCGAGGAACCCCTGCTCCTGGCCGCCCTCGGCATGCTCCTGTTCGCCGCCGCCTACGCGGCCGCCCGCCCCGACGTGGCCCGCCGGGCCGTACGCCCCCTGCTGCGCGGGCTGGCGATCGCCACGGCCGTCTGTCTCCCGCTCGTCGTCTACCCGCTGGCCTGGCAGTTCTCCGGGCCGCAGAGCTACGACGGCATCGACCACGGCACCGCGCCCGGCACCGCCAACTCGGTGCGCGCGCTGCTCACCTTCGCCGAGCGCTCGCTGCTCGCGGGCGACGCGGGGACCGCGGACGCCCTCTCCCTCAACCCGACCGAACAGAACGCGTTCTACGGCTGGCCCCTGGTCCTGCTCGCCCTGGCGGTCACCGTGCTGCTGTGGCGCCGGCCGGCCGTCCGGGCGCTGGCCGCCACGGCGTCGGCCGCGGCGCTCCTCTCCCTCGGCCCCCGTGTGGAGCTCGCCGGGGTGGGCGTTCCCGGCCCCTGGGCCCTGCTGGACGGCCTTCCCCTGTTCGAGTCGGTGATCGAGAGCCGCGTGGCCCTGGTCTGCGCCCCTGCGCTGGGCATGCTGCTGGCGGCGGCCGTCGCCCGGCTGACGGAGCACGGGGTGAGGGGAGCGGTGCGGTACGCGGGCCTGGCGGCCGTGGGCCTCGCCCTGCTCCCCCTCGTCCCCGCCCCGCTGCGCTCCGAGCCCCGCGCCGAGGTGCCCGCCTTCTTCACCGACGGGACCTGGCGGTCGTACGTCCGCGCCGGCGAGACCCTGGTCCCGGTGCCGCTCGCCGAGCCCGAGGCCGCCGAGGCGCTGCACTGGCAGACGGCCGCCGGTCTCGGCTTCCGGATGCCCGGCGGCTACTTCAACGGCCCGTACGGCGACGGCGACCGCACCGGCGTGTACGGCGTCCCGCTGCGCTTCACGGCGAGCCTGCTGCGGGACGCGCGGTACACGGGCGTGGTGCCGGTGATCGACACGGCCGCGCGCGAGGCGGCCGCCGGGGACCTGGCGTACTGGCGGGCGGGCGCGCTCGTGCTGGCCCCGCAGCCGCACGCGGACGTCCTGCGTGAGACCGTGGACAAGCTGGTGGGCCGGCACGGGAGGCGGGTGGACGGAGTGTGGGTATGGGACCTGCACAAGTCGCCGCACGGCTGACGCCGCGGCAGGGGAGCACCCATTACCCTGCCCTGACGCACACGACTGGAGGAGTTCTCTTTGGCCTGTGACCTGTGGCTGGTACCGCTCGTCGACGTGTTGTGCCACACCCCCGACAACCCGTTCGCCGAGGAACTCGCGCAGTACGACAAGGTGCTGGCCGAGGCGGGGCTGCCGCCGGTGCCGGTGTACCAGTACATGCCGGGCCTGTCCGGCGAGGTCGCCCCGGTGGCGGGCTTCGACTACGACGCGCTGCACTTCCTGCGCCGCGCCTATCTGCTCCAGGTGTGCCGGCTGCCGGTGACCCCGGTGGACGAACTGGGCGGCGACTACGAACAGTTGCTGGAGATGTTCGAGTCGACGGCCCAGCAGTCGCACCTGGTCTGGCACTACGACCACGCGGGCGCGTACGTCCCGGTCGATTTCCCGCACCCGCTGTCCAACGACGAACTCCTGGCCGGGGGCGGCCCCTTGGGCTCGTCCCAATCCCTGTTGCGGGAGCTGGAGTTCGTCGCGCCGTCGATCGGGATCGACCCGGCGAACCCCCCGGCCGCGCCGCAGCCCCCCGCCGCTCCCACCGAGTTGGAGGAGCCCGCCGTGCCGGCACCGTACGACCCCAGCCCCTTCGCCCGTGAACGGCACGTCTGGCTGGGGCTGCACGCCGCGGCGACGCGGAGCCTGGCGCAGGGTTCGATGATCGTGTTCAGCTGAACGTCAGCGGCCGAGGCGGGAGAGCCCCTTCTGGACGTCCTCCCGGTTCATCGCCGGCGTGTAGGTGAGGTCGGCGCACAGTTCCAGGAAGAACGGCTCGCTGATCACCGGCAGGTCGGAGGGGTCCTTCAGATCGAAGAACAGGAAGGCGGTGCGGCGCCCGCCCTCGGCGGTGAAGTAGGCGGCCTCGGGCTTGATCTGCTCCATGGACTCCTCGATCAGCTTCCCGAGGGTCCCGTTCCTGATGAGCTCGTTCGCCTTCTCCGTGTCCATGGACGCCTTCAGCAGCATGCGCATCGCAGTCACCTTCTTCTGGTCGACACGCACGGACGGATGACGCCAGGATATGCCCGGACAAAGGGGGACACCCTGCCGAGGGCGGGCCACGCACCCGGCGGGCCCGCGTCCCGGTCACCGCTGAAGCAGGTCCTCCAGTTCGGCGGCGAAGAGCAGCGCGGGATCGAAGCCCATGCCGGTGAAGTGGCCCGCGAGTTCGAGTGACAGCACGCCGTGCAGCCGGGTCCAGAAGGCCAGCGCCCGGTGGAGCGCCGCGGGCGGGGCGGGGTGGCCGGCCGCCCAGGCGCGGTGGGAGGCGAGGTGCTCGTCGAGCGGCGTCGCGGGTCCGGAGGACGGTGCGGCGACGCAGGCGTCGAGCAGGGCCGCCATGATCTCGGACGCGATCGCGGTGACGTCGTCGGGGGCGTGGTAGCCCGGGACGGGAGTGCCGTAGACGAGGAAGTACCGCTGGGGATCCTCCAGGGCCCAGCCGCGCAGGGCGTGCGCGAGCGCGGCCGGGTCGGGGCCGGGCCCGGCCGCCGCGCGGAAGGTGTCGGCGAGGCTGCGGTACGCGTCCCTGACGAGCTCGGTGATCAGCTCGTCGCGGCCGGCGAAGTAGCGGTACAGCGCGGGCCCGCTCATGCCCATCTTCTTGGCGATCGCGTTGAGGGAGAGCGCCGACGCCCCCGCCGTGGCGATCTGCTCCCAGGCGCGTTGCTTGATCTCCGCGCGCACCTGGGCGCGGTAGCGCTCGCGCGGGCTCTTCGTACTGTCCGTCTCCACCATGGTTAGAGGCTATCACTGAAGTTATTGACACTCGCGCGCGCTGTGAGTTACAACTTCTAACGAACACGAAAGCCAGTAACCAGCGCCGTGGAGGCCGTCATGAACGCCGAAGGACTCGTCGAGGTCGTCCTGCCGGGCAAGGTCGAGCCGGAGGGGCTCCTGATCCGGCACGGAGAGGTTCCCGCCCCGGGGCGCGGGCAGGTCCTCGTGCGGATGGAGGCCACCGGCGTCTCCTTCGCCGAGCAGCAGATGCGCCGCGGGCGGTACTACGACCAGCCTCCGTTCCCGTTCGTGCCGGGCTACGACCTGGTCGGCACCGTCCTGGCGACCGGCGAGGGCGTCGATCCGGGCCTGGCCGGTCTCCGGGTGGCCGCCCTGGTCAAGGTCGGCGGCTGGGCCAGCCACGTCACCCTCGACGCGGCGGACGTGGTGGCGGTGCCCGAGGGCGTCGGCGCGGCCGAGGCCGAGACCCTGGTGGTCAACGGCGTCACCGCCTGGCAGATGCTGCACCGCAAGGCGCGCGTCCGGGCCGGCCAGACCGTCGTCGTGCACGGCGCCAACGGCGGCGTCGGCTCGGTCCTGGTCCAGCTCGCGCGGGCCGCCGGCGCGCGGGTGATCGGCACCGCCTCCGCACGCCACCACGCCGCCCTGCGCGAGCAGGGCGTCACACCCGTCGACTACCGCGCCGAGGACCTCGCCGCCCGGATCCGCGCACTCGCCCCCGGCGGCGTGAACGCCGTCTTCGACCACGTCGGCGGGCGGGGCATCGTCGACTCCTGGCGGCTGCTGGCGCCCGGCGGCACGCTCGTCTCGTACGGCAGCGCCTCCACCCGGGACGCCGAGGGCTCCAAGCAGGCACCCGTACTCAAGCTGCTCGGCCGGGTGTGGCTGTGGAACGCGCTGCCGAACCGGCGCCGGGCCTGCTTCTTCAACGTGTGGGCCGGGCGGGCCCTGTCCAGGGACCGGTTCCGGGCCCGGCTGCGCGCCGACCTCACCCAGGTCTTCGGGGCGCTCCAGCGCGGCGAGGTGACGGCGCGGATCGCGGCCCGGCTGCCGCTCGCCCGGGCCGCCGACGCCCTGCGGCTGGCCGAGTCGGGCACGGTCGCCGGGAAGGTCGTGCTGACGCCCTGAAGGCCCTCACCCTCCCGGCCCGACACGCCTGTGCCCCCGACCGATGTCGCCGGTCGGGGGCACAGCCGCGTGCGGAGGGACGGTCAGAGGAACGAGTTGATCTCGATCGTCTCGTCCCGGCCCGGGCCCACGCCGATCGCGGAGATCGGGGCGCCGGACATCTCCTCCAGCGCCTTGACGTAGTTCTGGGCGTTCTTCGGCAGGTCGGAGAACGACTTCGCCTTGGTGATGTCCTCGGACCAGCCCGGGAGGGTCTCGTAGACCGGCTTCGCGTGGTGGAAGTCGCTCTGCGAGTACGGGAGTTCCTCGACGCGCTTGCCGTCGATCTCGTACGCCACGCAGACCGGGATCTGCTCCCAGCCGGTGAGGACGTCGAGCTTCGTCAGGAAGAAGTCCGTCAGGCCGTTGACCCGGGTCGCGTAGCGGGCGATGACCGCGTCGAACCAGCCGCAGCGGCGGTCACGGCCGGTCGTCACACCCCGCTCGCCGCCGATGCGGCGCAGCGCCTCGCCGTCCTCGTCGAAGAGCTCCGTCGGGAACGGGCCCGCGCCGACACGGGTCGTGTACGCCTTCAGGATGCCGATGACACGGCTGATCTTCGTCGGACCCACGCCGGCGCCGGTGCAGGCGCCGCCCGCGGTCGGGTTCGACGAGGTGACGAAGGGGTAGGTGCCGTGGTCGATGTCGAGCAGGGTGCCCTGGCCGCCCTCGAACAGGACGACCTTGTCCTCCTCCAGGGCCTGGTTCAGCACCAGGACCGTGTCGGCGACGTAGGGCCTCAGCTTCTCCGCGTAGTCCAGCAGCTCGGCCACGACCTGGTCGACGGCGATCGCGCGGCGGTTGTAGAGCTTGGTCAGCAGCTGGTTCTTGACGTCGAGCGCCGCCTCCACCTTCTGGGTGAGGATCGACTCGTCGTACAGGTCCTGCACACGGATGCCCACGCGGTTGATCTTGTCCGCATATGTCGGACCGATGCCGCGGCCGGTGGTGCCGATCTTGCGCTTTCCGAGGAAGCGTTCCGTCACCTTGTCGACAGTGACGTTGTAGGGCGTGATGATGTGCGCGTTGCCGCTGATCAGAAGCTTCGACGTGTCGACGCCGCGCTCGTTCAGACCGCTCAGCTCGGAGAGCAGGACCGACGGGTCGACGACGACACCGTTACCGATGACCGGCGTACAGCCGGGGGACAGGATTCCGGAAGGGAGGAGGTGAAGTGCGTACTTCTGGTCACCGACGACGACCGTGTGGCCGGCGTTGTTGCCGCCCTGGTAGCGCACTACGTAGTCCACCGAGCCGCCGAGCAGGTCGGTGGCCTTTCCCTTGCCTTCGTCACCCCACTGAGCACCGAGCAGCACAAGTGCGGGCACGCGCGTACACCCCTTCCGGGTGGGGCATGTCCAAGGTCAGGGGCGTACGCGGAGGCTCGCACCACCGCGTGCACCACGACCGTCGTTGGCCGCAGTACCGCGACCGTCACTGGCCGCCACGCGACCGTAGCCGGTCGCACACCGTCGGACCCGGATGCCCCGGAATAGACGAAGCCCCTGGCGCAATAGCGCAAGGGGCTCTTGCACAAAGATGCTACCCGAGGAAGCGAGGCAGGACCGAGGTGGCGACTTTCGCGACGCCGGACCAGCTGCTGGTGATCATCGATCCGGTCGCCCGGAGGACGGACGGGGAGTCCGTACGGATCGCGAAAGACGTGCTCAGCGCGGGTGCGGCGAGTACGAAGGTCTGTCTTCCGGAGGGCCCGGAGGAATTCGCCCGGGTGCTGGCGCGGCGCGGCTCGCGGCGGCCGGTGGTGGTCGGCGACGACCGTGCGCTGCTGCGGACGGTCTCGCTGCTGCACCGGCAGCGGGAGCTGGCCGGATGTGTGCTGTCGATGGTGCCGGTGGGAACCGTGCTGGGGGTGGCGCAGACCCTGGGGATCCCCATGAGCGCCGTCGCGGCGGCGCGGGCCGTCCTCGACGGCGCGGAACGGCGGCTGGACGTACTGGTGGACGACAGCGACGGGGTGGTGCTGGGCGCGCTGCGGATTCCGCCGCTCGCGGTACCGGCCGAGACGTCGGCGGTGGAGGAGGCGTCCGGGCGGCCCTGGCTGCAGTCCCTGGTCCGCACCCTGGTGCCCTCGCGTCCGCCCCGCCCCGCCCCGTCCACGCCCCCGCCCGGCCCGGCCCGGCTGCGGGTCGAGGTGGACGGGGTGACCCTGGTCGACCTGGACCAGCCGGTGGAGACGGTGTCGGTGACACCGGGGTCGTCGGGGGCGGCCGAGGTGGTCGTACGCCCCCTGTCGGTGGGCGCGGAGGCGGCACCCCTGGAGGCCCGGGGGCGGGTGGTGACGGTGACCGGCGCGGACTTCCGCTACCGGGCGGACGCGGGGGTGGCGGGGCCGGTGCGGAGGCGGACGTGGACCGTGCGGGAGGGCGCGCTGGGGTTGGTGCTGCCGGGGCGGTGAGGGAGGCCGGACCGGTGACGGGACGTCCAGGCACCCCGGGTGGGCCGGGGCTGCCGGTCCGGCGAGCGTGCGGAGGCCCGCGGGCGCCGGCGGCGGCGTGCGGAGGCCCGCAGGGCCGGCGCCGCACGCCCCGCAGAGCCACCGGGGTGGTGACGAGACGCCGGGGGGCCCGGAGGGCCGGGGTGGACGCTCCGGCGCAGGCGCAGGCGCCGGGGTGGGGGCGCCGGTGGGACGCTGCTATCCCGGCAGGGACTCCTCGTCCTTCAGCCCCACCCCCGAACCCCCCAGTTCCCGTGCCCTCCCCATCAAGCCCGCCAGCTTCCCCGCCGCCGTCTCGTACGTCAGGCCCAGGGGCGGGCGGATGTTGGACAGGCAGTTGCGGTCGGCGTCGGTCGTGACGCCGGGGACCGGGCGGTACGTCAGGTACGCGCCGAGGGAGTCCGCCGCCGACATGCCGGGACGTTCGCCGACGAGGACCACGACCGTCGTCGCGCCCATCGCCGCGGCCACGTCGTCGCCGAGGGCCACCCGGGCCTGTTCCGCGAGGACGACCGGGGCGGTGCGCCAGTCGTCGCCCAGGCGGGCCGTGGTCACCCGGATCACCGCCGCCGCGTGCTCGTGCACCGCCCGGCTGGAGAGCCCGTCGGCGACGACGAAGACCACGTCCCACTCGCCGGCCGGGAGATGCGCCCGGTCGGTGGCGTCCAGCCGCCGGCCCAGGTCGGGGCGCTGGAGGTAGGTGGGCCGGTCGGGGGCCGCGCTGCGGACCCGTACCGTCGCCATCCCGGGCAGCCCCGCCGCCACCCGCTCCGGGGCGAACGGCGAGTGCACGGCGTCCCGGGCCGCGGCGTGCGCGGCCTGGAGCTCCAGGCGGTGCCGGGTGGGCAGCGCGGTGCCGGCCCGGCCGAGGCCGATCCGGGCCTGGGTGCGGTGGCGCAGCGCCGGCCACGGGTCACCGCCGTGCACGGGTACGTCCGTCATGCCGCGAGCTCCCGTCCGATCGCCGTCAGCGGATGGGCCGTGCCGGAGACCTCGCGGATGCCGCCCCGCTCGTCGAGCAGCCCGATCGTGTCCAGCCACGCCTCGAACTCCGGCGCCGGACGGAGCCCCAGCACCTCCCGCAGATAGAGCGCGTCGTGGTACGAGGCGGACTGGTAGTTGAGCATGATGTCGTCGCCGCCGGGGGTGCAGATCACGAAGGACGCCCCGGCCACGCCGAGCATCGTCAGCATGGTGGCGATGTCGTCGTCATCGGCGTCGGCGTGGTTGGTGTAGCAGATGTCGAGGCCCATGGGCAGGCCGAGCAGCTTGCCGCAGAAGTGGTCCTCCAGGGCGGCGCGCAGGATCTGCCGGCCGTCGTAGAGGTACTCCGGACCGATGAAGCCGACGACGGTGTTCACCAGCAGGGGGTCGTAGCGGCGCGCGACCGCGTACGCCCGCGCCTCGGCCGTCTGCTGGTCCACCCCGTGGTGGGCGTCCGCCGACAGCGCGCTGCCCTGGCCGGTCTCGAAGTACAGGACGTTGCGGCCGACGGTCCCCCGGTCCAGGGCGAGCGCCGCCTCGTACGCCTCGTCGAGCAGGCCGAGGGTCACGCCGAAGGAGGCGTTCGCGGCCTGGGTGCCCGCGACGGACTGGAAGACCAGGTCCACCGGGGCGCCCCTGTCCATGAGGTCGATGCTCGTCGTGACGTGGCACAGGACGCAGGACTGGGTCGGGATGGAGTAGCGGCCGATCACACCGTCCAGCAGCTCCAGCAGGTCCCGTACCGCCCGCGGGCTGTCGGTCGCCGGGTTGACGCCGATCACCGCGTCGCCGGAGCCCAGCAGCAGGCCGTCGAGCAGGGCCGCCGCCACGCCCGCCGGGTCGTCCGTCGGGTGGTTGGGCTGGAGGCGGGTCGCCAGGCGTCCCGGCAGACCGATGGTCGAGCGGAAGGCCGTCACCACCCGCACCTTGCGCGCCACCGCCACCAGGTCCGCGTTGCCCATCAGCTTCGAGACCGCCGCGGCCATCTCCGGGGTCAGCCCCGGCGCCAGCGCGGCCAGCGCCGCCGGGTCCGCCGCGTCCGACAGCAGCCACTCCCGCAGCTCACCGACGGTCATCGAGGCGACCGGCGCGAAGGCGGTCCGGTCGTGCGTGTCGAGGATGAGCCGGGTGACGTCGTCGTCCTCGTACGGGATCAGGGGCTCGGTGAGGAAGTCGGTCAGCGGGACCTCCGCGAGCGCCCAGCGCGCCGCGACCCGCTCCCGGGCCGTGCGGGCCGCGAGGCCGGCGAGGCGGTCGCCGGAGCGTTCGGGGCTCGCGGCGGCGAGGAGGCGGGCGAGGGAACCGAAGCGGTGCCGCTCGCCGCCGAGGATGGAGGTGTAGACGCTCATGGCGGCGACCGTACGAGCCGTGTGTTGCCGCCAGATTTCTAAAGGTCTGGTTGACAAGCATTTAACTCCCCGAGACCCTTGCTCGACTCATTCGGGCTACAGAGTTCCGGTCCAGCACGTAGTGGACGGGCAAGGAGAGGGGCCACCCGATGGCAGTGGACGAGGGCGTCGCCCAGGCGGCGGACGCGACAGAAGCAGGGGTCGTTCACCGGCTCAAGCCCAACGCCGTGGGCCTGCTGGGCGTGGTCTTCATGGCCGTAGCGACCGCCGCGCCGATCACCGCGATGACGGGCAACGTGCCCTTCATGGTGTCGGCGGGCAACGGCATCGGCGCACCGGCGAGCTATCTCGTCGCAATGGTCGTCCTGGCAATCTTTTCCGTCGGCTTCACGTCGATGGCGAAGCACATCACGTCCACGGGCGCCTTCTACGGCTTCATCTCCTACGGCCTCGGCCGCTCGGTCGGCCTCGCCTCGGGGCTCCTCGCGACCTTCGCGTACGTCGTGTTCGAGCCGGCGCTGATCGGCATCTTCTCGACCTTCGCCACGACCACCCTCGAGGACCAGACGGGGCTGCACGTCCCGTGGTGGGCGTTCGCGCTCCTGATGCTCGCCGTCAACGCGACGGGCACCTGGTTCGGCGTCTCCGTGGCCGAGAAGCTGCTCGTCGTCCTCCTCGCCACCGAGGTGACGATCCTCGCCGCGATGGCGGTCTCGGTGGCCTTCCACGGCGGCGGCCCGGACGGCTTCAGCATCGACCCCGTCAACCCGGTCAACGCCTTCAAGGGCACCTCCGCCGGCCTCGGGCTGTTCTTCGCCTTCTGGTCGTGGGTCGGCTTCGAGTCGACGGCGATGTACGGCGAGGAGTCCCGCAACCCGAAGAAGATCATCCCCAAGGCGACGATGATCTCGGTGCTCGGCGTCGGCGTCTTCTACGTCTTCGTCTCCTGGATGGCCATCACCGGCACGGGTGAGTCGGAGGCGGTGAAGGTCGCCACCGCCGACCCGCTGGCGCTGTTCTTCCGCCCCACCGAGCAGTACGTCGGCCACTGGGCGGTCGTCGTCATGCAGTGGCTGATGATCAGCGGCTCGCTGGCCTGCGGCATGGCCTTCCACAACTGCGCCGCCCGCTACATGTACGCCCTGGGCAGGGAGGGCGTCCTGCCGTCCCTCCAGCGCACCGTCGGCCGCACACACGGCCGGCACGGCTCCCCGCACATCGCGGGCGTCGTCCAGACCTTCGTCTCGGCCGTCCTCATCGGCGCTTTCTGGGCGGCGGGCAAGGACCCGTACACCGGCACGTACGTCCTGCTCGCGATCCTCGGCACCATGGCGATCCTGGTGGTCCAGGCGGTGTGCTCGTTCGCGGTGCTGGTGTACTTCCGCTCCCACCACCCCGAGAGCCGGCACTGGTTCAGGACCTTCGCCGCGCCGCTGGCCGGCGGTGTCGCGATGCTCGCGGTGGTGGCGCTGCTGGTGTCCAACATGGACGTCGCCGCCGGGGCGGAGTCGGGCTCGCTGGTGCTGAAGGCGACCCCGTGGATCGTCGCCCTGATCGCGGCGGCCGGCGTCGGCTACGCGCAGTACCTCAAGCGGCGCTCGCCCGAGAGGTACCTGCGGCTGGGGCGGACGGTGCTGGAGGAGACCAGGGAGCGCTAACGGTCTCCGAAGACCTTCTCCCGGTGGGCCCTCCACCGCTCCATCATGGCCGCGATCTCGCCCTCGACGAACTCGAAGAAGGCGAGCGTCTCGGCCATGCGGCGTCCGGCGGGCGTGTCGGCGCCGAGGCTGTCCACGCCTTCGCGCAGCGCGCCCTCCCAGCGCTTGATGACGGCCTCACGGTTGGTCAGGGCCTCGTACCACTGGTCGCCGTGCACCCGGTAGCGCTCGCGGCGCGAGCCGGGTTCCCGCTCGCGCGACACCATGTGCGTCTGGGCCAGGTAGCGCACCGCACCGGAGACCGCCGCGGGGCTGATGCGCAGCTGCTCGCCCAGTTCGGCGGAGCTCATCGCGCCCTCGTCGGAGGAGAGGAGCGCGGCGAAGACCCGGGCCGCCATGCGCTGCATCCCGGCTTCGACGAGCTGCGCGGCGAAGGACTCCACGAACCTGGACACGGCTTCCGCGTCCCGGGCTGTTTCGCTCATGCGGCCATCGTAACGGCGCTTCACGCATTTCCTTAACTTCACAAATTTCTGAAAGAAGCGTACGTTCAGGGGCATGACGAAGGCCATCACCGTCTCCGGACTGCACAAGTCCTTCGGCCGTACGCACGCCCTGGACGGCCTCGACCTGGAGGTCGAGACCGGCGAGGTGCACGGCTTCCTCGGCCCCAACGGCGCCGGAAAGTCCACCGCCATCCGCGTCCTGCTCGGCCTGCTGCGAGCCGACTCCGGCGCCGCGCGGGTCCTCGGCCGCGACCCGTGGGCCGACGCGGTCGAGGTGCACCGCCGCATCGCCTACGTCCCCGGCGACGTGACCCTGTGGCGCAACCTGTCCGGCGGCGAGGTCATCGACCTGTACGGCAGGCTGCGCGGAGGCCTCGACGCCCGCCGCCGCGCCGAGCTGACCGACCGCTTCGAGCTGGACCCGACGAAGAAGGGCCGCACGTACTCCAAGGGCAACCGGCAGAAGGTCGCCCTCGTCGCGGCGTTCGCCTCGGACGTCGACCTGCTCATCCTGGACGAGCCGACGTCCGGCCTGGACCCGCTGATGGAGGAGGTCTTCAGGCGCTGTGTGGAGGAGGAGCGGGACAAGGGGCGCACGGTCCTGCTGTCCTCCCACATCCTGAGCGAGGTCGAGGAACTCTGCGACCGGGTCAGCATCATCCGCAAGGGCCGGACGGTGGAGAGCGGTTCGCTCGCCGATCTGCGCCATCTGACCCGGACGAGCGTCACGGCCGAACTCGCCGGCCCGCCCAACGGGCTGTCCCGCCTGCCCGGCGTCCACGACCTCGACGTCCAGGGAAAACGCGTCCGGTTGCAGGTCGACACGGACAAACTCGACGCCGTGCTGCGGTCCTTGACGGAGTCGGGCGTACGGTCGCTGCGCTCGACGCCGCCGACCCTGGAGGAACTGTTCCTGCGCCACTACACGGAGGACACGCAGGACACGGACGACGAGGTGGCGGCGCGATGACCACCCTCGTGGGCACCGGCACCCTGCTGCGCTTCGCGCTGCGCCGCGACCGGCTGCTGATCCCCGTGTGGGTGGCCGTGAACACCCTGATGGTCCTCTCCATGCCGAACACCCTGGAGAACCTGTACGGCACCCCCGCCGACCGGGCCGGCCTGCTCCGCCAGATGGACACCAACGCCTCCCTGCGCGCGCTGATCGGCCCCGTCTTCGACGACTCCGTGGGCGCCCTCACGGCCTGGCGGGTCGGCGTGTACGCGGGGGTGCTCGCGGCGGTCACCAGCCTGCTGATCGTCGTACGGCACACCCGGGACGAGGAGGAGAGCGGCCGGCAGGAGATGATCGCGTCCGGTGCGGTGGGCCGGCGCGCCTCGCTGACGGCGGCCCTGCTGGCCGCCGGGGTCGCGAACGCCGTACTGGGGCTGCTGGTGACGGCGGGCCTGGCGGGCCGGGGAGCGGCGGGGGCGGTGGCCCTGGGCCTGGGGCTGGCCGGGGTGGGCACGCTGTTCGCCACCACGGCGGCGGTGGTCGCGCAGCTCACGGAGAGCGCGCGGCTGGCGCGGGGGCTGACGGCGGCGGTGCTGGGCGCGGCGTTCGTGCTGCGCGCGGCGGGCGACTCGGCGACGGACGACGGGTCCTCCGTGTGGACCTGGCTGTCGCCGCTGGGCTGGCTGGAGAACCTGCGGGCGTTCGCGGACGAACGGTGGTGGGTGCTGGGGCTGTTCGCCGTGGCGGTGGCGGCGCAGACGGCGGTGGCGTACGGCCTGGCCGGCCGCCGGGACGTGGGCATGAGCTTCCTGCCCACCCGGCCGGGGCCGGCGGCCGGGCGGCTGGCGTCGGCGGGCGCGCTGGCCTGGCGGCTGCAGCGGGGCGGTGTGCTGGGCTGGAGCATCGGCTTCTTCCTCGCCGGGGTGGTCTACGGCGGGCTGACGGAGGGCGCGGCCGACCTCGTCGGCGACAACGACAAGGCCCGCGAGATCTTCGAGCGGATGGGTGGTCAGTCGGGTCTGACGGACGCCTTCCTGGCGGCCATGATCGGCATGCTGGGCCTGATCGCGTCCCTGTACGTGGTCGCCTCGGTGCTGCGGCTGCACGGCGAGGAGACCTCGGGCCGGGCGGAACCGGTCCTGGCGAACGCGGTCGGCCGGCTGCGCTGGGCCGCCGGCCATCTGCTGATCGCCTTCGGCGGCTCGGCCCTGATCATGCTGCTGGCGGGGCTGGGCTTCGTGACGGGCTACGGCAAGGAGGCGGGCGCCATCCTGGGCGCCTGCCTGGTGCAGCTCCCGGCGGTGTGGGTGGTCGGCGGGCTGGCGGTCCTGCTGTACGGCGTGGCCCCCCGGCTGGCTCCCGCCGCCTGGGGCGTGGCCGTCGCGATCCTGCTCATCGGCTGGATCGGACCGGCGCTGGACGCCCCGCAGGCGGTACTGGACCTGTCCCCCTTCGCCCACCTGCCGAAGCTGCCGGGCGGGGAGATGAGCCGGGGGCCGGTGGGAGTGCTGCTGGGCCTGGCGGCCGTGGCGGTGGCCGGCGGCCTCACCGCACTGCGCCGACGCGACCTGACCACCTGAGGGCGGCGAACGAACCCGGCAACGCCACCACCCGGCGCGTCCGGGACGCCGGCCTCCGCGAGGCAACGTCCCCCGTCGGGCGCCGGCCGGCGCGTCCGGGACGACGGCCTCCGCGGGTCCCGGCCCCCGCTCACACGCGCCCCAGCCGGTGGCGGGACGCCGTGCGCGGGCCGTCGGCGGGGGCCTGGCACGACCCTCGGGCCGGGACGGGACGGGGCGGGGCCGGGCCGGGCCGGGTCACCCGGGGTGGCGGTGGGTCATACGGTGACGCTGAGCCCCTCCAGTCCCCGGATCACGAAGTTCGGCTTTCTGCGCGGCTCCTCCGCCAGGGCCAGTGTCGGGGCCTTCTCCAGGAGGGCCGTCATCGAGGCGGCGAGCTCGATACGGGCGAGCGGAGCGCCGATGCAGTAGTGGATGCCGGCGGAGAACGAGATGTGCGGGTTCTCCTCGCGGGTGAGGTCCAGGCTCTCGGGGTTCCGGAACACCCCGGGGTCGTGGTTGGCGGAGCCGAAGAGCATCGCGATCTCGGCGCCCCGGGGGATGGTCGTCCCGTCGATCTCGATCTCGTCCAGCACCCACCGTTCGAACAGCTGCAGCGGGGTGTCGTACCGCATCAGCTCCTCGACGGCGGCGGGCACGAGCGCGTGGTCGGCGCGGAGCGCGGCGAGCTGGGCGGGGTTGCGGAAGAGGGCCCACCACCCGTTGACGGTGGCGTTGACCGTCGCCTCGTGGCCCGCGTTCAGCAGCAGCACGGCGGTGGAGATCATCTCCTGCTCGGTGAGCCGGTCGCCCTCGTCGTGCGCGGCGATGAGCCCCGAGATGAGGTCCTCCCCCGGCTCCTTGCGCCGAGCCGCGATGAGCTCCCGCAGATAGCCGGAGAACTCGACGGAGGCCCGCACGGCCCTCGCGGCGGTCTCCTCCGAGGGATTCAGCTCGTACATCCCGCAGATGTCCGCGGACCAGGGCCTGAGCGGCGCGCGGTCCGCCTCCGGGATCCCGAGCATCTCGGCGATCACGGCGACGGGCAGCGGCTCGGCGACGTCCCTGAGCAGATCGCCGCCGCCCGCCTCCACCAGCCGGTCCACCAGCTCCCCCGCCAGCTGCCGCACGTACGGCTTCAGCCGCTCCACCGTGCGCGGTGTGAACGCCTTCGACACCAGCCGGCGGATCCGGGTGTGGTCCGGCGGTTCCAGATCCAGCATCCCGTGATCGTTGAGCGTGTGGAACGGCTCGTGCTCGGCCGGCGGCGCGCTCCGCCCGAAGTCCTCGTGCGTGAACCGGTGCTGATACGTCCGCCCCAGCCGCCGGTCCCGCAGCAGCGCCGAGACATCCGCGTGGTGCGGGACCAGCCACTGCTGCGTGGGCTCGTAGTGGATCACCCGGCCCCGTCCCCGGAGCTCGGCGTAGGCGGGGTAGGGGTCGGCGAGGAACGCCGGGTCCCAGGGGTCGAAGCGGAGGTCGTCAGCTGCTGCCATGGACGGACGCTAGCCGCTCGCCCGGCTGCTGACCAGGGGGTCTTGCCGAGCCGGAAGCGTCCATGGCTCAGGGGACGATCCTGAGCAGCCTGTTGGGCGATCCGGTGCCGACGCTGCGCAGCACGCCGGCCGTCGCGCCGCCGACGAGTGCGCTCTGCACGGCCGCCGGGCCGGCGGTGGGATGGGACGTGAGGTAGACGGCCGCGGCCCCCGCGACATGGGGAGCGGCCATCGAGGTGCCGGACAGGGTGGCCGTGGCGGTGTCACCGGTGTACCAGCCGGCGAGGATCGAGGAGCCGGGGGCGAACAGGTCCAGGACGGAGCCGTAGTTGGAGTAGCCGGCCCGGTAGTCGGAACTGGTCGTGGCCCCCACGGTGATCGCCGCGGCCACGCGGGCGGGCGAGGTGGTGCCGGCGTTCACGTTCGCGTTGCCGGCGGCGACGGTGTAGGTGACGCCCGCGGCGATGGAGTTGCTCACCGCGGTGTCCAGCGCGGTGCTGGCGCCGCCGCCGAGCGACATGTTGGCGACCGCGGGACCGACGCGGTGCGAGGTCACCCAGTCCACGCCCGCGATCACGCCCGAGGTCGTGCCCGAGCCGTCGTTGCCGAGCACCCGCACCGCCACGATCCTGGCCGCCTTCGCCACCCCGTACGTGGTGCCGGCGATCGTGGTGGCGACGTGCGTGCCGTGGCCGTTGCCGTCGGCGGCCACGGCGTCCCCGTCGATCGCGTCGTACCCGTACGTGGCGCGCCCGGCGATCTGCTGGTGCGTGATGCGCACCCCGGTGTCGACGACGTACACCGTGGCACCCCCGCCGGCCGTGTCCGGGTAGGTGTACGTCCTGCTGAGCGGCAGCGTGGCCTGGTCGACGCGGTCCAGTCCCCAGGGCGGGTTGACCTGGGTCGCGTCGAGGGTGACCTTCTGGTTCTTCTCGACGAACGCGACGGCCGGATCCCCCGCGAAACTCCGTGCCCCGGCCGCGCTGACGTTGACGGCGTAGCCGTTCATCACGGAGCGGTAGGCCCGGTCCACGGTGGCGCCGTACCTGGCCGCCAGTCTGGTGCCCTCCGGTGAGGCCGCTCTGAACCGGGCGGACTTCTTCAGCACGACGAGGTAACTGTTGTCGATGCCGTAGGGGGAGTTCTCGTGCAGGACCCGCCCGGCGGCCGGGGCCGCCTCGGCGGACGGGACGGCACCGCTTCCCATCGCGGCGGCCGCGGCGAACGCGGCGCCGGCCGCGAGGACCCGGCGCCTGGCCGTGAAGATTCTTCGCATGCGGAAGGACTTCCTCGGGCGGGTCGAAAGCTTCCCTCACGGGAGGCTGTTCGCCCTTCGGGGTGACCGATTGCACCGGATGGCCGCCCGTCCGAGGGATCACCCCGCCACCGGCTAGCCCGGCGTCACCAGCCTCGCCTCGTACGCGAACACCGCCGCCTGGGTCCGGTCCCGCAGGCCCAGCTTGACCAGGATCCTGCTCACATGGGTCTTGATCGTCGACTCGGCGACCACCAGGCGGCCGGCGATCTCCACGTTGGACAGGCCCTGGGCGATCAGGACCAGTACCTCCGTCTCCCGTTCGGTCAGTTCGCCGTAGGACGCCTGGGCGGTGCGGGCCAGGCGGGGGGCGTCCGTGAGTCTGGAGAACTCGGTGATCAGACGTCTGGTGACGGAGGGCGCGAGCAGGGCCTCGCCCGCCGCCACCACCCGTACCCCGTCGGCCAGTTGGCGGGCCGAGGCGTCCTTCAGCAGGAAGCCGGAGGCACCCGCGCGCAGGGCCTGGTAGACGTACTCGTCGAGGTCGAAGGTGGTCAGCACCAGAACCTTCGCCGTGCTGTCCGCCGCCACGATCTCCCGCGTCGCCTCTATGCCGTTCAGCTCCGGCATGCGGATGTCCATCAGCACCACGTCGGGGGACAGTTCACGGACCCGGTCCACCGCCTCGCGGCCGTTGACCGCCTCACCTACGACCTCGATGTCCGGCATCGCGTTCAGCAGGACCGAGAAGCCCTCGCGCACCATCATCTGGTCGTCCGCTATCAGCACACGGATCGTCATGCTCCACCCTCGGTCACGGCCACCGGCAGGAACACCGTCACCTCGTAGCCCCCCGCCGGTGTCGGCTCCGCCGTCATCTCGCCGTCCAGCATCGTCACCCGCTCGCGCATTCCCGTGATGCCGTGGCCCGCGCCCGGGGAGGGCTTGATGAGGGCGGGGTTCGGCGGCGGGTCGTTGACTATGCGCAGGCCGAGGCCGCCGAGGACGTAGCCGATCTCCACGCGGGCGCTCGCGCCGGGGGCGTGGCGCAGGGTGTTGCTCAGGGCCTCCTGGACCATCCGGTACGCCGACAGCTCGACGCCCTGCGGGAGTTCGCGGACCGCGCCGGTGACCGTCTTGGTCACGTCCACCCCCGCCTCCCGTACGTTCGCCAGCAGCGCGTCCAGGTCGGCGAGGGTGGGCTGCGGGGCGTCCGGCGCCTCGTAGTCCTCGGCGCGGACCACGCCCAGTACCCGGCGCAGCTCGGTGAGGGCCGCGACCGCGTTCTCCCGGATCGTCGCGAAGGCCTTCTCCAGCTCCTCCGGCGGGTTCTCCACCCGGTAGGGGGCGGCCTCCGCCTGGATGGCGACCACCGACATGTGGTGGGCGACCACGTCGTGCAGCTCGCGGGCGATCGTGGTGCGCTCCTCCAGGAGGGTGCGCCGGGAGCGCTCGTGCTCGGTCACCGTCTGCTGGGCCGTCACCTCCTGCTCGGCCTCCCGGCGGATGTGCCGGACGGTGACGACGAGCAGCACGATCGCGGAGAAGACCAGCATGGGCGCCACGTTCGTGTCGTAGTGGCCCCAGCCGAAGGCGGTCTCGGCGACGAAGCCGTAGGCCGCCGTCAGCAGCCACATCCAGGCCGCCGTGCGCGGACGGGTACGGATCGCGACGACGGTCAGCACCACCAGGTGGGAGATGAAACTCGGGGGCAGCCAGGGCCAGTTGCCGTACGCGCTGCCCATGGCGGCGACGAACGTGGTCGACACGAGCGACAGCCAGAACGCGGCGGCCGGGCGGACCAGCGTCATCAGCACGGGAGCCAGGACGAACAGGCCGATCAGAAGATCCGTCGAGCCGTTCCCGGGCAGCGTGGCGCTCAGCAGCGCCACCATGCCGGCCGCCGCGACCAGGATGTGCCGCGACCAGGTCGCGTACTCCCGCTTGCGGCCCTTCAGCCGGCCGGTGATGCGGCCGGTGGGCTCCCTCGGGGGGAGCGGGCGGTAGACCAGGGCGTCGTCGATCAGGTCCTTCCGCATCCCGCGCAGGGCGTCCATGGCCGCCCGGACCTCCGGGCTCTTCGGCTGGTACGCGCCGTAGGGGTCGTCCTGGGGCGTCATGTGCGTCTGCGTCGTCTCCGTCACGTTCAGAACGGTAGGCGGGAACGGGGGTCGCGGTCGTCACCAGTGAGGGGGGTTCCGGTACGTCCGTCTCAAGTACTACGGGTCGCACCGGCGCCCACCACGGACCGGACCGGGCCGGACCGGCGCCCCGCTCAGTACCCCGACGGTCTCACCAGCCCCGACTCGTACGCGAACACCGCCGCCTGGGTGCGGTCGCGCAGACCCAGCTTCACCAGGATGCGGCCCACGTGCGTCTTCACGGTCTGCTCGGCGACGACGAGATGGCGGGCGATCTCCGCGTTGGACAGTCCCTGCGCGATCAGGGTGAGCACCTCCGTCTCGCGCTCGGTGAGGTCGCCGACGCGCTCCTTCAGCGGTGGTCTCGGCGTGCCGTTCAGCCGGGAGAACTCGGAGATCAGCTTGCGGGTGATGCCCGGGGCGAGCAGCGCGTCACCGGCCGCCACGACCCGGACGGCCTCGGCGAGCTGGTCCGCGGAGGCGTCCTTCAGCAGGAAGCCGGACGCCCCGGCGCGCAGCGCCTCGTACACGTACTCGTCGAGGTCGAAGGTGGTGAGCACCAGCACCTTGACGGTGGGGTGGGCGAGGGTGATGCGGCGGGTGGCCTCGATGCCGCCGAGCCCGGGCATGCGGATGTCCATCAGGACGACGTCGGGGGCGAGTTCGGCGACCTGCGCCACGGCGTCCAGACCGTCCACCGCCTGTCCGGTCACCTCGATGCCGGGGTGCGCGTTGAGCAGCACGGTGAAGCCCTGCCGGACCATCTGCTGGTCGTCGGCGATCAGTACGCGGATGGTGGCGCCGCTCGTCATCGCTTCTCGTCTCCTGTAGGGGGCGGGTCGGGCGGGAAGACGAGTTCCAGGTCCTCCGGGGTTTCGGGATCCTTCTCCGGGAGCGCGACTCCGTCCCTCGGCAGGAACGCCACGACCGAGAACCCGCCCTGCAGCGTCGGGTGGGCCACGACCTGCCCTCCGAGCATCGTCGCCCGCTCCCGCATGCCGAGCAGCCCGTGCCCCGCGCCGGGCGAGGGCCGGACCGGGCGGCTCGGACGGGAGTTCGTGATGTCCAGGTTCAGGCCCTGGGCATGGTGGGTGACCTGGACGCGCACCGTGGACCCCGGTGCGTGCCGCAGGGCGTTGCTCAGCGCCTCCTGGACTATCCGGTACGCCGACAGCTGCACGCCCGGCGAATACCCCGACGGCTCGCCCTCGACGGCGGCGACGACGTCCAGCCCCGCCGCGCGGGTGTTCTCCAGCAGGGCGTCGAGGCGGTCGAGGGTGGGCTGCGGGGTGTCGGGGGCGGAGCCGTCCCCGGCCGCGCCGAGGCCGTAGGGGTCCTCGGGGTTCTCCGAGCGCAGCACGCCGAGCACCCGGCGCAGTTCGGTGAGCGCCTCCAGGGCGTTCTGCCGGATGCCGGCGAGGTTCTCCCTCAGTTCCTCGGACGGGTTCTCCACCAGGTGGGGAGCCACCTGGGCCTGGATGGAGATCACCGACATGTGGTGGGCGACCACGTCGTGCAGCTCGCGCGCGATGCGGTTGCGCTCCTCCAGGAGGGTGCGGCGGGCACGCTCCTCCGCGGTGATGCCGGCCTGCTCGACGAGTTGGCTGCGGGCTTCACGGCGGCCGCGCAGCGCGGTGCCGAGGAGGACGACGACCGCGAACACGATCACCGCGACGGCGCCGGTCGGCGCGTAGTCGGCGGCGCCGATGAGTCCCTGGACGACATAGGTGGCCAGCGCGGTCAGGCCCAGCGCCGCCACGGAGGCGCGGGTGGGCACGCGCAGCGCCAGCAGGAGCAGCACCATGGCGTGCCCGATCAGGGCGCTCGGGATCCAGGGCCAGGAGGCGTCGGGGGTGGCCTGGCCCGAGATCAGCTGGGAGCGTGCGGCCAGGGCGACGACCACCATGAGGGCCGTCGACAGCCACCACGCCGGAACCGGCCTGCGCAGGGCGAGCAGCACCGCCATGCCCTGCACCGCCGAGCAGAGCAGGCCGTACTCCGCCGCCTGGTGGAAGGCGTTGGCGATCAGGTCGACGCCGGCCAGCGTGACGCCGAAGGCGACGAGGATCACCAGCCCGTGCGGCAGCCACCGCACCCGGACCGAGGGTGGCAGCGGCGCCGAGCGCGTCGTCCACAGATCGTCCCGCAGCACTCTCAGTCCGCGAACCGCCCGCGCCCGCACCCCGGTCAGCCTCATCTCCACCCCGCTCCTCACCCGGTCCACCCTAGATACGGTGCACCTCCCGCAGACCCGGCGGCTTCCGGCCGCCTCCCGTGCGTACGACCCGCGAGCGGGCCACCGGGGGCTTCGGGGTCCGACGGGTGCGCGGGCTCTCGAACCCGTGGAACGCCGCCCGGCACACCCCCAGGACCAGGGCGAACACCGGCAGCCACACCAGTCGGGCCGCGACCCAGTCCAGGCCGGCCGGAGCTGTGTGCAGTCCGGGCAGACGGCCTGCCAGGAGGCCTGTCGCCGTGGTCGCCATCATGGCCGTCTGATGCCAGAGGAACACGGTCATCGCGGAGAGGTTCACCAGGGCCACGGCCGCCCAGGCCGACGGCCGGGTCATGGCGCGGCGCAGCCGGTCGCGCAGCAGCAGGGCCACCCCGCACTGGGCGAGGCCGAAGGTGACGGCGGCCAGGGTCGGCGGGTTGAGGTTGGAGACCGCCGCGCCGGGCACGCCCACCATCGACGCCGGGTAGCCCGCCCCGCCGACCAGCACCGCCGTCGCCGCGGCACCTCCGACGAGCAGGGCCCAGCCGGCGCGCGGGCGCTCCAGCTCGCCCCGGGTCCATGCCGCGCCCAGGGTGTACGGCACCAGCCAGCCGGCCGCGAGGTTCACCCAGCCGAGCCAGGACGGGCCGCCGAGGCCGAAGCGCACCAGGTCCACATGGAGGACGACCGCCAGCGGCCACAGCGGGTTGAGCCGGGCCAGCAGCGGGGTCGCGGCCGTCAGCGCGGCGAACACCAGTAGGAACCACAGCGGGGACAGCGCCAGTTTGACCACGGTGTGCACGGTGACGAAGGACGCGCCGCCCAGCAGCAGGCCCGCCGCGGCCACCGTCCACACCGCCAGTACGGCCGTCACCGGCCCGAACAGCCGGGCCAGGCGCGCCCGCAGCCAGGCGCCGTAGACCCCGTGGCGCCCGTGCTGCCCCGGTGCCGCCGCGCGCGCCCGGGCGGAGGCCAGGCTGCGGGTCGCCACATGGCCGCCCACCATGAAGAACACCGCGAGGGTCTGGAACACCCAGGAGACGGGGGCCAGCCAGGGCATCGGGCCGAGGGGGCTCGCCGCACGCAGGGTGCCGCCGTCCGCGACCAGGGCCGTCACCAGCCAGTGGCCGAGGACCACTCCGAGGATGGCCAGGGCGCGCAGGGCGTCGACGGCGCGGTCGCGCCGCGGGGGCGTGGCGGCCTCGATGCGGGCCGCGGCCCGCCGTGCGCCGGACAGCCCGCGCACCTGCCGTGTCTCACCCACGGGTCACCTCCGTCGTCTCGCCGAGCACGATCCGGGCGAGGTTGGCCAGGGAGACCGAGCCCGGGGAGAAGTAGTCGCTGTGGCCGCCCGCACCGGCGGCGAAGACACGGGCGCCGTAGGACGCGGCGACCGGGTCGGTGCCGAAGCCGACCGTCGTCCCGAACAGGCCGGCGCTGACGTGCGGAACGTCCGCCACCCAGTCGTCGGCGCCCCGGGCCGCCCAGACCCGCGCCCGGGTGTGCAGGCCGGCCGCCGTGTCGACGCCCGTGCCGGGGCTGCCGATCAGGGCGATGTCGTCCACGTCCAGGCGGGGAGCGGCACGGCCGCACACGACCGAGCCGTACGAGTGACACAGGAGGGCGATGCGGGTGTCCGAACCGGTGACGGCGCGCAGTGCGCGTACGAGGTCGCGCAGTTCCGGTGCCGCCTCGTCGGCGCGGGCCGGCGTGAGCACCGTCGTGCTGACCGTGCCCGGTGTGGTGTAGCCGAGCCAGGCCACCACCGCCGTACGGCTGCCGGCGCCGGTGCGGCGGGCGAGCCGCTCGTACAGGGCCGCCGCGCCGGCGCGGAAGCGGCCGTAGGTGTCCAGCGAGGTGTCGGAGCCCGGTATGAGGACCGCGACGCGGTCGGCGTGGCCGAGGTCCCCGAACACCTCCGTGGCACGGCCCTCCCCCCGGCCGTCGAAGGCGAGGAGCCTGCGCGAGGGGGCCGCCAGCGCCCGGTCGGCCGCCGCCCGGTGGTGGTCGCCGTGGGTCGCGGCCATCCGGGACGCCAGGGCCGCGTTGGCACGGTTCGCGGCGTACACCTCGTCGAGCGTCGCCGCCGTCGGCGGGGCGAGGCGGGCCGGGGCCGGGGCGGGGATGTCGGGCCGGGCCGCCGCTGTGAGGGGGACGACCACGGCCGCGGTGATCAGGACGGCCAGAAGCAGGCGCAGCGGGCGCCGGCCGGGAGCCGTCCCCCTGTCCCGGTCGTCACGCCCCGCGCGCTGTGGCCGCATCCGGCGACGGACCCCGTCGAACCGCTTCATCCCCGCCCCTCCCCCGCCGGTTCGCCCGACATCGGGCCTTTCCGGCTTGGAAGTTACGGATCGGAGCTCGTCGTTCGCGTCCCGCTGGGGGACTCTCCTGCGACGTAGCTCTCAGGTACTACGGGTACGACACCCAGGGGATCACCACGCCAGTTGGGCGATCTCCTCCGCCACCACGGCGCAGGCGTCCGCCACCGGATCGATCAGCGGGAAGTGGCCCACGTCCTCGAGCAGCGTCACCCCCACCACCTCCCCCGCCTTGGCCGCCGCGTCGGCGTACGCCTCGGCGACCGCCTGCGGGACGACCAGGTCCGTCCGCCCCTGGACCAGGGTCGTGGCGATGCCCGTCGGCAACAGCAGCGCGGGGTCGGCGTACGGCTGGCGCTCGGCGAACAGCTCGTCGCCGCCGAGCAGTTGACGGGATGCGCCCCCGCACACGTCCAGCTTGTCCGCGACCGCGAGGTCCGCGATCGGGGCGAGGGCGACCACGCCCCGCAGCGGGGCGGCGCCGGTGGTGCGCCAGGGCGCGTCGGCGGGCAGGAGGTGCCGGGCCGCCGCCCACAGCGCGAGGTGACCGCCCGCCGAGTGTCCGGTGAGCACCGTGCGGCGAGGGTCGGCCCCCGGCAGCGTCCGCCGTACGAGCGCGGGGAGCGCGTCGAGGGCCGCGGCGACGTCGTCGAAGGTGTCGGGCCAGCGCCCGGCGACCGGAGGCGTGCCGTCGGCGCCCTCCGGGCCCCTCCGGTACTCCACGTTGGCCACGGCGAACCCGCGGCGCGCCAGGTAGTCGGCGAACGGCGTGATGTGCCGCCGGTCGTACGGTGCCCGCCAGGCGCCTCCGTGCAGCACCACGACGAGGGGCGCGGCGCCGCCGGGACCGGCGTCCCGCTTCGGGGCGTAGAAGTCGATCACCTGGTCGGGGTGGTCTCCGTACGCGGCGGTGGCGTCGGGGTCGACGGGCGGGTGGGAGAAGGCCGACTTCTCCTCGGCAACGGCCCGGGCAGCGACGACGTCGTCCGACATGCTCCAACCTCTCAGCGACGAAACGGTTTTGGACGGTACGGGGTGGCGGACCAGGTGAGGATTCGGCCGTTGGCGGGGACGGTATCAGGCCGGTGACGTGCGCGGACACGCGGATGTCACGCTCGGTGAGGGTAAACGGTTCTGTACGCGCCGTCCCCGCACCCCACCCCCCATACGCAGCCGACCACCGACGTCACTCAGAACATCGGTGGTCGGTGTCGGTCCGGCGCGCGCTCAGCCCAGGGTCTCCCCCAGCACACGGGCCGCCCGCTCCACGTCCGCGAACCCGACATACAGCGGGGTGAACCCGAACCGCAGCACGTCAGGGCGCCTGAAGTCCCCGACGACCCCACGCTCGACCAGCCGCCGCATCACGTCGCCGGCGTCCTCGCAGCGCAGCGCCACCTGGCTGCCCCGCTCCTCGTGACGCACCGGAGTCAGCGACTCGACGCGCCCTTCGGGTACGTAATCGGCCACGCACTCCAGGAAGAAGTCCGTCAGGGCGAGGGACTTGGCACGGACGGTCTCGACCGAGACGCCCTCCCAGACCTCGAGCGCCGCTTCCAGGGCCAGCATCGACAGGATGTCGGGAGTGCCGACCCGGCCGCGCACCGCGCCCTCCGCCGGCTCGTAGCCGGGCCGCATCCCGAACGGCTCGGCGTGCGAGTTCCAGCCGGGCAGCGGGGAGTCGAAGCGGTCCTGGAGATCGCGGCGGACGTACAGGTACGCCGGTGAACCAGGGCCGCCGTTCAGGTACTTGTAGGTGCAGCCGACCGCGAGGTCCACGCCGTGCCGGTCGAGGCCCACGGGCAGCGCGCCCGCGCTGTGGCACAGGTCCCAGACGGCGACGGCGCCCGCCGCGCGCACGGCCGCGGTGAGCGTGGGCAGGTCGTGCAGACGGCCGGTGCGGTAGTCGACGTGGTTCAGCAGCACCGCGGCCGTACGGTCCGACAGCGCGCCCGGCACCTCCGCCGGGGTCACCGGCCGCAGGGTGCGGCCGGTCATCCGGGCCGCCGACCCGGCGATGTAGCCGTCGGTCGGGAAGGTCGTGGCGTCGACGAGGATCTCGGTCCGGTCGTCGCCCGCGATCCGCACCGCGCCCACCAGCGCCTTGAAGACGTTGACGCTGGTGGAGTCGCCGACGACGATCTGCCCGGCCCCGGCGCCCACCAGCGGGGCGATCCGGTCGCCGATCCGCTCGGGCGCCGTCCACCAGCCGCTCTCGTCCCAGGAACGGATCCGCAGCTCGCCCCACTGGCGGCGGACGACGTCCTCCACCCGGCCGGGGACGGACGCGGGCAGCGCGCCCAGCGAGTTGCCATCGAGGTAGACCGCCTCGTCGAGCACGAACGCGGCGCGCTTGTCCGCGAGCGGGTCGCCGGAGTCCAGCTCCCGTGCCTTGAAGGCGAGGTCAGACATACGACCTCGCCGTCCACAGCTCGGGGAAGACGTTCTTCTGCGCGCGCTTCTCCAGCCAGGCCACCCCGGCCGAGCCGCCGGTGCCCGTCTTGGCGCCCATCGCGCGGCGGGTGGCGACCAGATGGTCGTTGCGCCAGCGCCACACCAGCTCGGCGACATCGGTCAACGCCTCGCCGAGACGCGCGAGTTCGGCGGACTCGTCACCGGAGTAGAGGGCCGTCCAGACGGCCTCCACCTCCGCCGACGGCTCGTACCGCTGCGACACGTCGCGCGTCAGCACGGCGTCCGGGACGGCGTGCCCGCGCCGGGCCAGCAGCCGCAGCACCTCGTCGTACAGGCTCGGCTCGTGCAGGGCCTTCTCCAGCTCGGCGTGGACGCGGGGCGCGCCCCGGTGCGGCACGAGCATGGACGCGGACTTCTCGCCGAGCAGGAACTCCATCCGCCGGTACATCGCCGACTGGAAGCCGGATCCCTCACCGAGGGCGGCACGGTACGCGTTGAACTGCGCCGGGGTCAGCTGCGCGAGCGGCCGCCAGGAGGCGTTCAGCGCCTCCAGTTCCCGTACGGAACGCTTCAGCGCGTCGATCGCGACCGGCACCCGGTCCTCGCGGAGCGCCTGCGCGGCGGTCTCCCACTCGTGGACGATGACGGTGAACCACAGCTCCATGACCTGGGTCGTGACCAGGAAGACCATCTCTCCGGGGTCGTCGGAGAGGGTGTGCTGGAGATGGGTGAGCACGTCGGCCTTGACGTAGTCCTCGTACGGCGTGGTGCCGGCGAAGTCGAGATGCGGGGTCTCGGGCTCGTGGGTCGCGTGAGCCTCTTGGGACATCGCTGTCTCCTGTAGTACTCCGGGTAGCGGTCCGCCCCTGCCGATGCCGACACGGGGGCCCCGGTCCCCACCGGCATCTTCCGCATCAGACCCGGATCCCGCAAGGCCCGCCCGGATCACGGACGGGCCCGCGGGGGACGGGCGGCGGCTAGCCCAGGGTCTGGGCCGCCGTCGGGGAGGAGTCCTTCAGGAACTGCGTGCAGCGCTCGTACTCCTCCTGCTCGCCGATCGCCTGCGCGGCGCGGGCGAGGGCGTGCAGGGCGCGCAGGAAGCCGCGGTTCGGCTCGTGCTCCCAGGGCACCGGGCCGTGGCCCTTCCAGCCGCCCCGGCGCAGGGCGTCCAGGCCGCGGTGGTACCCGGTACGGGCGTACGCGTACGACTCCACCACGCTGCCCCGCTCGAACGCGTCGTCGGCCAGCTGGGCCCAGGCCAGCGAGGACGTCGGGTACTTCGCGGCGACGTCGGCGGGCGCGGTGCCGCTCGCGAGGAGGTCGCGGGGCTCCGGGTCGTCGGGGAGGTGGGTCGGGGGCGGGCCCCCGAGGAGGTTCTCGTGAATGGACATGGGTCCAGTGTGGGGGATACGGCGGTGTCGGGCGGGCCGGCCCGGCACGCACCGGCGCGGGGGCTGGGCGGGGGTGGGTCGCGCGGCCCGGCGCCCACGGGGTGCCGCTGCGCCCACCCGTGCCGCCCCAGCGGCACGACTGCCCGCAGCTGCGGCGAAGGGCCACGGGGAACCGCGCGACCGACCGCCCCCAGCGGCACGACTGCGCGCAGCCACCGCGGCGAAAGGGGCGCGGGGAACCGCGCGACCAACCCCCACCGGCCCGCAGCCGACCCGCCAGCCGCAGCCAAGCACATGAAGGGGCGCGGGGAACTGCGCGACCAACCCC
>NZ_JBIAWO010000004.1:491001-640285 GCF_042895685.1 Streptomyces sp. NPDC001381 | reverse complement strand
CCCCACCGGCCCGCAGCCGACCCACCACCCGCAGCCAAGCACACGAAGGGGCGCGGGGAACCGCGCGACCAACCCCCACCGGCCCGCAGCCGACCCACCACCCGCAGCCAAGCACACGAAGGGACGCGGGGAACCGCGCGACCAACCCCCACCGGCCCGCAGCCGACCCACCACCCGCAGCCAAGCACACGAAGGGGCGCGGGGAACCGCGCGACCAACCCCCACCGGCCCGCAGCCGACCCGCCAGCCGCAGCCCAGCGCACGAAGGGGCGCGGGGAACTGCGCGATCGGCTCCCCCCGGGCCGCAGGTGGCCGTGGTCGTTGCTAGGGCACGCTTCCCCGCCCCCGTCGTCCCTCCAGCGGCGGAGCCGAGACGCAGCAGTGGGTTCTGCATTCCGGGTGGCCGCAGTCCGGCGGGGGCCGCCGTACCGTCGCGAAGGCCACGGCCGAGCCCACCACGAGCACCCCCGCGCACCACACCATCGCCCGCCGGAACGGCCCCTCGAAAGCCTCCGCCGAGCGGTACGCCTCCGGTCCCATCCCGGTCAGCAGGGGCAGCGCGGCCACCGCGACCAGGCCCGCCGCCCGGGCCGCCGCGTTGTTGACGCCGCTGGCGAGCCCGGCCCGCGTCACGTCCACCGAGGCCAGCACGGTCGCGGTCAGCGGGGCGACCAGGGTGACCAGGCCGAGACCGAGCACCAGGACGGCGGGCAGGACGTCGGCGGCGTACGACGCGCCCGCGCCGACCCGGAGCATCAGCAGCATCCCCGCCGCGCACAGCAGCGGGCCCACCGTGAGCGGGATGCGCGGCCCGATCCGCTCGCCCAGCTCACCGGACCGGGCGGAGAGCAGCAGCATCAGCACGGTGGTGGGCAGCAGCGCCGTACCGGCGCCGAGCGCGGAGTACCCGGCGACGACCTGGAGCTGGACCACCGAGAGGAAGAAGAAGCCGCCGAGGGCCGCGTACACGCACAGCGTGACCACGTTGACGGCGCTGAACTGGCGGGACGCGAAGATGTCGAGCGGCATCATCGGGTCGGGCCGGCGCCGCTCGACGGACAGGAAGGCCGCCCCGGCGGCGACCCCGCCCACCGCCGTGAGGGCGACGGCCACGGACCGCCCACCGCCCGCCTCGATCAGCGCGTACGTCACCAGACCCAGCGCCAGCGCCCCCAGCGCCGCTCCCAGCACGTCGAAGCGGCCGTGCGCGCGCTGGTCCCCCGACTCCGGCACATGCCGCAGCGCCACCGGCACGCACACCACCGCCAGCGGCACGTTCAGCAGGAACACCCACCGCCAGCCCGGCCCGTCCACCAGCCAGCCGCCGACGAAGGGCCCCACGGCCGCCCCCATGCCCCCGAACCCCGACCACAGGCCCACGGCCCGCCCCCGGTCGTCGGAGTGGAAGGAGGCCTGGATCAGCGCCAGGGAACCGGGCGTGAGGAGCGCGCCCCCGACGCCCTGCAGGGCACGGGCCGCGACCAGCACGCCCGCGTTCGGCGCCAGCCCGCACAGCAGCGAGGCCGCGGCGAACCACACCACGCCCACCACGAAGACCTTGCGGCGCCCGTAGCGGTCCCCCAGGGAGCCGCCCAGCAGGATCAGCCCGGCCAGCGTCACCATGTAGGCGTTGACCGTCCACTGCAGGGCCGCGAGGTCCGCGTCCAGGTCCTCGCCGATGCGGGGCAGCGCGACGTTGACGACGGTCGAGTCCAGGAGGGCCATGCTGGAGCCGAGGACCGTGGTGAACACGATCCACTTGCCCTGAGGCGAGGACAGCCGGACGTCGGGCATGTTCCCAGGTATACAGCGAGCCCGGCGCCGAGGCACCGGGCTCGCTGGGACGCGTGGGCCTACTTGATCTTCTGGCCCGCCGAACGCAGGTTCTGCGTGGCCTCGACGACGCGCGCGGCCATGCTCGCCTCGGCCAGCTTGCCCCAGGTCCGCGGGTCGTAGGTCTTCTTGGAGCCGACCTCGCCGTCGACCTTCAGGACGCCGTCGTAGTTCTTGAACATGTGGTCGGCGACGGGACGCGTGAAGGCGTACTGCGTGTCCGTGTCGAGGTTCATCTTGACGACGCCGTTCTCCAGCGCGGTCGCGATCTCCTCCTCCGTGGAGCCGGAGCCGCCGTGGAAGACGAAGTCGAAGGGCTGCGAGCCGGCCGGCTTGCCGTACTTCGCGGCGACGCCGTCGTTCAGCTCCTTGAGCAGGTCGGGACGCAGGACCACGTTGCCCGGCTTGTAGACGCCGTGGACGTTGCCGAAGGACGCGGCCAGCAGGTAGCGGCCCTTCTCGCCCAGGCCGAGCGCCTCGGCCGTACGGATGGCGTCCTCGACCGTCGTGTACAGGGAGTCGTTGATCTCGTGCGAGACGCCGTCCTCCTCGCCGCCGGTCGGGGTGATCTCCACCTCGAGGATGATCTTCGCGGCGGCGGCGCGGGCGAGCAGCTCCTGCGCGATCTCCAGGTTGTCGGCGAGGGTCTCGGCGGAGCCGTCCCACATGTGCGACTGGAAGAGCGGGTTGCGGCCGGCCTTCACGCGCTCCTCGGAGACGGCCAGCAGCGGACGTACGTACCCGTCGAGCTTGTCCTTCGGGCAGTGGTCCGTGTGCAGGGCGACGGTGACCGGGTACTTCTCGGCGACGATGTGCGCGAACTCGGCCAGGGCCACGGAGCCCGTCACCATGTCCTTGCTGTACTGGCCGCCCAGGAACTCGGCACCACCCGTGGAGATCTGGATGATGCCGTCGCTCTCCGCCTCCGCGAAGCCGCGCAGAGCCGCGTGCAGGGTCTGGGTCGAGGTGACGTTGATGGCCGGGTAGGCGAACTTGCCTGCCTTCGCCCGGTCGAGCATCTCGTTGTAGACCTCGGGGGTTGCGATGGGCATTCGTCCGCTCCTTGAGTGTGCGGGTTGGCGTACTGCGTGCTTACGGCCCTGACCTAGACCTTGGGGTTCGACGTCGTCGTCGTCCCCATCTTTCCAGAGATGTGCGGATGGTCCATGGCCGGTCCACGGGCGGACCGCACAGCGGTCCATTCCAGGTCGGAAAGGCTGGTCAGTCCAGACCCAGTTCATCCTTCGAGAAGGCGAACAGGTAGGGGACGCCCGCGCCCGCGCGGATCTTCTCGTCGGCGCCGGTCGCCCGGTCCACGATGGTCGCGACGGCGACGACCTCGGCGCCCGCCTCGCGCACGGCCTCCACGGCGGTCAGCGGCGAGCCGCCGGTGGTGGAGGTGTCCTCGACGACCAGGACCCGGCGGCCCTTGATCTCGGGGCCCTCGACCCGCCGCTGCAGTCCGTGCGCCTTGGCCGCCTTGCGCACGACGAAGGCGTCCAGCCTGCGGCCGCGGGCGGCGGCCGCGTGCAGCATGGCGGCGGCGACCGGGTCGGCGCCCATGGTCAGTCCGCCGACGGCGTCGAACTCCAGCTCGGCGGTGAGGTCGAGCAGCACCTGCCCGACCAGCGGGGCGGCCTCGCCGTCGAGGGTGACGCGGCGGAGGTCGACGTAGTAGTCCGCCTCCAGCCCCGACGACAGGGTCACCTTGCCGTGCACCACGGCCTTGTCCTTGATCTGCTGCAGCAGCGCGCCGCGTACATCCACGTCCGTCATGCCGAACAGCTTAGAGGCGGGTCCAGGTCCAGGTCGTCGTCGCCTCCAGCGGCTCCAGCGGGGTGACCTGGCGCGGGAGGGTGTTCAGCCCGTCGGGCGGGCCGGTCTGCGGCTCCACGCACACGGCCGCCTCCTGCTCGTCGTAGACCACGACCCACTCCTGCGGGCTGGTCACCTCGACCCGCAGCTGTCCCGGCCAGGTCAGGGCGACGGAGACGCCGCCCGGCATGCCGAAGCAGTCGTCCCACGGCCCCGGCTTCGGCTCGACACGGTTCCCGGTCGGCAGATGGTCCTCGCCGCGCTCCTCCTGCCAGGCGGCGTCGAAGGCGATCCGCACGTCCTCGCCGCCCAGGTTCCGGTTGAACCAGGGGTGCCAGCCGATCTGCGCCGGGAAGGACGAGCCGTACGTCTCCACGCCCATGGCGAGGGTGAGCGCGTCCTCGGTCAGGGTGACCACCTGGGTGACCCGGCCGGGGTGCGGCCAGGGGTCCACCAGGTCGTAGGTCAGGACGGCCTCGTCGGCCGTGACCCGCGCGACCTTCCAGGCGCCGTCGCGGGCGGTGCCGTGGATGGCGTGGGGCGCGGCGTTCAGCGGCATCTGGTGGACGGTCGCGCCGTCGCGGAACCGGCCGTCCCGGATCCGGCCGCACCAGGGGACCATCGGGAAGCAGCCGAACCGCTCGCCCTGCCGCAGCAGTTCCAGTCCGCCGACGCGCAGCCCACCGACCCGGCCGCCGTTGCCCGGCCGCACGGTCACCTCCGCGTCGCCCGCGGTCAGCGTGATGTCTTCGTCAGTCACGGGTCGACCCTACTGGCCCGATCAAGAGGGCCGCCCGAAGGCCGCCCCGGCACGCGGCTACCTGCGGCGGCGCAGCGCCCGGCCCACCACGATGGCCGACGCCACGACCAGCGCGGCGGCGGGCGCGGCCCAGCGCAGCGTGCTGTTCGGCGCGATGGTCTGCGGCGCCGGGACCGGGGCGTACCGTCCGCGCGGCGGGGCGTGGTCCACCTCCTCCGCGCTGCGCCCGATCATCGTGCGGCGCGCGTGCGCGGCCTCGGCGGGCGGCTCACCGGGCTCACCGGGGGCGAGGTCGCCGGCCTCCTCGTCGAGCCCGGACGGCGGGACCTCGGCCCCCTCGTCCGATACGACGCCCTCGGCGGCCTCCCCGGACGTGGCACCCTCGGCGGGCTCCTGCGGTACGGCACCCTCGGCGGCTTCCTCGGACACGGCCTCGCCGGCCGGCTCCCCCGAGACGGCGCCCTCGGCGGGCTCCCCGGACGCGACGCCCTCGGCGGGCTGGACGGGTGGTGCGCCCTCGGCGGGCTCCTGCGGTACGGCGCTCTCGGCGGCCTCCTCGGACGCCGCCTCGCCGGCCGGCTCCCCCGGGACGGCACCCTCGACCGGCTCCCCCGGGACGGCAGTCTCGGCGGACTCCCCCGGCACGGCCCCTCCAGCCGGCTCCTCCGGCGCGCGGCTCTCGGCCGGTGCACCCGGGACGCCTCCCCCGGCCGTCGCCGCCGTCACCAGGTTCTCCGCGAAGCGGTTCAGCAACCGTGCGACCGCCGCCGCCACCTGCTCCTCGGGCAGTTCGGCGACCCGGCCGTCCGCCGCGGCCGTGGCCTCGAAGTGGAGGGTCGTGCCGGTGCCGGTGTCCCGCAGCCGCGCCAGGAGCGCGAGCTTCACGGAACCGCTGCCCCGGGCCTCGGTGGCGTCGCCCGCCAGGGCGTAGGCGCCGTCCTCCCGCGCGGAGACCCGTACGGACCCCCGGTAGGTGATGGTGTGGCCGCCGATACGGACCTTCAGCCGCCCGGCGACGGGTTCGGTTCCGGCGTCCTGCTGGAGGCCGGGCACCGCACGGGCCACCTGCGCGGGGTCGGCGAGGACCGCCCTCAGCCGCTCGGCCGGAACCGGAACGAACACCTCATGCTCCATAGTGGCGGAGCCTACCCAGCCGCCCGCCGAAAGCACCCGGCAAAACCGGGATTCGGCTCCCGGGGACCGCACGCGGTGGTACCCGTCGGTCTTCTCAGTACCGCGGGTGCACCAGCGTCGAGGCCCGTACGCCCGCCACCCGCGTCCCCCGGACCGCGCGCGCGTCCGCCGTCAGATCCCGCTGGGTCAGGGCGCGCGGGAGGTGTCCGGCGGGAGCGAGGCGCAGGGGCGGGCGGCTGCCGGCGGCGGCGAGGACGAAGCCCCAGTCATGGGGGGCGCGGGAGGTGCCGCGGCCGGGGCCGCCGGGGAGACCGGGGTCGCGGGAGTCGACGCGGTAGGGGACGGTGCGCAGGCCCGCCGCCCGCACGGTCGCCTCCACCGTCCAGAAGACCCGCGGCCGGCCGGTCACCGGCCCGGCGTGCACGGCGAGCCGCCCGCCCGGGGCGAGGGCCCGCCGGGCGAGGCCGTAGAACTCCAGGGAGTAGAGCTTGGTGCTGGCGGTGATGCCGGGGTCGGGCAGGTCCGCGATCACGACGTCGTACGCCGCCGGGGGCGCCCCGCGCAGCCAGTGGAAGGCGTCGGCCGTGGTGACGTGGACGCGGGGATCGTCGTAGGCGCGGGCGTTGAGGCGGGCGAGGGCGGGGTCGGTGCGGGCCAGCCGGACCAGGCCCGGGTCGAGTTCGACGATGTCGACACGGCGCACGCCGGGGAGGGCGAGGGCCTCACGCGCGGCCAGGCCGTCGCCGCCGCCGAGGACGAGCACGCGCGCGTGGGGGCCGTTCATCGCGGGGAGGACGAGGGCCTCGTGGTAGCGGCGTTCGTCGCCGCCGACGCGCAGCCGGCCCTCCAGGTAGAGGGCGAGGGGGCGGCCGTGGGTGCCGCCGGTGAGGACGACCTCCTGGACGCCGGTCCGCAGGGCGACGCGCACGTCGTCGCCGTAGACCGCCTGGCGTGCGGCCCGCTCGAAGTCGTCGACGAGGACCGCGGCGGAGGCGAGGACACCGATGACGACGACGCCGGCGACCAGCAGGGTGCCGCGGGCGCGGCGGCTGAGGTCGCGGCGGAACAGGCCGAGGACCAGGGCGCCCCCGGCGACGACGTTGACCGCGCCGGTCAGCAGGGAGCTGGTCAGCTGGCCGAAGAAGGGCAGCAGCAGGAAGGGGAACGCCAGGCCGCCGACGAGCGCGCCGACGTAGTCCGCGGCGAACAGGTCGGCGACCGCGCCGCCCGCGTCCTGGCGGCGGACGCGCTGGATGAGCTCCATGAGGAGGGGGACCTCGGCGCCGATGAGCAGGCCGATGGCGAGGGAGAAGGCGACGAGGAGGACGCGCGGGCCGTCGGCCCACAGACCGCCCCAGCCGCCCGTCCAGGCGAACACCGCGTACAGCGCCATCGCGCTGCAGCCGCCGACCAGGGCGAGGACCGCCTCCAGGGCACCGAAGCCGGCCGCGGCGAACCGGCGCAGCCGTTTGGCCGCGAGGGAGCCGATGCCCATCGCGAAGACCATCACGGACAGCACCACGGAGGCCTGGGTGACGGAGTCGCCCATCAGGTAGGAGGCGAGGGCGACGAGTTCGAGTTCGTAGACGAGTCCGCAGGCCGCGCAGACGAAGACGCAGGTGAGCACCAGGAACCGCCCGACGTCCGGCCGGACGGGGAGCCGCGTGGGGCCGCGCCGGGGCGGTGGGGCACCGGGCGGGGCCGGGGCGTGCGGTTCGATCACGACTGCGACGTTACGTCACGGGTCCGGGACGCTTCGTCACCCACACGTGTGGAAGATGGCCCTCAAACACGGCGCCTCCCCGCCAAACCCCTCACGCGCCCGGCCTGTTCGCGCGCGCACGGACGGCCACCCTCGTCCGTGTCGCCACCAACTGCCCGTCCTGCGGGTAGGCGTGCCAGGTGCGCCAGTGGACGTGGTCCTCGTGCCGCTGGGCGAGGAGCGCGGTGAACGCGTGCGGGCTGCCCGGGAAGACGCCCGCGAGACCGTGCGGATGGTCGGTGACGAGGGCGAGCAGTTCCTGGGCGCGGCCCGCGAACTGACCGGGCGTCAGCACCTCGACGCGCGCCGCGAACTCGTACTCCCATTCACCCACCCGCTTGGCGACGCCCAGCGGCAACGGGGTGCTGCTGCCGGGGAGACACGCCACCGTCTCCGAACAACGGCCCTGCTCCCCCTCCAGCAACACCTGGTGCGAGGCGCCCAGCAGTCGCAACTGGAGCTTCGCGCCGGACAGTTCGAGGTCGAGGGTGGCGAGGGCGGGCAGCGGTTCCCGCCCCAGGGCCCAGGCGAGGTCGGCGGCACGCGTGTCGGTGTAGGAGGTGTTCAGGGTCGTGAGCATGGATCGGCTCCGCGGAGACGCAAGGAGGGAGGGAAAATGGCGCACCCCGGTGGACCCGGTAGACACCGGGAGATCGGCCCCGGCCGGCCCGGTCCGGAAGGGGCGTCCGCGCGGGACGTCCGTAGGGGTCCGAGGGGCTGCGTTGGTGCTCTAGAGGGAATCATGAACTGCGGCGACGCCACAGCGTTTTTACCCAACTTCGTGGGGTTTCCATCCCTCGGGGGGCTCCACAGATCAACTGTTCAACCGGACGCGCGACAAACGACCTGATCGTGCGCCAACGCGCCCCACATGAACGGCGCGAACGCGGGTACACGAGGCGGCCGCACCGGCGCGGTACGCCGCCCGCCGTGCGGGTACGGCCGCCGGTCACATGGTGCGACCGCGGGGCGCCCTGGTCGGGGGCGGACCCCGCGGTCCGGATGCGGCTCCCCCTCGGGGAGCTCAGCTGCCCCGTGTCAGCTGCCTCCGCCGCATCCGCCGCCTCCTCCCCCGCAGGACGAGCCGCCACCGCAGGACGACGAGGAGCTGCCGCAGGACGACGAGCTGCCGCAGGAGTGACCACCCGAGTGGCCGCCGGAGTCACCCGAATGGTGGCCGGAGTGACCGGAATGACCGGAGTGGCCGGAGGACGATCCGCCGTCCCCGCCGAAGACCCACCAGCTCGCCGCCGCCGCGTCGGCCGTACCGCTGGAGCTGCCGCTGCCCGTGTACGTGCGGCTGCTCCCGTGGCTGCCGGACCGGCCGCCCGCGGACCCGCCGCCGTACGACCGCACCGGAGCGCCGTACACGTGCCGCCGGCTCCTCCTCCGGGCCCTGGTGACGAGAACCGCCACGAACAGCACTGCGACCCCCGTCAGGATGATGCCGAGAACCATGGCCCCACCCTCCTTCCGAATCCCCCGAAGCGGCCCCCCGTGGGCGCCTCGCGTGGTGCGTGGGCGTTGCGTGAACGGGGGATGCCCGCCCGCCTCACCGGCCAAAGCACACTTGAGGAACTCCAGAGCTTCGGCGCAGGATGACCGGCATGACCTCCAGTGCGCGCCCGTTCCTGAACCGTCGTCTCGCCGAGTTCGGGACG
This sequence comes from Streptomyces sp. NPDC001381, assembly GCF_042895685.1. NCBI lineage: Bacteria > Bacillati > Actinomycetota > Actinomycetes > Kitasatosporales > Streptomycetaceae > Streptomyces > Streptomyces sp. NPDC001381. The sequence goes on along the minus strand of NZ_JBIAWO010000004.1, from coordinate 631,320 downwards.
ACGATCTTCGCCGAGATGTCCGCCCTGGCGGTGCGGACCGGGGCCATCAATCTCGGGCAGGGCTTCCCGGACACGGACGGCCCGGAGGAGATCCGCGAGGCGGCCGTGCGGGCGCTGCGGGACGGCCGCGGCAACCAGTACCCGCCGGGCCCGGGCGTCCCCGAGCTGCGCGCGGCGATCGCCGCGCACCAGGCCCGCCGCTACGGCCTGGCCGTCGACCCCGACACCGAGGTGCTGGTCACCGCCGGCGCCACGGAGGCCATCGCGGCCGCCCTGCTGGCCCTGCTGGAGCCCGGCGACGAGGTGGTGGCCCTGGAGCCGTACTACGACTCCTACGCCGCCTGCATCGCCATGGCGGGCGCCACGCGCGTGCCGGTCACCCTGCGCCCGGACCCGGAGCAGGCCCGTTTCCGCCTCGACCTGGACGAACTGCGTGCCGCGGTGACCGACCGGACCCGTCTGCTGCTGGTCAACACCCCGCACAACCCGACCGGCACCGTCCTCACCCGCGAGGAGCTGACCGCGATCGCCGCACTGGCCGTGGAGCGGGACCTGCTGGTGGTGACGGACGAGGTGTACGAGCACCTGGTGTTCGACGGGGCCGAGCACGTGCCGCTGGCGACCCTGCCGGGGATGCGGGAGCGCACGGTGACGATCGGCTCGGCGGGCAAGACGTTCTCGTTCACCGGCTGGAAGGTCGGCTGGGTCACGGCCGCGCCCGGCCTGGTCACGGCGGTGCGCTCGGCGAAGCAGTACCTGACGTACGTGTCGTCGGGGCCGTTCCAGTACGCGGTCGCGGAGGCGCTCTCCCTCCCCGACACGTACTTCGACGCCTTCCGCGCGGACATGCTGGCCAAGCGGGACCTGCTGGCGGCGGGCCTCGCGGAGGCGGGCTTCGCCGTCTTCCGTCCGGCCGGCACCTACTTCGTCACCACCGACGTCCGGCCCCTCGGCGAGAGCGACGGCTTCGCCTTCTGCCGCTCCCTGCCCGAGCGCGCGGGCGTGGTCGCCATCCCCAACGCCGTCTTCTACGACCACCGCGAGGCGGGCGCGCCGTTCGTGCGGTTCGCGTTCTGCAAGCGGGCGAGCGTGCTGGAGGAGGCGGTGACGCGGCTGAAGGCGCTGGCGGGCTGAACCAGGCCCCCGGGGAGCCCGGTGGCCCGGCCGACGCGGCGGGGCGCCCGTCCACAGGGTGTGGACGGGCGCCCCGCTGACGAACAGGCCGGTCGTACGGCCTACTCGTCGCCCTCTTCGGGCGTGTCCTCCGCTTCGTTGACCTCCTGCTCGAGGCCCAGCTGTTCCACCAGCCACTTGTCGAACTCGATGGCCGCGCGCACCCAGCTCACCGTCGAGGAGACGAACAGCTCGATGTTCACCCCGGCGCCGATCAGCAGCTGCGCCTCGCCGATGAGGCGGACGGTGCCGTCGTCGTGGGTGTGCGTGTAGACCTTGGGCCACAGGGTGCGCCGGTTCCAGTCGTCGATCGCCTCCAGCAGCTGCTGCTTGTCGTCGATCTTGTGGGGCCGGTCGTAGAACGTCCGCACCGAGTAGACCGCCTGGTCCGCCTCGCCGCGGAACATGAAGTACGTACGGAATTCCTCCCACGGCGCCGCGAGGTCACCCTCGTCGTCGACGACGTACTTCAGCTCCATCTGGTCGAGGAGCTGCTTCACCAGATCCTGATCCGGAACGACGGGGCCGGCCGGTCCCTGGGGCTGCGGCTCGGGCTGGCCCCCGAAGTTCGGAATCGAGGACGGGTCGATGCTCACCGTGATTTTCCCTTCGTACGGATCCCGCCATCCTCCCCCATGCGGGGAGGGGGGTGGCAAGCCCCGCCCTCCAGGGTTCACCTCCGGTTGGCGTAATTCCGCTCAGGGCGAGCGGCCGCCCCGGCCGCCCGCCCCGCGGCTACAGCGTCTTGCCGCTGGCGGGGCCCACGATCAGGCCGTCGCCGAAGGCGTCCACACGGACCGTGTCGCCGTCCTTGACCTCGCCGGCCAGGATCTCCTTGGCGAGGCGGTCGCCGATGGCCGTCTGGACCAGGCGGCGCAGCGGGCGGGCGCCGTACGCCGGGTCGTTGCCCTCGTGGGCGAGCCAGGCCAGGGCCGCGTCGGTGACCTCCAGGCTGAGGCGGCGGTCGGCCAGGCGCCGCGCGAGGCGGTCGATCTGGAGCCGCGCGATCCGGCCGAGCTCGTCCTTGCTGAGCGCCGAGAAGACGACCAGGTCGTCGAGCCGGTTGAGGAACTCCGGCTTGAAGGACGCCCGGACCACCTCCAGGACCTGCTCCTTCTTCTCCGCCTCGGTGGCGACCGGGTCGACCAGGAACTGGCTGCCCAGGTTCGACGTCAGGACCAGGATCGTGTTGCGGAAGTCGACCGTGCGGCCCTGGCCGTCGGTGAGCCGTCCGTCGTCCAGGACCTGGAGGAGCACGTCGAAGACCTCGGGGTGCGCCTTCTCCACCTCGTCGAGCAGCACGACGCTGTACGGGCGCCTGCGGACCGCCTCGGTGAGCTGGCCGCCCTCCTCGTAGCCGACGTAGCCGGGGGGCGCGCCGACGAGCCGGGCCACGCTGTGCTTCTCGCCGTACTCCGACATGTCGATGCGGACCATCGCCCGCTCGTCGTCGAAGAGGAAGTCGGCGAGGGCCTTGGCCAGCTCGGTCTTGCCGACACCGGTCGGGCCGAGGAAGAGGAAGGAGCCGGTCGGGCGGTCGGGGTCGGCGATGCCCGCGCGGGAGCGCCGTACGGCGTCGGAGACGGCCTGCACCGCCTCGGCCTGGCCGATGAGGCGGCGCCCGATCTCCTCCTCCATCCGCAGCAGCTTCTGCGTCTCGCCCTCCAGGAGGCGGCCGGCCGGGATGCCGGTCCAGGAGGCGACGACGTCGGCGATGTCGTCCGAGCCGACCTCCTCCTTGACCATGGTGCCCTTGGCGCCCCCGCCGGAGGCGGTGGATGTCAACGCCTCCTCGGCCTCGGAGGCGGCCTCCAGGTCGCGCTCCAGGGACGGGATCTCGCCGTACAGCAGCTTGCTGGCGGTGTCGAAGTCGCCGTCGCGCTGGGCGCGCTCGGCCTGGCCGCGCAGGTCGTCGAGCTTCTCCTTCAGCTCGCCGACCCGGTTGAGGGACTGCTTCTCCTTCTCCCAGCGGGCGGTGAGACCGCGCAGCTCCTCCTCCCGGTCGGCGAGGTCGCGGCGCAGCTTCTCCAGGCGATCGCGCGAGGCGGCGTCCGTCTCCTTGCTGAGGGCCAGCTCCTCCATCTTCAGCCGGTCCACGGACCGCTGGAGCTCGTCGATCTCCACGGGCGAGGAGTCGATCTCCATACGGAGCCGGGAGGCGGCCTCGTCGACGAGGTCGATGGCCTTGTCCGGCAGGAAGCGGGAGGTGATGTACCGGTCGGACAGGGTCGCGGCGGCCACCAGGGCGCTGTCCGCGATCTGCACCTTGTGGTGGGCCTCGTAGCGGCCCTTGAGACCGCGCAGGATCGCGATGGTGTCCTCGACGGTCGGCTCCGCCACCAGCACCTGCTGGAAGCGGCGCTCCAGGGCCGGGTCCTTCTCGATCCGCTCCCGGTACTCGTCGAGCGTGGTGGCGCCGACCATGCGCAGCTCACCGCGGGCCAGCATGGGCTTGAGCATGTTGCCGGCGTCCATGGCGGAGTCGCCGCCGGCGCCGGCGCCGACGACCGTGTGCAGCTCGTCGATGAAGGTGATGATCTGCCCGTCGGAGTCCTTGATCTCGGCGAGGACGGTCTTCAGCCGCTCCTCGAACTCGCCCCGGTACTTGGCGCCGGCGACCATCGCGCCCAGGTCGAGCGCGACGAGCCGCTTGTCCTTGAGGGACTCGGGCACGTCGCCCTTCACGATCCGCTGGGCGAGCCCCTCGACGACGGCGGTCTTGCCGACGCCGGGCTCACCGATGAGGACGGGGTTGTTCTTCGTACGGCGGGACAGGACCTGCACGACGCGGCGGATCTCCGTGTCGCGCCCGATGACCGGGTCGAGCTTGCCCTCGCGCGCGGCGGCGGTGAAGTCGGTGCCGAACTTCTCCAGGGCCTTGTACTGCCCCTCGGGGTCGGCGGTGGTCACCCGGCGTCCGCCGCGCGCCTTCTGGAAGGCGTCCTGCAGCTTCTTCGCGGTGGCCCCCTGTCCGGCGAGCACCTCGCCGGCCGCTCCGCCCTTGGCGGCGACGCCGATGAGGAGGTGCTCGGTGGAGAGGTACTCGTCGCCGAGGTCACGCGCGCGTTCCTGCGCGTCGGCGATGACGGTGAGCAGCTCGCGGTTGGGCTGCGGGGGCGCGACCGTGGACCCGGTCACGCTGGGCAGACCCGCGAGCACCTTCTCGGCGCCCGCGCGCACGGCGGCCTGGTCGGCGTCGACGGCCGCGAGCAGGTCGACGATGTTCTCGTTCTCCTGGCCCTGGAGCAGCGCGAGCAGCAGATGGGCAGGGGTGAGGTCGGGGTGGCCTGCGGCCACGGCCCGGTTACTGGCCGCGTTGATCGCGTCCCGGCTCCGGTTGGTCAGCTCGGCGTCCACGTTCGCTGTCTCCTCCTTGCGTCAGCCGTCTCCCGTGTCTGACTCAGTCAGCGTACACAAAGTTGAGTCTATTCCGCTCAAGGTACGCCCGGTACCCGGGAGGCGGTGTCCGAGAGGAGGCCGGGAGCCGCTAGATTCCGGACCTATGACCACCAACCCCCAGGAACTCGACCCCGAGTACCTCGCCTTCTGGCGCGAACGCCACCTGTGCACGCTCACGACACCCCGCCCGGACGGCAGCCCGCACGTCGTGCCCGTCGGAGTGACATACGACCCGGAGCGGCGGCTCGCTCGGGTCATCGCGGACAAGGCGAGCACGAAGGTGCGCAACATCCTGGCGGCGGGCCCGGAGGGCGCCCGGGTCGCGGTCTGCCAGGTGGACGGCCGCCGCTGGGCCACACTGGAGGGCCGGGCGCACGTCCGCACGGAGCCGGAGCGGGTCGCGGAGGCGGAACGGCGCTACGCGCAGCGGTACGGCAGGACCCCGCGGGTGAACCCGACGCGGGTGGTCGTCGAGATCGAGGTCGGGCGGGCGATGGGCCGCGGCTGACCGGAAAAAGGGCGGCGCGCCCGCCCACCCGCTCACCGGCGTTTTCCAGCCACCGCGCAAGCGCTCCGATACCGGGAAATGTCCCCAGAAACTGCAGCGGCGTCACCGTGTTCAGGTCACGGTGACGCCGCTGCGGGGGGAAGCACCTGAGGCGATCTGTTACGACGGGGGAATCGCGTCAGGCACTGCGGGGGGTGGCTGAGATGGTTCGCGGGGCGGCCTGGGGTGCCGGCTCCGCCAACTGATGGTCACGCTGGTCCAGGTTCACGAAGATCATTCCGTACCGGATCGCGCACCGTACGGGCTGCGGCGCCCCCCGAGGCCGCCGCAGGCACCGGTAGGCCCGCACGTCGTCCTCATCGTCCCGGGTGACGACCACCGGTTCTCCGAACACGGTCACCATCAACGAGTCACCGCTGTGGGGGATGGCGGTGACCAGGTCGATGAAGTGCCAGCCGGAGCGGTAGGCGGTGGCCATCTCGCGGCGGAAGGAGCGGTCGTCGGGAGGTGTCGTCATGGTCAGGCCCACACACTGTCGTCAGTGCCGACGGGAGTGTCGCCGTCGGCCACGACGGACGGCGGCGTGATCGCCCACACACTGTCCGCCCGCAGGTCACCCTTCGCGTCCGAGAGGCCACTCAGCGATCCGAAGGCCACAACGGCGGAGAAGGCGGCGACAAGCACCGAGCGAAGCATTCTCTTACCCATAGTCGGCTTCGTCCTCACTTGAAGGTCCCCTCTTCCCCCGTCGACTAAGACGATGGCTCATTCGGGCACGTCATGGCCACACGATCGGTGCATCATGTTCCTGCACGTTCAGGACCCTGGGGGGTGGAGATTTGGCAACGAATCGGACTAAAGCGAAACATCCCCATGCCGTGACCGCGCTCTGCGAGGAGGGTAGCCGTCTGTATGTGGATGCTCTGCGGACGGGACGTATAGCTCGTGCGGACGTCGAGGCCGCCCCCTGCCTGATGGAGTTCGCCCTTTTGCATCCCGATCCGGACGACGCGAACTGGCTGCGCCCGGTTCCCCCCGCGGTCGCCCTGGCGCAGCGCCTCAACCCGCTCGAGCGCGAGATCACCGAGCGCCGCCGCGCCTCCATCGAACTGGCCGACGCCTTCGAGCCGTTCATGGCGCTGAGCGCCCAGGTCACGGCGTCCACGCACTCCATCACCGTGCTGGAGGGACTCGACCGGATCAACGCGGCGCTGGACCTGGCCACGTCCCAGTGCCAGAACGAGATGCTGACGGTCCAGCCGAGCGGCCACCGCCCCGAACGCAGACTCATCGAGGGCCTGGAGCGGGACCGGCCGCTGATCGAACGCGGCGTCAGAATCCGTACGCTGTACCAGCACACGGCCCGGTACAGCCCCGAAAAACTCGCCTATGTCGACCAGTTCGCCGACGGCAAGGTCGAATACCGGACCATCGACGAACTGGTGGAGCGGCTCATCATCTGCGACGAGGCGGTCGCGTTCATCCCCATCAGCGACGACCGGCAGGTCGCCCTGGAACTGCGCCACCCGGGCCTCGTCGGCTACCTCATCAAGGTGTTCGAGTTCATGTGGGGCCGCGCGGTCCCGCTGCGCGCCGGCGTCCCCTACGAGACCGACCCGGACGGCATCACCGACATCCAGCACTCCATCGCCAAACTCCTCGTCGAGGGCCATGTCGACGAGGCCATCGCCCGCCGCCTGGGCATGAACGTGCGCACCTGCCGGGCCCACATCGCCAAGCTGGCCACCGCCCTGGGCAGCGGCAGCCGGGCCCAGCTCGGCTACCTCATAGCCCAGTCCGGAATCCTGGACCGGGACCAGTGAGGTGACGAGCGACCGAAGAGGACGCCGGTGACGAGCGAGGCGCACGGACACGACGACGCGGAACCGCCCCCCGCCCCCCATGTGCGGCACGGCGTGGAGGAGCTGTGCCCCGAGGGCGCGCGGCTGTACGAACTCGCCCTGACCGAGGGCCGCGTCACCGCCCGCGAGGCCGAACAGGCCCGCTGCCTCCTCGAGTTCGGCCTGCTGCACCCCGCTCTGGAGGACCCCGGGCTCCTCGAACCGGTCGCCCCCACCGTCGCCCTCCACCGCCACCTGGTGACGACACAGGAGCGCATCGCGCGCGAACGGCGGCGCGAGGCCCGGCTGGTGGACACCTTCGACGCCTTCCTGCGCCTCGGCGATCGGGCACCCGGGTTCGCGCACACCCCGGCCATCAGCCTCCTCGACGGGCAGGGCCCGATCAACCTGGCCCTCACCCAGGCGATCGCGGAAGCCCGCGAGGAACTCCTCGCCATCCAGCCGCGCCGCGAACAGCGCGGCGGCCGGCCCAGCTCCCACGACCAGGCCATGGCCCGTGACCAGGCCTTCCTGGACCGCGGCGGCCGCATCCGCACCCTCTACCACCACACCACGCGCCACGACCCGAGCGTCCTGGCCCGTTACGAGCAGCTCCGCGGCGACGCCCAGGCCCGCACCCTCGACGAGGTCACCGACCGTCTCATCGTCATCGACCGCACGGTCGCCTTCCTCCCCGCCAACAAGGAGCGCACCCTCGCCCTGGAGGTGCGTCACCCCGCGCTGATCGAGTACTTCGCCACCACCTTCGAACGCCTCTGGCACCTCGCCACCCCCATGCACCCCGAGGCCGTCCGCCAGCCCACCCTGAACGGCGTGACACCCCGTCAACGGGCCATCGCCACCCTCCTCGTGGAGGGCCTCACCGACGCCGTGATCGCCGACCGGCTCGGCATGAACATCCGCACCGCCCGCGTCCACATCGCCAAACTCGCCGCCACCCTCGGCAGCGAGAGCCGCGCCCAGCTCGGCTACCTCATCGCACGCTCAGGAATCCTCGACCAGGAAAGGGACCCGCCGTGAACGCGCCGCCGCACCCCCACCACGGGGTGGCAGAACTCTGCGCCGAGGGCACACTGCTCTACGAACGTGCCCTGCGCGAGGGCCACCTCGCGGCCGCCGACGCCGGTCCCGCCCCCTGTCTGCTCGAACTCGGCCTCCTCCACCCGGCCGTCGACGACCTGGACCGGCTCGAGCCCGTCGCCCCCGCCGTCGCCCTGCACCGCCAGCTGAACACCACCGCGGCCCGGATCGCCGACGAACGGCGCCGCGAGGAGCGGCTGACCGCGCTCTTCGAACCCCTCATGCGCCTCACCGGCAGCCGCACCGCCCCCCGGGAGTCCGCCGCCCTGCGCGTCCTCAGCGGCACCGAACGGATCAACCAGGCCATCACCGAAGCCATGGACGAGATGCGCCGGGAACTGCTGTGCATCCAGCCCCGGAGCGGCCTCGACGGCGAACGCGCCGCCACCGCCGAGGCGATCGCCCTCCAGCGCGACCAGGCGGTGCTCGACCGGGGCTGCCGTATCCGCACGCTCTACCAGCACACCACCCGGCACATCCAGAGCATCATCGGCCACTACGAGCAGCTGAACGGCGACGCCGAGGCCCGCGGCCTGGACGAGGTCACCGACCGCCTCATCATCGTCGACCGCACGGTCGCCTTCCTCCCCGCCGACGAGGACGGCTCCCTCGCCCTCGAAGTCCGCCACCCGGCCCTGGTCACCTATCTGGCCACCGCCTTCGACCGCTTCTGGCGGCTGGCCACCCCCATGTACCCCGAGGCCGTCCAACGGCCCTCCCTCAACGGCGTCACCCCCCGTCAGCGGGCCATCGCCACCCTCCTCGTCGAGGGCCACACCGACGCCGTGATCGCCGCGCGGCTCGGCATGAACATCCGCACCGCCCGCGTCCACATCGCCAAACTCGCCGCCACCCTCGGCAGCGAGAGCCGCGCCCAGCTCGGCTACCTCATCGGCCGGTCGGGGATCCTCGACCAGGAAGAGCACCCGGAACCGCCGCACCCGGCACAGCGGCACCGGGAAGCGGCCCCGGAGCAGGATCCGGCACCGCGCCCGGCACCGGCACGCTGAGCTCGCTCGCGTCCACCGGCCCGTCCAGCCCCACCTGGGCGATCCGCACCCCCAGCTGGGTGCGGCTCGCCGCGCCCAGCGTCTCCGACAGCCGGGCGATGTGGGCGCGGCAGGTGCGGACGCTGATGCCGAGCCGCTCGGCGATCACCGCGTCCTGGTGGCCCTCCGCCAGCAGCGCGGCGATGGACTGCTCACGATGGGAGATGCCCTCGATGCGCGGGTCGGGGAGCGGGGCGGTGAGCGGGATGCCGAGCCGCCACAGCCGCTCGAAGACCGTGACCAGGTAGGCGATCAGCGCGGGGTGGCGCAGCTCCAGCGCCATCGTGCGGTCGGTGTTCGCCGGGATGAAGGCCACCGTGCGGTCGAAGAGGATCAGCCGGTCGATGACCTCGTCCAGGGTGCGCGCCTCCACCGCGTCGCCCATCAGCTCCAGGTAGTTCAGCAGGCCCTGGCCGTGCCGCGCCACATGGTTGTACAGGTCGCGCATCCGCACGCCCCGGCCGCGCAGCTCCAGCGCCCGGTGCAGGCCCTCCGACAGTTCGTGCTCGCGCCGGATGCCGCCCGGCTGCACCGTCAGGACCTCGGTCGTGCACGCCTCGGTCGCCTGGTCCAGGGCCGCCTGGATACGGGAGGCGCCGTCCAGGACCCGGATCGCCGCGCCCTCCCCGGCCGGCCCGCCCGGTGCGGGTCCGCCCAGCCCGGCGTACCACTCGAAGGCGGCGACCGCCGAGCCCATCCGCCGCTCGCTCGCGCTCACCTCGTCGTGGAGGCCGCGCAGCAGCCGGGTCATGACCTCCTGCGGGGAGGTCGGCACCAGCCAGTCCATGTCGTCGGGGTCGGGGTGCAGCAGGGCCAGCTCCAGCAGGCACGGAACCGGCTCGGCGTCACGGCGCGGCACACGCCCCCGCCGTACGGCCCGGGAATACACGCGATCCCCGGCCTCGCACAGTCGGTCAGCACCGTGAGGATGCTCCTCCGTCCCGTGCCCGGCCATCGCCCATCCCACCCCCGCTTGACGCCCCTCTTGTCGCCGCTCCGCAGCGCAACTATGCGCGGGTCGGACCGGCTCCGCAACACGGCTCCCCCGGCCAGGGCAGCGGAAAACCACTCATATAACCGGGTTTCTCCCGGCCTCCGCCCCCCGCACTGCAACAAGCTGATGGTGGTGCGCGTGCGAAGAGGCAGGCATGGTTGATTCCACTTCCCCCCGGGTGCTCCGCACCCGGGACGGTCCGGCCGGGCGACGGGGGAGTTCGGCCGGACCCGGGAACTCACCCGAAGGGCGTGTGCGCTCCCGGAAACCGCCGGGACGCCTTCGCGGGCGAGGAGCGGCCCTGGCCGATGGACCTCGTGCCCACGATCCTCGACGCCGTCGAGTGGGAGCTCGTACAACGCGGCGTCGCGCAGAGAGTCAGGGCCCTGGAGGCCTGCCTCGTGCTGAGGGCGAGGAAGGCCGCGGAGGGCCTGGACCCGCACGAGACGGCGGTGGCCGGCTCCTCCCTGGTCGCCGACCGGGTGTCCTGCCTGCCCGGCGCCACCGGCGTGAACACCCCGGCCACCGAGACCAGGGAGCGGGGCGCCGGGGTCTGCCAGGACATCGGCCACGTCACCCCGCACAAGGGCGTCTACCGGGGCGTGGCCGGCGGCCCGCCGGAGGTGACGGCCGAGTTCACCCGGGTGGCGTGAGGGTCTACTTCAGGCCGATGGTGTTGCAGGCCTGCTTGTAGGCGGCGGTGCAGATGTCGGACACCTTGTAGATGCCGTCCGCGACGACGGTCTTCTTGATGTTGCTCCGGGTCAGCGCGACCACGGTCACCAGCTTGGCCGGGATGTCCTTGTTCGTGGGGCTGTCGATCTTGTCGCGGGTGAGGGCCTCGAACTGCAGCTCGCGGCCCTGGACCTTGGCGACGGCGGCCTCCGCGGCGGCCTCTGCCTCGCCCGCGTACGGCTTGTAGACGGTCATGTACTGCTCGCCGCTGACGATCCGCTGCACGGCCGCCAGCTCGGCGTCCTGGCCGGTGATGGGGGGCAGGTCGCTGTCGCTGACGCCCGCGGCCTCGAAGGCCTTGATGATGCCGCCGGCCATGGCGTCGTTGGCGGAGTAGACGGCGGCGATGTTGCTCTTGCCGATCTTCTGGATCGCCTGGGTCATGTGGGCCTGGGCGATCTCCGGCTTCCAGCCGTCGGTGTCGTAGGTCGCGGCGATCGTCACCCGGCCGCTGAGCTCGTTCATCGCCCCCTGCTTGAACTGGGCGGCGTTCGGGTCGGTGGGCGAGCCGTTGATCATGACGATTTCGTCGGCGGTGTCGGCGGTGCCGAGCGCCTCGGTGATGGAACGGCCCTGCACCTCGCCGACGAGTTCGTTGTCGAAGGAGACGTAGGCGTCGATCGGTCCCTCGGCGAGACGGTCGTAGGCGATGACCGGGATGCCCGCCTCCTTGGCCTTCTTCACCATGGACGCGATCTTGTGGGAGTCCACCGCGTCGAGCAGGATGCAGTCGACCTTCTGGTCGATCATCTTCTGCATCTGGGTGTTCTGCTTCGTCACGCTGTTCTCGGCGTTGGCGTACTCGGTCTTGCCCTTGCCGTTCGTCAGGGAGGCGACCTTCGCCTTGATGATCGGGTAGTCGAACTCCGCGTACCGGGTGTTCGTCGCCTCCGGCATCAGCACACCGATGGTGATGTCGTCGGTCCGGGTCGGTGTCGCGTCGCTGCTGCCCTCCGAGGCCCCCAGCATCCCGCATCCCGCGAGCGAGAGGGACATCGTGGAGGCGACCACGGCTATGGCGATACGACGCATGGAGGGGCTCACTTCAGGTGCGTTCGGTGCGATCCGGACATGGGTGCTTCATGCTGACCCAGGTGTCTGAAAAGACAACGCGGCGGCGGCCGCCCCAGTCAAGCAAAACTACTTAACGAAGTAGCAACATCACCCTCCGCTCAGCGGGTGAAGACGCATGGAGACGGAGCGAAGAGGGTACGGAACACTCTTTACGGGCTCTCCTCAAAGCCGGCGTCACGAACGGGCAAAGAGCCCTACAACCACCACCGGTCCTCGCGAGTCGTGATCACGACGGGCTTTTGTCGAACGCGTCCGCCCTTCCCGACCAGAGGATCGAATGAAGCCAGCCAGACTCGCGACGGTCGTCGTGCTCGCCACGACCGGCGGTCTCCTCACCGCCGCCACCGCCGCGCCCGCCTCGGCCGCGACGAACTGCACCTCCCCGGTGTACAAGCGTCAATTCTTCGCGAACACCACCTTTTCGGGCACCCCGAAGAAGACGGACTGCGACGCGACGATCAGCGAGAGCTGGGGCACGAAGGCCCCCGCCTCCGGTCTGCCCACGAACGCCTTCGGCGTCCGCTGGACGGTGACACGGGACTTCGGCTCCGGCGGCCCCTTCACCTTCGCGGTGTCGGCCCAGGACGGCGTCCGCGTCTACCTCGACGACGTCCGCAGGATCGACGTCTGGAAGAACGTCTCCTCGACCGTCTCCAGGACCCTCGACCTCACGATCCCCAAGGGCAGTCACACCCTCCGCGTGGACTACGTGAACTGGACCGGCGGCGCCAACGTCAAGTTCACCTACGCGCCCCGCACCTCGGCGACGGTCGACAGGACCGGACCGCTCACGCCGACGGGCCTCGCGGTCGCCTACGACCCCACGACCGGTCAGGCCAGGCTCGGCTGGGCGAAGAACAAGGAGATGGACCTCGCCGGCTACCGGGTCTACCGGCGCCCCGCCGACGGCTCCACCTGGACCCGGCTGGTCTCCACCGCCTCCACCGCGTACACCGACACCACGCTCCCGGTGAACGGCGCGGCCTACCTCTACGAACTGCGCGCCTACGACACGGCCGGGAACGAGTCGGCGGGCACCGCCGCCAGGACCGTCACCACGGTCGACCGGACCGCGCCCGCCGCGCCCGTCCAGCGTCCCACCGCGAGCGAACCGGAAGGGCTCCGGGTCGCCTGGGGCGAGGTCGCGGGGGCCACGTCGTACCGCGTGTACCGGGCGGCGAGCCCGAGCGGCGCCTACACCCGGATCGGCACCACCGACCGAACCTCGTACCTGGACTCCACCGCCGTGCAGGGCACCAGCCACTACTACCGCGTCACCGCACTGGACGCGGCGGGCAACGAGTCCGCGCAGTCCGGCGCCGTGGTCGGCACGCTCCGGGACGTCACCCCGCCGTCCGCCGTCACCGGGGTGACGGTCACTCCCACCGCGTACGGCTTCGAGGTGCGCTGGGACCCCAACCCGACCGCGGACCTGGAGAGTTACACCGTCCGCCGCGGTGTGCTCTGGGGCGACGAGGGGGACGAACAGGTCTGCTCCCTGTACCCGGGCTACTCCGTGCCCGCCGGCACCACCTCCTACGCCTACACCACCCTCCCCGACGGCGAGGAGACCTGCTTCATCGTCGACGCCCTCGACCACGCCACGAACTCGTCGTTCGCATCGACCGGCGAGGCACAGATCGTCGTCGCCACCGAGCTCGACATGACGCCCGGCGTGGCCACGCCCGAGGGGTCGCCGCTGGGGCTCACGGCCGAGGCGGCCGAGGGCGACGAGGGCAACCGGCTGACCTGGCACGGGCTCGCCGACTCGGCTCCGGAACAGGCCGGCGGCTACCGCGTCCACCGCTGGAACCCGCAGACCTCCGCCTACGAGACGATCGCCGAGCTCCCCAGCGGGGCCCTGGAGTACTTCGACACCGGCGTGCCGCGCGGGACCACCTCCTTCTACTGGGTCACGGCGGTGGCCGAGGACGGTTCCGAGTCCCTGCCGGCGGACGACTGGACGGTCACCGCGCCGTAGCGGACGGCGGCGGGCCCCTCAGCCCCCGCCGGGCCCGTCAGCCCCCGCCCCGGCCGGTCGTTCAGCGGCGGCCCGCTGATTCACAGGAAGACCCGCACAAACCCGCGCCGCCCCCACCGGTCGTGATCGTCGTCAGACCTTTCCCGGCCGACGACATCACGACCGAGGAGCTCATGATCCCCACCAGACGCACCACCGCGGCCGCCGCGACCGCGGTGGTGCTCGCCTCCGTCGGCGGCCTGCTCACAGCCGTCGCCGTGCCCGCCTCCGCCGCCACCACCTGCACCTCCCCCGGGTACAAGCGGCAGCTCTTCGCGAACACCACGTTCAAGGGCACCCCGAAGAAGACCGACTGCGACAGCGCGATCGACCAGAGCTGGAGCGGCGCCCCCGCCTCCGGCCTCCCGAAGGACGGCTTCGGCGTCCGCTGGACCGTCACCCGCGACTTCGGCTCCGGCGGCCCCTTCACCCTCACCGCCTCCGGCACGGACGGCGTCCGTGTCCACCTGGACGGCATCCGGAAGATCAACCTGTGGTCCGACACGACGGGTTCACGCTCGAAGAGCCTGAACGTGACGATGCCCGGGGGCAGGCACACCCTGCGCGTCGACTACGTCAACTGGACCGGCGCCGCCAAGGTGAAGGTCGGCTACGCCCCCCGCACCGACGCGACCGTGGACAAGGTCGAGCCGCTCGCCCCGGCCGGCTTCGCCGCCACCTACACCGACGCCACCCAGCAGGCGAAACTGAGCTGGCGGAAGAACGCCGAGATGGACCTGGCGAGATACCGGGTCTACCGGCGGGTGGCCGGCACGACCGGCTGGCAGATCCTGAGCAGCCCGGGGACCACCGTCACCTCGTACACGGACACTCCGCCCGCCACCGGGGAGACGTACGAGTACCTGCTCCGGGCGTTCGACAAGGCCGGCAACCACTCGGCCGACACCGCGACCGCCTCCGTGACCAGCCTCGCCGTCACCACGCCGACCGGCTTCACCGTGACCGGCACGGACACCGGGATCGCCGTGGGCTGGGACGCGGTGCCCGGGGCGGTCAGCTACCGGGTGGCCCGCTACTCCGGCGACCCCGGCAAGAGCTGGCAGACCACCGCCACCTCGTTGAACGACACCGGGGTGACCCGCTCCACCAGGAACACGTACCACGTCGCCGCGGTCGACGCGAGCGGCCGGGTCACCGCCTACACCGCGGCGAGGACCGCCCGCCGTCTGGTGGCCGCCCCCACGATCGGCCAGGCGTTCCCGCGGGCCAGCGCGGTCACCGTGACCTGGGACGCCGACTGGAAGTCCGGCGGCTCCTACACGGGCTTCCGCGTCTACCGCGCCGAGGGCACGAGCACCGACTGGACCGAGGTGACCGACCGGTGCGGGTGGTACGAGCGCGAACTCGCCGACGGCAGCGACCAGTTGCTGTGCACCGACTGGTCGGCGGTCGCCCGCACCGCCTATCGGTACACGGTCAGCGGCTTCGACAGCAGCGGCGACGAAGGCCTGCGCAGCGGCGAGGTGACGGCCACCGCCGGCACCGACGGTCAGGCGCCCGCGGCTCCGGCGACCGTGACCGCCGCCGCCGAGGACTGGGGCACCACCGTGAGCTGGTCGCAGGTGGCCGACGCCGACCTGTACCGGTACACCGTGTGGCGCGGCACGACCGTCGACGGCGCCTGCACGGACACCGAGAAGCTCGGCTACACGGCCGTGACCGCGACCACTTACCAGGACGTCGACGTCGCGGACGGTGAGAACCTCTGCTACGTCGTCCGGCCGGTCGACTTCGCCGAGAACGTCGGCGCCGGCACCACGGCCGACGTCACGGAGCACGATCTGCGGCCCACGGTGGAGACCCCCGCAGGGGCCACGCACGCCGCCTCCGCGCCGCTCTCCAGCTCCGGCAGTGTGCAGGTGAGCGGCTGGTCGCCCGCGGGCACGGAGGAGTACGAGCGGTTCCGAGCCGCCCGCTGGAACCCGCTGACCGCCACCTTCGACGCCCTTCCGGACTCGGACCACGAGCCGCTCCACGACGAGAACGCCCCGACCGGAACATCCCTGTGGTACCAGGTCGTCGGGGTGCGCGAGGACGGCACGACCTCCCTGCCGGTCCTGGTGAGCGTGGCCGTACCGCCGTCCTCCTGACGGTACGACGAGGGGCCCGGGGGATCAGGTGATCCTCCGGGCCCCTTCACGCGTGTGCCGTCGGTCAGTCCTTCGGCTTCTTCGGCCGCCACACCACCAGCGCGCTGGTCTGCTGGACCTCCTGGTACGGGACCAGGTCCCGGCGGTAGGAGGCGTGGACCGCCGCCTCGCGCTGCTGCATCGCCGCCGCCGCGCCCTCCAGGGCGTCCTGGAGCTCCGCGACCCTGGACTGGAGGGCGGCGACCTGGTTCTCCAGTTCGATGATGCGCTTGATGCCGGCCAGGTTGATGCCCTCGTCCTGCGACAACTGCTGGACGGTGCGCAGCAGTTCGATGTCGCGGGCCGAGTAGCGGCGGCCCCGGCCGGCGGTGCGGTCGGGGGAGACCAGGCCCAGGCGGTCGTACTGGCGCAGCGTCTGCGGATGCAGGCCGGAGAGCTGGGCCGCCACCGAGATGACGTAGACCGGGGTCTCCTCGGTCAGCTCATACGGATTACGCCGACGGCCGTCCATCACTCTCAAGCTCCCTTCGCGGCCTCGAACAGCTCAGCCCGCGGGTCCTCGCCCGCGGTCGCCTCGCGATACGCCTCGAGCGCGTCACGAGCCTTCCCCGTCACGTCCTTCGGGACACTCACCTCGACGGTGACCAGCAGGTCGCCGCGGGTGCCGTCCTTGCGGACCGCGCCCTTGCCCCGCGCCCGCATGGTGCGGCCGTTGGGGGTGCCGGGCGGCAGCTTCAGGGTCAGGGACGGGCCCCCGAGGGTGGGGACCCTGATCTCGCCGCCCAGGGCCGCCTCGGCGAACGTCACGGGCACCGTCACCGTCAGGTTGTCGTCCTTGCGGCCGAAGACCGGGTGGCTCCCGACGTGGACGACGACGTAGAGGTCGCCCGCGGGGCCGCCGCGCTCGCCCGGGGCGCCCTTGCCGCGCAGCCGGATGCGCTGCCCGTCCGTCACCCCGGCGGGGATGCGGACCTGCATGGTCCTGGACGACTTGGCGCGGCCGCTGCCCTTGCACTCCAGGCAGGGGTGCTCGGCGATCAGTCCGCGTCCCTTGCAGTCCGGGCAGGGGTCGGTGAGGGAGAAGCCTCCGCCCGAACCCCGCGCGACCTGGCCGGTGCCGACACAGGTCGGGCACACGCGCGGCGTGCCGTTCTTGTCGCCGGTGCCGGAGCACGCCTTGCACGGGGACTGCGAGGACATGCGCAGCGGGACCGTCGCGCCCTCGATCGCCTCCGTGAAGGTCAGGGTGACCTCGGTGTCGATGTCCTGGCCGCGCCGGGGCTGGGTACGGGAGGTACCCGTGCCGCCGCGGTTGAACAGGCCCCCGAAGACGTCCCCGATGCCGCCGCCGAAGCCGCCCGGGCTTCCGCCCTGGGCGCCGCCGCCGAAGAGGTCGCCCAGGTCGAAGTTGAAGGAGCCGCCGGCGCCCGGCCCGGGGCGGAAGCCGCCGTTGCCGAAGAGGGCGCGTGCTTCGTCGTACTCCTTGCGCTTCTTGGGGTCGCCGAGGACGTCGTTCGCCTCGGAGATCTCCTTGAAGCGCTCCTCCGCCTTGGCGTTGCCCTTGTTGGCGTCCGGGTGGAACTCGCGGGCGAGCTTCCGGTACGCCTTCTTGATCTCGGCCTCGGTGGCGTCCTTGGGGACGCCGAGGACCTTGTAGAAGTCCTTCTCGATGAAGTCCTTGGTGCTCATCCTCGACGTCCCTCCTCTCTCATCGGTTCAAGCTCAGCCCTCGTCCGGGCCACCGCTCTCCTTGTCGTCCGCCGTCTCGGCCGGGGCCGCGTCCGAGGACTCGGCCTTCACCGTCTGGGCCCCGGGCTGGGGCTCGGCGACGGCCACCCGCGCGGGGCGGATGGTGCGCTCGCCGATCCGGTACCCGGGCTGCAGAATCGCCACGCACGTCGTCTCGGTGACGTCGGGCGCGTACGAGTGCATCAGGGCCTCGTGGATCGTCGGGTCGAAGGGCTCGCCCTCCTTGCCGAACTGCTGCAGACCCATCTTGGCCGCCACGGTCTCCAGCGACTCGGCGACGGACTTGAAGCCGCCGACGAGCTCGCCGTGCTCGCGGGCGCGGCCGATGTCGTCGAGCACGGGCAGGAGTTCGGTCAGGAGGTTCGCGATGGCGATCTCCTTGACCGCGATCCGGTCGCGCTCGACCCGGCGGCGGTAGTTCTGGTACTCGGCCTGGAGGCGCTGGAGATCCGCGGTGCGCTCGCCGAGGGCGGTGCGCACCTGGTCCAGCTGGGCCACCAGACCCGCTGTCTGGTTCGCGTCCCCGGCCGGGGCCGCCCCCTCCCCCGAGGAGGGGGAGGCGGCCTTCGGCTCGGCGTCGTCAGGGGTGGCGCCGGAGGGGACGTCGGGCTTCTCCTCGAAGCCCGGGGTCTCCTCCGTCACGCGGCACCGTCCTTGCGCTCGTCGTCCACGATCTCGGCGTCCACGACGTCGTCGTCGGCCTTCGGGGCGTCACCCGCGCCGCCGGCGGTGGCCTGCGCGGACTGGGCGTCGGCGTACATGGCCTGGCCGAGCTTCTGCGAGACGGCCGCGACCTTCTCGGTGGCGGTACGGATCTCGGCGGTGTCCTCGCCCTTGAGCTTCTCCTTCAGCTCGGCGACGGCGGACTCGACCTCGGTCTTGATCTCGCCGGGGACCTTGTCCTCGTTGTCCTTGAGGAACTTCTCGGTCTGGTAGACGAGCTGCTCGCCCTGGTTGCGGGCCTCGGCGGCCTCGCGGCGGCGGTGGTCCTCGTCCGCGTACTGCTCGGCCTCCTGGCGCATGCGGTCGACCTCGTCCTTCGGCAGCGAGGAGCCGCCGGTGACGGTCATCTTCTGCTCCTTGCCCGTGCCGAGGTCCTTCGCGGTCACGTGCATGATGCCGTTGGCGTCGATGTCGAAGGAGACCTCGATCTGCGGGACGCCACGCGGGGCCGGCGGCAGACCGGTCAGCTCGAACATGCCGAGCTTCTTGTTGTACGCCGCGATCTCGCGCTCGCCCTGGTAGACCTGGATCTGCACCGACGGCTGGTTGTCCTCGGCCGTCGTGAAGATCTCGGACCGCTTGGTCGGGATCGTGGTGTTGCGCTCGATGAGCTTGGTCATGATGCCGCCCTTGGTCTCGATGCCGAGGGACAGCGGGGTCACGTCGAGGAGCAGGACGTCCTTGACCTCACCCTTGAGGACACCGGCCTGGAGCGAGGCGCCGATGGCGACGACCTCGTCCGGGTTCACACCCTTGTTGGCGTCCTTGCCGCCGGTCAGCTCCTTGACGAGCTCGGCGACGGCGGGCATACGGGTCGAACCGCCGACGAGAACGACGTGGTCGATCTCGGAGAGGTTGATGCCGGCGTCCTTGATGACGTTGTGGAACGGCGTCTTGCAGCGCTCCAGAAGGTCCGCGGTCAGCTGCTGGAACTGGGCGCGGGTGAGCTTCTCGTCCAGGTGCAGCGGGCCCTCGGCGGACGCCGTGATGTACGGCAGGTTGATCGAGGTCTCGGTGGACGAGGACAGCTCGATCTTCGCCTTCTCGGCGGCCTCGCGCAGGCGCTGGAGCGCCATCTTGTCCTTGGAGAGGTCCACGCCGTGGCCGGCCTGGAACTGCTTCACCAGGTAGTCGACGACGCGCTGGTCCCAGTCGTCACCACCGAGGTGGTTGTCACCGTTGGTGGCCTTCACCTCGACGACGCCGTCACCGATCTCCAGCAGGGACACGTCGAAGGTGCCGCCACCGAGGTCGAAGACGAGGATCGTCTGGTCGTCCTTGTCGAGGCCGTAGGCGAGCGCGGCCGCGGTGGGCTCGTTGACGATGCGAAGGACGTTCAGACCGGCGATCTCGCCGGCCTCCTTCGTCGCCTGGCGCTCGGAGTCGTTGAAGTAGGCGGGGACGGTGATGACCGCGTCGGTCACCTTCTCGCCCAGGTAGGCCTCGGCGTCCCGCTTCAGCTTCTGCAGGATGAACGCGGAGATCTGCTGCGGGTTGAAGTCCTTCCCGTCCAGCCCGATCTTCCAGTCGGTGCCCATGTGGCGCTTGACGGAACGGATGGTCCGGTCCACGTTCGTGACCGCCTGGCGCTTGGCGACCTCGCCGACCAGCACCTCGCCGTTCTTGGCGAAGGCGACGACGGACGGCGTGGTCCTGGCACCCTCGGCGTTGGTGATGACGGTGGGCTCGCCGCCCTCCAGAACGCTGACGACGGAGTTAGTCGTGCCCAGGTCGATGCCGACCGCACGTGCCATGGTGATCTTCCTCCAGCTGACTTGAGTGGAACGGACTCAAGTGTGCACGAGCCCCGCCGCTGGGTCAACAGACCTGAGCCAGGGGGACTCAACTCTTATCCGTTCCTTACACGCAAGGAGCCGTTGACCTGGGAAGACGCATCCCGGCCGACTGGACGATCACCCGATTCAGGGGGCCCGTCCTCGGACTCGGGTTGACGCCGGGGGCCGTACACCGCCGCCCCGCCGGCCACCTGGCGGCCACCCTGCCGACGACCGGGGCGGGCGTCCGGACGGGCATCGGGACGGGCGTCGGGACGGCCGGCCGGACGGGCGTCGCGGCGGCCGGCACGCGCGGGTGCGGCACCGTGCGCGGCACGCGCGCGTGGCGGGCCGTACACCGGCACCCGCAGCAGTCCGAGGACGACGACCAGCACCGCGCCCGCCGCCCACCATCCCGCCTGCGCGCCCACCCGGCCGGCCTGGGCGAGCGTCCCGACGAGTACCCCGGAGAAGGCGGCCACACCGGCCAGCACCGCCACCCCCTGCGGGGTGAGCCCGAGCCGTCGCAGCCGGTGCGCGAGGTGGTCGGGGCCGCCGCGCAGCAGCGGCCGCCCGGCCAGTCGCCGCGCCACGGCGACGAGGACGGCGTCGGCGACCACCACCGCCGTGAGGGCGAACAGGACGCCCGCCCCCTCGGCCGCGTCGCTGCCCGCGCGCACGGTGACCGCGACGGCGGCCAGCAGGAAACCGGCGAAGAGCGAGCCGCACGCGCCGAGCGCGACGCGCGCGGGGGGCCAGTTGTGCATCAGGAAGCCGGTCAGCGCGGCGGCGAGGACGCTCAGCAGCACGGCCGGCCCGTCCATCACCTCCACGGCGGCACACCCGGCCGCCCCGAACGCCGTGACGACACCGACCGTGCCCGCCACCCCGTCCGCGTGGTCGAGGGACCGGAACGCCAGCGCCACGAAGGTGATCCACCCGACGGCGGCCACCCCGGCCACCGCCCCGGTGTCCCCGTACGGCACGACGAAGGCGGCCGCCACCGCGGTACCGAGGACCAGCAGCCGGGAGGTGAGCCGCCACAGGTCCGCCACCAGCCCGAGCCCCGCGACGGCGCCCGCCGCGACGAGCAGCGTGCCGGCGTCCTCGCCGAGCGGGGCGATGCCCCACCAGTTCCCGGCGACCGCGACGAGGCAGGTGACGAGGACGACGGCGAGCCCCCCGGACAGCGGCACCCGCCGCTGTCGCTGCCGCCGTTCGACCAGCCCCAGACGCAGGGCGGGCACCCGCAGCAGGGCGGCGAGAACGGCGGTGAGGAGAAGGGCGGTGGCGGCGGAGGCGATCCCGTAGAGCACGGATATAAATTAGTCACAAATGTACCAATTTGGTACGAATAACACGGTCAGACTCTGAGGTGACCCTCAGCGATCCAGATCACCCCGCCGCCCGCTACAGTGCGGCGCAGGATAGGGGTAGTCTCAGACGGACTGCATAAGTTACCGCTTAGTAATCTCGGGAAGCCGTTTCCCGAAGTCGTTTCCCGAAGACCCCTCGCAGGCCCGAGGAGCCCCCTCATGCAACTCGCCGCGATCATCGTGTCGCTGGTCCTGACCGTGGTCGGCGTTGCGCTGCTCGCACGCGCCATCGGTCAGTTCGTCCGCTACTTCAAACTGGGCCAGCCGGTCCCGGCCGGCGCCCGGACGGACAACCCCTACGCGCGCAGCGTGACCCTGGTACGGGAGTTCCTCGGCCACACGCGGATGAACCGCTGGGGCATCGTGGGCTTCGCCCACTGGTTCGTCGCCGTCGGCTTCCTCACCCTGCCGCCGACCCTGGCACAGGCCTTCGGGCAGCTCTTCGAGGCCGACTGGACGCTGCCGGTCATCGGCGGCTTCCTGCCGTTCGAGCTGTACATCGAGTTCATCGGCGTGATGACGATCCTCGGCATCGCCGTGCTCATCGTGATCCGGCTGCTGAGCCTGCCGTCACGCGCGGGCCGCAAGTCCCGCTTCGCCGGCTCCAAGGCGGGCCAGGCGTACTTCGTCGAGTACGTCATCCTCACCATCGGCCTCGCGATCTACGTCCTGCGCGGCCTCGAGGGCGCGATCCACCACGTGGAGCACTACGAGGCCGCGTACTTCGCCTCGTACCCCCTGGTCCTGGCGTTCAAGGGACTGAGCGTCGGCGCGCTGCAGAACCTGATCTACCTGACCGCGATGGTGAAGATCAGCACCTCGTTCATCTGGATGATCGTGGTCTCGCTCAACACCAACATGGGCGTGGCCTGGCACCGCTTCCTGGCGTTCCCGAACATCTGGTTCAAGCGCAACGCGGACGGCGCCACCGCCCTGGGCGGCCTGCAGCCGATGACCTCCGGCGGCAAGCCGATCGACTTCACCGACCCCGGTGACGACGACGTCTTCGGCGTCTCCCAGGTCGAGCAGTTCTCCTGGAAGGGCCTGCTGGACTTCTCCACCTGCACCGAGTGCGGCCGCTGCCAGTCGCAGTGCCCCGCCTGGAACACCGGCAAGCCGCTCTCCCCCAAGCTGCTGATCATGTCCCTGCGGGACCACGCCCACGCCAAGGCGCCCTACCTGCTCGCGGGCGGCGGCAAGACCATGGAGGGCGAGGAGAAGGCGTCCGAGGAGCAGCTCAAGGACGTCCCGGCGGCGGCGCTGGCCGAGGCCGAGCGGCCGCTGATCGGCACCGCCGAGGAGAACGGCGTCATCGACCCCGACGTCCTGTGGTCCTGCACCACCTGCGGCGCCTGCGTCGAGCAGTGCCCGGTGGACATCGAGCACATCGACCACATCGTCGACATGCGCCGCTACCAGGTGATGATCGAGAGCGCCTTCCCCTCCGAGGCGGGCACGATGCTCAAGAACCTGGAGAAGAAGGGCAACCCCTGGGGCCTGGCGAAGAAGCAGCGCCTGGAGTGGCTCAAGGAGGTCGACTTCGAGGTCCCGGTCGTCGGCAAGGACATCGAGGACCTCACCGAGGTCGAGTACCTCTACTGGGTCGGCTGCGCCGGCGCCCTGGAGGACCGCGCCAAGAAGACCACCAAGGCCTTCGCGGAACTCCTCCACATGGCGGGCGTCAAGTTCGCGATCATGGGCGGCGACGAGAAGTGCACCGGTGACTCCGCCCGCCGCCTCGGCAACGAGCCCCTGTTCCAGGAGCTCGGCATGGAGAACGTGGCCGCGCTGAACATGGCGTTCGGCGAGTCCCTCAACGAGGAGGGAGAGGTCGACGAGTCGACGAGGAAGCCGAAGTCGGCCAAGAAGATCGTCGCCACCTGCCCGCACTGCCTCAACACCCTCGGCAACGAGTACCCGCAGCTCGGCGGCGACTACGAGGTCATCCACCACACCCAGCTGCTCCAGCACCTCGTCGACGAGGGCAAGCTGATCCCGGTGACCCCGGTCGAGGGCATCATCACGTACCACGACCCCTGTTACCTGGGCCGCCACAACAAGATCTACACGCCCCCGCGCGAGATCATCGCCAACGTCCCCGGTCTGCGGAACGAGGAGATGCACCGCCACAAGGAGCGCGGCTTCTGCTGCGGCGCCGGCGGCGCGCGGATGTGGATGGAGGAGCGGATCGGCAAGCGGATCAACAACGAGCGTGTCGACGAAGCCCTTTCGCTCAACCCCGACATCGTGTCGACGGCCTGCCCCTTCTGCCTCGTCATGCTGACCGACTCGGTCAACGGCAAGAAGAACGAGGGCAAGGCCAAGGAGTCCATCCAGGTCGTGGACGTCGCCCAGCTGCTGCTGGAGTCGGTCAAGACGCCGGTCACCGACGACGAGCCCCCCGCGGGCGCGGCGGAGACGGAGAGCGAGCCGGAGCCCGCGCCGGTGAAGTAACCCCGGCCGCGTGCAACGCCGTTCGGCGCCCCCAGGTCCACCCGGACCCGGGGGCGCCGTCGTCTCCGCCCGAGACCACCGGCGGCCACGGCCCGGCCGGCGCCGTTCCCTGAGGGCCCCTCAGACCGACACCCTGACGCATCACCGACACGACCCCATGACATCCCTTAGGGGATGTCACAGGTCGGCCGCAAAGCCGGGCCGCGGAGCCGCGGCCCGGCACGTCATCCGCCGAGACCAGGTACGTTCGAAGACGTGGCTGGATTCAGGATCGGACGCGGCGGCCGGGACAACCGCGCCCCGCAAGCGCGACCGCAACACCCTCCCTACGGGCAGCAGGCGCCCCAGGGGCAGTCGGCGCGGCCCTCGGGGCCGTCGTACGGCTACCCGCCGGCGCAGCAGCCCCACCCGCAGACGCGGCCGCAGTACCGCGGCGGGCAGCAGCAGCCGTACGGCGGCTCGGGCGGCGGCGGATGGCCCCAGGCGAACGGCGGTCAGGGCGGCGGCGAACCGGAGTACTTCGGCGACGGCGGCTACCCGTCCGGCCCCGCCGGCGGCGCCGATCCGTACGCCGCGAACAACCCGGGGCACACGCAGGCGTTCTCGGTCGACGACCACGCGCCGTACGGCGGCCAGGGCTACTCGGGCGGCGAGACCTACCACGCCGGCTCCAGCGCCCCCTCGGGCCCGATCGGCCCGCGTCTGCACTGGAAGGAGCTGCTCCGGGGGATCGTCCTGTCCCCCAAGCAGACCTTCCTCCGGATGCGGGACTACACGATGTGGGGCCCCGCCCTGGTCGTGACCTTCCTCTACGGCCTGCTCGCGGTCTTCGGCTTCGACGGCGCCCGTGAGGAGGCCATCAGCGCCACCCTCGCCAACGCGATCCCGATCGTCCTGATGACGGCCGTCGCGATGGTGCTGAGCTCCTTCATCCTCGGCGTGGTCACGCACACCCTGGCCCGCCAGCTCGGCGGCGACGGCGCCTGGCAGCCCACGGTCGGCCTCTCCATGCTGATCATGTCGCTGACGGACGCGCCGCGCCTCGTCGTGGCGATGTTCTTCGGCGGCGACGCCTCCTTCGTGCAGCTGCTGGGCTGGGCCACCTGGGTGGCGGCCGGGGCCCTGCTGACCCTGATGGTCAGCCGCTCCCACGACCTGCCCTGGCCGAAGGCGCTGGGCGCGTCGGCGATCCAGCTGATCGCGCTGCTGTCGATCGTGAAGCTGGGCACCTTCTGACCCGTCCGCCGACACGCGTGAGGGGCTCCCGTCAGTGGACGGGAGCCCCTCTTCGCCGTGCCGGACCGCACCCCGGCCGACCGGGCGGACAGGGCGCTACTGCCGGTGGCGGCGCGTGGGCTGTCGCGGGGGCAGGGTCAGGGTGATCTGCCGGACGAGTTGCTGGAAGCAGGCCAGGGACGCCAGGGCCGGCAGGACGGCTCCGGCGACACCGGTGAACGTCTTCTCCGCCTGAGCCACGCACAGCATCATCGCAACGGAGGAGAACAGCACGACGATCAACCACGAGTGCAGGGCGCGGCGCTGGTGCAGGGCGGTGCGCAGGATGGAGAGAGAGGCCACCATCCAGGGGCCGTACACGAGAAGAGGCCACCAGGGGACGACCTCGTTCTCCGCCCCCGCCGGGATGTTCTGCAGCGGCGCGTAGGCCACCATGCCGCCGAAGACACTGACCATGGCCACGATCACGGCGACGACCGCGATGATCGCGAAGCTGCCCGTCTGCAGCCACGCGAGGCGCATCTTCCGCACCGGCGCCTTGCGGTGCCCCGCCGAGGGGTGACGGATGGGCGGCAGCTGCGCGGTGATCTGCGCCAGGTTCTCCATCGGGTCGGTGAAGTCGACGCCGGGCGACGGCTCGTTGCGCGGCGGCTGGAGGGTGGCCGCCTGCTCCGTCTGCCCCGCCTCCTGGAGGAGGTAGGCGAGTTCCTCGACGGGGTCCCAGCCCGGCTCGGGAGAGCTCAGAGGGGACCCCAGCGGGGATCCGAGGGGGGACCCGAGGGGGGAATTCAGGGGAGAACTCAGGGGGGACCCGAGGGAGGACCCCGCGTGCAGGTCGTCGACCGGGCCACTGTGCCAGCCGGAACCGGACCCGTAGGGGTACGTGTCGGAATACCATTCACGCCACGCAAAGGAGGGTTCCGCATAGTCGTGATTCATGGAATCCGCCCTCGTCACACGCGGTCTGCGTGACAGCCGAGTTCTCCCTGGCCGTTCCACCGCTGATTGAGTTCCTCCTGGATCGCCTCCAGCAGCGACAGGAACTCCCGGAGCAGGGGCTCGGTGGCCAGGGGCTCGCCCCGGGCACCGTCGCCGCGCAGGGTGCTGTGCCCCCCGAGCGCCGAGTACGCCACACCGGGTGTGTAAGTGTGTTTACCCGCTGTCACATGACGGGCCGCAGGCAGATAATCCTTCCTTGCGCTGCGGTGAGGCAGGCCCAGGGACCTTTCTTTCTTCATGTCCCGCTAACGCTGTCCGCCCTCCCCCAGATGCGCGGCAAATGAGTGACCCTGCCGTAGGAAAAACATCCACGAGGGCGTTTTTAAATATTTCCCCGAAGTACCGTCGAAGTACCGTCCGGCACTTAATGAGTCGAGTGGTTTGTCTACTGAAATCTTCATCAGCAGCGCAGGGGGCGGAGGACAGCGGGCCGGGAGGCCGGCGCCGCCGGGCTCCGCCCGCGCTCACCGCCGGATCAGAGCGCTTCCCTGGACGGGGTGACCGACTCCCCCGACTTACGTACGACGGGCAGGACACTCCACGGGAAGTTGATCCAGTCGTCGGTGCGGCGCCAGACGTACTCGCACTTCACCAGGGACTGCGACTTCTCGTAGATGACGGCGGAACGCACCTCGGCGACATGGTCGAGACAGAAGTCGTGCACGAGTTTCAGCGTCTTGCCGGTGTCGGCCACGTCGTCCGCGATCAGCACCTTCTTGTCGGTGAAATCGATCACGTTCGGAACGGGGGCCAGCATCACCGGCATTTCCAGCGTCTGCCCCACACCGGTGTAGAACTCCACGTTGACCAGGTGGATGTTCTTGCAGTCGAGGGCGTAGGCGAGCCCGCCGGCGACGAAGACGCCGCCGCGGGCGATGCTGAGCACGACATCGGGCTCGTACCCGTCGTCGGCGATGGCCTGCGCGAGCTCACGTACGGCGACGCCGAACCGCTCGTAGGAGAGATTCTCCCGCCCGTCCGCGCCGCTCATGCCGCCACCCTCACACCTGGGTCCGATGGAAGTTGAGGAAGGACCGCGAGGCGGTGGGCCCGCGCTGCCCCTGATACCGGGAGCCGTACTGCTCGCTGCCGTAGGGATGCTCGGCCGGCGAGCTGAGCCGGAACATGCACAGCTGGCCGATCTTCATACCGGGCCAGAGCTTGATGGGGAGCGTCGCGAGGTTGGACAGCTCCAGGGTGACGTGCCCGGAGAAGCCGGGGTCGATGAAACCGGCCGTGGAGTGCGTGACGAGCCCGAGCCGGCCGAGCGAGCTCTTGCCCTCCAGCCGCGAGGCGAGATCGTCGGGAAGGGTGATGACCTCGTACGTCGACGCGAGCACGAACTCACCGGGGTGCAGGATGAACGGTTCGTCTCCCTCCGGCTCCACGAGCCGGGTCAGGTCCGCCTGCTCCACGGCGGGGTCGATGTGGGGGTAGCGGTGGTTCTCGAACACCCGGAAGAAGCGGTCGAGGCGTACGTCGATGCTCGACGGCTGCACCATGGATTCGTCGTAGGGATCGATCCGTACCCGCCCGGCGTCGATCTCGGCCCGGATGTCCTTGTCTGAGAGAAGCACGCCCCGAGGATACGCAAGACGCGCGGAGCCCCCGCAATCAGGACGACTCCGCGCGTCAGACCACTGCTGTCCCTACCGCTTCGCGAGGATCACCGGCACCGCGCTGCGGAGCCGGGCACATCGCGGACACCGGACGAGCCGTCCGGGGCCGAGCCGCTCGGCCTGCTGCATCGGGAACGTCGCGGTGCTGAACACGTGCCCATCGGCACAACGGACGACGGTGCGCTCCATCAAGTCCTAGAGTCCCTTCCCCAAGAGCCGCGTCCGGCTGCTGCTCGCCGGACAACGAAAGCCACATTACGGGACGAACGGGACGACCCTCCAGGCGGCACTCCGACCCCGCCCGCCCCCTCTCCCGTACCCCCACCGTACGCCCCAACTCCAGCCGCCCGCACCGGGATCCCACCCCCTGAAACGCAGACGGACCCCTCGGCTCCAGCGCCGGGGGTCCAGGATGTTGTACAGTGACGGGGCAATCGGACACCGGCCCTGACCGGCGTCTTACGCGGGTGTAGTTTAATGGTAGAACATCAGCTTCCCAAGCTGAGAGCGCGAGTTCGATTCTCGTCACCCGCTCCATGGAGAAGGCCCAGCTCAGAGAGCCGGGCCTTTTTGCTGTCCTCTGCGATCACTCGCCGCGTGCCAGATTCGTGCCAGAACGTTGATCCTCAGCGTCGGCGGTGGGCTGTTCTGGCACGGCCGCAGCTTCCCGCCGCGCCTTTTGTACGGTGGCGTCGAGACCGGCTGCAACTTCCTGCTGTCGGTCGTCGTCGGAGTGCTGATAGATCAGCGCGGCTTTCTCGGAGGACTGGCCGGCGCGGACCATCGTGTCCTTGAGGGTGGCACCCGATCGGGTGGACAGGGTGTGTCCGGTGTGGCGGAGGTCGTAGAACCGGAAGCCTTCGGGCATGCCGACGATCTCCCGCGCCTTACGCCACTTCCGGCCGAAGGTGCTCCGCCGGAAGGGCGCCCCCTTCTCCCCCACGAAGAGCAACCCGTCCGGGCCCGGCTCGGCGTACGACTCCAGATGCCAACGGAGCTCCCGACGGAGGAACGCGGGAAGAATCACAGTCCTCGTTCCGGCCTCGCTCTTGGTGTCGCCCTGGACGCGTCGCCCGTTCATCCGCTCCGGCTCGGCGAGGCGCACCCGGATCCTGAGGCCGTCGAGGTCGACGTCCCGACGCCGGAGGCCGGCCAGCTCTTCAGGCCGCATCGGGCCGTAAGCGCCGAGGTAGACCATGAGCCGCCACCGCATCCCTACTGCCTCCGCGAGCGCGTCGACCTGGACGACGGTTGCGATACGACGCTCAGCCGCCTTCTCCTTACCGGCGCCCTTGATACGGCACGGGTTGCGCTGGATCAGTTCGTCATCAACGGCCGTTTCCATGACGGCCTTGAGGAGGCGGTACGCCTTTGCCGTCATCGTCTTGGCTCCGGTCACCCGCAGCCGTTCGGCCCGCCATTCACGCACTCGGGGTGCGGTGATCTCGTCGAGGTCGGCGTCCTCGAAAGCGGTCAGGTGCTTGTCGAGCAGATAGCGGTAGAGGTCCGCCGTCAGCGGCGCCAGTTCGCGTTCCTCGACCCACTTGTCGGCATAGACACGGAAGCTCACGGCACCGGCTTCGGGGTCCCGCCAGTCCCCGCGCCTGATCTCGGTTTGCTTCTCGGCGAGCCAGTCGTCGGCGTCCGCCGTGGTCGCGAACGTTTCCGGGGCGGGACGCATGACGCCGTCCGGGCCTGGATAGCGCGCCTGATAGCGGCCGGAGGGAAGCTTTCTGATCGCGCCGAAGCGGCGACGCCTACCCCTGTTGTTCCCGCTCATCAGGCAGCCCTCCCGAACCGGGTGCGGGAACGCCTCAGCGGCTCCACCGTGCGCGACCGGATGAACTCCGTGACTGCGCTTTCGGGGATACGGACATGCCGGCCGACCTTGACGTACCGGATGCGCCGTTCCTCGATCAGCCGCCGGGGGAAGCGGGCGGTCGTGCCGAGCAGCTCGGCGACCTGGTCGACGGAGAGATATCGGTCGGTCGTCATGCGGTCGGTTCTCCTTCCGTTCCAGGGGCGGGTTCGAGGGTTGCGGCAAGCCAGCTCTCGGCGGAGCTGAGGCCCGTACCGGCGAACACCCAGTGGGCGAGGACGAGCGTGGTTTCGCCGTCCTGCGGGACGGGCGGAGCCGTCTGGGCGCGGCGCCAGTCGGCGCGGGCGTCGCGGAGGGCGCCGAGCGTGGTGGAGTAGCGGCGGGACTTGGTGGAGAAGTGGCCGCGGAAGCCGAGCATGTGAGCCCAGGCACGCAGGCGGAGGTGTTCCAGGTCCTTGCGTGCGCCGAGGGCCCAAGCGGTCCGGATCAGGCGGCGGGCGTGCTCGCTGATCCGGGCCTGAGCCAACTCGGCCAGGAAGCGGATCGGCCGGTCCAGAGTGCCGGTCGTGGTCTCGGCGCCCTTGGTGGCGTACTTGGCGATGTACGCGGCCACCGCCCGTTCGGTCAGTTCCTGGCCGCCGTCGAAGTCGGCGGAACGGATGGTGCGGACGTCGAGCTGTCGCCCGAAGGCGAAGGTGTGGGTCCGGCCGTCGATGGTCGGGCCATCGATGCGTGCGGCGGTCGCGGCAGCGCGGATCGCATCGGTCAGCAGCTCGGCCGTGGCCCATGCCGGGGGCGAGGTGTCACCGCCTTCCGGGCCGTCGAGGCGGATGACCGCATGGAAGTGGACCGCGCCACGCTTCTGGTACTCGGCGACCTTGGCGAAGGAGACGCGGGCGTGGTCGCGGAAGGTACGTTGAGTGAGGCCGGCGCGCTTGGCGATCTCACGGCGGAGGTAGATCGAGAAGCGCCGCCAGAGGGCGCCCGCGTGCGCGTTCCAGAGAACGGCCGCTTCGTAGTCGTAGGTGTCGGGATCGAGTGGGGTACCGAGGGCGGCGTCCTCCTGGTCGTGATGCGTGGCGCAGCGGCAGGGGCGGCCGTCGGTGCGGCGGTTGTGGACCGGGCCGAAGCCGGGGGCGGTGAAGGTAGCGAAGACGCGGGGG
Source organism: Streptomyces sp. NPDC001381 (assembly GCF_042895685.1). Taxonomy (NCBI): domain Bacteria; kingdom Bacillati; phylum Actinomycetota; class Actinomycetes; order Kitasatosporales; family Streptomycetaceae; genus Streptomyces; species Streptomyces sp. NPDC001381. The sequence goes on along the minus strand of NZ_JBIAWO010000004.1, from coordinate 600,402 downwards.
TGTTGGGCGACCTCGCCGGGAGTGCCCTTGCCACCGCGTAGCCCGGCGGTGATCAGGTGGTAGGTGTCGCGGCGGTAGGTCTCGGCGCAGGCCGGGCAGCGGGTTGCGCGGCGGTTGTTGCAGCGGACCAGGAGGTGACCGGCGGGGAGGGTGGCCGAGTCGAGGCGGTGGAGGACGGCGCCGATCTCGCCGGTCGTGTTGTTGACGGCGTACTCGGTGCGGTGGCCTTCCAGGCGGACGGGATGGGTACAGCCGCCGAGGCCCGCGAGCTGTCGCACGAGGGCGGGCATGGTGCCGAGGGCGGCGAGGGTGCTCAGCTCCGCCAGCGGGGGCGGGGTCGAGTGGGTAAGGATGGGAGTCCCTTTCGGCTGTTTCGGTGGTTGGGAGGGACGGCCCCGGGGCGGCGGGATGCTTGGCGGCTTGTTGCCGCCCCGGCGGCCGGTCAGCGTCTGTTGGCGCTGCTGACGAGGGAGCGCAGGGCCACGGCGGCGACGGCCACGGACACGGCCGTGACGGCGACGGCCGCCAGGAGCGCGGTGAGGACGATGCCGACGACGACCACGGCGGCGACCGCGCCCATGTAGGGGGTGAGCGGACGGCCGGCGGACGGCATCGGAGCTTGTACCTGGTGCTGTGTGGTGATGGTGGACGTGGGCAGGTGCGGAGCTTCGGGGAGCTGCGGGCGGAACAACACGGCGGTCCTCCTTGTCATTTGTTGTCGCCGTTGACGACGCCGACTCCGGTGCGCGTGCCGGTCTCGATGGCCGGGGCGAGGAAGGTGTGCGAGAGCCAGAAGCCGAACAGCGCGATGACGACGGCGACCCAGATGCGGACGCCGAGGAACTTGATCGCGGCCCAGGCGATGACGCCGAGGACGAAGACGAGCGGGAGCGAGACGGTCATGGCGTTCTCCTCAGCGGACGCGGCAGCGGTGGGTGCGGGCGGCCAGCTCGGCGGCGGTGCGGCTGTCGTAGTCGGCGGAGAAGCCGCAGCGCGGAGCCGTACAGACGGCGGCATGCTTCTCGCGGCCCCGGCCGTCGTAGTACGTGCCGACCTGGACGGGGCCGATACGGATGACACGGCGGAAGCGGCGGTTGGCGGGCATCAGGGCAGCTCCTTCGGTTCGTCGTGGTTCTCGCCGGTGAAATCGGCGACGTGGTCGATCAGCCACCGCTTGATCTCGTCGCCCTCGTACTCGTCGGCGGTGAGGATCACGGGCTCGGCGATGAGCATTGCTTCGGTGAGGCGGTTCTGACGGGTCAGCTCGGCGGCACGGTTCAGCGCGCGGAGCGTGGAAGGGCGCATGTGCGGAAGTGCTCCTGAGTTCAGGCGAGTTGGGCGGCGATCGCTTCGGCGAGCGGCAGCGGGACTCCGAGCCGGGCGCGAAGGGTCGGGGTGTCGATGGGGGTTCCGGTCCGGGCGCGGTGGTCGTCGGCGACCTTGCGGGCGTGGGCGACGAGGGCGGGCGGGACGGGGGTGACGGACGGCGGGGGCGGTTCGGAGGCCGCTTCTACGGCGGGCGGTTCAGGCACCGTCACCGAGACGGTCTCGGGCGCATCGGTCGAGCTGTGTGCAAGGAGCGTGCCGCCGAGGAAGGCGACCGCGGGCCATCCGGCGACGAGGATGCGCAGCCAGGCCGGTACGGCGTCCAGGTCGAGCAGGCCGGCCGTGGCGACGTTCGCGCCGAGCGACGCGGTCAGCGCGACGAGGAACCAGCACCACCCGGCCGCTTTCGACCCACCGGAGCGCAGTCGCCGCCAGGCCGCCACCAACAGCAGGTCGACGGAGACCGGATAGGCCCACGCCTTCCAGCCGTCCTGTCCGGCAGCGGCGGCCAGGTCGTGAAGGTGGGCGAAGGACAGTGCGGCGGCGATCAGGGCTTGGACGAGTACGGCGTCGAGGCGAACGGGCAGAGAGCTCACGGCGCCACTCCTTCCGATTCCAGGCATGGCGGGGTAGGGACGTGACGCGGGACGGCCGCGCCGGCCGGTGGTTCGGGGTGGGGCTACTCGGTGACCGGGCGGGGAGACGTCGCCGTCCCGGAGGCCGCCAAGGGCGCGGGCTGGACGTACGGCCGGAAGGGCGCGAGCGCCGGAACGTCCGGGGCGAAGTGAGCCGAGTCGCGGCAGACGGCCGCAGCATCGGCGAGGGACAGGTACGGGGTGCGGATGCGGGACCAGCCGCCGGAGGTGTCGCCGACGACAGCGAGGCCAGGCAGCTCAGGGGCGATGGAGCAGGCCGCGTAGACCGCTTCGGGCGCGATGTCGCCGAGCGCCATCTTGGCGGAGGCTTCATCGTTGACCCGGTGGCAGACTCGGCCGGTCAGCTGGGCACGGAGCATGGTCGCGCCCTTGCCGAGTTCAGCGCCGAAGCGCTGCCCGCACACCTCCAGGTAGATTCCGGCCGCGCGGCCGAGCTGGGCGAGGCGGATGAGGTGAGTGACCATCTCGTCCCGCCGTTCCTCGTCCTTGCGGGTGGCGACGAGGAAGAGTTCCGCCACCTCGTCGACGAACAGCACGATGGGAGCCGGGCGTTCGTCCTCAGGCAGGCCCCAGACGTCTGAGGTGATCTCCTCGTCCGGGATGCCGGGGGCGATGCCCTGCCGGGCCTTGATCAGGTCGTATCGGTCCTCCATTTCCTTGACCAGCACCGGCAGCAGCTCGGCCGCTTCACCGGGGTCGGTCGCCAGCGCGGAGAGCCGTGAGGCGAACGGCGCCAGCTCGACACCACGCTTGCAGTCGATTCCGACCAGGGCGACGGGTTGTGCCGCGAGGCCGGAGATGACATGTCGCAGGTACATGGACTTGCCGGACAGCGTGGCGCCCAGGACGAGTTCATGCGGTACGGCGCGGTAGTCGCGGACGAACGCGGTCGCGTCCTCCCGCAGGGCCACCGGCACCCGCAGAAGCCCGCTGTCGACACGACGCGGCATGCGCACCTTGCGTAAGACGTCGTAGCCGACGAGCCGGAGTTCGACGACACCGGGCTTCACGTCCCGCACGTACACAGCGTGAACGCCCCAGGCGTGCCGCAGCCGTTCAGCCGAGGCGGCGACGTCCGCCGGTTCCTGCCCGGGGGCGAGTCGCAGCCGTACCCGGAAACCGGTCGAGTTGGGCCGGATCACTCCGCGACGCGGGGGAACCGGCCGAACCTCCCGCCGAGTAGTGGCCCGGACGGCCAGGGCCCGCCACCGGGACGGCTCGACGGTGAGCCCGCACGCGTCCATGGTCGAGGAGTACGAGGCCAGCAGCCGGGCCACCGAGAGCGGCAGCCCAACCGTGGACCAGTACGCCGCCGGGTGGGCGTGCCGGGCGTAGACCGCGCCGCCTATCGCAGCGAGCGGTCCGCCCAGCTCGGCCAACGTCACCAGGTCGGTCACGCCGATCAGCCCGCCTGAGCCAGCTGGAACGCGCCGGGCATGACGGCCGTGGCGCGGTAGGCGATGCCGTGCCGCTCGCGTCCGTTGAACACGCTCTGCCACGGCCGGGCGACGAGTCCCGGCAGCGAGACCGGGGCCCCGACGGTCAGGCCGTCCGTCACTCCGCTCTCGGGGATGGTGACCTGGATCAGCGACGACTCGCCCTCGTCGATGTAGACGACGCCGATGGTCATCAGCGCCTCACCGCTCACGGTGTCCTTCGCGATCTCACCGGTCTGCCGGTCGCGCACCTTCGGCGCCGGCGCTTCGGTGAGCAGGATCGTCGCGGTCGAGGCGTCAACGCGGATCACGCGCACAGAGATTTCTCCTTCTGAGTCGATCAACTCGCCACCTGACAAGTTGACTTAGCAAGTTTGAAGTTAGAGATGCCAGGTTGACTTGTCAAGTGACTTGGATTTGCTCCACCGAGCGCAACCAACCAGGCAAGCGCACCATGGAGCGACCAGCACGGAGGAGGGCGCGACATGGGCAGACGACACCGCGCTCAAGAACCGCAGCCATGGGGCCCTCGGAACCCGCAAGGAGCCGCGCCGACGCCGGATGCCTGGCCGACACCACCTCAAGGCCCACCAGTAAGCGACCACGCCGCGGATGGGGCGCATCCACCTCGACCGAAGAAGCGCCGTCACGTCTTCTTGTGGTTCTTCCTGGGCGTCCAGATCTTGTTCTTGATCTGGGTGATCACGGGCATCGCAAGCAACGACGACAACCCCGACTCCTGCAATGGACTGACCGGCGACAGCCTGAAGGTGTGCCAGGACGCCGGCGACATCGGAACCACGATCGGGGTGGGTCTCGTCGTCGGGTTCTGGGTGGCCGCCGACTTCATCCTGGCCCTCACGTACCTGATCTACCGCCTGGCCACGAGACCGCAGCGCGCATAGAGCTGTCAGCTCAGGCGATAGGTATCTTCCAGCTCTTGCCGATCAGCAGGAAGCAGCACGTCAGACACCTGCAACGCTTGGCCCGACGCGTCGCGCGCGACGACCAGGACACTGAGAACGGGTACGCCGTCCGGCAACTCCAGCAGCTCAGCCTCACCGCGCTCAGGCAGTCGAGCCGAAACCCGCTCCGTCACGTGATCGAACCGGACCTTCTTGCGTGCCTCAAGGTGTGCACGAGTGCCACCGCTCAAAGGATCGGCACTCTCCAGCTCGGTGCCCTCGACCAGGCCGGCGGGGAAGTACGACGAGACCAGCTCAGCAGGTTCCCCGTCCTCCTCGACCAGGAATCGACGCACGAGAACCTTCGCCCGCTTCGACAAACCGAGCACGGACGCGACCCGCGCCGGAACCGACACATGACCAACCTCGACCACGCGCCCCGGCGCCTGCGACTCGTCACGTGCGAGTGCCTCGCTCCCCCGGCGGTCCTTGTGCTCGACGACGGCCGGACGCCCGCGCACGATGGTGCCGAACCCCTGCCGGGACTCCAGCCAACCGTCACGCTTCAGCAGTTCCAGCGCCCGGACGACGGTCGGGCGGGACATCCCGAAAGCCTGCACCAGCTGATTCTCACTGGGCACGCGGGTACCGGGCGCGTACGTCCCGTCCTCGATGCGCTGCTGAATCGTCTGGGCGAGGCGTACGTACTTCGGTGCCTCCACTTCATACGCCATGAACGCCGCCGCCTGTCGAGATTGGCCAAGTCAACTGGTCAACCAGACTAACGACCAATCCGCCGGCGCAGTACCAACGGAGAGTATTGCCCTCACTCCGGCCAGGCATCGGCGACCACGAAGGAAACCAGCGTGCCGCCGAACCGACTGGGCCCCGAGTGCCACGACTCGGCAATGGAGTCGACGAGCAGCAGACCGCGTCCGTGCGCGTCGTTGGCATCCGGCTTCCGCAACCGCACGTTCGCGGGGAAGCCGGGGTTGTGCACCTCGACCCGGAGCGAAGTCTTCTCCCGGAACCACTCCACCCTCACGACCCACGGGTCATCAGCCTGCCCGTAGCGGATCGCATTGGTCACCAGCTCCGAGATCATCAGCACGCAGTCCTCGACCGAACAGGCCGGGTCGTACGGAGTGATGAACTTGCGGAACCAGCGCCGCGCCCGAGGTACGGACTCAGGAGTCGGATGCAAGGTCATCGCTCCGAGCCGCGGTGAGTCCTCAGAGGGGTAGCGGTCGATCGTGTAAGCCACCATTCGCGCTCACTCCTTGCCGCTGCCATCACAGTCGAGACAGCGCCGCTTCGATGTGGCATGGGTGCGGTCAGCGGCGGCGGCCAGCGCCAAGGACGTACGCGAACCGACACGCTTCCAGCCGCGCCCCCGGCAACCCCGGCAAGGTAAGTGCACTCCCTGATCCGGCCGCTGACTCGTCACCCCGTGCCCCCTTCCGATCAAGTGGCCTTAGCCACTTACTGGATAGTGGCATTAGCCACTCGCGATGCGCAAGCAGTTCCCCGAAGTGACGACTCATCAGGTGAGCGGATACCCCTGCTCGAACGCCCAGCGCTGCGGCGGGTAGGTGGCTTCGGCGAACTCCAACGGCCGGTCCTGGAGGTCGAAGACGACGTGATGCACGATCAGCACCGCAGACCCCGCCTCAAGCTGGAGATCGGCCGCCTCCTCGTCGGTCGCCTGCCGAGCACACATGCGGTCTTCGGCGTAACTCCCCTGCCGCCCGGTCATGTTCTCGACGTACATCAGGGTGCCCTCTTGGATCCGCTCAGGCTCCAGAAGCTTGGGCGCCCGCTGCCCGATCTCCGGCGCGAACCACGAGGTAGACAGCGTGATCGGCCCGTCCTGGTTGTTGGTCACCCGCCGGCGATGCACGGCCCGCCGGTCCTTCACCAGGCCCAACGCCTCAGCAACGTGATCCGGCGCATCCAGCCACCCGGCCGACGTGATCACGGCGTACTCACCCGGCGTGTAAATCTTCCCGGTCTGCCGAGCCCGCCCGTACAACTCCCGCGCCCTCCGATTCACTTCGAGACTCCGCACGTACGTGCCGGACCCCTGCCGCTTCTCGACGAGCCCCTGATGACTCAGCGCCTCCAACGACCGCGCCGCAGTCGGGCGGGATACCTTCCAGTCCGCCGCCAACTGCCGCTCCGAAGGCACCTCGTCCCCCGGCCGAAGATCACCCCGCAGGATCTGATCGCGGATGAAGTGAGCGATCTGGAGATACTTCGGCTGCGTCTCCTCGATCTGAGGCATGTCCCCTCCTCGTCCAAGTGGCTATAGCCTCTAGCCACTATAGGGTGAGTGGTCAATGGCCTACCCCGTAGTCTTGGGCCCATGACGCGGTTGATCGTCGCAGCAGGAGGAGGGGGCGACGCAGTCGCCGCCGCAATGCTTGACGCCGCCTTGTACGGCGACGAGGACCAGGCGGTGATCCTCACGTACTCGTGGGACCGCTTGCTGATCGACCCGGTACCGGGCCCCCGAGGAGCCGACGACTTCACCGGCCTCGAACCGCTCACCCCGGCAGTCTGGAAGGTGCCGGCGGAAGCCCGCTCGATCGCACCGGCAGGGTCCACACTCCCCCGACTCGCGGCAGAGCTCCCGCACACCTTCGCGCTGATCAACCCGGAGCACGGCGCTGCGGGGGTCACGCGCCAGGTTGAAGAGCTGATCACCCACCTCAAGCCGACCTCCATTGATCTCCTAGACGTCGGCGGCGACGTGTTGGCCCGAGGCGACGAGCCGACGCTGAAGAGCCCACTGGCCGACTCTCTGACCCTGGCAGCGTGCGGACAAGTCAACGCATCCATCCGCCTGTTGGTCGCAGGCCCAGGTCTGGACGGCGAGCTGTCACACGAGGACCTGCGAGGCCTGCTCGGCCCGCTGATCCACACCTTCACGGCGAAGGACACGGGGCCGATCAGCGCCGTCCTGGAATGGCACCCCTCCGAGGCAACGGGCATGCTCGCAGCAACGGCCCGAGGCGTACGCGGCACATGCGAGGTCCGAGACGCCAGCCTTCCCATCCCCCTCACCGACGAGAGCCCGATAGTCCATGAGGTCGACCTGGACGAGGCCCTGGGCCGCAACGAGTTGGCCCGCGCCATCATGTCGACCGCCACCCTGAACGAGGTGGAGGCACTGAGCCGCGAGGTCTGCGGCTTCTCCGAAATCGACTACGAGCGCAACAAGGCCCTCTGGCTCAAGGAACAACGGCCGACGAAGCTCGACGCCGATTCGGTCCTTGCCCAACTCGACCGGTTCGCGACGGAGGCACGGGCCCGCGGAGTCACGCACACGACGTTCCGCCACCTCACCGAGGTCCTGAACCTCGACGGCTCACAACGCGATGAGCTGCGCCGACTACTCATCAGCAGCCAACCGGATCAGTACGCGGCTCCACTGTGGAGCCTGAACCAATGAGCGCCTACGGCAGCGATCCGGAACTCAACGTGCAGGACCTCACCGGCAACGGCACCGAGGTCGACGTTGCCACCAACCTGCTGAGCGGCGACATCAGGCTCTCGATTCTGTGGACCCAAGAGATCCACTTGTCCGCCGATGCAGCCGACGAGGTGGCCGAAGCCCTTCGACGAGCCGCAGCACAGTCCCGGAGCATCACAGCCGCCCCAAGCGCCGACTGAGTAACAACCTTCTTCACGGGTTCAAGGCGGCTCGCTCCGCTCCCCGCGCGCGGCCCGGCCCCCGGCCGGGCCTGCGCTCCTGTCTCCGCCCCGCTCCAGCCCAGCCGGTGTCCGTGCCGCGCGCATAGCAGCGAGCCGAAGACCACAAGGCGAGTGCCGCCAGGAGTAGCCACGGTCAGAACGATGCCTCCGGCGGGGGATCGGCCAGCACCGGGATGGAGGGGGCGCTGTTCCCGTCTGCGGGTCCGTAGTGGCGAGCGTGGGGAGCTCCCATCCCGCACACCGCCGACCCAGGCAAAGCCGAGCAGACGCGGCCCATGGCGTCCAGGTCGTTCGTACAGTGGCGCGCTCCACCTGGACGCCATGGACCACGCCCGCTCCACGGAGTGTGGGTCGACGGCGTACGGGATGGGAGCTGGGGTGAGTGGTGGGTTGCTGACGAGCGGTACAGGCTGTGCCGCTACAGACCAGACCAGCACACTCCTGGCACGGCTCAGTAGTGCTAAATGCACCAGTACAGCGCGAGCACTCCGAGCGCGCTCAAGCTCGCCTTGACGGCAGCGCGCACCAGCTCATTGCCAGCAGAATGCAGGAGCCAGCGGACGTATCTAGCGCTACGGGCTGCACTCAGACTGGCCCTAATTGACTCCGTCCAGGATTCTCCACACGCGATAATAGGCAGTCCCTGAAGCGCCAAGAGTCGAACGCCAGACTTCCTCGCCGCCGGATACCAAAAGTGATCGAGCGTCGCGGGTTGACGCACCGCCTTGCCCGAAGATGGCGTTGGCCATCTTCGGGGCAGCAGATCGCGGAACGCCAAGGAGCCGCATTGAAATTTCCCGCTCGTTAGCGACGCCATAGAAAGCATACGAAGGAAGGTTACGCAACTCCCTCTTCCGTGACTCATCCATATGTTGAAAATCTTCGCTTATGGTCATCGACTGTAGAGCCGAAAGTCCCCAGGCGACTGTGGGAGCCATCTTGCTAAACAGACGTTGACAACACTTGGTGATCGCTGCCAGATCGGTATCCCGATCTCGCTTGAAATATTCAGCGGCAAGAGCGGGGATCGAAGCACCGTTAACCCAGTCTTGGATAACGCGCGAGATGAAGTCGCCCGACCGCTCCTGATGATCCTCAATCACCGGAATCAAGTTGTCTCGCAATTCCGGGACTTCCAGCATGATGCCCACCAATCCAGCGAGGGTTCGAGGGCTGCCCGTATAAAGGGGCTCTTCCCAAACATGCTCACTAATTCGTGCATCGCTGAGGCGGCGCAGCGCGCTCGATACGCTCTCCCAAGAAAAGCCTGTACTGTCTACCAAGCTGAGAGGTTTACCCGTGATTCTTTCGGAGTATTCCCGAACACTACGCGTCAGTTCAGCAGCCCAAGACGGCGCCTTGCTTCGCAAATCCTGGAATCCGAGGGTCCCTCGGAGGATCTGCTCGACTTCATTGGCGAACTCTGCATGGTCTCCGATTTGGCGGTACGTGTGGGCCAAGAACTGGACGAACGACGACCAAGTGGGCTGGTAAGACAGTTGATGCAAGTTCAGTTCCCCATACTGCGAAATGGCAGTTCGCACCATTTCGATCAGCGTGGAGTTTAGGTCTGATACCTTGCGATCAACGAATGATCGCAACTTCTGAGCCTTGTCGGCATCTGAGGCAGCGAGGACAACCAATCCGACTTGCCCTTGTTCTACTCTTCCAGCCCGGCCGGCCAGGTTCCAGAAGTCCTGTGCTGGCATGTCTTCACCGTACGGGAACTGATGGGAGGCCATCACCACGTTGGCGACAGGAAAATTGACGCCTTGGGCAATAGTCGTCGTCGACACCAGATGCTCAAGGTCGCCTGACTCCATCAAATACTCGGTTACTACCCGGACTTCATCTGGTAGGCCTGCATGATGGACTCCGACCCCGCGCTTCAGCAGAGCAACTAGTGGGAATTTAGTGCCAAATTCTTCACCAACGATCCTGGCAGCGGCCTGGAGGTCCTCGCTAGGCTCGGCAAGATCGGTCCGCCCCTCACTAATCTGTTGGGCAATGGTCCATGCGAAGTCGGGCCTCTGTGCCAGTGTAATGGTCTGCCCACGCGGCGCCAGAACTGAAGCAGTAGCAGCAGCAAGCTTTCCCTGCGCCTTCGCGGCCGAGCTAGAGAACCCCAAGGGGCGGTTCCCGCCGATAGGCAGACTCGCATTTATGCTCAATGTATTCTTGGAGGTCACAAGAGTATCGAGTGCGATGCTGTAACTTCCTCTTGATCCAGCCTGATGACGAGCTAGAGCAATCACTCTGTCGTTAGGTGTCCAGTCGAGCGACATTTTAACGGCCTTCTGGCTTGTGCTATCAAGCCATTTCGCGACCGTCTCGCCATTATCGATAAACGGCGTGAGAAGCAGGAAAGCTGCGTCACGCGCTTCGCGGTTGACGCTAGCGAGCAAGAGTTCCAGCTTGATTCCCCGCTTGGGGTCCGCGATGTTATGCGCCTCGTCAACTACAACTAGGCACAGTGGCCGCCCAATTTCGTCTTGCCAACCCGATCGGAGCAGCAAATCCAGCTTCTCCGGAGTTGAGACTAGGACGTCAAACCGAGACTCGCCGCGATCGTGCAGCATCTCGGCCTCAAGACCATCAACTTCAAGAGCGGGACTGACGCGTTCAACGTTCAGATTCAATGCGCCCATATCTCGGCGCAAGCGTCGCGTCACCTGGTTAACCAGGGCGCGGTTTGGTGCAACGTATGCTACCCATCCACCCTGCTGCCGGTAAGTGCTTAGCGCTTGCAGGATACGGAACTGAGCAATCAACGTCTTGCCAGCGCTAGTTGGCAGGCTTACAACCACACTGCGGAACGAGGAATGGATTAGGCCTTCCTCTGCCAGAGCGGCACGCTGCGGCGGTAGCGCCTCGAATAGCGGCCTCTCTGCACCGCGAGAGACCAGATGTTCAACAAATTTTGTGACCTCAGGGCTCACTGCCCTAGAAACTGTCCACAAGCTGTTGTCGATGATTTGACTTCCAGTCACCGAGAGCAGTCGGACTAGCTCTTCTAGATCGACGTTGCCTGAGTTAATTGCCGCATCAAGGGCGCGATCGCAGTGCGTTTCTACCCTTTCCCGGACATCAAATCTGCGCTCTGCCCGAACATCTGTCAGCACCGATCCCGTTTCGAGGAACTCGGCAATTAGCTCGCCTGCGCGAATAATGTGGTAATAGCAAACCAGCTCCCAAGCAGCGGGCCTTGCATCTTGGCCCTCCGCCTCCAGGAAAGCACCTTCGAACTGTTCTTGGTCGCGCCGAAGTGCGGAAATCACAGAACTCAGCGCGTCAAGATCACCCCAGCCGCGTTTACGCAGCAGGAGCAACCAGACATCTACTAGCCCATTAACTACTCGCTCTTCCCAGTCGGCATCATCTGGAATAGCCCGCGGAAGTTCCATCTCGGAAAGGAGTCGAGCGGCAAGCGGTGTTTCATCCGATAGCCAGCCAAGGCAGGCGGTTCGGAGGAGGAACATCCGGGATTCTTCTGACGGACCAGTATCGACCTGTGTGCGCGCGATAGCAAAAGCTTGGCCGCAAAGTTTTCGGGCTTCAACACTCTTTGGGTCCTCCATAAGCGCATCCCAAGCCAGGAGATCCAGAGACTGTGCGGTGAACTTGACTTCCTCCTCGGCGCCCTCTGCAGACTCGAGGTCGAGTGAGAACCCTTGTGTAAGTACCGGCCTCAATGCGGACGTGATGAGACTACGCTGCGCACGCTCGCTCACCCTCTCGACGAGGGTCGCGTCAAGTGATCCGTCGAGCCACGAGAGATCAGGCACTGTTCTCAAGCCCCACGTGCGCCGGCCAACTAGCCATGGTGACAGGGAGGTACCACGCCGTCAGCAGCGCCTTCATCGGCTCTACGACAGTACGGGCGAGGGCCACTCCACGCACGCTGACATCCCTCTCATTTGGGCTCGTATCTCGAATGAGACAGCCTACGAGACGTATGTCCCGCCCCTGCGACTGGACGTACCGGGACGCAGCGGCTTTGTACAGCTCTCGATGCTCCTGTGTAGAGCAGCGAGCCCGTAACCACTTGATCAGCGTCCAGTGGTCAGCGTTCTTGTCAGTCAGCCGTTCCAGTTGCTGGATCAGTCCAGATCGCCCGTACACGACGTTCGGCGGTGCCGACGTGTCTGAAGAGGACTTGACCTCCCCAAACAACAAGGTTGCCGCGCCTTCGATCACGCTCAGACCGACAAGGTCGGCGCCAGGGAGGCTTGCCTTCCGGGTCCGTCTGTCGCGGGCGTTATTCCATACCCACACAACGGAGTGCCAGTGCTCAAGAAGCACCTCCGCCAGCGCTTCCCCTACCTCCCAGGGCAGCGGCTCAGCTTCACTCGCGAGGAGGGCCCCCACCGTCTCCACTGCCATCTCTGTGGTGGCCAAAGCGCGCAGTTCCTCGATGACGGCGGCGCTCGACTCTAAGTCGCCTACTCTCTCAGCCCATGGCCCGTCGGCAAGGTCTGCCATCACATCGGCCGTCAAGCGGACACCCGACCAGGCAACTTCCCCGTGAGCGCCTTGAAAGACGGACTCGCCGTCGCAGATTCGCGACATGGGCGACTGTCCTGCTGCCATCAAGCAGCTCCCCCCTGTGCGTCCATGCGGCGGCTACCCCTCGGAGCGCCGCCTTCTCCCCCACACGAGTCAAGATTCTCCCGGTCGGATTTGACAATGTCCACAGGGCGTCACTCCTTCGTGACGCGGTGATGCCCATGGGCCCCGGCGTCGCTCCCGTCAGGCGAGGCACCTCGGGTGCGCAAGGCTCACCGCATAGCACTCGCTGTCCGCGGGACCAGAGGTCGAGCTCTGCTCAGCGCCTGTCGTGAGCGTGATCGCTCGGGGCGGCACCTGCACGGACCCAACAGTTTGACGCGTCCTGAGCGAAGCCCCGGGAGGGGGCCAACCGGGTAGGCCGTACGCAGACTATGCCGGACGGGAGCGGACTGCGTTGGACTTGGGCGAGCAGGTCGGGCCCCCGTTCGAGGTCACAACCGAGCCGATCGCGTCCGGGACCAAGAGGTCGTGCCAGACGCGTGCCAGCTCGTGCGGGAACTAAGCGGACCCGAGGACATCACCGCTGTCGTCTGCCACCACTCATCGCCGCGAGGACGAGCCCAGATGCCCGGACGAGGATCATCATTTACTGTTAAGTAAGGGTGATTATAGCTGGAAGAATCGAACGGGACCCCACGCGAGGCCTCAATGAGTAGTGACATATTCATTAGCCATGCGAGTGGCGACAGGGAGATCGTAAAGATAATTTGCGACTTCCTCGAAAACGCCGGGATTGGTACCGACAATTACTTTTGTAGCTCTTTTGGCTCCGTCTTTGTCGGCCAGGATGACCAACGAGCGATAGACGAAGCACTAGACGCAGCAGATGTCATGATAGAAGTCGTCACTCAAACCTTCCTCACGCGACCTGCATGCATCAAGGAAGTTGGATATGCCAATGCGCGGGCTCGCTATGCAGAAAAGTGCAGGGGTCGGGCAGCACATAAACCCCTCCACGTCTTCCCTCTGACGGTGCCGCCTGCCGACTATCAAGAGGCGAATAAACTGCATCACATTCAATCCATCCCTCTGGATGGCACTGATGGATGCTTGCAGTTTTGTGACAGCCTCCGGGTGCAGTGGTCACGACTTGAACATCGCTTGAATCCCGGCCGCTGGGACTCTGCAGCCAGCCAATTTGCCATAGACTGGCAAAGGGCGCGATCCGGCTCTCCAAATCCGGCCTCACCTTCGCCTCCTGTAGAGCTTAAGAATGAGCTCGAACAAATGATCTCCCACTGGATGCAAACGCCAGACCCGGACTTGCTTCCCTCATTGGAAGACCGCCGCAAACTCCTACCGTACGCCAAGGTCGGCACCTTGGGCGATGAACTCATATCCTTCCTTTATAGGGGTGCGGTACGCGATGGAAAGGTGTTCCTTCCTTACAGCGAACTGATGTCAAATAAAAAACAGCAGGTAGTGGATATCTTCCTCACTCACCTGAGGCAAGTGAAGCAACCGCCTAGCCCCAAGTATAGAATCGCATTCAGCATGCAGTACTGGCCGGAACCCGAACTTCAGGCGGCGCTTAAAGAGATCCAACGGAAGATAGGAATCGGCGCAGTTCACTGGGCTGAGCTGTACCGAGCCATTCAGCAAAAATCTGTATATGAGTATGTCGAAAATGGTGGGCGCGGCGGCGAGTTGACAAATTTGACAGTTCGGCAGCTCCTATCCTCCTTTGAAGAGTGGCTGCAAACTTGGGGTGTACCGCTAAAGTGAGGTCCAACCCGCCGCTGGCACCCGTACGGCAGAGGATCCGGCGTCCCTGCGCCCAGTTGTGAGCCGAGCTGATGCAGCTTGCCAACCTGAGAGCCTCCATCGGTCGGGCCCCATGGCAGTGTGGTTCTCGACCATTGCGCGAGGGTAGTGACGTCGGCGTGAGCGATGACCCCAGGGAAGACCTACGCAGTCTCGTCAGCCACTTAGGTGGCGATATCCGTGACGCGCACTATCAGCCCGCTTACGACGCAGCCGCAAACGTCTGCTCGGGCATCTTCGACAGGATCCCCGTAGACCTCCACGACATCGTGCACGAGGCAGTCATGGCCGGATATGCAGCCGCACTGAGCGATCTCAAGGCAGGCAAGTTGGACGATCAAGTTAGAGAGCGGTCCGAGATCATCGAGTGAGCTCTATTCCTCGACGTACTCACCCGCGTACGCCTGGTTCACTCGATGCCGCCGGCTATGCGCCCTGTCCTGTGTAGACAAGGTGACTAAGGCTGGATGCCCGGATGCCAGGCGGACCAACGGGAGAAGGAGGGACCGTGGGTGAATGGAAGCAGGGGACGTCGGTTGGCCGATGGACCGAGGCAGCCGCCGCAACAAGACGATGAAGGGCACGTCGCGTTGCTACCGCCACCAAGGTGACTGGACGAAGCGCGGCCAAGCCGAGCTAAAGAAGAGGGCGAGCAAGCGCCGCAAGAAGTGAGTCGGAGTCGCGGGGTGAGTGTCTAACTGCGTGACAACACCGACGAACAGCGGCGGACGAGCGCGGACGTCTGCGGCCCATCTGCGCAGGTGAGAGGCACATCAGCCCAAGGCAGCTCCCCCACGCAAGTTGCTTCGGGACGAAGAGGTCCCCGCCCCATAGCCTTTCACCCCTTGCACACGGCTCGCGGGACTGGCGCCGAGTTCCCGCCAGAAGAACGCACGGGTCGGCTACCGCATGCTCAAGTTTCACTCAGAACATCCGGCGAACGCTTGTCGCGTACATGCCTCGAACATACTGTTCGAGTGCTTGATCGCCACGGGGGCGGTCCACCGGAAAGGTGATACATGGGCATCAGCTCTCGGCGCGCCTCGACCAGCGCTGCCACTGCTGCACTGCTTCTCTGCTTCGGGACTGTAGGTACTGCCGCTGCTGCTGAGGTGCCGACCGATGAAACGGCCGTAGCGGCTGACCAGACGACGGACGTCAACGACCGGCAGGGGTGGGAGGACGAGGCCGAACAGCCGACGGGCACCAAGCTGCCGACACGCTGTGACGGTCCCTCGACGTGGATCAACATCACGTCGAAGAAGGCCTATCACATCCCGTCCTGGTGGAACGGAACCAAGTACAAGGACGGTCCGGGCGGGTCCATGACCGTCAGTGTGACCAAGACCGGGACCATCACGGCCGAGATCAGCGGCACGGTGACCGCGGAGGCCAACCTGGTCATCGCGGCGGCCAAGTCGTCCATCACCTACAAGGTCTCCGGAAGCGTCTCGATCGCGACAGGGCACACCTACACACGCAACATCTCCCGGAACAAGTACGGGCACCTGCAGTACGGTGCGTGGGGCTACAAGGTGACCTGGAAGAAGTACCGTTCCACCGGTGACGGTTGTGACGGGGTCGAGATCGGCCACGGCACCGCGACGCTGCCCACCTCCGAGACCGGCTGGAAGTACTGGGAAACCGCGACATGACGCACTCAAGCCCACGGGCGAAGCGACTCGCCGCAGGCACCATCCTGCTGTCGGTCTTGATGATCACCGGATGCTCGGGCTCTGCCGACAACGAAGGCAAGGGTGCTGACTCCTCGCCGTCGACCACGCCGAGTTCGACACGGACAGCGGCCGAGCCATCGGAGAAGCAGCTCACGAAGCAGGCCCAGGCGGCCCTGGCCGCCGTTCAAGGGGGAACCCTGGTCGAGGCCGGCGCGGAACGCGTGGGCGACGGCATCCACACCGAGCCAGAACTGACGAGCGGGAAGGCCTACAAGCTCAGCCTCGTCTGCGTCGGCACCGGCAGCGCACAACTGACCTTCTCACCAACGAGCGCGGGCAAGAAGGCCACGGTGCCGTGCGACCGATCGGTGGTTCAGCAACGAATCACCGCGGACAAAGCAGTCCGCATCGATGTCGACGGCGCCAAGGGATCGAACGGTGTGATCGCCTGGCAGATCGACACCGTCTGACAGCCGATCAGGTGCCGTCCGGCAGAACCGCCGGACGGCACCCGTCGCGTCCAGGCGCGCCCCAGCGGAGCACGTGCCACTCGCGTGCCAGATCCTGCGGGGCACTACGGGGAACACCGGGAAACCAGTCGACAGCCCACCGAGCGCCAACACCGCTGCACCGCAGATCAGCCAGGCAATCACCCGTAGAGAACCCAAGCTTCCCAAGCTGAGAGCGCGAGTTCGATTCTCGTCACCCGCTCCAACACGAACCCCCAGGTCATGGACCCGGGGGTTGTTTGTTGTCTGGACCGGTGGGCGGGGCGCGCACCACATCCGCACCATAGGGCGGTGCTACGTGTTCGTGGGCTCTTCGTTGTGGTGCGCGGGGTTGCCCTTATGGTGCTTCTCCCGCTCAGCGCGGACAAGGTCATCCAGTCCTGCGGCGACCTCGCGTTGCCGCTCCTCGTCGGAGTGCTGATAGATCAGCGCGGCTTTCTCGGAGGACTGGCCGGCGCGGACCATCGTGTCTTTGAGCGTGGCACCCGAACGGGTCGAGAGCGTGTGTCCGGTGCAACGAAGATCGTAGAAACGAAAGCCGTCCGGGAGGCCTGCTCGGCCGCGCGGCCGGCATCTACCTCGAAGTGTGCGGGCAGCGCGTCGGCGCCGAACCCGGACGGCCGTCTGCCGTGAGTCGGCGGAACTCGCCCCGGATGTTCCGGCGCTCGTACCGTTCCGGCATACCGGCACTCGCAGAAACCCACCGTCGACCCGGCGCGGCATCCGTACCTTGCGTACACGGCGTGAACGTCCCACGCATGCCGCAGCCGTTCAGCCGAGGCAGCCACGTCCACCGGTTCCTGCCCCGGGGCGAGCCGCAGCCACAGCCGGAGGCCGGTCGAGTTCGGCCGGATCACTCCGCGACGCGGGGGAACCGGCCGCACCTCCCGTCGGGTAGTCGCCCGGACAGCCAGGGCCCATCGTGGCCGAACGGGTCCGCGGAATCGATCCCCTGCCGAGCGAGCCAGTGGTGCCGGCTCACAGCATGATGTGCTTCCCCGAGTGGGGCGAGCCGTAGCTCGCGCCACAACGAGCAGGAGCGGGGCCCGTGTCTCCCGCGTGCCCGATCCGGCGGGGAACGCCGGAGAACGGCCCGAGGGAGCGCAGGTCAGCGAGTCGCCAGCTCAGACACGGTCCGCATACGCGATCTTCCGAACTGGTGGTCCAGGACCCTGGCAGCGGCGTTTGACTGGTCAGACTCCACCTTCTGTGCGGCGGGGTTGAAAGAGCCGTCCCGGACCACTAGCCAAGATCATCTCATCCCCTTAGTATCCCGTCGCAGCCAGCGCGCTTTGACGTCGGCCTAGTTGGTGCGTCGGTCACAACCGGAAACCGTGCAAGACAAGGATCACTAGGATGAAGAAGCGTTCCAAGGCCTTCGGCACTGCTACCGCGGGCCTGCTGGCTGTACTTGCGGTGGCCACCCCCGCCTCAGCCGTCACCTACACCGTCACGGACTCCGCCGCCCACACCGGCGACCTGTGTACCGTCAACCCCTACTACTGCAACGGGTCCGCGTCGTTCGTCAAGGACGGTGACCACCTGCTGGTCTGGGACAACAACAGCGACGGCCACTCGGTGGTGGTCAGGTACCTCCGGTCCGACGACGGCGGCGCGAGGCACGACGCCTGGCACCACTACGGGGCCGGAAAGAGGCTGGACATCAACATGGACCTCCCGGAGGGCCAGTGGCCGCAGGATTACATACAGTACGAAGTCTGCCTGGGTGAGTACAACAACGGCAACAACCCGACCATCATGTTCGAGACCTGCTCGGGATACACGATCGAAGACACCGCCTGATTCCTCCGCCCGCAGCAAAAACGCGCGTGCCGGCTGTTGGTCCCTGCGACTGGCAGCCGGCCGCTCGATCCCCAGGTGGCCTTCCAAACCGGTTGCTGTACGGCAGTGAAGTACAGCAACCGTGGCGATCGTGGCCGCCCGACAGCAGCTCCCAGCCCCTGCTCAGCCACCTCGGCGCCCCTCAGCGACCGAAGCACCCATAGTTCGCAGCGAGGTGGTCACGGAGCGTCTTGAGGCCGCGGATGATCTGCCGGGCAAGGATCTGGGCGTCGGCAACGTCGACTGAGGCACCATCGGTCATGGTGGTCATCGAAGCCACTCGGTTCAGTGTGTGCAACAAGGTTTGCTGCACAACGCCGGCCGCGAGAGGCCCGCTCACGGAGACTGAGATCTCTTCGCCCAAGTCCCGAGCGACGTGATCATCCACTCGCAATTTCGGTCTAGCGGTTGGCGGCCACCAGGCCTGCGTGCCTACCTGCGTGACAACGCCCACGCACCACGGCGGACGACTACGGACGCCTGCGGACCATCGCAGCAGGTAAGAAGCTGCACCAGTCCAAGGCCGAACCCCGGCCACATGATCGGCCGGCGCACCCGCCGTCGTGGCTGGCTGTCGTCCGCTGAGGTTCCTGCCACTGCCGTCATGCATGGGTCAGTCACGGTCAACAGGGGTGTCTTGACGTCGAGTTTCCGGCAGTCTGACCAGGTATCGAAGCCCCAGCTCAAGGGCACGGTCACCCCGCCTCTCTCCTAAAGCGGTCGTTGGGTGGCAACCCGTGCACTTCGCGTGTTCAGCCCGTCGGGGAGCTAATGGGTGTCGTCCCCCTCGGGCACTGTTGAACTACGTGTTCTCCAGGTACTAAAGAGGTGAGTAGGCCCGCGGCCACAGGCACCCTGTCCGATGCCCTAACTGGTTGGCACGGGTGCCACCGGACGGACCGCGGTGAAGTTCTGGAACTCATAGCGGGTAGCGGAGAGCAACAGCAGCCACTCGTCGCAGCCCTGCCACGGAGAGAGGTCGCCGGCGCCTCCGCGCACCACCCGCGGTCCGTCCCCCGTGCGGGGGCGTGCATCCATCGGTGCATCCCTGAAATGCGGGATCCACACGTCACCACAGATTTCGTTTGCCGACCCCATCGCCGCCAGTCCGAAGGCGTTCTCAGCCGCGGCCGTGCGTTCCTCGTCGGCGAAATCGTCGAGCACCTGGTTCTCGTCCGGCCTCCCGTCCCCGCGGAAGGTCAGAGTGGTCGTACCTGCCCGGGCCGCATACTCCCACTCCGCCTCGCTCGGCAGCCGGAACGGCAGAGTCCCTAGCAGGTCGTCCAAGTCGTCCTCGAACCGGGCCGTACTCGAATCCGATTCGGTGAAGCTGTCCTCGTACTCGGGCAGCCAGTGCCGTGCCTGTGCCACGGTGAGCGGATACCTGGCGATCAGGAACGGCTCGACCCGCACTTCTCGCACCGGCCGGGCCCGGACAGCGCTGGCGAAGAACGCCTCAAGGTCGTCATCGGCGCCATCGGCCCGCTCGATGGCACGAACCGCGTCCAGTTCCGTGTCGGACAAGCCCATCCGGAACGTCCCACCGGGAACGGCCCGGAAGATCACTCTGGAAGGGATGTGCCGCCAAGCCGGTCGTCCGGCCACGATCTCTTGAGCCCACATGGCGCCGGACGCTAGCAGCCAGGCATCCCGGACGGCGCCCGGGAAGGGAGTGCGGTCAGCTGATCACCCCCTGGACGCCGCAGCTCTGCACCGCTACCGCACCAGATCGAGCGGGGAACAGCGGGGAGTCACGGTGAAAGCCGACAGCACCGGAGAGAGTGCAGGTCAGCCATTAACGCAGCTCAGCGCCCGATTCAGCCTCGAACGATCGCAGCTTTCCAAGCTGAGAGCGCGAGGTCGATTCTTGCCAACCGCCTGTGTGAACCACGATCTCCGGTTGCGCCGGCCGGCCTACTGCGGAACCCGGTCCGCGAGGGCAAGCACCATGACGGTGTAGCCGCAGGTGCCGAACACCAAGACAAGCCAGCTGAGGACCGTGTGGAGCACCAACGGGCCGCGGCGGGTGGCCATGCCCAGGTACACGAGTGCCGCCCTGCTGACACGGGGCTGTGGATGGGGTGCAGGGTCACGCGAGCGTTGCAGGGCCTGGCGCAGAGCAGCACGGGCGACTGCCGTCTTGAGCCCCAGGCGCACCCCGTTGACGTCGCGGACCAGTACCGAGACACCGGAACGGGAGAAGTAGGTGAGCAGCCGTACAGTGCTGATCACGGACAGATCGACGGTGCGCTCACCGGACAGTGTCCGTGCCGTCAGGCGAGGTCCACTGGTGTGCGGAGGAGGCTTTTCCTCACACGCCTCACCAAGGATGAGAAGCCCGGTCGGTGCGGCGACCAGCGCCAGGAAGATCGCAGACTCGGTAGGAAGCCACCCGACAGCAGCTGGAACGAGCATGATGAAAGGCGACACCAGTGCCGCTCCGGCGACGGCGACCCAGCGGCGTGCACGTCGGCGAACGGCCGCTGGAGTCGTCACCGGGACAAACGAGCCCCGCGTCCTCTTCATGTACTCCCCCCTTGACCGCTGCACTGACCAGCCTGACGGACGATCTGGGCACAGTCACTTGGCCCTGCAGGCAAAGAACATCTCATCGCCGTTGCCAGGAGTGGGAAGGGAGCCGACGAGAACAGCGAACGGCCGCACCCTCGTCCGAGGACCGTCGGTACGATGCGCAGCTCCAGACCGTCTCAGTTTCCGTCTCATTCAGCGCGGTTCATGGCCGTTCAGCCAAGACCACAAGCCGTCACGCCGTCGACGGCTGACCGTCCAGGACGCAGGTGAACGCCTCTGCACGGAGTCCGAGGCCCCATCACCACGGTTGGAAAGCGTGTTGGTGGGGCGGATCCGAAGCGCACATAGCGGTGAGGGTGTCAGACCTCGATGACAGTCTGTACGGCATGGAGACAGCCAATGCCCCTGACTGCGGGGATGAGGAGCACGCCGTGATCGCGCACTTCCGGCTTGCCAGTGACGGTTTTGGCGATGTCGACCAGCGCGAGCGAATCTACGAAGCTGAGCAGGTGATGGAGGCAGCGACCGAGAACGCAGGCGTCGGGGAGGTCGACGGGAACGAGTTCGGAGGGGGCGAAGCCGTCTTGTACGCCTACGGACCCGATGCCGATGCTCTGTTCAAGGTCCTGGAACCGACTCTGCGTAGTCTGCCGTTCCGGCCGGCGCACGTCCTTCTCAGACATGGCGACAGCGAGACCCGTGTGGATCTGTAGCGGCCCGCCGAGTGTCGCGCGGCGTCGGCGAAACGCACCACAAGCGCACCGGATACGGCGGGGAGCAGCGGGGAACCACGGTGAAAGCAGCCAAGCCCGACGAGCCCCCAGCGTAGGCCTTCGCCCAGGTCATCCCTCGAACTGCCCTCTAAATGCCCGCAGCTTCCCAAGCTGAGAGCGCGAGTTCGATTCTCGTCACCCGCTCCATGAAGAAGGCCCAGGTCAGTGACCCGGGCCTTTTTGCTGTGCTTGGTGATCAGTGGGAATGCCCATGCCGTATCCCTCGCACAGGATGCCCCAGGGCGAGGGTGTCGGAGATGCCAGCGGTCACGGGTGGGGTCCAGGATGGTGGGCTTCTCGTTGGGCGGCCAGGTGGTCCGCAAGCGCATCGGACCCGATCTTGCTCAAGGCCCACAGGCTGGTGGATCGACAAGCCCCCTGCCGGAGTGGGTCATCCACAGGGGTGTGGAAGGGCAGCACGGGAATGCCGTGGGCGTCGAAGGGGCCGGCGTCCAGGCAACGCAGACCACCGGTGCCGCACAGACAGTGGGTACTACCGGTGGCTGCCGCAAGGTCGGCGAGGCGCTCGGAGCGGCCTTGCCGGGTCGGGATCGCGCTGCTGTCCCCCGCCTTCCCCGACCAGCCATCAGGCGTTCGCCACCACCGGCGTCAGGCGTGCCGTGCTCCGCAGCGAACGGGAAGCGGTCAAGGCGAAAAAATCTGTGGATCTTCGCGGCAACCTTTTCGGCCTCTCGGACCACTAAGCGTTGTCCGGCCAAGTGGTCCGGTCAGATGCAACGGCTGAAAGAGAGCACAGGCATGTCCCCGGAACGAGAGCACAGACATGTCCCCGGCCCACCCACGTCATCGGTGGCGTCCCGCGTCGGCGGCCACCGTGCCGACGGCGGCGCGCGCGGTGACCGCCCGAAGCATCGTGGCCGTCGGTTGCTCGCGCGTCGGGGTCTCTGGGCGGGTCTCGCCATGGTGGTCGTGGCCGGCTCGGCTGTCGTGGTCAGCCAGGCTTCGGCGCAGCAGAAAACCCTGGATCTGAAGAAGTGGTACGTGCTGGTCAACCGCAACAGCGGCAAGGTACTGGACAACCCCGCCCCCGCCACGAAGGACGGTGCGGCGGTGGTGCAGTGGAGCCGTCGCGGCGGGACCAACCAGCAGTGGCGGTTCGTCGATTCGGGTGACGGGTACTACCGGCTGCAGAACCGGACCTCCGGCAAGGTGCTGGACGACCTCGGCTGGTCGAAGACCGCCGGCTCCGCCATCGTGCAGTGGAAAGACCTGAACGGCACCAACCAGCAGTTCAAACTGGCCAAGTCGTCGGACGGCTACGTGCGTTTGGTCAATCGCTTCAGTGGCATGGCTGTCGGTGTCAAGAACGCCACCAAGGCCAACGGGGGCGACATCGTCCAGAACCGCGACCGGGGCGGCGCCAACCAGCAGTGGAAGCTCGTCGCGGCCGGTAGCGCCGACGGCACCGGGAACCCGGGGAACTCCGGCAGCACGCCCGCGCCCGGCGGCAGCGCTCCGGCGAGCCAGGCTCCGAGCGGCACCCACCCGGCGTCGCCGCCGGCGTCTCCGGCCGCCACCAACGGCAGCTCGACGGCACGTTTCATGGGCAGCGACAAGGTGTTCATCGGCGGTTCGATGACTGACGCCTCGGCGAACGCCGCGCCGTTCGACGTGCGCTACGCCTATATACACAGCCAGCCCGCGCCCACGTCGGCCGCCTATACGGCGTCGCGTTGCAAGGATGAGTGGTCGGGCTGGTGGGGCTGCTGGGGCGGCAGCAGCACGGCTCCCGGAAACCAGGTGACCTGGCAGGACAGCGTGGCGGCCCAGGCGACCTACCAGGGCAAGTCGCGACCGCAGAAGTACCTGTGGACCTGGTACTCGTTGCGCGACCTCGGGGACGCGGCAGGCGAGGGCGACGGCCCGGGCGAGGTCAAGGCCATCAACAGGCTCGACCTGCTCACCCGGTACCTGAACGACTACCGGTTCTTCCTCCAGAAGATCGGCAAGTCCCACGACATGATCGACCTGGAGCCCGACTTCTGGGGCTTCGCCCGGTCGCTCGGCAATCTGCACCAGGTTCCCTCGCAGGTCTCGGGCGCCAACCCGACGGACTGCGGATCGCAGGAGAACAGCGCCGCCGGACTCGCCCAGTGCCTGATTCACATGGCGCACAAGTACGCGCCGAACGCCGCCGTGGGGCTGCACCTCTCCTGCTTCGACTGGGAGAGCAATCTCCAGAAGTGCGTCAAGGACTACGCGGACCTCGGGGCGAAGAACGCCGACTTCCTGGTCACCGATGTGTCGGACCGCGACGCGGGCTGGTACGCACAGCCGGCCCACGGCAGCCGTGACACCTTCTGGACCGACCAGAAGGCCGCCGCCTCGCTGAAGTTCTGGAAGACGATGGCCGAGTCCGTGGGCAAGCCGGTGGTCCTGTGGCAGATCCCGGTGGGCAACATGGCGCAGAACAACACGCCCGGCCACTTCAAGGACGACAAGGTGGACTGGCTCTTCGCCCACATGGACCAGGTGGCGAACGCCCACATCGCCGGCCTGCTGTTCGGGGCGGGGTGGACGGAGCAGACGACGCCCGAGACCGACGGCGGAAACCTGATCCGCAAGACGATCACGTATCACAACTCGGGTGGTACAGCACTCAAGTAGGCGAAGCTGACGAAATGCGCCCCCATCTCTTCGATGGGGGCGCCGATAGAGGCGGCCTTGGTGGAGGGGATGATCGTGCTGACAGGTGACGGCGGGGCCCCCAGCCGGATGGTCGCGGAGCAGCCATGGTCGCTCACGGCCGTAGTCATTGCTCGATGCACGCTGCTGGGCCGCTCCCCATCTCCCATCCAGTAGGTGGCGCCGCTTCGGAGGGTGGCCAGAGTTTTCATGGGCGCCTCGTCATCACCAGCCAACAGCGATTCCAGCACAGGCCGTTCCATGGTCACCCCCGTTTGGATCGGCCGCACCACAAGCGCACCAGACCCAGCGGGGAACAGCGCGGAACCACGGTGAAAGCAACCGGGCCCGAGGAAGCTGCATCACAGCCGTTCGTCCAGGTCAGCGCCCGAACCAGCCTCACATGCCCGCAGCTTCCCAAGCTGAGAGCGCGAGTTCGATTCTCGTCACCCGCTCCATGCGAAACCCCCAGGTCGTCGACCCGGGGGTCGTTTGTTGTCTGGACGGGTGCGCGGGGTGGGCACCACCACCGCACAGGGCGGTCCCTGAAGGAGCAGTTCGGTCGGCGAGTTCCAGGTACGGCGCTCGGTATTCGGTCCGGATCACCGCGCCCGCGGGGTCCAGTCACCCGGCGGTGGCCAGGCGGCGCCGAAGCTCCTCCTGCGAGACGTCTTCCACGTGGGTCAGGAATACCCACATGTGACCTGAAGGGTCCTTGAGGATGACGGTGCGGTCACCGTGGAACATGTCCTTCGGCGGCTGGAGGATCTCGGCGCCGGCGGCTTCCGCGCGCTCCGCCAGGCTGTCGACGTCCGGCACGAAGACGTGCAGCGTGACGGACGTACCTCCGCCGAGCGAGGTCGGCGCGGCGAAGGAGGCGGCCTCCGCCTCCTCCACGCTGCCGTCGCCCAGCATCAGGACCGACCGTCCGATGGTGATCTCGGCGTGCAGAATGCCGCCGCCCGGAGCGTCGATCCTGAAGTCCTCGCGGGCGCCGAACGCCCGCTGGTAGAAGTCGATCGCCGCGGCGGCGTCGTCGACCATGATGTGCGGGATCACGGCATAGCGGTAGCGGTCGGGGATCTCGATGCGGTCCGTGCGTTCGGTCACGGCGAACCTCCTTGAAAAGGCACCTCTGGTCGGCTCCTGCGGCTTGGAAAGGAACCTAGAAGCTCAAGTTTGGTTGAGGTCAAGCGTTCAAAGGGGAACCACGGGAAGCAGCGGGGACCGGCCCCAGGTGCGGCCAGGGCTCCGGTCGTCGCTCCGTCGCACGTCAGCCCCGGGTCAAGGCGGGCTGCGTGTCCGCGAGAGCGGAGCGGGGCGGGGAATCTGGAAAATCGCTCGCCCATACGGCATGTCCAGGCGCAAGGATGTGCGCATGATGCGACCCGAGCGTGCGCTGCTCCCCCTTCTCCTGGTACCGGTTCTCCTCACAGGATGCGGCGCGGACGAGAGCGGCGGGGCGGCCTCCGGCGGCGCCGGTCTCGACGCCGCCGCGCGTGTCTGGGGTGTCGCGCCGGAACTCGTCTATGTCACCGAGGTCTCCGGCTACACCGTGTTCCAGGAGTCGGTGGGCGAGTACGACGACGAATTCGTCGCCGCGTACCGGTCCGAGAAGGGTGCGGGCAAGTTCGGCCTCTTCGTCGGTCGCGGCACGATGACAGCGGAGAGCTGCCCCGAGCAGCCTCTGGGCGAGGTGTCGGACCAGCAGGTCACCTGTGTGCACGACGGCGACGCCTGGTACCGCACGGCGGGTGACAGCCACGAATACGCGGTGCCCGACGGCGGCGTGGTGATTCATCTCATCGCCGACGCGGACAAGGTC
The DNA here is from genome assembly GCF_042895685.1 of Streptomyces sp. NPDC001381. Taxonomy (NCBI): domain Bacteria; kingdom Bacillati; phylum Actinomycetota; class Actinomycetes; order Kitasatosporales; family Streptomycetaceae; genus Streptomyces; species Streptomyces sp. NPDC001381. The sequence continues at coordinate 574,226 of NZ_JBIAWO010000004.1, read as the reverse complement.
GACCGCGCCATTCTGCGTAAGGCGGCCGAGGCGGTCCACCGCCCGGACGACGCCGAACTGGCCGCACTCCTGCCGGCCACCGACGGCGCGGGCACCTGAGAGGACGGCGCGACGTCGACCGCCGGCCCGTTTGAAGCGACCGCTCGTGTCGCTGCTGTTCGCGACAGGTATCGCCGCCATCTCCGGTACGGGGTCGGGCAGTTCCGACGAGGAAGGGCTCACGCGAGGGGTCGCGCAGCCTCCCGCAGCATGGAGTTGAAGGCCCGTCGAGCGGCCGACGCATGCCGGGCAGGGGAGGGCGGGGCCCGTCGTGGGCAAGGGTGGGGAGTCCATACCGGACGAAGAGTGGGAGCGCTTCCTTCGCGAAGCCGAGGCGGGGACCGAGGGGGCGCCCGAGGAGCCGTCGGCGCTCCGGACCCAGGCCGGCCAGGCCCCGTACCGCTCGACCGACAGGGGGGCCGGCTGGTCGAGGGTCAGGGGCCTGGGCAACGACGCCGCAGTCGTCGCCGACCGCGCCTCGGCCAGGACCTTCTACTCACTGTCCGGCGGCACGCTCCACGCCAGCACCGACGGCGGCGCGACCTTCACCACGCTCGCCTCGGTGCGGTCCGCCTCCGCCCTCGGCTTCGGCAAGGCCGCGGCGGGCGCCGGTTATCAGGCCCTGTACCTGATCGGTACCGTCAAGGACGTCACCGGAGTCTTCCGCTCCACCGACAAGGGCGCCACCTGGCTCCGCGTCAACGACGACGCCCACCAGTGGGGCGGCATCGGCGACCCCGACACGTTCGGGCGCGTCTATGCCGGCACCAACGGACGCGGTCTCCAGTACGGCGACCCGTCCTGACGCGTACGCCCCAGCGGGGCCGCGGGCACCTCGGCCCGCGGCCCCGCTCTCGTGTCCCTCGGGAGTCGGTCCGGGACCGTCCCTCCCGTGCGTGTCCCCGGCGGAGGGGCCGGGGTGCGGGGTTCAGGCGAGCAGCAGCTCCAGTTCGGCCGGCAGGCCGGGGGCGTCTTCGTGCGGGGACGGCGCGCCGCGGAGTTCGAAGGCCCACCGGTGGGAGGGGGCGCAGCCGAACGTCCGCTCGGAGACGGCCGGAAGGAAGACTTCGGCGCTGGCCGCCGAGTCCCAGATCAGCGCGAGGCCCTGGAGGTCCGCCGCGGGATCGGTGATCCACTGGCCGGTCCGCAGGCCCGGAAACTCATGGGTGAACGAGGTGGGGCCCTCGGGGCGGAAGGCGGCCTGTCCGGGCTGGTCTGGCCGGGGGGTGCCGACCGCGGCGGTGCGTCGCTTGTCCCACCAGGCGATGACGACGTGCATGGGGCCTCCAGCTGCAGAGTGTCTGTCGTGCGTGTTGTCGCGGTGTCCCCGTTGACACCCGTGCGTGGCTCCGGTCCCGCGCGGCCGGCTGCCGGGTCAGAGCTGGGAGCCGCCGGTGGCGTCGATGACCTGCCCGGTCACCCATCGGGCGTCGTCGGAGGCGAGGAAGGCGACGATGTCGGCGACGTCCTCGGGGCGGCCCACCCGGCCGAGAGCGGAGAGTTCGGCCGCGGACCGCTCCGCTGCCTCGTTGCCGCGCAGCCAGGAGGCGTTCATGTCGGTGTCGATGATGCCGGGCGCCACGGAGTTGACCGTGATGCCCCGGCCGCCGAGCGCCTTGGCCAGGGTGAGCGTGAAGGCATCGACGGCGCCCTTGGTCATGGCGTACGCGATGATGTCGGTGAGCGCGATGCGGGTCGCTCCGGAGGAGATGTTGATGATCCGCCCGCCGTCCCGCAGCCGCTTGAGTCCCTGCTGCGCGAGGAAGAACGGGGCGCGCATGTTGAGGGCGACGGCCTCGTCGAACGCTTCGGCCGTGGTCTCCTCGATCTCGCCGCGCGGGGTGATGCCGGCGTTGTTGACGAGGATGTCGAGGCCGGTGCTGTCGGAGTGCTCCAGGACCTGGCGGTCGTAGCCCTCCCACAGGGTCTCGACGTCTCCGGGCCTGCCCAGTTCGGCGTGGACGGCGAACGCGGCACCGCCCTTCGCCCTGATGGCACCGACGACCTCGTCGGCGGCCGCGCCGTTGCGCCCGTAGTGCACGGCCACCAGGGCCCCGTCGCCTCCGAGCCGCTCGGCGATCGCGCGTCCGATCCCGCGGCTGCCGCCCGTCACCAGCGCCGTCCTGCCCGTGAGCGTACCCATGGTCTCCCTCTCGCATCGAAATTCTGTAGCGATGGCTACGCAATAACCCTACACGAATTACATAGCGATCGCTGTAAAATCTGGGCATGACGACGACCAAGCGCGGCAGGCCGCGGAGTTTCGACCGCGAGGCGGCACTCGTGCGGGCCACACTCCTGTTCTGGCAGCACGGCTACGAGGGCACCTCGATCTCCGACCTGACCGCGGCGATGGGGATCTCGCCGCCGAGCCTGTACGCGGCCTTCGGCGACAAGCGCACCCTCTTCACCGAGGTCGTCGACCGCTACGGCAGCACCTTCGGCGCCTTCATGGAGAACGCGCTCGCCCAGGAGAGCGACACCCGCACGGGCTTCGCGCGGATGCTGGACGAGGCGGCGGTGTCGTACACCGATCCGGAACACCCGGCAGGCTGTCTGGTCATCACCGCGGCGACCAACTACTCCCCGCAGACGGCCGACATCGAGCAGGACCTGCGCGCGCGCAGAGTGGCGAACATCCGGTCCTTCGAGGAGAGGCTGAAGGACGCCGAGGCCCGGGGGTCGCTCCCCGAGGGGGCCGACGCCCGGGCCCTGGCCGTCTACTTCGCCGCGGTCGTCCAGGGCATGTCGCAGCAGGCGCGGGACGGGGCGACCACGGCGGAACTGCGGCGGGTGGCCGAGTACGCCATGGCGGCCTGGCCCGCACCGGCCGCCTGAGGCGCCGACGGCCCCGCCGCCTGCCGCATCAGCGCGCAGGACCAGCCCGCCAACTGCCGGACCACGGCGAAGGGCTGTGCCGCCACCGGCCGGACCGCCACACAGGACCAGCCACGCGCCACCTGCCGCATCACCACGCAGGGCCGGCCCCACCAGCTGCCGCACCACGGCAAGCCCTGTGCCGCCGCCTGCCGGACCGCCACGCACAACCCACCCCGCGCCGACTGGCGGACCGCCACGCACAACCAACCCCGCGCCACCTGCCGCAGCACCACGCAGCGCGGCCCACCAGTTGCCGCACCACGGCAAGCCCTGTGCCGCCGCCTGCCGGACCGCCACGCGCAACCAACCCCGCGCCACCTGCCGGACCGCCGCGCAGGACAGCTCCGCGCCGCCTGCCGGATCACCGCGAAGCGACGGCCTCGCCACCTCCCGCATCACCGCGAAGGGAGGGCCCCCGCCGTCTGGCGTCGGACGCAGGCCCGTTGCTCCTCGGAGGACCCGTACCTCAGTGGGCGGGAGGCTCCTCGGCCGCCCGGCACAGGCGTGCCACGACGTGGGCGTACCTCTCGTCGAAGCTCAACGTCCGGAACGCGGTGTCCAGTTCACGGTCGAGGGTCCGGCTGGCTCGTGCCCAGAGAGCCAGGCCGGCACCCGTGGCCGCGACACGGCTGGCCCGTCGGTCGCACGGCCAGGCCACCCTGACCGTCCAGCCCGCGCTTTCCAGGTGAGCGAGGACCCGGCTCGCCGCCGAGACGCTCACGCCCAACCGCCGGGCCACACCGCCCACGGCCACGGATCCCGGATGCTCGCCCACCAGCACCCCCAGCGCCATCAGCGGTGCCAGGCCGACGCCGTGACGGCTCGTCAGCGTGCGGTCCAACTGCCCTTCCATCAGGGAGAACATGGGCACGACGCGCTCCCAGATCCGGGAGATGTCGTCGATGCCGGCATCACGGTTGTCACTGTCGCGCGGCTCGGCCACAGAGTCGCTGTCCTCGGTCGTCGGATCTCGTTGCGTCGGAGCGCCCCACGGGCGCCGGAGGGATGGTCAGGGCAGCAGCAGGAGTTTGCCCCGCTCGCCGCCCGCCGCCAGGAGACGGTGGGCACGCGGCGCGTCCTCGAACCCGAGTTCCTTCGCGGTGCGCAGCCGCAGGCTCCCGTCGTCCACCAGTGAGCCGAGCGCGGAGAGCCCCGGGCCGTCCTGCTCCACATAGGAGACAGCCACGTGGATGCCGCGTTCCGCCGCCGGCACGCGGGTGGGCACGACGGAGACCGCACGACCGTCGTCCCGTACGGCGCCGATCGCCTGGGGCAGGCCCGCTGTCTCCAGCAGGCCGTCGACGCACGCCGCCGGGAAGTGCGCCTCGTCCACCACCACCCGGTCCGCGCCCAGCGCGCGCACCTCGTCCTCGTCCCGAGCGGAGCGGACCTGCGCCACCACGGTCAGGCCGCGCAGCCGGGCGAGCTGCACCGCGAGGCCGCCGACCGAACCGACGGCACCGGTGACCAGCACGGTGGCCCCCTCGGGCAGGGCGAGGGCGTCGAGCGCCTGCCGGGCGGTCAGGCCGGCCAGGGGCAGCCCTGCGGCGCTGGTCAGTGAGAGCGTGGCGGGCGCGGGGGCGACGATGTCCGCCGGCAGCGCGACGGTCTCGGCGTACGTTCCCCGGCCGGTGGCCATCTGAGCGGACATCGCCACGACCTGGTCGCCGACGCGGAACCCGGTGACGTCCTCGCCCACCGCCGTGACCGTGCCCGCCACGTCCCAGCCGAGGATCATCGGCGGCCGGACCGCACTGCGCCCGGCGTGCAGACCGGCCCGGGTCTGGAGGTCGACGGGGTTGACGGCGGCCGCGGCGGTGCGGATGAGGACGCCGTCCGGGTCCGGGACGGCCGGTTCCGGGACCTCGGAGACCGACAACCGCTCCGGGCCTCCGTAGGTCGTCAGGACTACAGCACGCATGGTCTGCTCGCTTTCCTGTACGTGTTCCTGTACGTGCGCGGCCCGGCCGGACGGGTGTCCGCCGGGCCGCGGTGCGTCGTCCGGCCGGTCAGGACGAGACCAACTCGGGGATGCGGGGCGGCAGTCGGTCGGTGACGGAGGCGGCGAGCGTACGGACGGTGATCAGCCGGACCGCGTCGCCGTCCGCCACGAGCCGCGCCCGGCAGCCGTGCGGAACCAGGGCCAGCTGCCCCGCCCCGACGGCACGTTCGCCGGAGGCCGTGATGACCCGCAGCCGGCCGTCGAGAACGAGCAGCGCTTCCTCGACCCCGTGCCCCGGGGTCGCCGTCAGCACGGCGCCGTGGGGGAGCAGCCAGTGCTCCACGGCTTCGCACTCGCTGTGCAGCATCCCCCGGCGCACCAGGCACGTCCATGCGGCCGCCGCGTCGGTGCCCGAGCCGGTGGCGACGGTGGTGCGTACCGCCTCGGCGGTGGTCGAGACGATCACTGTGCCTCCGCGGCGTGCGCGGGAAGAGCCAGGGTCACGATCAGCAGCCGCATCGGCGTGACCGCCTCGATCCTGGTCGCCGTGCCCGCGCCGAGGGTGACGCAGGTGTCCGGCGACAGGTCCGTGGTGGTGTCGTCGGCGGTGGCCCGGCCTTCACCGCTGTGCACGAACACGGCGAGTTCCGCGTCGGGCGAGCCCAGGAGGGTGCGCCGCCCCGCGTCGAGATCGACGGCCTCCACCGTGCGCAGGGGGCCGGTGAACACGCCGTCGGTGGAGACGGTCCTCTCCTCGAAGAGGTCGTGGATGACTGCGTCGCCCATAGGGGGAACTCCCGGGTGGGTGAGACCGGCTCCGGACAGGACGGCGTCCGTGCCGGGTGCGAGGGTTTCGATGACCCACCAGTCGAGGTCGGCGTCCCCGGTGTTGCGCAGCCCGTGCACATTTCCGGGGGCGGTCAGGGCGAGCGATCCCGGCCCGACGTGGTGGGGGTGGCCGTTGAAGAGGAACTCCCCGTGTCCGCGCAGGATGAGGTAGATCTCCTCGGTACGGGTGTGGCGGTGCTCTCCGCTGAGGCCGCCCGGTGGGACGGAGGCCCATTCGACGGCCTCGGTGGCGGAGTCGAGCTGGCGGCGGCCCGCGAAGCACTTCCAGCGGGTGCGTCCGGCGGCGCCGTGGACTCCGTGGACCGTCGCGGCACCCGCCACGGTCCCGGCCGAGCGCAGGGCGCGGGAACGCCCGCCGGCCGCCGGGGCGTCGGCCGCCCCGTGGTGAGTGGTGGCTGCGGTGGTCACCGGGAGACTCCCGAGGCGAGGGTTCCCAGCACCTCGGCCGCCGCGCCGAGTTCGGCCTCCGTGACGTCGTTGACGAAGACCGCGCTGCCGATGCCGACCGGGAGAGGGAGGCGCTGCTTGCCGTCGCGGTGCCGCACCGTGTCGCGCAGGGCCTCCCCGAGCAGCTCCGGTGTGCACAGCGGGTGCCAGGTGGGCAGGCCGAGCCGTTCCATCACGCTGAGGATGCGGTCGCGCTGGTAGCCGCTGACGAGTCCGCGGTGTTCGGCCATGACGGTGGTGAGCGCCATGTCGACGGCCACGGCCTCACCGTGCAGCAGCGCGGGGAGGGCGTGCATCTCGATGGTCGGGCTGAAGGTGTGGCCGTAGTCGACGACCCGTTCCAGCACCTTCTCCCAGAGGTTGGGCTGGAGTTCCTCGAGCATGCCCTGGATGGCCCGTTCCACCACCTCGGTCGCGGGATCGAGGTGCAGTCCGCGGGCCGCGAGACGCTGGTCCACCGGGACGTCGGCCGGAGTGGGGCCGATGGCCGGCGGGCTCTGGAGCTTGCTGTGCAGGAGGTCGGCGCCGTGCTGCTCCAGCAGGTCGAACAGGCGGGCGTCCTTGATCAGAGCGATCTTGAGGATCTCGGCCAGTCCGTTGCTGATGTGCCGTTCGTCGAGCGTGGCCAGGAACGACCGGTCCAGCAGGGTGCGGTCCGCCGGGAAGTAGGTGCCGAGCCGGTTCTTGTGTCCGTTGTGGTTGACCCCGGTCTTGGCGCCGACTCCCGCGTCCACCAGGCCGATCAGGGTGGTGGGGATGCGGATGAAGGGTGTGGAACGGCGGTAGAGGCTGGCGGCGAAGCCGACGATGTCCATGAGGACGCCGCCACCGATGGCGATCACGGGTTCGCGTCGGCGATCGACGCCGAAGGCGTCGAGGGCTTCGGTGACCTGGAGCACCGCGTTCACCGACTTGTGCGTCTCCCCGTCGTCGAGGACCAGCACCCGATGGTCGACACCGTGATGGGCGAAGTAGGCGCGGATGCGGTCGCCGTAGAGGGAGTCGACCACGCGGTCGGTGACGACGAAGCGACGCTGTCCGCCGCGGCCCGAGGCGTCCTCCAGGATGGTGCTGTTCTCGGGGTCGAGCAGGTTCTCGCAGGCCCGTATCTCGTACTGGACCGGGTTGCTGGTCTGCACCGACCAGTGGGTGACCGGGCTGCCCACGGCGAAGAGACCGTCGTTGTGTCGCGTGGTCCGGGTTTCTTGCTGCATCAGGCTTCCGCCTCCGACGAAGAGTCTCGGTTCGGGTCCGTTGCGAATCCGGTCGGGGCAGTTCCCTTGCGTGTCCGCGCCGCGAAGCCCTTGGGGTCGCCTGCGCAGGATCTGGCCACCTCACCGTGGCCTGCCCCCCGTCGCCGAGACCGACCCTGACACATGTTTCATTGCGCACGCAAGGACATGACGGAGCAGTCAGGGCGGACGCAGGCCGGAAAGGGGCCGTAGGGCGAGAGGGAATGCGGATCCACCTGTGGCTTTTCACGAAAGAAACGCCTCGGGATGGCTGGAAGTGCTCGAAGGATGCATGCTTTCGCAAGGAACGGGCCGCCCAGGGCGCCGTCGGGCCCTCCGTGGCACCGCCGGACCGGCCGCCCGGGACGCGAAAGAGCCCCCCGTCGGTGCGACGGGGGGCTCGGCGGGGACCGCACGGGTCAGCGGTCGAGCGTCGGGGCGTACCGCAGTCTGGCGACGACCGAACTGGTCCTGCTGTCCATGGACGCGACTTCCAGCGCCATGCCGACTTCACGGCGGAAGAGGTTGCCTATGTCCGCGACGATGGACCGGCCGGCGTCCGTGACGCGCACCACCACACCCCTGCGGTCCGTCGCGTGCGCCGCCTTCTCGGCCAGGTCCCGCGCCTCCAGCCGCTGAACGGCGCGGGTGGCCGACGACTGGTTGAGGCCGAGGAGCTGGGCGAGTTCGTTCATGCGCATACCCGCCGGGTCGCCGTTGCTCAGCGCCCGCAGGGTGAGGAAGTCCGTGAGGCCCAGCTCGAAGTCCTCGGACAGTCTTCGGTCCAGCGCGGTCCCGACCTCCGCGACGAGAACCGACAACTGACTCCACAGCTCGACGCTGTCTTCCTTGCGCGCTCGCATGATGTCGCCTTCTTCAGGTCGCCCGAAGGTTCCGCCGCCCGCCGAGGGGACTGTCCGGGCACAGTGAGGGGGAGGCCGGCTCGGTCCCGCGACAGTCAGGACGGCCAGGCCCTACCCAGAGTACGAGGCGGCGGCAACCAGGGAAACCCTCCGGCATCCCGGCTTTTACATGCCCGCACAAAGAGATCCACAAGTACTTGAGACGGTGACTGTTCGACAGATCGCCTCCGGTGCAGATAACTGCAGGTCAGACAGGTCATACGACAGCGCACTCCATCGAGTCCTCCGAAGGTATTCCTTGCGCGCGCAACGACATTGCCCTACTGTCGCCACCGGTCGGCCCCTGGTCGCGAGCAGGCGGCCGGAGTCCGAGCATTCGTGTGCCGCGTGGTGCCCAGCACCCGGCGCCATTCCGAGGGGGAACCATGCTCAACGCCGTCACGGCGTCGTCGTCCACAGCGCTCCGTGGCCTTCCCACCGCACGGGCCGTGGACCACTACGCCTTCACGGTGCCGCGCCTCGACGAGGCCATCGCCTTCTTCACCGGCGTGCTGGGGGGCGAACTCTGCTACCGGGAGGGGCCGGTCGAGGATCCCGCCGGCGACTGGATGACGCGCAAGCTGGGCGTTCATCCACGGGCGCGGGCCCAGGTCGCCCTGGTCAGGCTCGGCCCGTACACCAATCTGGAGCTCTTCGAGTACACCGCCCCGGACCAGCTCGCCTCGCCGCCCGGCCCCAACGACGTCGGCGGCCACCACCTCGCTCTGCTGGTCGCGGACCTGGACACGGCCGAGCGGCATCTGCGCCGCGCGGCCACCGTCCGTCTCGGACCACCGGACACCCCCGGTGCGGACCGCCGCTGGTTTCTGACGCCGTGGGGCATGCTGCTCTCGCTGCGCGGCCCCGGGCGACGAGACGGCCGGTGCTTCGTTCCCGCGCCCGCTCCGTACGCCAACGCCGTCCAGCGCTCGCTCGGGCTGCTGGGCGTCGAGCACGTGAGCTACACCGTCGCGGATCTCGACGCCGCCACCGCCTTCTTCACCGAAGTGCTCGGCGCGGAGCTGGTGGAGAGTTCACAGGGCGCCGCGGACCGGCCGGACGGGCACTGGCCGCCCGGCGCCGAGCAGTCACGGCGGACGCTGCTGCGCACCGGCCCGACCGCCAACTGCGAACTGACGCAGAGCGGAACGGGTGCCCTGCGCTCCCGGCCCCCGCGCAACAGCGACGTCGGCGGCCACCACCTGGCCTTCTATGTCGACGACGTGGACGCGGCCGCCGCCTATCTGCGCGCGTGCGAGGGCGTGGAGCTGATGGGCGAGCCCGAGACGATCACCCAGGGCCCGATCGCCGGCGACCGCTGGCTCTACTTCAGCACACCGATCGGCATCCAGATGGAGATCATCAACATGCCGGACGGATCACTGCCGTACGAGACGCAGACCCCGGCCCGACGCGCCACGCCCGGGGACCTGCGGTGGCACGACCGCCCCTGACCGGGGGGACTCCACGGTCCGGGACGCTTCAGCGAATCGTTCCTTCAGGTCACCGCGACCGCCGCGGCCGCTTCCGCCCGCCCCGGGTCCGGCCCGGCACGGCACGGCACGGCCTGCGGGAACGCTTCCGCCCGCTCGACGACCTTCACCATCCGGGGGAATTCTCATGAACACGCTCGCCCCGTTACGACCCCGTCCGGCCGGGCCGCTGCGCAGAGCGGCGGACGTGGCGCTCTGGCTCGACTGCCGGCGCACGTCACCGGAGAGGGCGCGACAGGCCCGCGCCGACCTGGCGCACACCGTCCACGACATGCTGCCGCCCCTCCCTCGGGGTCATTCGCCCGAACGCCGGTCCGCGGACGGCACGGTCGTCGCCGGCCCCGTCCACGGCCTCGCCGGATACCGGCGGCTGATGCGGAGGCTGCTGTCCAGGACCGCGGCCTCACCCGACTCCGGACCCGTGGCGCGCCCCGTCGCCGTCGAGTACCCCATTCCGGCCGTCGACGCCCTGGTCAACGCCCGGCTCGACCTGATCGGGAGCTGCGAGGCCAAGGCCATGCGGTTCCGCGCCGGAATCGCCGGAGCCCACCTGCTGTACGACACGCTGCGACGCGATCTGCGTTCCCCGGCCTGGGTCCGGGCGGTGGCCCGCGACGTACCGGCGCCGTACCTGCTGTGGACCACCGAGCCCTGCGCCGGCCCCGACCAAGGCGCCGAGTACGCCGAGAAGTGCCTGTTCCCCGGGACGGCCGTGGCGCTTTCGCCCGACGCCCTGCGGACGTTCTCGCGGCACGCCGTCGTCACCGGACCGACCGCCGTCGACCTCCAGGAGGCCCGCCGCGTCGCCGGCATCCTCGACTGGTTCGGCATCCGTCTCGACGCCCTCGACGGCCCCACCGCGCGGGGCACGACGACCCGCTGACCCCGCCGGCCGGTCCCGGCCGTGCCCCGTTCGGCGCACCCGCGCGGCCGGCGCCGCCGGGCGGGCCCTCCGTCTCACCTTCGTCCCACCACTCCAAGGACTCACCGATGCCTTCGTCTGCCCCCGTGCCCCCGGACCTCTCCGCCGCCCCGGCTCCTGCCGTCCCGTCCCCGCCCGCCCGGACGCGGGCCACCACGCGTCAGCCGGTGCACCGCCGGACCTTCCTGTCCGGCACGGCCGCCGCGGGCGGTGCCCTGGCCGTCACCGCCACCGGGCTGAGCCCCGCCGCCGCAGCCGCGAAGGACCACGGACGCGCTGCCGCCGACACGGCGCCCCTCACGGTGCGTCCGGCGGACCGGCGCTACGCGGACCTGCGGCGCGGCACCAACCAGCGCTGGGTCGGCAGCCCCGAGCAGATCGTCCTGGCCACGTCGACCAGCGATGTCGTCCGGGCCGTGCAGCAGGCGGTCGACTCCGGTGCGCGCCTGGCCGTGCGCAGCGGCGGTCACTGCTACGAGGACTTCACCACCAGCCGTGAGATCACGGTCGTCCTCGACCTGTCGCGCATGGACGACATCTCCTACGACGAGCGCCGCCGGGCCTTCTCCGTCCAGCCCGGCGCCGCCCTCGGCCGGGTCTACGACCGCCTGTACAAGGGCTGGGGCGTCTACCTCCCGGCCGGCAACTGCCCCACCGTCGCCGCCGGCGGCCACATCCAGGGCGGTGGCTACGGGTCGATGAGCCGGCGCGACGGACTCGCGGTCGACCATCTGTACGGCATCGAGATCGTGGTCGTCCAGGCGGACGGCACCGCCCGCGCCGTCACCGCGACCCGCGAGCCCGACGACCCGCACCGGGACCTGTGGTGGGCGCACACGGGAGGCGGCGGCGGCAACTTCGGCGTGGTGACCCGCTACTGGCTGCGCTCCCCCGACGCCAAGGGAAGTGATCCGGCGGCGCAGTTGCCCACTCCCCCGCGCGAGGTGTGGCTGAGCGAGGTGGCCTGGCCCTGGGAGCAGCTGACCGAGGCCCGCTTCACCCGCCTGATGTGGAACCACGGCGACTGGCACGCACGCAACAGCGGCCCCGACTCCCCGTACACGAAGCTGTTCAGTCAGCTCAAGCCGTTCCACAAGTCGGCCGGAGCGGTGGTGCTCGACTCGCTGGTCGACGCCGGGGCCCCCGGTGCCGAGCGCCTGCTGCAGAGTTACGTGTCCGAGGTCGGCGCGGGGGTCGGCGTCCAGCCCCAGGTGCGCCAGTACCGGCGGGTGCCGTGGCTGCACGCCACCCAGTGGCCCGGCTTCACCGGCCCGGACCCCACGATCAGGTTCAAGGGCAAGTCGGTCTACGCCCGGCGCAACTACACCGACGCCCAGATCGCCGCCGCCTACCGGCATCTGACCCGCGACGACTTCCACAACCCGAGCGCGCTCCTCATGATCGCGTCGTACGGAGGGGCGGTGAACCGCGTCGCCCCCGACGACACCGCGGTGCCCCAGCGGGACTCCGTCCTCAAGTACCAGGTCGTCTCGCTGTGGAACGACGCCGCGGACGACGAGGCCAACATCGCCTGGGTGCGGGAGTGCTACCGGGACATGTTCGCCGCCACCGGCGGTGTGCCGGTGCCGAACGAGACCAACGACGGCTGCTTCGTGAACTACGCCGACGTCGACCTGGCCGACCCCCGCTGGAACACCTCCGGTGTGCCGTGGCACGACCTCTACTACAAGAACGGCTACCGGCGGCTGCAGAAGGTCAAGGCCGCCTGGGACCCCACCGGCTTCTTCCGGCACGCCCAGTCGATCCGGCCCGCCTGACCGCCGGTCCGGCCCGCCCGACCGCCGATCCAACCCGCCCGACCGTCGATCCGGCCCTCGTGATCCGTCCGCCGTCGCGGCACCGCCGCGTCCCCCGTGGGCGCGATCCGACGGGGCTGTTCCTGTCCGCTCTCCCACATCCAGGTGATCCTCGTGTCCGTCGACTCCCTCGCGCCGGGGCGCTCGTCCCGGCTCCCCTCACTCACCGGGATGCGGTTCTTCGCCGCCTTCCTGGTCTTCCTGTTCCATCTGTCGCTGCTCGACGCCTACTCCACCCCCGGCGAGGGCCACGGCCCGTTCGCCACCGTCCTGAAGAACGGCGGCTGGGCAGGCGTCACCTTCTTCTTCATCCTCAGCGGCTTCGTCCTCGCCTGGTCCGCGCGGGACGACGACACCACCCGCGCCTTCTGGGGCCGCCGGCTGGCGAAGATCTACCCCAACCACGTCGTCACGTTCTTCCTCGCCCTGGTCATGTACGCCTACGCGTCGGCGACCTGGGGGCGGGGCATACCGAACTTCCTGCTGCTGCAGGCCTGGGTGCCCCGCGACGACGTGTTCTTCAGCATCAACAACCCGAGCTGGTCGCTCTCCTGCGAGCTGGTCTTCTACCTGCTGTTCCCGGTCCTGCACCGCTGGACGCTGCGCATCCGGGCCGAGCGGCTGTGGGGGTGGGCGGCCGCGACCGCCGCGGTGATCGTGCTGCTGCCGCTGGTGGTCCAACTGCTGCCGGCGGGCGCGACGTTCGGGCCGAACCACGCCAACTCGCCGCTGTACGGCCACTCGATCACTCAGATGTGGCTGGTGTACATCTTCCCGCCGGCCCGGGTCCTCGACTTCCTGCTCGGCATCCTGATGGCCCGGATCGTGCTGTCCGGCAGGTGGATCGGCCTCGGAGTGCTGCCGGCGCTGGCGCTCACGGTGGGGGCCTACGCGGTGAGCCTCACGGTTCCCTTCCTCTTCTCCCTGAACGCCGTCGTCGTGGTGCCGTTCGCCCTGCTCATCGCCGCCACCGCGGCACGTGACGCGCAGGGCCGGGGCACCGCGGTCGGCGGACGCGTGTGGGTGTGGCTGGGCGAGGTGTCCTTCGCCTTCTACCTGGTCCACCAGATCCTGCTGTCCTTCACCCAGGAACGGCTCGGCTTCCGGGAGGCGGACTCGCTCGCGGCGGCGGTCGGCGTGGCGGCGCTCGTCGCCGCGGTGAGCCTGCTGCTGGCGTGGCTGCTGTACATCGGGGTCGAGCGGCCCGTCGTACGGGCCTGGGCACGCCGGGCCCGGGCGGCCCGTACGGCCGGGACGGCCGGGACGCGGGACGCCGTCCATCCGCCGCGGGACGACAGCGACCGGCCGGTCAGCGTGGGCACCCCCTGAGACCTCGCCCCGACCGCCCGCCGCCGCGGCACGGCTCGCCGCGCGGGCACGGGCGGGGCGGCCCGTACGACGGCCGCCCCGCCCGTGCCCGGCGGTGACGACCACCAAGGAGACCACCACCCATGCCGCTCCCCGTCCTCGCGATGATGATCTGCACCTTCTGCATCGGTACCGCCGAGAGCGTCATCGCGGGCATTCTTCCGGCCATCGCGCGGGACGTCGGCGTCTCGCTCACCGCCGTCGGCATGCTGATCACCGTGTACGCCGTCGCGGTCGTCCTCCTGGGCCCGTGTCTCACCGCGGCCACGGCCGGGCTCCGCCGGACCGTCCTCCTGCCGTGCATGATGGGCGTGTTCATCCTCGGCAACGTGCTCGCCGCGCTCGCCCCCGGCTTCGGCTGGCTGGTCGCCGGCCGGGTGGTGAGCGCGCTGTCTCACTCCACGCTCATCGCCGCCTTCGTCGCGACGGCACGGGACATGGCTCCCGCGGACCGCCGGGCCGCGTGGGGGGCCAAGGTCACCCTCGGCATCGGGCTGTCCAGCGTGGCCGGCGTCCCGGTCGGCACCCTGATCGGGGACGCCTTCGGGTGGCGCGCCACCTTCTGGGCGCTCGCCGCGCTGAGCCTGGCCGCGACCCTGCTGCTCCTGCGGTGCGCGGTGCCCGAGGCGCCACCGGTGGCGGCCACCCGGCGAGGCACGGCGGCGGGCACCGGCCGGCGGAAGTCCGCCCTCCCGGCACCGATGCTGCTCGTCGCCCTGGTGATCGTGCTCGGCACGGGCGGGGTGTTCGCGCTCTACACCTACGCCTCGCCCTACCTCACGCAGGCCGTGGGGTTCGGCCCGCGGAGCGTCACCGTGCTGCTTCTGCTCTACGGCGTCGGCGGCATCGTCGGCAACACGGTCGGCGGCCGGGCGGCCGACCGTTCCCCGTACGCGGCCGTCCTCGCCACGCTGGGCACGGCCGCGGCGGCCCTGCTGCTCCTCGCCCTGCTGCCCGGCAGCCGGTGGGCGGTGGCCGGCCTGTTCTGCCTGCTGGGAGCCGCCTACTTCGCGACCATCCCGGCGCTCAACACCCAGATCGTGACCGCCGCGGGGCCCTCGTCGCCCACGATGGCCCTGACCATCAACAACTCCGCCTTCTGCGTGGGCATCGCGCTCGGCAGCTGGCTCGGCGGCCTCCTGCTGGCCCGCGGCCACGCGCTGCCGTCCGTGGCCGCGGCGGGCGCGGCGCTGACGGCCGCCGCCCTGCTGCTCGCCCTGGCGTGCCCGGGCCGTCGTGGCGGGGTCCGGAAGCCGGCGGCCTCGCCCGCGCAGGCGGCCGGCTCCGGTCACGACGCCTGCCCGGACGTACGGCCGCCCCGGCACGCCCCGTCCCCGGTCCCGGCTCCCGGACCGGAGGCCGGGCCCCGCCCCTAGGCCGTGTGCCCGGCCCCCGGCGTGGGCGCGGCTCGGGCCTCACCAGGCGAGGGCGTCGGCCATGGTGGACTGCCAGTACGAGACGGTGACCGAGTCGTCGACGTACACCCCCTTCGCGGGGAGCGACGGGTGGGCGGCGCTCGCGCCGTCGTCGAGGAAGACCTCGAGCGAGGTGGCCGTGTAGCCGTTCGAGCCGCTGCCGTCCGCGGCCGAGAGAAGGACGCTCGCATAGCCCGACTCGCCGGGGGCGAGCGTGACCACCGCCTGCGGCTTGGAGTCCTCGAAGGCCGGCGGGACGGACTGGGCCTCGCCGAACCGGACCGCCGGACGGCCGGCGAGGTCACAGTTCTTCGAGCCGGTGTTGGTGACGGTGAGGAGAAGGTGGTTCAGGGGCCGGGAGACCTCCGTGGCGGTCGTCCGGGTGGAGGTGCTGGAGCAGGGGGTCCTGGTGGACCCCGGGTCCTTGGCGCCCTGGGAGCCCGCCGCACCGCCGGTCGCGCCTTCGGAGGCCGGGCCCGCCGGGGTTCCCCCGCTCGTCCTGGACGGGGACGTGGTGGAGGCCGCGGGCGCCGACGTGGACGCGGAGCCCGCCGGGGCCCCCTCGTCGAGGACGCCCTCTCCGCTCCTGCACGCCGTCAGCGTCAGCGCGGCGGCCGCGAGCGTGGCGGCGACGAAGACACGGGTACGGCGGGTGCGGCGGGTGCGTGTGGACATGGGATCCCCCTTGTGCGGTACGGGTGTTGGCGAGGGCCGCTCGACCGGATGCCGGGAGCGGCGTGCTTGGATGGCCCAAGCCTGTGCGGCGATCCGTCCCGGCCGCCACGACTGCCGGGACATCCGGGACGCTGGAACGCTTGCGACAGGTCCGACCTGGGGGAATGACCGTTCCCTGGAATGCGGTTCCGGGACGTGGGGAGAGAGCGGAACGGTGGCGGGAGACGAATTCTCGGAGCTGTTGGGCCGGTTGAAGGAGCGGTCCGGGCTCAGTTACGGAGTGCTCGGGAAGCGGCTGCACACGAGTGCGTCCACGCTTCACCGGTACGTCAACGGGGACGCCGTACCGACCGACTACGCGCCCGTGGAACGGTTCGCGCGGGTCTGCAAGGCAACGCCAGAGGAACTGGTGGAGCTGCATCGGCGGTGGGTTCTCGCGGACGCCCGGCGGGGGCGGAAGGCGACCGGGACCGGGACGGGGACCGGGACGGGGACCGGGACGGGGACCGGGACGGGGACCGGGACGGGAACGGCGGAGGCCCGGTCGGCGGAGGCCGGAACGCCAGGCCCCGAAGCAGCCGCCGGGGTTGCTGCCGAGGACGAGCGGCGGCCCTCGGCCGAGGCTCCCGTGACGCGGCGGCGTACCGCCGTCCTCGCGGGGACCGCCATGGCCGCCGCCCTCGTGTCGGCGGCCCTCGTGGTGCGTCTGGTGTCCGGCGAGGGCGAGGACGACCGGGGCGGGAAGGAGTCCGTGGGGGCGGCTGCCTCCCCGTCGACCGACGGGACTCCCGGCGCTCCCGAGTCGGCCGGGGCGACGGGCGGGCCGGCCTCGCCGTCCGCCTCCCGCACCGGCAGTCCCACGGCCTCCGGCTCCGGGTCCGCCTCCACCTCGCGCAGCGGTGGGGCCGGGGCGGCCCGGGGCGACGGGGCGGCGGACGGGGCGACCGCGCCGGCCGTCGCCGTCAACCCGTACAAGTGGGAAAACCCGTGCGGCCCGCACTTCCTGGTCGACCGGAAGCCCGAGCAGGTGCCCCCACCGCCGGGTGAGCCGGACGCGCGCGGGTGGGTCAACGCGCTCGGCGCGGTCGCCGCCGGGCAGCAGATGCTCGCGCTGACCGTACAGGGCACCGGGAAGGCCACCGTCGTCCTGAAGGAACTCCATGTGCGGGTGGTGGAGAAGAGCGCGCCGCTCGCCTGGAACGACTTCGCGATGGGCGTCGGGTGCGGTGGCGGCGTGGAGACGGCGGCATTCGGGGTGGACCTCGACGCCGGGCGGCCCGCGCTCTCCCCCGAGGCCGGTCAGCGCGACTTCCCGTACAAGGTGAGCGAGTCCGACCCCGAGGTCTTCTACGTCTTCGCCGACGCGCGGGCCCACAACGTGAGCTGGTACCTGGAACTGGAGTGGTCCAGCGGCGACCGCCAGGGCACCCTGCGCATCGACGACCACGGCAACCCCTTCCGCACGAGCGGGAACGTGGGCCGGCCCGCTTACACCTACCCGCTCGGCTCCTCGGAATGGAGCCGAAACGAGACGGACCCCCGAATTCCCGGCTGACGCGCCAACGCCCAGGTGCCTCCCGTGGATGGCGGAAGGCACCGGGTGCTTTTCGTCGAGGCGTCGGGGGACCCGGCAGGTGGGTGTGTCAGCCGGTCTGGGACGGGGTCTGCTTGATGCCGTCGACGACTGCGCGGTTCATGACGGCGCTGGTGAAGACCACCGTGCCGGGCTTGATCAGGCCCTTCTCGCCGCTCGTCCCGTTGACCTGGACCGTGCGCTCGCCCAGGAAGACGTGGGTCTTCTTGTCGAAGATCCACTCCTCTCGCTGGCCGCTGTTCTCGTCGAGGCGGGCCACTGCCACCCCGTGCCGGCCCGCCGCGTCCACCGCGTCGTCGACCACGACGACACCCGGGATCTTCGCGGCGGCCTTGAACAGGGCCGCGTACAGCTCTGCCGGAGGGTAGCTCTCGCCGAGCAGGTCGCCGATGGTGGTGAAGGCCTCCTGGTCGGGGCTGTTGCCGTGCCCCTCGGTCTCCTTGTAGATCTTGGCCAGCAGCGCGTCGGGGTCGGTGGTCAGCTTGGCCAGATAGTCGTACGACGGAGCGTTCAGGTACGCCTTCGGGGTGTTGCCCTGCTCGTCGGGCAGGCTCAGGGTCTCGCCCTCGGGGCTGTCGTTCACGGCCGGGTCGATCAGCCAGCCCTCGGTGCCGTCCGGGGACTCCCACACCTGACGGGTGTGCAGCTCGTGACTGGCCAGGCTGCTCTTGCCGTTGACGGTCTTCACGAAGCTCTCGGCCATCTTGGACTCGATGTAGATGTACTGGCCGGGCTTCACGGCCGACTGCTTCACCTCGGCCGCCGTCAGCGCGATCCGGTCGAGCAACTGCGGTGCGCCCTTGGCGTTCGCGGCGCCGACGGTCGTGGTCAGGGCCGGTCCGGTGGCGACGCCGCCGTCCCTGACTCCCCCGCCGCCGCCGGACGACACCACGCCGACGACCGCCGCGGCGACGGCGGCGGCCAGCGCGGGCAGGACGATCGCCGGACGCGGCAGCCGGAGCCGGCGCGTCGTCGCCCGGGCCGCCGGCTGCGTCCCCGTGCCGGTGTGCTCGGCCTGCTGCGTCTCGTGAATCTGGGCCATCATGCGCTCCTTGTGGAACTGGTGACGGCCCGGCGGCAGGTCGCGCGTCGTCCGGTCGAAGAGCTGGGCGCCCTCTTCCCACTCGGCAGCGTGATGCCGGGACGGGTTCGCGTTCATCGGTTTCCTTCCTGTGCGGGCCGGATCGCGTGTGCGTGATCGCCTCTTGTCTGTCGGCCGGGCCGGCCGGCTTCCCGTTTCACGAGACTTTCTTCGAGATTCCCGGCGGGATCCGCCCCCGTCGCTCTGGCCGCCGCCCGGCCTCTCAACCGCCCCGCGTGTCCCGTGGGTTGGTTTCCCTCCAGGTCGGCGCCGGCGAGCCTGCGGAGCTTCTTGCGGGCGCGGGAGAGACGGGAGGCGACCGTGCCGGCGGGAATGCCGAGCGCCTCCGCGGCGGCCGCGTAGTCCAGGCCCTCCCCCAGGCAGAGCGCGATGACCTCGCGCTCCGGGCGGCGCAGCGAGGCCAGGGCGGTGAGTGCCGTGGCGAGGCGCTGCCGGCCGTCGAGCCGGTCCGCCACTTCCTCGGCGTGGTCGGGGACCGAGAGTTCGGCGGCCGCGGCGGCCTGTGCCGCCGCCCGGTACCGCCGGTTGCTCCGGTACTGGTTGCGCGCGGTGTTGGTGGCGATGCCCAGCAGCCAGGGCCGCAGGGAACCGCCCTCCGGCTCGACCTTGTCGCGCAGCCGCCACGCCTCCATGAAGGTCGCGGCCATGACGTCCTCGGCCGTCGACCAGTCGGCGGTCAGCCGGAAGGCATGGTTGTAGACCGCGCGGGCGTAGGTGTCGAAGAGCTCGGCGAACGCGCTCGGATCCCCGGCCCGTACCCGGGTACGCATATGAGTGCTCACCTCGATGAGCTGTCCGGCACCCCGCACCTACTTCCCGTGACCTGCGTCACATCGGAATGGGGTGTGCCGCGGGCCGGACCGTCCGTGGTCCGGCCCGCGGGCCCCCGCTGTTCTCAGGCGGACGGGTTGACGACCACCTTGGCCGTGTCGTTCTTGCTGTTCGGGTCGAAGGTGCGGGACCCGTCGGCGTGCGGGTGGAGGACGACGCGGCCCGTCGCGTCGGGGACCACCCGGTCGATGCGCAGCTGGAACGGGAAGCCGACCTTCAGGTCCGGCTCGGCCCACATCGGCAGGGTGCAGGCGTAGTGGCCGACGGCCGGGTCGTCGCCGGACGTCCAGGCGGTGTGGCAGGTGTCGGGCACCGAGGTGGCGGTGGTGCCCGCCGGGAGGTAGTAGTCGATCACGGCGACCGGGTCGCCGGAGGCGACGTTGCCGACCCAGGCCGGGCCGCGGTTGACGAAGCGGAAGCCGGCGGTGACGGTGTCGCCGGCCGCGCCGCTCACCTCGGTGCCGCGGACGGCGAAGTCGGCGGTGTTGTCGGCGTCGATGTGCCAGGAGCGGCCGTTGTCCGAGCCGTCGAGGTCGGTGGTGTCGCCGCCGGGCTGGACCTCGTAGTCGAACCGCTCGTACAGCGCGTGGTCGGTGACGGCGAGCCGCAGGGGCTCCGGCAGCTCCACGGTGGCGCCGGGCGCGACATCGGTGTCGAAGGAGCAGGTCACGTACGTCATCGGCGTGTACTCGCCGCCGCCGTCCGGGCCGGTGTAGGTGCACTGCGGGTAACGGGTGACGACGTCGAGGCCGTACGTCGCCCACATCCGCACGCTGAGGCCGTGGGCGGTCTCGTTGCCGGTGTTGGTGACGGAGAACGGCACGGTGAGGCCGGTGCCGGGCGCGACGCCGGAGACGTCCTGCGGGGCGCCGATGCCGAGGTCCGGGCCGGAGCCGACGGTGACGAAGGTCTCCGCCGAGCCCTCCGGGGCGGTGAGCGTGCCGTCGGGTCCGCCGGTGGCCTCGGCGGAGTACTCGATCGCACCCTGCGCTCCCACGGCGGCGCCGGCGGCGGCCCGCACCTTCAGCTGCACCTGCGCGCTGTACCGGGTCGGCACGGTCCCGGTGTCGCACACGGCGACGGTGCCGGCGTCGTCCGGCGTGCAGTTGCCGGGCCAGGCCACCTCGGCGATCCCGGCCAGCCCGGAGACGTCGACGGTCAGCCGTCCCTCGGTGACGGTGAAGCCGGCGTTGTCGTGGTACAGGCCGAGCGCCAGCGACCGGTACTGCGCGGTACCGGTGTCGGGGGCGACGGTGACCGCCTGCTCGTACGGCGCCTGGATCCACAGCTGGTCGCTCTGCGCCTCGCCGTCGGCGAGGGCGACCCCGCTCCCGAGCCCGGCGACGGCCAACGCCCCCACGGCTCCGGCACACGCCCCGCGACGCAGCACGCGTCCGACGGAGACAGAACTCATGACATCCCCCAGGTGGGACAGAAGAGATCCCGGCACAGGGACCAGCACCGGGCGCGAGTTGGACGGCCTGCCGAAACGGAAGGTTGTAGGTGAGGGGCGCGGGGTGCGGGGTTCTTACCGTCTTCTTGATCACCCGGGGGGGCGGGCAGGCGTACGGTCCCTCGGCGCCCCCCTCCCGTGCGTCGGCGCGTTCGGTGGTGTCCTGGCTAATCTTCAGGCATGACAACCGAGTTGGCGCTGCTGCCGCGAGTCGCCTATCGCGGGCGGGAGATCACCGCGCCCCGGCTGCGAGGGCTGTTGGCGTTGCTCGCCGGGGATCTGCGCACCGGGTGCAGCACCGGCCGGCTGGTCGAGGGGCTGTGGCCGGACGAGTTGCCGGAGCGGCCCGGCAAGGCGGTGCAGGTCCTGGTGTCCAGGCTCAGGGCGCAGCTGGGGGCCGAGCTGATCGTGAGCACGCCGACGGGGTACCGGCTGGCGCTGGACGAGACACAGGTCGACAGTGCCGCGCTGCTGCTGCACGAGGCGGGCAGTGCCGAGCGGGCGCGGGCCGGGGACCACGAAGGTGCCCTGGCCGAGGCCGAGGCCGGCTTGGCGCTGTGGGACGGGAACACGGGCGCCGGTGCGGGGGAGGACCTGCACGATCCGGTGGTGGCGCTGCGCGCCGAGCGGGTCCGGGCCGTCCGGTCGCTGGTCCGCTCCAGGGCGCTCGCGCTCGCCCGGCTCGGGCGGCGGGAGGAGGCGGCGGCGCCGCTGGCCGGGCTGGCCCGGGAGCTGCCTCGGGACGAGGAGGTGCTGGCCGAGCTGCTGCGCTGTGAGGCCGCGACCGCCGGGCGGGCTGCCGCGCTGACCCGGTACGACGCCTACCGCCGCAGGCTGCGGGACGAGCTGGGGACCGATCCGGGGCCCGGACTCAGGTCCGTGCACCAGGAGTTGGTGCGGGCGGAGGTGCCGACGGTCCGTCATGGGGTGCCGCACGAGCCGAACCCGCTGCTGGGGCGGGACGCCGACGTCGCCGCCGTGGGCAGGCTGCTGCGGGAGGCCCGGGTGGTCACGGTGGTCGGGCCCGGCGGGCTGGGCAAGACGCGCCTCTCCCACGCGGTGAGCCGGGCGGCCGAGCAGCCCGTGGTGCATTTCGTCACCCTCGCCGGTGTCCTCGCCGATGCCGACGTCACCGGCGAGGTGGCCTCCGCCGTCGGTGCCGGTGAGGGCCGGCAGTTCACCGGGGGCGGCGATGTGGTGAGCGGCATCGCCGCCGCGCTGGGCGCCGGGCCCGCGCTGCTGGTGCTGGACAACTGCGAGCACGTGATCCCGGGCGCCGCCGAGCTCGTACAGGCACTGGTGTCGCGGTCGAAGGAGCTGCGGATCCTGGCCACCAGCCGGGCTCCGCTGGGGCTGACGTCGGAGGCGGTGTACGCCCTGCCGGAGCTGTCGCCGGCGACGTCGGTCGCGCTCTTCGAGCAGCGGGCGCGGGCCGCCAGGCCCGGCGTGGAGCTGCCCGCCGACAAGGTGGCGGAGATCTGCCGCCATCTGGACGGGCTGCCGCTGGCCGTCGAACTGGCCGCGGCCCGGGTGCGGGTGCTCTCCGTGGCCGACATCTCGCGCCGGCTCCGTGACCGCTTCGCGCTGCTGCGCGGCGGGGCCCGCGACGCACCCGAGCGGCATCGCACGCTCCAGGCCGTGGTCGAGTGGAGCTGGAATCTCCTGGAGGCCGACGGACGGGCCGCGATGCGCGCGCTGTCGGTGTTCCCCGGCGGGTTCACCGAGGACGCGGCGCAGTACGTGCTCGGCGAGAGCGCGGACGCGCTGACCCTGCTGGAACAGCTGGCCGGTCAGTCCCTGATCAAGGTGGGTGACAGCCCTTCCGGGGTGCGCTTCCACATGCTGGAGACGCTCCGGGAGTTCAGTGCCGCCCGGCGCGCCGAGACCGGCGAGGACGACGCGGTGACCGGCCGGTTCCTGCGCTGGGCCCGGGACTTCGGGCGGGCGCACCACGACGTGCTGTTCAGCGGCGGTCCGGAGCGCCCGTGGATCCGCATCCGCGCCGAGCAGGACAACCTCGTCCTGGCCCTGCGCCATGCGCTGTCCCGCGGCGACGGGCCCACCACCGCGGCGCTCACCGCCGCGCTGGGCTCGCTCTGGGCCACCGGCTCCACCTACGCCCGGCTCGCGGCCCTCGCCGAGGAGACCGCCGGGCCGCTGTCCCATTTCCGTCCCGGCCCCGGCGAACCCGAGGACGTCGAGACGGCCCGCAGCGCGGCGACGGTGTGCACGGCGAGCCTCTTCATGGGCCGCGGCCCCTACGCCGTACGCCATCTCGTGACGCTGCGCCGGCTGCCGGCCGCACCGCCGGACACGCTGACGCGGGCACTGGCCGTCGTGCTGTGCGCCTTCCCGGAGATACACCCGCCGCGGTACACGCGGCTGCGGGAACTCTGCGACGCCGGCGCGCCCCTGCTGGCGGGCATGGCGGCGGGCGTCGCCAGTTACGTGTGGGAGGCCGAGCAGGACACGGAGCGCGCGCTGGAGTGCGCCCGCCGGATGCTCGACGTGCTGGGGCCGCTGGAGAATCCGGCCATGCGGCTGATCGGTCACGGGCGGATCAGCGAGCTGTGCCTGAAGTCCGGGCACGGAGCGGAGGCGTACGACCATCTGCGGGCCGCGCTGAGCGCGCTCGACGAGGTCGGCGACTGGTCGGACACGATCGGCGTCCGCGGGGGGCTGGTGCTCGCCTGTCTGCAGCGCGGGGAGGTCGACGAGGCGGAGTACTGGCTGGGGCTCGCGGCCCGGGAGCAGGCGGAGTCCGCCGAGACCTACGGCACCGATCTGCCCGCCCGTGCGGAGATCGCCCTGGCCCGCGGGCTGACCGAGGTCGGGCTCGGGCTGTGGCGCCAGGCGGTGGAGCGGATGCAACAGGGCAGCCTGCTGCACGCCGACGATCCGTTCATGGATCCCTGGTCCCTGGAGATCCAGTCGGCGGCGCTGGCGGCGCACGCGCAGTGCGGCCGGCTCGAGCCGGTGGCCGGGCTGGCCGAGCGGCTGCGGGAACGGCTGCTCGGGATGCTGTCCGGCTCCTCCGGCGACGGCTCTCCGGCGGAACTCCCGGTGCACGGCACGGTGTTGCTGGCGCTCGGCTTCGCCGGGCTGGCCGGGGGCGATCCGGCGGCGGTACGGCTGGTGGCGCTGGCGGAGCGGATGCCGACGGTACGGGAGTTCCCCAGCCTGTCGCCGGCCCGGTCCCGGCAGGCCGCCGAGAACGCCGACAGGGCGGCCTACGACGACGCGAGGTCGGCGTACGCCACCCTGGACCGGGAGGAACTGCGGGCCGCCGCACGGCGGGAGCTCAGCGCTGCGGCTCGCGGTTGAACCGCGCCTTGGACCACAGGTAGCCCAGCACCGACAGCCCCAGGCACCAGGCGACGGCCAGCACCGCGTTCCGGGTGCCGATCCCGCTGCCCAGCAGCAGGCCGCGCAGGGTCTCGATGAGCGGCGAGAACGGCTGGTACTCGGCGAACCAGCGGAACCAGCCCGGCATGGCGTCCACCGGCACAAACGCGCTGGACAGGAACGGCAGCATCACCAGCGGCGTCCCGATGTTGCTGGCCCCCTCGGGGTTGGGGCTGATCAGGCCGATGCCGACCGCGAGCCAGGTCATCGCGAGGCTGACCAGGGCCATCAGGCCGGCCGCCGCGAGCCACTCCACCAGGGACGCGTCCGGCCGGAAGCCGATGGCCAGTCCGATGCCCAGGACGAGCACCAGCGCCATCATCGTCTGGATCACGCTGCCGATCACATGGCCGATCAGCACGGAGGCGCGGGAGATCGCCATGGTGCGGAACCGGGCCATGATGCCCTCGGTCATGTCGGTGCACACGGCCACCGCGGTGCCGAGCGAGGTCATGGCCACGGTCAGCAGAAGGATGCCGGGGACGAGGTAGGCGACGTAGTCGGCCCGGTCCGCGTGACCGCCGTTGATGCCGGCGCTCATCACGTTGCCGAAGACGTAGACGAACAGCAGCAGCAGGATGACCGGGGTGAGCAGGAGGTTCAGGGTGAGGGAGGGGTAGCGGCGGGCGTGCAGGAGGTTGCGCCGCAGCATGGTGAGGTTGTCGCGGAAGGCGTACGAGGGGCTGCTCATCGGGCGGTCTCCTTGGCGGTGGCGGCGGTGCCGGCGGCGGTGTCGGTGCCGGCGGGGGCGGGGTTGGCGGTCAGCGCGAAGAACACGTCGTCCAGGTCGGGGGTGTGCACGGACAGCTCGTCGGCCTCGATGCCGGCGGCGTCCAGCCAGTCGAGGATGGCGCGCAGCTCGCGCTGGCTTCCGTCGCTGGGGATCTGCAGGGTGAGCGCCTCGTCGTCGCGGGTCGTCCCGCGCAGCTCGGCCGCCGCCCGGGCGTGCGCCGCCGGGTCGGAGAAGCGCAGCCGCACGTGACCGCCGGGGACGAGCCGCTTGAGCTCCTCGGCGCTGCCCTGGGCGACGAGCCCGCCGTCGTTGAGCACCGCGATGCGGTCGGCGAGCTGGTCGGCCTCCTCCAGGTACTGGGTGGTCAGGAAGACGGTCGTCCCGCCGGAGACCAGCTCGCGGATGATCTGCCACATGGTGTGGCGCGAGCGCGGGTCGAGGCCGGTGGTCGGCTCGTCGAGGAAGATGATCCGCGGGTCGCCGACCAGGGTCATGGCGATGTCGAGGCGGCGCTTCATGCCGCCGGAGTAGGTGGAGGCGGGCTTCTTGGCGGCCTCGACCAGGTCGAACCGCTCCAGCAGTTCGGCGGTGACCCGCCGGCCCTCGCCCTTGGACAGGTGGTGCAGGTCGGCCATCAGGAGCATGTTCTCCTCGCCGGTGATCAGGCCGTCCACGGCGGAGAACTGGCCGGTGACACCGATGGCGGCACGGACGGCCTGGGCCTCGGCGGTGAGGTCGTGGCCGGCGATCCGCGCCTCGCCGCCGTCGGCGGAGATCAGCGTGGACAGGATGTTGACCACCGTGGTCTTGCCGGCGCCGTTCGGCCCGAGCAGGGAGAAGATCGTGCCGGCGGGCACCTGGATGTCGATGCCGTCGAGGACGGTCTTGTCCCCGTAGGACTTCCGCAGCCCGGTGGCCACGATCGCGGGTTCGTGGTTCGTCGTCATGCCGCAGAGCTTGCGGGCGGGGCGGTTCAGAAGGGTTTCACCGCGCTTTCAGCCCTCCGGGAAGGGCTTCGGGACCTTGAAACCCGCAGCTCGGCGGCCCCCGGCGGCCATGTGCGCACGGTGCGCCGCGTCGCCGCTCCGCACATGGGCGGCGGCCGGCCGGATACCCGTGCGGAATGGAACGGACCGGGACTCTGCGCGAGGGCGACCGCCGGCTGGCCAGGCGGGTGATCGCGTGGGGGCCGTCCTGGCCGCGGCGGGGCGGACTCGCGTGGGAGGAGGCGGCCGAGCACACCGAGCTGTGGTGGGCGGCCGCCGGGACGACGGCCGCCGTCGGCGGCCCGCGCGGCCGGAGGGCCGCCGTCGCCGGGGTGTCCGCGATGGCGGTGGCCGAGGTGCTGTCCAACGGGGTCGCGAAGCAGGTGTTCGAGCGGCGCCGCCCGCCGCGGGAGTGGGTGCCGCAGGACGCCCTTCGGGAACGCCCGGACAGTTCCTCCTTCCCCTCCGGTCACACCGCTGCCGCCGTCGCCTTCTCCGGGGCCGTCGCGCCGACCTGGCCGGCCGCGGGGGCCGCGTGCGGCGCCGCCGCGGTGCTCGTCGCGGCTCAGCGGGTGCACGGCGGGGCGCACTACCCGTCCGACGTGGCCGCCGGGGGTGCGGTCGGGCTCGCGGGGACCGCTCTGGTGCGGGCCGCCCCGCGGCTTCTCCGCCGCCGTGTGCCCTGACGACCCGTGACACGCGCCGTCGTGGGTACCCGGGCCGGCGACGAGCAGCCCACTCTCCCCGAGGAAGGGACCCCGTGAGCCCCCATCCCCCTCTCGCCCTGCTGGCGGCGGCCCTCACCGCCGTCGTCCTGCTGGTGCGCTGGCGGGCGACTCCGCGCCCCCGGCACGGCCGCCCCCCGCTGCGCCTCGCTCTGCCGTGGCGCCGGGCCGGAACCGGCCGCCCCGGCCACCCGGACGGCCCGCGACGCGGCAGCCGGCCGCGGCCGGCCGGGCCCTCGCTCCCCGATCCGGCCTCGGGAACACCGACCTCGCACCGGTCGTGAACGGCACCCGCGCCTGGCCCCGGGCCGGTTGCCCCGCCGACGACAGGGTCGGGCCCGTTCCGGGCAGGCGCATACTGGTCGCAATGACAAAGCCAGCCGCGCACAGGCGCCACCTCCCCACCAGCCCCTTCAAAGCCCCGGTCGTCCGGCCTCCCAAGCTGTTCGAGGTGGGCGACCAGGTCACCCACGACATGTACGGCCTCGGCCGGGTCATCGGCATAGAGGAAGGGATCGCGGCGCTCGTGGACTTCGGTTCCACGCAGGAGCGGATCCTGAGCCCGTACAACAAGATGACCAAGCTGTAGGACCGACGTGTCCTTCCTGACCCCTCACCGAACGGGAGCCCTCCCATCGACCTGACCTCGCTGTTCTCCGCCCCGGAAGGGGCGCCCAGCCATGCCGCCGCGGCATCGCCGCCGCCGACGACGAACCCCTTCCAGGCCCCGGACTTCGGGGAGAGCGAGCTTTTCCCGTTCGAGGACGCGCAGGCCGGTGTCCCGGGTCGGCGCACGGACTGACCACCACCGGTGAAACGGATCAGCCCCCACCGGTGAGGGGGTCCGGGCGGCGGCATGGCCGTCCGCCGCGCGAGGCGCCGTCCTCGGGCTGTGCGGTACGGCCGCGCCGACCGGGCGCGAGAGCGGTTCCGGCGGTCGTACGGCGGAGCCCGCCCCGGCGCGCCCGCCGTCGGGAAACCGGTCCGCCCGATCGGGCCGATGCCGTTCGCGTGCCGTGGCGAAGGGGTACCCGGAGGCGGCACATCCCATCGGACAGGGGCCGAGGCGATCACCATGACGGACAACACCACCAGCATCAGCTCGGCGGGCCGCCCCGACACGGGCGTGAGCGCGCTGAAGGGCCGTACCGGGGCCGGGGCTCCGGCGGAGACCCGCGGGAAGACCACCATCGCGGACGGCGTGGTGGCGAAGATCGCGGGCATGGCCGCCCGTGAGATCCCCGGCATCCACAACCTCGGCGGAGGCATGGCCCGGGCCTTCGGCGCCGTACGCGAGCGGGTGCCCGGCGGCGGAGGCGGCGGCGTCTCGCGCGGAGTGAAGGTCGAGGTGGGCGAGCGCCAGGCCGCGGTCGACCTGGACATCGTCGTCGAGTACGGCGTCCCCATCGTCGAGGTCACCGCCGACGTGCGCGCCAATGTCATCGGCGCCGTGGAGCGGATGACAGGCTTGGAGGTCGTGGAGGTCAACATCTCCGTCGACGACGTCCACCTCCCCGACGAGGAGGAGTCCGAACCGGAGGAGGGCCGCGTGAGGTGACCCACCGGTCACCGCGTCCCGCCCTCTCGTCTCCCCCGTGAGAACGCGCGGCGGGGAGAGCACGTCACCGGCCGCCGTCGGGAGCGCCCGGTCACGGGAAAGGCGATGCGGTGGAGGGTGTGACACCCGGCGAGGACGCCGGGCGGCCGCGGGCCGCTGGGCCGGGCCTGTGGCACCGGGTCGTGGAGCAACTGGACACGGCCCTGGTCGTGGTGGATCCGACGGGACGCGTCGCCGCGGTGAACCCGGCCGCCGAGCGGGTGCTGGGCCGCACCGCGGCGGCGATGCACGGGCAGGACGTGCACGACCTGCTCCACCGGGGTCCGGACGGCGCCCGGATCCCACGGGAGCAGTGCCCCCTCCTGAGGGCGCTGGCCGCGGGGAGCCCCGGGCGCGGGGAGAACGACGGCTGTCTGCTGGGCGACGGGCGCCTGGTCCCGGTCACCTGGTCGGCGTCGCCCCTGACGGACGACGGTGTCCCGCAGGGCACGGCCGTGATCATCACCGAGTCGGCCGGCGACGGCCCCACCCGCCGGGAGCGCGCGGAACGCGCGGCCCGTACGCACGCCCTGGTGAACCTCACCGAGCGGCTGACGCTCGTCGCCGAGATCACCGACGTACTCGGCCAGACCCTGGAGACCGAGGAGGCGCCGGCCCGGCTGGGCCGCCTTCTGGTGCCCCGCCTGGCCGACTGGGCCGCCGTGGATCTCCTGACCGGTCCCGGCCGGGTGCACCGGGTCTCGGTCACCGGGCCCGAGGGCCGCGACGCCGCGCAGGAAGGCCTGCGCGCCGGCCTCCCGTCCGCCGAAGCGGCGAGTCTCTCGCCCCTGGTCCAGGTGCTGAGCGGAGGCGATCCGGTCCTGTGGGTGCGGGCGGACCCGGGTACGCCGTCCGGTGCGCCCCCCGACTCGCCGTCCGGTGCGCCCCTCGACGCGCCACCCGGCTCTCCGCCGGAACAGCCCCTGGACGCCGTTCACCGGGGCTTCCTGCGGGCGACGGGGGCGTCCTCCGTCCTCACGGTGCCGCTGGGCACCGGACAGCAGCTCACCGGCGCCCTGACGCTGGTGCGCACCGATCCGGCGCACCCGTTCGGCACCGGTGACCTGGAGGCGGTGGGCGACATCGGCCGCCGGGTGGGCCTGGTCATCGACAACGCCCGCAGGTTCGGCCGGCAGCGCGCCGTCGCCGAGGCCATGCAGCGCAACCTGCTTCCCCCGCTGCCCCGGCACGGCCGGCTGCGGCTGGCCGCCCGCTACCAGCCCGCCCCGGCCGGGTCGCAGGTCGGCGGCGACTGGTACGACGCGTTCGGCCTGAAGGACGGTGCGCTCGCGCTGGTCATCGGGGACGTCGTGGGCCACGACCTGACCGCGGCGGCCGGCATGGCACAGCTGCACGGCATCCTGCGCTCCCTCGCCTGGGACCACACGGGACCGCCCGCCGCCGTCGTCGACCGCCTCGACGACGCCCTGCCCGCCATCACCACCGTGCCGATGGCCACCCTCGTCCTCGCCCGGGTGGAAGGCCCGCCCGACGGCCCGTGGACCCTGCGGTGGACCAGCGCCGGGCATCCGCCGCCCCTGCTGCTGACCGGCGACGGCGACGCCCGGTACCTCGAAGCCGGACAGGGCATGATCCTCGGGGCCCGCCTGGGCGCCGTCGGGCAACGGCCGGACGGCACCCACCCCCTGCCTCCCGGGTCCACGCTCCTGCTCTACACCGACGGCCTGATCGAGGTGCCCGGCAGCGATCTGGACACCGGGCTGCGCCGGCTGCGCCGTCACGCGCTGGCGCTCGCCGGGGAACCGCTGGACTCGCTGTGCGACCGGTTGTCGGCCCGTATGTCACCGGGCAGCACCGACGACATCGCCCTCCTCGCCCTGCGCCTGCCGCCTCCGTGACCGGGAACGCCGCCGGGAGTAGCCTGGCCGTACCGAGAGCTCTTCGCGCTCCGCTGCCGGCGGTGCCGTTCCCGGCGAGTGACGGAACGGGCGCCCGCGGACGGCTCCCGGGACGGGACCGCAGGATGGACCCCAGCAAGACGCCGGCCGACGCCTCCTCATCGGCCCCTTCCCACACGTACCGCATGCCGCTGCCCCGGCTGTCCCTGACCCCGGACGCCCGGCACGGCCCGCTGGACGGAGCGTGGTGGCCGCGCTGCGACGTCCTGGAGCTGGAACTGCCCTCGCTGATCGGCAGTCTGGAACCGGACCGGGAGGCCGCGGTACGGGTCACGGTGGACCCGCTCGCCTGGCCCGGCGCCCCGCGTACGGTCATGGCGCCCGGCCGCGTGATCACCGTGGACCCGGCCGGTCCGCACGGCGGGGCGCACGTCATCACCGTGGACTGCGGCACCGTCGGACTCTGGGTCCTCCTGGTCGTCCCGCCCGGCGAGGCCGCCGCGACGGCCACCGGGCTGCTGGCGCTCGCCGAGACCGGCCGGCTGGGGGACGTCACCGGGGAGGCACAGCGGTAGGCGTCCACGGGCGGGAGCAGGCGTACCGCACTGTGCGTCATGTCACGGCGAGGCGTCCCGGCCGGTGCCATCAGGGCGGCGGCCCGCGGCCCGTCGCGTCACCCCTCGCACCCCGTGCGGCCAGGGCGGACACCCCCTTCCGGCGGGGGAGATACGCGGTCCCGGTGGGACGGAAAATACAGGGGCCGAACGGATGAAGATTTTCAGACCATCCCGAAAATGCATGGGGCTTCCAGCAGACCTGTGTTAGTGTGATACCCAGTTGCAGTTTTGGTTGCCAGAGACTTGTTTCTTTGGAGAGCTTTCCGGATCTTTCCGGAGGGGCTGATCATCGCGGCGACTCGGAATCCGCACAGTGCGGACTCCGGCACTGCCCCCAAAGGAGATTCAGTATGGCATCTGGCACCGTGAAGTGGTTCAACGCGGAAAAGGGCTTCGGCTTCATCGAGCAGGACGGCGGCGGCGCTGACGTGTTCGCCCACTACTCGAACATCGCCACCTCCGGCTTCCGCGAGCTTCAGGAAGGCCAGAAGGTTACCTTCGACGTCACGCAGGGCCAGAAGGGCCCGCAGGCCGAGAACATCGTTCCCGCCTGACGCTGACGCGCCATCATGTGACTGGGGCCCGCACTCTTGGGGTGCGGGCCTCAGCCCATTGCTTCCCCGGGTTTTCCCGGGTTTCCAGGATTCCCTGGTTTTCCCGCCTCACCGACTGCCCCGGCTTCACTACGCCGAGAGGCTCGGCCAGGCTTTTTCTTCGGCTCATTCTTGTGAATCCTGGCGCGGCCTCAGCCGCTGGACGGAATTCCTCGATACGCCGCATCGAGGAAGGTTCCTCCATGAACCGCACCCGCAGTGGCGGTAGCCGCTCCGGCCGCTTCCGCACCGACAGGACCTCCACCCGTTCGGCAGGCTCCGCGCACGGCGGCCGCTCCCGCACGCAGGAGACGGGCCGGCAGAGTTCCCGCCCGGGCACCGGACACGGCAACGGCCGGCGGACCCGCTCCACCGCCCCCCGGCAGGAGTTCGCCCTGCCGACCACGCTCACCGAACCGCTGCCCGCGGTCGAGACGTTCGCCGAACTGGACATGCCCGCACGGCTGTTGGCCGCGCTCGGCGCCGAGGGCGTGAGCGTGCCGTTCCCGATCCAGGCGGCCACCCTGCCGAACGCGCTGGCCGGCCGGGACGTGCTGGGCCGCGGCCGCACCGGCTCGGGCAAGACCCTCGCGTTCGGCCTGGCCGTACTGGCCCGGCTCAACGGACAGCGGGCCCAGCCCCGGCAGCCGCTCGCCCTGGTCCTCGTCCCCACCCGGGAACTGGCCCAGCAGGTCACCGACGCGCTCGCCCCCTACGCCCGCGCCCTGCGGCTGCGGCTCACCACCGTGGTCGGCGGCATGTCGATCGGCCGCCAGGCGAGCGCCCTGCGCGGCGGCGCCGAGGTCGTCGTCGCGACACCCGGCCGTCTCAAGGACCTCCTCGAACGGGGCGACTGCCGGCTGGACCAGGTCGCCGTCACCGTGCTGGACGAAGCCGACCAGATGGCCGACATGGGCTTCATGCCGCAGGTGACCGCCCTGCTCGACCAGGTCGCCCCCGGCGGCCAGCGGCTGCTGTTCTCGGCCACCCTGGACCGCAACATCGACCTGCTGGTACGCCGCTACCTCCACGACCCGGTGGTGCACTCGGTCGACCCGTCCGCGGGCGCCGTCACCACCATGGAGCACCACCTGCTCCACGTGCACGACGACGACAAGCACACCGCCGCGACCGAGATCGCCGCCCGCGACGGGCGAGTGATCATGTTCCTGGACACCAAGCACGCGGTGGACCGGCTGGTCAAGCACCTGCTGTCCGTCGGCGTGCGGGCCGCCGCCCTGCACGGCGGCAAGTCCCAGCCGCAGCGCAACCGGACCCTCGCCCGGTTCAAGGACGGCCAGGTCACGGCCCTGGTGGCCACCAATGTCGCCGCCCGTGGCATCCACGTCGACGACCTCGACCTCGTGGTGAACGTCGACCCTCCCGCCGACCACAAGGACTACCTGCACCGCGGCGGCCGCACCGCCCGCGCGGGCGAGTCCGGCACCGTCGTCACCCTCGTCCTGCCGCACCAGCGGCGCTCGGTGGACCGTCTGATGGCCGACGCCGGCATCACCGCGCGCACCGCCCGGGTCCGCCCGGGCGAGTCCGAACTGCAGCGCATCACCGGCGCCCGGACCCCCTCCGGCGTGCCGGTCGTCGAGCCCGCGCCCGCGGCCGAACAGCGCGAACGCACCGGATCCAACGCCAACCGCCGCAGGGGACGGGCCGGCGCCCGTACCCGCCGCTCCGCCCCGAGGGACACCCCGTAGCCGGTCCGGGGACGCACTTCCCGCAGTCGGGACGAGCCTTCGGCCGTCCTGCCCGCCCCGACGAAGAGGAGAAGCCCTTGCCCACAGTTCCGCCCCGCGCACGGCCGTCCGCGCACACCGGCGGCACCGGCCTGACCGCCCGTGACGCCATGCACGCTCCCGGTCCCCAGGTCGACGACCACATGACCGTCGACGTGGCCCTGTCCGTGCTCATCGGCGCCCGCGTCCCGCACCTGCTCCTCCGGGACGACGACGGCCGGTGCGCGGGTCTGGTCACCCGGGCCCAGCTCGCCGCGCACCGCGGCGGCTCCTGGTACAGCGACCGCACGCGGCTGCGGGACATACCCCTCGACCGCGGTCCGTTCACCTCGTCCGTGGCCGTGCTCAGCGAGGCGGAAGCCGCGATGCGGGGCCGGACCCTGGACGTGTCCCCCGTCATCGACGAGCACGGCTACGCCCTGGGCGTCCTCGCCCTCGCCCCCTGACCGCCGTCCTGGCATCCCCGCGCGGTCGACCCCTTCGAGGTGTCGCTCCCCCGCCCCTGTGGAGGCATCCATGCGCTGTGTCATCGCCCGTTTCCCCTTCGACCTCATCAAGAGCGAGGTCGAGCAGTCGATGAGCGGGATCACGCCCGAACCCGTCACCGGCATGTCCGTGACCGTCGGCCGCCACGTCTACCCCGTGATGCAGGTCGGCGAAGTGATCACCCGGCAGAGCCGCCGCGACTTCACCGCCGGCGAGATGCGCCGGGCGCTGACCCGGCTCGGCTTCAGCTGCCACGACGCGCGCCCGGTCACGCCCGGCCTGGACGCGCGGGCCGACGAGAGCGCGCTCGGCTGGTGACGGCCCCGTTCCCGGCACGCACCGGCGCCCGTCGCCGGACTAGGCTCTTGCGGTATGACACACCCTGACGACCTGCTCGTCTCGATCGCCGCGATGGTGGAGTCGCGGCACAGCAGCCAGATGTCCCTGACCGTAGTGATCCCGGGAGCCGTCATCACAGGACGGCTGGCGCCGGAGGCCCTGTGGAAGGAGCGCGTCGCCGAAGTCCTGCGGGACTCCAAGCACCTGGGACAGTTCGCCGCCGCGTTCCACCCGCCCCAGGCCGCCGACGACCACCCGGACCACGGCGGCAGGCCCACGCACCTCCACTTCCACGTGGCCCGGATCCTCCAGGGCAGCTTCGGCATCCCCGACACGGGCGGCATGTACCGCGTCGCGCTGAAGGACGTGAGCGCCTGGACGATCGGCGACATCGGCTATTCGGACCAGTGAGGCCCCGGCGTCCCGTTCGAGGCCCCGACCGAGAACGGGATCGCATGACGGACGTCACCGGAACACCTGCCGGGGGAGTCTCCCCGGACCCCGCGCACACCTACCGCATGCCCGTGGCCCGGCTGGCGCTCCCGCCCGGGGGCGCCCGCGGGCCGCTGGCCGGGGCCTGGTGGCCGCGCTGCGACATGCTCGAACTGGAACTGCCCGCCCTGGTCGGCTCGCTGGCCCCCGGCCTCGGCACCGTCACCCGCGTCACCGTGGACGCCGTCGCCTGGCCCGACGCCCCGCACCGGGTCACGGCACCCGGCCGGACGATCGAGGTGACCCTGTCGGCCGTCGACGCCGAGACGCACGCCATCTCCCTGGACTGCGGCGCCCTGGGCCGCCGGGAGTTGCTGGTCATCCCGCCCGGCGAGTCGGTCACGGCGGCGGCCTGGCTGCTGACCACGGCCGCCGACCCGTGGAACACCCTCACGGCCGCGCACATGCTGGCGCTCGCCGAGGCCGGCTTCGAGCACGACGGCGACTGAGCCACCTCCCACGCGGGCCCCGACGACTGGCCGGGGGTCGGTCTGAGGGCGCGGGGATGCGGATGGCTCGACCCCATCACCCACCGGCTCACCCCGAACCACCCCGATCCCCGCCACGCAAGCGAGCCCCCCGGGACACGCGACGCGGAGGCCATCCGGGCGGGCCCCCGAAACAGGACACCCCGCCCACGCGAGGGCCCGTCCGGGCGGGCCCCGGCACAGGCCCCCGCCGACGCGGGAGGCTAAGCGGCGCGCCCCCCCCGAGTCCTCGGGCCGAAGCACCTGGGGGCCATCGCCCCGTCAGCTCACCGCCCACGCCAGAACCACACCGATCCCCGCCAAGCAAGCGGCCCCCCGGGACAGGGCCCCCGCCGACGCGGGAGGCCATCCAGGCGGGCCCCCGGACAGGACACCCCGCCCGCGCGAGGGCCCGGCCGGGCGGGGCCCCGGGACGGGAGCCCGTCGGCGGGGGAGGCAAGCGGGCGGGGTCCCGTGTTCTGGGGTCGGCGCCCTCGGGGGCGGTGTCCTGTCAGTTCGTCGCCTGGCTCAGGAGTGCGGCGATGCGTTGCTCCGTGGTGGGGGTGAGTCTCGTCAGGGCGAAGGTGGTCGGCCACAGGTCGCCGTCGTCGAGGGTCGCCCGGTCGCTGAAGCCCAGCGTGGCGTACCTCGACTTGAACTTCTGCGCGCTCTGGAAGAAACAGACGACCTTGCCGTCCAGGGCGTACGCGGGCATCCCGTACCAGAGCTTCGGCGCGAGGGCGGGCGCGTGCTCCTTGACGAGGGAATGGATCCGTTCGGCGAGGACGCGGTCCGCCTCGGGCATCTCGGCGATCTTCGCGAGCACCTCGCCCTCCAGGTCCGCCTTGGCGCGCGGGCTGCGGCGCGCGGACGTCTTCAGCTCCTTGGCGCGCTCCTTCATCGCGTCCCGTTCCTCGGCCGTGAAGCCGTCGTACGTGGCGGACGTCTGTGTGTCCTTCATCGCGGGTTTCCTCTCCTGAAAGCCTGGATCGCCGGCCGGTTCACTGCGCCTGTGTCCCGCCGAGCGGTGGTGCCTGCCGCCGGTAGTCGCCGGGCGGCGTGCCGACGAGCTGGGTGAAGCGGGTGCTGAAGACGCCGGGCGACGGGCAGCCGACCGCGATGCGGACCTCGGTGACACCGAGGTCCCCGAGGCGCAGCAGCGCCGTCGCGCGCTCGATGCGGCGCCTCGTCAGACAGCCGTACGGCGACTCGCCGTACGCGAGCTGGAACTGGCGGCTGAGCTGCCCGGCCGGCATGCGGGCGTCGAGGGCGAGCGCCTGGACGTCCAGCGGCCGCGCGTACTCCCGGCCGATCCGGTCGCGGACCCGGCGCAGCCGCGCGAGGTCGCTCAGGCGCCGCGCCGCGGTGAGCGCGCGTCCCCATCCGGGATGGCACATGGCGGAACCCCCTTCCGGCTCAGCGGAGTTCCTGGATACGGATGAGGTTGCCCGCCGGGTCGCGGAAGGCGCAGTCGCGGATGCCGTACGGCTGCTCGGTCGGCTCCTGGACGACCTCGGCGTCGGCGGCCTGCACCTTCTCGAACGTGCCGTCGAGGTCCGGGGTGGCCAGCAGGATCCAGCCGTAGGTGCCCTTGGCCATCATCTCGGTGATGGTGCGGCGCTCGTCCTCGGTGATGCCGGGATCGGTGGCCGGCGGCGCCAGCAGGATGGACGTGCCGGGCTGGTTCGCGGGGCCGACCGTGATCCAGCGCATCTTGCCCTGTCCCACGTCACTGCGGACCTCGAAGCCGAGGATGTCGCGGTAGAAGGCCAGGGAGGCGTCCGGATCCTCGTGCGGGAGGAAGGTCGTGTGAATGCTGATGTCCATGACCTTCACGCTAGCCGCGGCCGGGTGACCGCGGCTTCTCCGATCCTGACCGGTTCGGCCGCCGGGTCAGCGGTGTTCGGGGTTCTCGAAGTCGAAACGGCAGCCGGCGTCCCACGCGCTGCGCTGGTTGCCGTGGGCGGGGATGCCGCCGAGGTCCTTCAGCGCCCGGGCCAGATGGAGGAGGTTCCAGGTCATGAAGGTGGTGTTGCGGTTGGTGAAGTCGTTGTCCGGGCCGCCCGAGCCGGGGTCGAGGTAGGAGGGGCCGGGGCCCGCCTCGCCGATCCAGCCGGCGTCCGCCTGGGGCGGGATGGTGTAGCCGAGGTGCTGCAGGCTGTAGAGGACGTTCATCGCGCAGTGCTTCACGCCGTCCTCGTTGCCGGTGATCAGACAGCCGCCGACCCGGCCGTAGTAGGCGTACTGCCCGGCGTCGTTGAGCAGGCTCGAGCACGAGTAGAGGCGTTCGATCACCCGCTTCATCACGGAGCTGTTGTCGCCCAGCCAGATGGGGCCGGCCAGCACCAGGATGTCGGCCGCCAGGACCTGCCGGTACAGCTCCGGCCAGACGTCCGTCGCCCAGCCGTGCTCCGTCATGTCGGGCCACACACCGGTGGCGATGTCGTGGTCCACCGCGCGCAGCACGTCGACCCGCACTCCCTGGGCGTCCATGATCGCGGTGCTGCGGTCGATCAGCCCCTGGGTGTTGCTCGTCTCCGGCGAACGCTTGAGGGTGCAGTTGACGACCAGGGCACGCAGGTCGTCGTACCGGGCCGGGGGTGTGTCGGTGGCGGGCGACGAAGCGGTCACGCGGTCCTCCCAGGGTCTGGCCGGCGCACGGTGCGCCCGCGAAGGCGTAGGGAAGCTTCTCGCGCGAGGGGGTTTTTGTCTGTTTCCGACGCACCTTCGCCGCTTTCCGACGCGCCTTCGCCGTCTTACGGAGTGATGACGTGCCGGTCGGGTCACGGGGGCGTGCCGAGGGGGCGGACCTAGCGTGGCGGTATGCGTGTACTGGTCACCGGCGGTGCCGGGTTCATCGGGTCCCATGTCGTCGACGCGCTGCGGGCGGGCGGGCACGAACCGCTCGTCTACGACGTCCGGGACGATCCCGGCGCCGACGTGCGCGACCCGGCGGCGGTCGCCCGGGCGCTGACCGGCGTGGACGCGGTCTGCCATCAGGCGGCGATGGTCGGGCTCGGCGACGGGGTCGCCGACGCGGCGGAGTACGTCTCCCGCAACGACCTGGGGACGGCGGTCCTGCTCGCCGCCATGGCGGGGGCCGGCGTACGGCGTCTGGTGCTGGCCGGGTCGATGGTCGTGTACGGGGAGGGGCGGTACGCGTGTCCGCGGCACGGGGTGGTGCGGCCGGGGCCGCGGGCCGCCGGCGCCCTGGCCGCGGGGCGCTTCGAGCCGCCGTGCCCGCGGTGCGGGGCGGACCTCTCCCCCGGGCCGGTCACCGAGGACGCGCCCGCCGACCCCCGCAACGTGTACGCCGCGACCAAGCTCGCGCAGGAGCATCTGGCCGCCGCCTGGGCCCGGTCGACGGGCGGGTCGGCGGTGTCGCTGCGCTACCACAACGTGTACGGGCCCCGGATGCCCCGCGACACCCCGTACGCCGGTGTGGCCTCCTTCTTCCGTTCCGCGCTGGCCCGGGGCGAGGCGCCGCGCGTCTTCGAGGACGGGCGGCAGCGGCGGGACTTCGTGCACGTGCGCGACGTGGCCGCCGCCAATGTGGCCGCCCTGGAGGCGGAGGCCGCCCCGGGAGCGCTCACGGCGTACAACACCGGCAGCGGTGAGCCGCGCACCGTCGGCGAGCTGGCCCGGGCGCTGGCCGCCGCCTGCGGCGGGCCCGAGCCGGTCGTCACGGGTGAGTACCGGCTCGGCGACGTCCGGCACATCACCGCGGACTCGTCGCGGCTGCGGGCCGGACTGGGCTGGAAGCCGGGGGTGGCCTTCGCGGAGGGGATGAGGGAGTTCGCGCGGGCGGGGGAGTGAACGCCGGGGGCGGTCCGCTCACGTCCTGGGGGCCGCGCCCCAGGCCCCCGCTTCGGCCCTGAACGGGCCTCGTCCTCGGACGCCGGACGGGCTGGACACGCGGCGGCGACCCGAAGCGGCCGGGCCCGGTCCGTCCGGCACCCGACGGACCGGGCCCGGCCGGCGGCGGCCCGTCAGACCCCGGTGGGGCCGGCGACCGGCAGGGTCACCTCGAAGCAGCAGCCGCCCGGGATGTTGCGTACGGTCGTCCGGCCCCGGTGTGCCTCCACGATCCCGCGCACGATGGCCAGCCCCAGGCCCGCGCCCGCCGGGGGCGTGCGGGCGTGGGTGCCGCGCCAGCCGGTGTCGAAGACGCGGGGCAGGTCCTCCTCCGGGATGCCGCCGCAGCCGTCCGTCACCGACACCACCACGCCCTCCGGGGAGGGCTCGGCGGCGACGGCCACCGTGCCGTCGGCCGGGGTCCGGCGGATCGCGTTGACCAGGAGGTTGCCCAGGACCCGGCTCATCTCCTTGCCGTCGACCTCCACGGGGACGGCCGCCACCCGGTCGCCGACCAGCCGTACGCCGTGCTCGCGGGCGAGCGGGTCCGCGCCCGCGAGAGCGTCGCCGACCAGGTCGTAGAGGGAGATCCGGGCCGGGGTGAGGGGCAGGGTGCCGGCGTGGATGCGGGAGAGCTCGAAGAGGTCGCCGACCATGTCGTTGAGGCGCTCGACCTCGGTGCGGATCTGCCGGAGGTAGCGGCCGGGGTCCGTGGCGACGCCGTCCTCCAGCGCCTCGGACATGGCCCGCAGACCGGCCAGCGGGGTGCGCAGGTCGTGCGAGATCCAGGCGACCAGCTCGCGCCGGGAGGTCTCCAGCGCGCGTTCGCGGTCCCGGGACTCGGCCAGCCGGGCGCTGGTGGCCGCCAGTTCGCGGCTGAGCGCCTCCAGTTCGGCGGGGGCCGGCCCGTCGGGCGCGGTGAAGTCACCGCCGTCGCCGAACGAGCGTGCCGCCCGGGCGAGTTCACGGCTGCTGGTGACGACCCGGTGGCCCAGCAGCAGCGCGGTCGCCAGGGAGACGACCGCGGCCATCGCCACGACCGTGGTCACCACCGTCAGGTCGTGCGGCGAGAGGAACATCGCCCAGGCGACGGCGAGGGTGCCCGCGAGCATGGCCACCACCCCGACGGCGGCGACCACGGCGAGCGAGGTGGTGAGCGAACGGCGGCGCAGCAGTCGCAGCGCACCCGCTCCGGCCAGGCCGGTGGCGGCGGCGCCGGCGAAGGCGTACAGGGCGATGAGCACCATGTCCCGCATGCTCACTCCCCCGCGCGGCCGGGACCGGGCTCGAAGCGGTAGCCCACGCCCCACACCGTCCGGATCAGGCGCGGCCGGGCCGGGTCGTCCTCGACCTTGCCGCGCAGCCGGCGGACATGGACCGTGACGGTGGACAGGTCGCCGAAGTCCCAGCCCCACACCTCGCGCATCAGGTCCTCCCGGGAGAACGCCCGCCGCGGGTGCCGCAGGAAGAAGGCGAGGAGATCGAACTCGCGCAGGGTGAGGGCGAGTTCGTCGCCGTTCCGGGTGGCGCGGCGGGCGGCGGGGTCGAGCGTCAGGCCGGCCGCGCCCAGCGGTCCCGTGCCGGTGGCGGGCCGGGTGCGGCGCAGCACCGACTCCACCCGCAGGACGAGTTCGCGCGGGCTGAAGGGCTTGGTGACGTAGTCGTCGGCGCCGACCTCCAGGCCGAGGATGCGGTCGTCCTCGTCGCCGCGCGCGGTGAGCATGATGACCGGGACGGGGCCGTGCCCGCGCATCCGGCGGCACACCTCCAGGCCGTCCATCCCGGGCAGCATCAGATCGAGGACCACCAGGTCGGGCCAGTGGGCGGCGGCCCGGGTCAGGGCCG
The DNA here is from genome assembly GCF_042895685.1 of Streptomyces sp. NPDC001381. NCBI lineage: Bacteria > Bacillati > Actinomycetota > Actinomycetes > Kitasatosporales > Streptomycetaceae > Streptomyces > Streptomyces sp. NPDC001381. Next base: position 533,515 of record NZ_JBIAWO010000004.1, on the reverse strand, counting down.
TGGGTCCGTCGTCCGCCCGGTCGACGGTGTAGCCCGCCCGGTCCAGGTAGCCGGCGACGACCTCCGCGACGGTGGGATCGTCGTCGACGACCAGGACGCGGCCGGCGGATCCCGCCCGCGGGGACTCGGGGCCGTGCGAGTGCTGCTGCATGCCTCCAGCCTCGCACCGGGGCGGCGCCCGGGCCGCCCTCCGACGGCCCCGGCTCCCCGACGTCCGCGTTTCGTAAGGAGCCGAAGCCCGTTATGTCCGCTTCGTGTTCGTAGGGTGAAGGCCGTGACCATCGACGCGGACGTAGATGTAGATGTCGTCCTCCCCTGTCTGAACGAGGCGGAGGCCCTCCCCTGGGTCCTGGCCCGGATCCCCTCCGGCTGGCGGGCCCTCGTCGTCGACAACGGCTCCACGGACGGCTCGGCGGACCTCGCCCACCGGCTCGGCGCGACCGTGGTGCACGAGTCCCGCCGGGGCTTCGGCGCCGCCTGCCACGCCGGGCTGACCGCCGCCACCGCCGACGTCGTGTGCTTCTGCGACTGCGACGCCTCCCTGGACCCGGCGCTGCTCGTGCCGTTCGTCCGGGACGTGCGGACGGGCGCCGCCGACCTGGTGCTGGGCCGCAGACGGCCGCACGGCCGGGGCGCGTGGCCGGTGCACGCCCGGGCCGGCAACCTCGCGCTCGCCCGGCTGCTGCGCCGCCGCACCGGCCTGCGCCTGCACGACCTCGGCCCGCTGCGGGCCGCCCGGCGCGAGTCCCTGCTCGCCCTCGGTCTCACCGACCGGCGCAGCGGCTACCCCCTGCAGATGGTGGTGCGCGCCGCCGACGCGGGCTGGCGGATCACCGAGCACGACGTCCCCTACCGGCCCCGCACCGGCGCCTCCAAGGTGACGGGCACCTGGCGCGGCACCTGGCAGGCGGTACGGGACATGAGCCGCGTCCTGGGCGAGGTCCCCGTACGGGAAGGGGCGAACCGGTGACCACCCTGCTCGTCATCGCCAAGGAACCGCTGCCGGGCCGGGTCAAGACCCGGCTGACCCCGCCGTTCACCCCGCGGGAGGCGGCGGCGCTCGCGGAGGCCGCGCTGGCCGACACCCTGCGGACCGTGGCGGCCGCTCCGGCCTCCCGCCGCGTCCTCGTCCTGGACGGCGCCCCCGGGCCCTGGCTCCCGCCCGGCTTCGAGGTCGTACGGCAGAGCGCGGGCGGCCTCGACGAACGGCTCGCGGACGCCTTCGCCCGGTGCTCCGGGCCCACCCTGCTGATCGGCATGGACACCCCGCAGGTGACCCCGGACCTGCTCACCGTCGACTTCACGTCCTGCGACGCGTGCTTCGGCCCGGCCGAGGACGGCGGCTTCTGGGCCCTGGGACTGGCCGAGCCCGCGCCCGCGCTGCTGCGGGGCGTGCCCATGTCGGTCCCGGTCACCGGCGCGGTGCAGCGCGAGCGGCTCGTCGCGGCCGGTCTGCGGGTGCGGGACCTGCCCCGCCTGCGGGACGTCGACACCGCCGCCGACGCCCACGCGGTCGCCGCGCTGGCCCCGGCCGGCCTGTTCGCCGGCCGGCTGGCCCGTCTCACCGCCTCGGCGCGCCGATGAGCACCGCCGTCTCGCCGCCCTGGGCGGCCTCCGGCCCGTACGCGGCCGCGCTGCGCGACGGCCGTGGCCCCCTGTTCCTGCGCCGCGCCGACGGCTGGCTGCTGCCGCTCGACGTGGAACGCTGGTGCGCCCGGGCCGACCCGGTCGACCTGGCCGTCCTGGACCGGTGCGAGGGCACCGTGCTGGACGTCGGCTGCGGGCCCGGACGGCTGGTCGCGGAACTCGCCGCGCGGGGCAGGACCGTCCTGGGCGTCGACGTCAGCGAGGCGGCCGTCGCTCACACCCTGCGGCGGGGCGGTCAGGCACTGCGGCGCTCGGTGTTCGAGCCGCTGCCGGGCGAGGGGCGCTGGGGAACGGTCCTGCTGATGGACGGAAACATCGGCATCGGCGGCGATCCGGTCACCCTGCTGGAGCGGATGGGCACGCTGCTCGCGCCCGGGGGCCTGCTGATCGCGGAGACCGCGCCGGTGGACGTGGACGAACGCGCCGAGGTGCAGGTCGTCGGCGTCGTCCACAGCTGTGGATCCGGCGGCGCCTTCCCCTGGGCCCGGCTCGGCACCCCGGCCCTGCTGCGGTACGCGGGCCGGGCCCGGTGGCGCGCCGTCCGTCAGTGGACGGCGGGCGGCCGCCGCTTCGTGGCCCTGCGCAGCCGCAGCGCCAGCAGCAGGGCCGAGACGCCGAAGAGGACGGCGGTGATCAGCAGCCAGCGGGTGAGGAAGCCCTCCGGGGACAGTCCGGCGCCCAGCCGGTAACGCCGGTCCACCCGCCCGCCGATCAGCGGGAACCACACGAGAAGCAGCAGACCGGAGAGGGCGGCCGGTACGCGTACGTACATCACCCACTCCCGGTGCCCGGCCGCGCCGAGCCCGCGTACGACCGCCCGGTCCGCCACCGCGTACAGCGGCAGCAGCACGAGGTCGTGCAGCAGCGCGGCCCCCACCACCCACACCGCCACCCCCCACCAGTCGTCGGCGAGGAGACGTACGCCCGCGTAGCCGGCGAGGGCGAACGACGCGGCGAGCAGCAGGAGCGCGAAGGGACTGCCCACGGGGAACCCCGGTCGCCTCACAGATCGCCTCACAGATCGCGTCCCTCGTCGCATCACAGGTCTCCGAAGGTCATCCGGGCCACCCACTTGGTGTTGAGCACGCCCGGTGCGGCGGGCACGACGACGCGCGCCGGGTAGCCGTGGTCCGCGGACAGCTCCTCGCCGTTGACGTACAGGGCGAGCAGCGAGCGCGGGTCGGCCACCTGGTTGGCCCGCAGGGCCGCGCGGCGGAAGGCGCCGTGCCGCTGGAGCGACTCGACGAACACGTCCGGCGGATCGTCGTCGTGGCCGACGAGCGCGGCGAGGTCCCGCAGCCGCACACCCCGCCACCACTGGTCGGACGTCGACCAGCCCTCGACGCAGGCGATGGGCAACGCCGAGCTGTGCAGCGGCAGTCGAGCAAGCCGGGCGCGGCTGAGGCGAACCGTCCCGGTACGTCCCGTCACCACCAGGCGCCACGCGTCCTCGTCCGTCTCCGCCGTGGTGATCCCGGCGTAGGCGGCCGTCTTGTTGATCTGGAAGCCGTTCGGGCCGCTGCCGGGGTCGGCTCCGCCGTGCGGGGCGAGGAGGGCGGTACGCCGCAGCGGGCCGTCGAAGCCGCGGCCGGCGGTCGTGGCGAACAGCAGCAGCGAGCCGCCTCCGACGAACCACAGGGCGCCCTTCCGGGTGACGGTCGGCGGACCCGGATCCGGGTCCGGCGCGACCAGGTCGTCCGTCTCCGGGCCCGGCGGCAGGACCGTGCCGTCCCTCTCCACCGCCTCCTTCTCCTCCCCCTGCCGCAGCCGGCGCACGTTGCGCACCACCACCGGCGCCTTCAGGGCGGCGTGGACGGCGAACGCGGCGAAGAACACCCACGCGCCGTAGAAGTGCAGCGGGTAGAAGGAGCCGGGGAAGACGTAGTCGAGCTGGATGTTGAGGACACCGGTCACGAACTCGAACAGCCCGCCGCCGACCAGCAGCAGCAGGGAGATCCGCTCCAGCGCGTGGGCGAGCGAGCGGGCCGGCGGCAGCGCGAACAGCCTCGGCACCACCGACCACAGCTTGGCCAGCAGCACGGGGATCAGGGTGACGCCGAGGGTGACGTGGACGCCCTGGGTGAGCCGGTACAGCCAGGGCGGGTCCGTCGGCCAGGCGAAGAGGTAGAAGCCGAGGATCCCCTTGTCCGGCGTCTTGTCGTTCACGGGCGACAGGTCCGGGTTGTAGGCCGCGTACGAGACCAGGCCCGTCACGAACAGCACGGTGACGCCCACGAGCAGGACGAGGCCGAGCAGCGAGGTGAACCGGGCGCCGCGCAGGGGGCTGCGCCAGAAATCCGGTGAGGTGGGGAGCGGTGGGGCGGGCATGTCCCGACGGTAGGCCGGGACACCCCCGGGAGAGGGCCTGCGACCCATGACGAAACGCTGACGTCCGGCCCGGACGGCGGGCCCGCGGCCCCCCGCCCGGCCTAGGGTCGGTCCGGCGGATCAAGTCCGAGGAAAGAAGGCAGCGGTCACGTGCCGGCACACGAGAGCAGAGCCACGGGGGTGCCCCCGCGCCCCCATGGTCGCGCGTGCGGGAACGCCCGCCGGCGAGGCGGAGGAGAGCGTCGACGCGAGGAGGGTCCCCCCGCCCGGGCGAGGCCGGCGGCGGGCGGGCCGGCAAGCCCTGGCGTGCCGCTGTGAACCGGGCCTTCCGCCGCGATCTGTACGCCGCCCTGGCCGCCGCCCTGCTCGTCGCTCTCGCCGTGCTGATCGGCCATCACCTCCAGGACACCCACCACACCCTGCGGGTGAACTGGCCGCCGCTGCTGGCCACCTGGCGCCCGCACACGGGCCCCGGCACCTGGGCCGCGATCGCGGTGGCGGGAACCGTGGTCGCCCACGGCCCCGCCTCGGCCGCCCGGCTGCCGTGGCGGGGCCTGCTCGCGGCCGCCTGGGCCGCGTCCACCGCCTGGATCCTGTCCCTCGCGCTGGTCGACGGCTGGCAGCGCGGCGTCGCCGGCCGGCTCACCACCCGCCACGAATACCTCCGGGTCGTCGGCCGTTTCGACGACGTCCCGGCCACCCTGCGGGACTTCACCCACCACATCCTGCTCGGCTCCCCCGACAACTGGCCCGCCCATGTCGCGGGACACCCGCCGGCCGCCACCCTCACCTTCGTCCTGCTCGACCGGGCCGGGCTGCGCGGCGGCGGCTGGGCGGGCCTGTGGTGCGTGACCGTCGGCGCGACGGCCTGCGTGGCCGTGCTGGTCGCGGTGCGGGCACTGGCCGGGGAGGACCGCGCCCGGCGGGCGGCGCCGTTCCTCGTCCTGGCGCCGGCGGCCGTGTGGATGGGCACCTCGGCCGACGCGTACTTCGCGGCGGTCGCCGCCTGGGCCGTGGCGCTGCTGGCGCTGGCGGTGACCGGGCGGTCGGCGTGGGCGGCGGCGTCCGGGCTGCTCTTCGGGCTCACCTGCTATCTCTCCTACGGCCTCACGCTCGTCGCGTTCGTCGGCGCGGCGGTGCTGTGGCTCGGCCGGCGCCGGGTCAGGGACCGCCCCCTGCTGCTCGTCCTGCTCCTCGCCGGGCTGGCCGTCGTACCGACGGCGTTCACGCTCGCCGGGTTCGACTGGTGGGAGGCGTACCGGCTGCTGGTCACGCGCTACCGCCAGGGCGCGGGCGGGGTACGTCCGTACGGCTACTGGGTGTGGGCCAACCTCGCGTGCGCCGTACTGGTCACGGGCCTGGCGACGGCGGCGGGGCTGCGGCGGACCGCCGTGGCGCTGAGGGGCGGGTGGCGCGGCCGGGACGCGGTCCCACGGCAGGAGGCGGCCCCACGGCGGGACGCGGTCCCGTGGTCGGGCGCGGCGCCACGGCGGGAGGACGTCCGCCTCGCCGTCCTCGTCACCGCGGCCCTCCTCGCCGTTGTGGCCGCCGACCTGTCCGGCATGAGCAAGGCCGAGACGGAACGCATCTGGCTCCCCTTCGCGCTGTGGCTGCTGCCGTGCTGCGCGTACCTCACCCGCCCCCGCGTCTGGCTCACCGCCCAGGCGGTGCTCGCGCTGCTCGTCAACCATCTGCTGCTCACCGGGTGGTGACGCCGGGCGGGGGCGGCGAAGCTGAGGCCATGGCGATCGACGTCACGGCCGGTCGGGTCGCCCCGCCGCCCGGCTGCGCGGCTGCCGCCGGGCCGGGGCGCTCGCGCCGGTGAGCCCAGCCGACGAAGGGGTACCCGCAAGGGAAACGTGGCACGAGACAGGGAGCAGGCATGATCCGTGCGGCGGACGTCCGGGAGTGGCGCAACGAGGACGTGGTCGATCCGAAGGGGCGCAGGATCGGGATGCTCGAAGCGATCTATGTGGACACGGCCACGGACGAACCGGCGATGGCCACGGTCCGTACGGGGCTGCCCACCCGTCAGCGCCTGGTCTTCGTCCCGCTCGGCGAGGCGGTCCTCGGGCCCGGCTATGTCAAGGTCCCCCATGCCAAGGGGAAGGTGCGCAAGGCCCCCTCGATCGGCACGGACGACATCCTGCCCGCCGAGGAGGAGGAGACGATCTTCCGCTACTACGACATGGACTACCGGGCCGGACTCCAGGGCGAACGCCGGCTCGCACGCCGCTGACAGGGGAGGTGAATCGGGGTGACGGTGACCTTTCTGCTGCTCCTGCTGCTGGCGATCGTCCTGGGGATCATCGGCGTGGCGGCGGACGGCCTGGGCTATCTGCTGGCCATCGGCGTCGTGATCTTCGTGGCCGACGTGGTCTGGCTCGCGCTGGCGGGGGCACGGCGCATGCGCCGCAGGCCGGTGCGCTGACCGGGGAGCGACAGGCCGGGCGGAAGGGGAATATTCCCGTTCCGCGGGCCGAATGCGGGCCGGACGGAATTTGTTCATCCGACAGGGATGACCGCACCGTGCTACTGTCGATGGCAGTTGCAGGTGTGGTTCCCAGTGGATTTTTCCGACGGGTGATCATCACGGCGACCGGAGTCCGCACAGAGCGGGACTCCGTACCCCGCCCCGAAGGAGAAAAACATGACCACCGGAACCGTGAAGTGGTTCAACGCCGAAAAGGGCTTCGGCTTCATCGCGCAGGACGGCGGCGGCCCCGACGTCTTCGCCCACTACTCCAACATCGCCACCCAGGGCTTCCGCGAGCTGCAGGAAGGCCAGAAGGTGTCGTTCGACATCGCGCAGGGCCAGAAGGGCCCGACGGCGGAGAACATCGTTCCCGCCTGAAAGCAACGCTGACGCGTGATTCGTGACCGGGGCCCGCACCGCGAGGTGCGGGCCCCGGTTCGCTGTTTTTCCGGGAGCGTCAGGAGAACCCGCGTCCCCCATGAGGCGATTTCGGGGCGCCGCTCATAATCCCCGGGAATTCCCCGCCTCATGCCCACAACAAGGCAGGGCCCCCGGGAATCCGGTACGAAAAATTCGCAGCCTCGCCGGTCAGGCCTTCGCCGCGTCGTACTCCTCACGTGCCCGCTCGATCGCCGCCATCCGCCGGTCCGTCCACTGCGCCAGCGCCCGGACCTGTTCGGCGGCCTCCCGGCCGAGCTCCGTGAGGGAGTAGTCCACCCGGGGCGGGATCACGGGCCGGGCGTCGCGGTGGACCATGCCGTCGCGCTCCAGGGTCTGGAGCGTCTGGGTCAGCATCTTCTCGCTGACCCTGCCGATCTCCCGGCGCAGCTCACCGAAGCGGTAGGTGCGGTCGAGCAGCGCGATCAGGACCAGGGTGCCCCAGCGGCTGGTGACATGCTCCATGGCCAGACGCTGCGGACACGTCCCGGCACCGCCCGCGTCGCGCACCCGGTCCACGAGCGTCGGCTCACTTGCTGCCATGCCCATACGGTACGTCGCCCGGGGCACGTGCGGTGAGTGAGCGGGCGGCCCGGAGGAACGCGGTGATCAGCGCGGGGTCCTTCACACCCCGGCTGCTCTCGACGCCGCTGGAGACGTCGACACCCCAGGGACGGGTGACGGCGACGGCGTCCCGCACGTTGTCCGGGGTGAGACCGCCGGCCAGGAGCCACTTCTCCCCGGCACCGGCCGGGGTCTTCCTGGTCCAGTCCCAGGCGGTGCCGGAGCCCGGCACGGGGGCGTCGAGCAGGAGCATGTCCTCGCCCAGTTCCCCGCAGCGCGGCACGGACTCGCCGAACGCGGCGGCGCGGATCAGCGTCCAGCCGCCCGCCGCCAGCCCGTCGTAGAAGCCGCGGTCCTCCGTGCCGTGCAGCTGGACGGCACGGACACCCGACGCGGTGGCCACGGACCGTACGTCGTCAAGGGGTTCGCCCCGGAACACGCCGACCGTGAGGACCCCCTCCGGCACCCGTCGGCACAGCCGAGCGGCGGTGGCGGCGTCGATACGGCGCGGGCTGGCCGAGAAGACGAACCCGAGCGCGTCGGCACCCGCCTCGACGGCCGTGTCGACGTCCCGCTCGGTCCTCAGACCGCAGATCTTGACGAAGAGGGAGTCACCGGGGGAGTCCCTGAGGGGATCACTGGAGTTGCTCACGGCCCCAAGCCTGCCGCATCGGACACGGCGACGGCGGCGCGGACCACGATCCGCGTCCGGCGCCCGGCGGCTCCGGCGGCCGGCGGCTCCGGCGGCCGGCGTCCGGCCCGAGGCCCCGTCAGGACGTAACCGGCCAGGGACGGTTGCGTCCAGGCGATCTCCCTTCCAAGCCCTCTGACCTGCGACGAGAGTAGTTCCTGCCATCGGGCGCCACGCCCTGGACAACCCTCACAGCTGCACCTGCAGGGCAGCTGTCCGGGCCAGGGGCGTGTCCGTGCCCGCTCGACTTCCCTTGCCGCAGGAGCACTTCCATGAAGCTGAGCAACGTCGTCCGCCGTACGTCCGCCGCCCTCGCCGTGGGCGCGATGTCCTTCGGGCTGGTCACCGTCACGGGCGGAGCCGCACAGGCCGCCGCCTCGTGCACCGGCGACGTGTCGATCTACGGCACGCTGTCCGACGGGAGACTGACGTACACCCAGATCGAGCCGAACACCGGCGACCGCGTCAAGACGCTCGTCGGGCCCGACCTCGGCTTCACGCCGAAGGCGATGGCGACCCTCAACTTCAACACCGTCCTGGTCACTTCGACCGCCGGTGACCTCTACCGCGTCGACGTCCAGACGAACAACACCTCGCTCGCGCTGGCGGGCGTCACGAAGATCTGGGACGGCGGCTGGACCTTCGACAAGATGGTCTACGACGGCGCCGGCCACCTCTACGGCACGGTCGAGGGCCAGCTCCACCAGTACCTGGTGTCGCAGGCCAAGCCCACGGGCTCCGCGCACATAGGCCAGCACGTCGTCATCGACACCGGGTTCGTCCTCAAGACCCTGGCCGCGGCGGGCGACGACCGCATCATCGCCTCGACCTCGGGCGGCCAGCTGTACAGCTACAAGATCGACGGCGTGGGCGACTGGACGCGCGCCACGCTGAAGAGCGACGGCTGGTCCGCCGTCGACTCGCTCTCCTCGCCCGGCGGGGGCCTCTACTACGGCCGCACCAACGGCGGCATGTACTGGTACCACGACGTCGACCCGACCGACGGCGACGGCTCCGACATCGCCTACCACCCGAGCGACCCGGTGGACGCGTCCGGCTGGACCCAGAGCCTGTTGTCGGCCTACGCGAACAACTGCGCCTACGTGCCGCCCGCGCCCACCGCCACCACCGGCGAGAAGATCGCCAAGGTCGCGAACGCCCAGGTCGGCAAGGACTTCAACGACTTCGACTTCCACTACCCGAACGCCTGGTGCGCCGAGTTCGTCCGCTACGTGTGGGTCAACGTCGGCGGCATCAAGACCTCCGGCGTGACCGCCGCGGCCGGCAGCCTCTACACCTACGGCCAGAACAACGGCACCCTGCACTCCACCCCGAAGGTCGGCGACGCCGTGGTCTACGGCTACAGCGGCGGTGGGGTGGCCAACCACACCAACCTGGTCGTGGCGGTCGACGGCGACGTGATCACCACGGTCGGGGGCAACGAGAGCGACGCGGTCCGCAAGCGGTCCTTCAACTACAAGACCGCCTCCGACCCCCTGAACGCCGGCGCCATCGCGGGCTTCATCTCCCCCGTCGACTGACCCCCGCTCACCCCCGAAGGGCCCCGCCGAACCGGCGGGGCCCTTCGCGTTGGGTGCGCGACACGCACGACGCCCCGGGACCCTGTGACCGGCCGGGGACGACGACACGTGGACCCTGCGGCCGACCGGAGGCGACGACACGTGGACCCTGCGGCGGGCCGGGAACGACGACGCCGGACCCAGCGGGTGGCCGGAGGCGACGCCACGCAGACCGTGCGGGCGCTCGGGGGCGGCGTACTGGTGCCCGTGCTCAACTTCGCCTCCACTGCGCCCCTTTCGAGCACCGCGCCCTCGGCCTCCGCCGCGCGGGAAGCCGGTTCGGCGTACGCCCCGGCGGCCGGGGAGCGGCAGGCGCGCCACGGGACGACCGCGCAGGGGCCGGGGCGTCCGCGGTGAACTCCCCGACGACCGGCGGTGTCCCCCGCCCGGGTCCGGCCGGGCATGCCGAAACGGGCGGTGCCCCCTCGCCGCGAGGGGGCACCGCCCGTTCCTGTGGTCCCTGCCGTCAGTACCAGTTGTTGGCCTGCCAGAAGTTCCACGCGCCGCACGGGGAGCCGTAGCGGCCGTCGATGTAGCTCAGGCCCCACTTGATCTGGGTGAGGGGGTTGTCCTTCCAGTCGTCGCCCGCGACGTCCATCTTGGAGGCCGGCAGCGACTGCGGGATGCCGTAGGCGCCCGAGGACGCGTTGGTCGCGTTCCAGCGCCAGTTGCTCTCGTGGTCCCAGAGGGTCTCGAGGCACGCCCACTGCGCGGAGGTGGCCCACGCGGCGTCCTTGTCGTTCATCATCTCGCGGCCGGCGGCCTTGACCGCGGTGATGTCGTTCCGGTCGACCGTGGTCGTCGTCGTGGTGCAGGCGTAGGTGGCCGGCTGGGCGGACAGCAGCTTCTGCGTCCAGCCACTGGTGTTGACCGGGTCGTCCAGGTGGTACGAGATGTCGGAGCCGGAGCCGTCGGCGGGGTTGGCGTCCTTGTACCAGTACATGGCACCGGTCGCCAGCCGGCCGTAGTAGAGGCCGCCGCCGGGGGAGACCAGCTGGTTGAAGCCCGACCAGCCGGAGGTCTTCAGGGCGTTGCTCTTCCAGGAGCCCGCGCCGGAGATCGTGTAGTCGAGCAGCCGCCCGTCCTCGGTGGTCGCGCCGAGCCGGTCGTCACCCGTGGCGGTCAGGGTCTTCAGGACGAATCCGGTGTCGATCTCGGTGCGCGCGCCGATGTGCTGGGAGCCGGCGGGCTTGTCCTCGGTCACGTTGTAACGCAGCAGCAGCCCGGCGGCGGTGGTGCCGTAGAGGTGGCCGTGACCGTCGTAGGTGAGCTTGTCGTGCGTCCAGCCGCTGTCGGCGATCTTCACCGGGGCGTTCAGCAGGGCGAGGCTGGTGTTGTTGGTCTTGATGTCGACGCGGTAGAGGGCGCCGGACGTGGAAGTGACCAGCACGGTGTTGAAGTTGAGGGTCGCCATGGCCTTCGGCTCGAAGCCGAGGTCCGGGCCGACGAGCACCTTGGCGAGGTCTCCGGTGGCCGGGTTGATGCTGCTGAAGGTCAGCCGGCCGTCGTCGAGGATGCCGTAGATGTTGACGCCGCCCGAGCAGGTGGTGGCCGCCTGGGCGGTGGGCGCGGTCACCGTGAGGAGTCCGGTGCCGAGGACTCCGGCGGCGAGCAGGCCCGCGGCTCGGCGGCCGTTCTTGCGGATGTTCTTCACTGGGCGGTCCCCCTGGGGCGGTTTCGTTCGGCGGGCAGGCGTGGGAAGCGGTGGGAGAAGAGGGTGGGAAGGGAGGGTGAGCGGCGGCCGTCGGTGCCGGCGGGCGGCTCACTGCCAGCCGGCGTCCGCCGGGGCGACCTGCCAGCCGGCGTCCGCGAGGACGGCGGAGCCCGCCGCGTCCGCCTCGGACGGGGACGCGATCGCCGGGGCGGCGAGAGAGGCCGCGAGGACGAGGGAGGCGACCGCGGCGGCCTGGGCGAGGCGGGTACGAAGCATGGCTGTTTCCGTTCCTTCCGGGGTGAACTGCGGTGTCCGGCCTGCCGTCGCGTCCCGCGGTGACGCTCGGCCCGGCCGGTGATCCATAGCTTCGTCGCAGCTCAGGCCCGTGAGAAGGGTTCACGGATGGACGGAAAGGGCCTTGGACTCATGCGTCCACGGGCGGCCGCTTCAGTCCACCGGCTGGGGCGCGAAGGCCAGCGGCAGCAGCGGCACCCCTGCCCCGGTCAGCCGTGCCGTGGCCAACTGGGGTACGTCCCGCCGCAGTCGGTCACAGACACGTACGGCTCGTTCCTCCGCCTCCTCCAGCACGCCGGCCAGCAGATAGAACCCGAGCGTGAGCGCGGACGCGGAGCGCGGGTGTACGGCGACGTGCTCGACGCGGTCGCCGGGGGTGATCGAGGAGCGCACCACGGCCCTGATGTCCGGGGGGAGCCGTTCCCCCGAGGGCAGTTCCAGATGCGCGTGCACGAGGTACATGCGCCCCAGAGTCTCAACGGATGCGGTCCGCACGGCGGTTTCGTGCCAGGCCCCTTGAGGACACGGCCTGTTCCGGCCCGGCTTGGTGACGATCCCTCACCCCTCTGCGAAGATCATCGGAAAACAGGGGACATCGCGTGAAGGAACCGGGGGGACCACATGCTGACCGCACTCGGACTCGACTCAGTGGCGGAGACCGTGTACCGCGCCATGCTCAGACAGCCGGCGGCCGGGGTCGCGGCCCTCGGTGACGCCGTGGGGCTGTCCGACGAGGAGGTGCGCGACGCCCTCGACACCCTGAGCGAGCTGGCCCTGGTGCGCCCCGCCGCCGGAGGCTCGGGCCGGCTGCGCGCGGTCTCCCCCGACATCGGCATGGAGATCCTGATGGCCCGGCAGCAGGCCCAGCTGGCCGCCCATCAGCAGCGTCTCGAGGCCTCGCGGGCGGCCGCCGCCCAGCTCATCTCCGAGTACGCCGAGCTGCGTCCGGCGACCAGTCATCCCGGTGTGGAGCAGTTGGTCGGCCTCGACCAGGTCCGCGACCGGCTGGCGATGCTCACGCGCGAGGTCACCGACGAGTTCCTCACCTTCGCGCCGGGCGGACCGCAGACCGCGGAGAACATGGCGGCGTCACGGCCGCTCAACGAGGACCTGCTGGGGCGCGGGGTGCGCATGCGCACGATCTACCTGGACAGCGTCCGCACCAACCGGCCCACCGTCGAGCACGCCACCTGGCTGGCCCGGCTGGGCGGGCAGGTCCGGACGGTGCCGTCCCTGCCGACGAGGATGATCCTGATGGACCGGCGGACCGCGATGATCTCGGTGAGCAGCGACGACACGGCCGCGGGGGCCGTGCTGCTGACCGGGCAGGGCACGCTCACCGCGCTGTACGCGCTCTTCGAGACGACCTGGGAGTCCGCACAGCCGCTCGGGGAGGTCGTCCCCACCGACGCGCACGGGCTCACCGGCCAGCAGGCGACCGCCCTGCGGCTCCTGGCCGAGGGGCACACCGACGAGACGATCGCCAAGCGGCTCGGGGTCTCCCACCGCACCGCCCGCCGTATCGCCTCCGAACTGATGGACCGCCTCGGCGCCCGCAGCCGCTTCGAGGCGGGCGCACGCGCCGTCCAGCAGGGCTGGCTCCCCGCCAGCCGCTGAGAGGCCCCGCCCGGGAGGCGGCGGGGTGACGTGGGTCACATCACGGCGGCGATGACTTCGCCGTCCGCCCGGGGTCGGTACCGGTGACCGCACCGGTACCGACGAGAGGGCACCGCCATGACCGCCACCACCAAGGGCCCCGCCGCCTACTTCCCCTCCATCGAGAAGAAGTACGGTCGGCCGATAGTGGAGTGGCAGGACCTCATCCGCGCCGCGCCGCCGACCCGGCACATGGAACTCGTGAACTGGCTCAAGGCCGAACACGGGCTGGGGCACGGCCACGCGAACGCCCTCGTCGCCCACACGCTCGCGGAGCGCTAGTCTCCACACGGCACCCTTTGGCCCCTTTTGCCACCTCTGGGAGGTTTCCATGGCCTCGCGTCTCAACCCCTACCTCAGCTTCGACGGCGACGCCCGGGCGGCGCTGGAGCACTACAAGGAGGTGTTCGGCGGCACCCTGACGCTCAACACCTACGGCGACTTCGGCCAGGCGGACACCCCGATGGCCGACCGGATCATGCACGGGATGCTGGAGACCCCGAGCGGCTTCACGCTGATGGGCGCCGACTCCCCGCCCGGGACGGAGGTCGGCCCGGACCGCGCCTTCTCCGTGAGCCTGAGCGGCGACGACGACGCCGAGCTGCGCGGCTACTGGGAGAAGCTGTCCGCGGGCGGCTCGGTGTCCGTCCCGCTCGACCGGCAGATGTGGGGCGACGTGTTCGGCATGTGCACGGACCGCTTCGGCATCCCGTGGATGGTCGACATCGCCCAGCCGGGCGACTGACGGGCGTCAGCCCTTGCCCGCGACGTAGTAGACGTTGACGGGGTCGCCCTCCACGGACCGGACGTCGACGCGTCCGAACCCGGCCGCCGCGAGCATCCGCCGCGCCGTCTCCTGGCCCCACACCGTGCCCAGGCCGGCTCCTCCGGCGCTCAGCGAGGTGGTCATGCAGTAGAAGACGGAGAAGCCGTAGAGCGCGGGCCCGAAGGGATGCCCGATGTTCTCCTCCAGCCTGCTGGACGCGGCGATGTCCCCCATGAGGAAGACGCCCTGGTCACGCAGGGCGCGGGCGATCGCCGCGAGCGTCTCGGCCGGCCGCGCCAGGTCGTGGATCACGTCGAAGGCGGTGATCAGGTCGTACGTGCCGTCGATCGCCGTCGAGTCCGCCACGGTGTAGCGGAGGTTGCCGAGACCTGCGCGGGCCGCCTCGGCGCGCGCGGCCGCGATGCCGTCCTCGGACCGGTCCAGGCCGTGGAAGCGGCTGTGCGGGAATGCCTTCGCCAGCAGCAGCGGCGCGTGCCCCTGCCCCGTTCCCACGTCGAGGACGTCGATACCGCTCCGCAGCCGCTCGGGGAGCCCCGGCACCAGCGGCACCACCACGTCGGTGAGCGCCATGTCGAAGAACCGGGCGCTCTCCTCGGCCTGCAGCGCCTGGAAGCGCGGATACGCCGCGTACGGCACCCCGCCGCCGTCCCGGAAGCAGCGCACGACCTGCTGTTCGACCTCGCCCATCAGGGCGATGTACGGCATCATCCCGGCCAGGTTCTCGGGACCGGCCGCGCTGGTCAGCGACGCTGCGTGCGCCGGGGGCAGCCGGTACGTGCGCCCGCCCGGCTCGTAGTCGACGAACCCGCCGACGACCATGCCGCCGAGCCACTCGCGCACGTACCGCTCGTCCAGGTCCGCCGCCTCGGCGATGTCGGCGCTGGTCGACGGGGGCAGACCGGCCAGGGTGTCGAACAGGCCGCACTGGTGGCCGACGCCGACGAGCAGGGCCAGTGCCCCCTTGTTCAGCACGTCGGCCACCTCGGCCGCGAACGCCTCCTGCTCGGCGGGATCCGGTGCCGCCGACTGCGCCTCGAGAGTGGACATGCCCGCTCCTCCTCTCCCGCCGGGCGCCGCCGCTCTCCGGGCGGCGCCCCTTTTGTCCAGGCTAGGCCCGACCACGGCCAGGAGACCTGACGGAACGGGAACGCCCCCTCCGAGAACGAGGACCGGACCTAGGGGGTGTTGCGAAAGTCCTGTGCGGTGCCCGCGGTGTTCGGTGCGTGCCCTCGGCGTGCCGGACGAAGGCCCTCGTAGCGGAGCTACTTGGGTCTTCGGCCGGCGCGGCGAGGGTGCGTGCCGGGCGCCGCGGGTGCTGTGCGGGACTTTCGCAACACCCCCTAGGCCCTGTCGTCCACCTCGTACTGACCGACCTCCAGGAAGTGGCGCAGTTCCTCCGGGGTGCCGTCGATGGCGTCCTGCGCCGCGGCGCGCAGGGCGGCGCTGATGTCGGTCCTGGCCAGGATCCTCGCGATGGCCACCCGGTCGTCCTCGGCCTGCGCGAGCCGGTACCCGGCCGAGAGGAAGGACGCCCGGTCCTGGGGGGTGCCCTCCAGGGCCTTCACGGCCTCCCGGTGGACGCCCCTGCCGCTGTCGGGGTCGGCGAGGATCCGGAAGATCGCCACCTTGTTGTCCTCGTCCTGGGCGAGCAGGATGCCCGTCTTCAGGAAGGAGCGCATGTCCTCGACGGTGCCGTCGAGCGCCTTCTGCGCCTCCCTGCGCACCCCCTTGCCCGTGCTCTCGTCGGCGAGGACGCGCAGGATCGCGATGCGCAGATCGTCCTCGGACATCGAGTCGTACGGTGATTCCGTGCCCGTGGCCGTGTCCGCCGCCGTCGTGGCCGTCGTCGTGGCCGACGCGGTGACGGGCGACGGGGCCGCCGGGGCGGCGGCGAAGGACGGCGTGGCGAGCAGCAGGGCGGGAGTCAGGGTGCCCGCGGCCACGGCGAGCGCCGCTCGGATCGGTCTCATGTCGTTCCCCCATGGTGATCGGCTTCTTGTCGGTCAGAAGATCGTTCCAGACCGGAGGCGTCCGCACAGTGCGAGAACCGGGCAACGTTGTCGGCCGGTTCGCTGCCGACCGGGATCCGGGGGTGCGGACCTGCCGGGCGCCCGGCAGTCCGGCCGGGCGGTCCGCGGAGCGGGACGGGATCCCCTGCGCGCCGGACCTCCCGGACAATGACACGGCATGAGGATCTCGCAGCGCGCCCAGTCCATCGCGCCCTTCTACGCCATGGAGTTCGGCAAGCAGGCCGCCGCCCTGGAGGCGGAGGGCCACCATGTCGTCAAACTCAGCCTGGGCGAACCCGACTTCGGCGCACCCCCGGCCGTCCTGACGGCGATGCGCGCGGCCATGGACGGCAGGCCCCTGACGTACACGGCGGCGCTCGGTCTGCCGGCGCTGCGCCGGGCGATCGCGGGCTTCTACGGCGAGCGGCACGGCGTCGAGGTCGACCCGGCCCGGGTCGTCGTGACCGCGGGTGCCTCCGCCGCGCTGGTGCTGGCCGCCGCAGCCCTCGTCGACGACGGCGACGAGGTGCTGATCGCGGACCCGTCGTACCCGTGCAACCGGCAGATCATGGAGAGCTTCGGCGCCCGGGTCACCCTCGTCCCCACCACGGCCGCCTCCCGCTTCCAGCTGGACGCGGCGTCCGTGGGGTCGTACTGGACGGACCGCACGCGCGGGGTGATGGTCGCCACGCCGTCGAACCCGACGGGCACCTCCGTCCCGGCCGCCGAGCTCACGGCGCTCTGCGACCTCGCCCGCGAGCGGGACGCGTGGCGGATCGTCGACGAGATCTACCTCGACCTCGGCGACCACGACGACACCGGCCGGCCGCCGCGCAGCGCGCTGTCCCACGACCCGGGCGCCGTCGTGATCAACAGCTTCTCGAAGTACTTCGGCATGACCGGCTGGCGGCTCGGCTGGTGCGTGGTCCCCGAGGCACTCGTCCCGGCGCTGGAACGCCTCGCCCAGAACTACTTCCTCTGCGCCTCCGCCCCGGCCCAGCACGCCGCCCTGGCCTGCTTCACCCCCGAGTCCCTCGCCGTCTGCGAGGACCGCAGGGCGGAGTTCGCCGAGCGGCGCGCGCTCGTCCTGGACGGCCTGGAGCGGATCGGCCTGCCCGTGCCGGTCCCGCCCGACGGCGCGTTCTACGTCTACTTCGACGTCAGCGGCACGGGGCTCACCTCGTGGGAGTTCTGCGCTCGGGCCCTGCGGGAGGCGCACGTCGCGCTCACGCCGGGCCGGGACTTCGGCGTGAGCACGGCCGAGAGCCATGTCCGGCTGTCGTACGCGGCGTCGGCCGGTGAGCTGCGCGAGGGGATCGCCCGGCTCGGGAAGTTCGTGGCCGCGCTGCGGTAGGCGGCGGGTGCCGCGGTGGCCGGCGGGGCGGTCAGGCGTCCTTCCGTACCGCCGCGTCGAGGAGCGGGGCGAGTTCCCGGGCCACGGTGGTCAGGGGGCGGACGTCCCGCTCGGCCCGGGCCATGAGGATCGCCCCCTCCAGGGCGCTGATCATGAGGGTGGCGAGCGCGTCGGCCCGCTCCCGCGGCACGCCCATGTCCGTCAGGGCCGCGGCCACCGGGCCGGTCCAGGTGGCGAACGCGTCGGCGGCCGCCCGGCGGGTGGACTCGGTGGACCGCGCGCAGTCCACCGTCGCGGCCGCCACCGGGCAGCCGCCCGCGAAGCCGGCGGTCTCGTACTCGTCGGTCCACTGGCGGACCATCTCGGCGAACAGCCCGGCGGGCGTCGGCTCGGGCAGCGCGGCGAGGAAGCGGGCGACGCGTCTGCCCGCGTACCGTCCGGCCCAGCCGACGGCCTCGTTGACCAGCTGTTCCTTGCCTCCGGGGAAGTAGTGCTGGAGCGATCCGCGCGGCGCTCCGGCCTGGGCGGCGACCTCGCGCATCCCGGTGCCGGCGACCCCCTCGCGCCGGATGAGCTGGGCCGCGCTGAAGACCATCCGCTCCCGTGGGCCCCGTGCGGACACCGCCATGGCCGACCTTCCCTGTTCCGATGCCGAGCTGTGTGTGAGCCACCCTATGACCGCCGTCATAGCTGCGGCTACTATGACCGCTGTCATAGCCAGCGACGGCGACGCGGAAGCGATGGTGGTTCCTCATGTACGTGGGTTTCGTCGGCCTCGGTGTCATGGGGCAGCCGATGGCGCTCAACCTGGTCCGCGCCGGGACGCCCCTCGTCGTCCACAACCGCACCCCGGCCCGCTGCGAGCCGCTGCGCGCGGCCGGGGCCGAGGTCGCGGCGAGCCCCGCCGAGCTCTTCGCCCGGGCGGAGACGGTGATCCTCATGCTGGCCGACGAGACCGCGACGGACGCGGTGCTGGGGCGCGGCACCCCGGACTTCGCGGCCCGTGCCGCCGGGCACACGCTCGTGCACATGGGCACGACCTCGCCCGAGTACTCGGCGGACCTGGGGGACGCCGTCCGGGCGGCGGGCGGGCGGTACGTCGAGGCGCCGGTGTCCGGCTCCCGGGTGCCGGCGGAACAGGGCCGGCTGGTGGCGATGCTCGCGGGCGACGAGGACGCGGTCGCGGCCGTACGGCCCCTGCTGGCGCCGATGACCCACGCGACGTTCGACTGCGGGGCCGTCCCCGGCGCGCTGCTGATGAAGTTCTCGGTGAACCTGTTCCTGATCACCCTGGTCACCGGCCTCACCGAGGCGTTCCACTTCGCCGACCGGCACGGACTCGACCGGCACCTGCTGCGGGACGTCCTGGACGCGGGTCCGATGGCCAGCGGCGTCTCCCGGATGAAGGCGCCCAAGCTGCTGGCCCGCGACTTCGCCGTCCAGGCGGCCGCCGCCGACGTCCTGAAGAACAACCGGCTGATCGCCGGGGCCGCCCGCAAGGCCGGCCTGGCCTCCCCCCTCCTCGACGTCTGCCACGCCCTCTTCGACGAGACCGTGGCCCAGGGGCACGGCGCGGAGGACATGGTCGCCGTCCTGCACGCCCTGGAGACCCGCACCGCCACCTCCCCCACCCCCGCCACGCCTCCCACCGGCCGACGCTAGACACCACCCCTTCGCGGCTCCCGCCCGGACGCCCACCCGCGCCGGGCCGAAACCCCTGCGCCCACCCCGGAGGCCGCAGAACGTCCCGTCCCCCGACGGCCGGAGAACAGGCACCCCCACCCGGAAAGCAACCCGGCGCGGAGGCCACGGGCCGCCCGCCCGCAACCAGCACACGCCGCGTCCCGCCCCCCAGCGGCACGACGATCACCGCCCCGGCACACCGCCGCACGGGCGGCCACCGCGCCCCGGCCCGCGCCTCCGACAGGGCCCCGGCCCCCGTGACAGGCGCGTCAGCGCCCCCCGGCGCCCAGGGCGCGCAGGAGGAACGGGAGGAGGCGGTCCGCGTCGGTTCGCGCGGTGTGCTCGTCCACCGCCTCCGGGGGGCGCGGTGTGATGAGGAAGTGGCTCAGCATCGGGCCGACGACGAGGTCGCCGAGCATCTCCGGGTCGTCGACCGGCGGAATCTCCCCGCGGGCCGCCGCCCGGGCCACCGCCTCCTCCACGCGGCGGCGCACCGGGGCCAGGAAACTGGTCGCGAGGGCCTCGGCGAGGGCGTCGTTGTGGGCGGCCTCGCCGATGAGGGCGCGCATCAGGCGCCCGCTCTCGCCGGTCAGGCTCGCGGCCTTGTCCCTGAGCAGGGCCCGCAGGTCCCCTTCGAGGCTGCCGGTGTCGGGCTGCTGCACGAGGTCCTCGGCACGGGTCGCGGCGGCCGCGATCACCAGTTCCTCCTTGGAGGACCAGCGGCGGTACAGCGTCGCGGTGGACACGCCGGCCCGGGCGGCCACCGCACCGGTGGTGAGTCCGCCGTAACCGCTCTCGGCCAGCACGGCGAGGGTGGCCTCCAGCAGGGCCCGGTCCCGCCCGGCGTCCCGGGGGCGCCCGCGGCGGGGCGGCACCCGCGCCCCGGTGTCAGACATCGGCCAGGCCCGGAAGGTGCTCCGCCAGGTGCATGGCGTGCAGCCGCTCGTACTCGTCGTGGGTGCAGCGGCCGTAGGCCGGGTGGAGGGCGTGCGGGCCGGTGTGGGCGGAGAAGAGGGCCACCGCGTCCGCGAGCCGTGCCGCCGCCTCGGCGGCCGGCAGCGCGGGGTCCAGTGGCGGCGCGCCGTCCAGCTCCGCGTCCAGCGCGTGCTTCGTGGCACCCCGGCTCAGGAACACCCGCTTGGCGAGGGCTCCGGCGGTGGCCCGGAAGAGGGCCGGCTTCAGCCGGGGGTAGCCGGTCACCGAGTAGCGGACCGTCTGGGCGCAGTGCTGCAGCGTCTGGGAGAGGTTCCAGGAGCTGCCCGGCGCCAGGAGCTCCTCCTCGGGTGCGCCGGAGCCTCCGGTCAGGCGGGCGGCCAGGTCGGCGAGGGGGCGGGCGGGGGTGCGGGGGGCTGACATGGGGGGAGTATAGCCAATACGAAACGAAATACTTTCGTTTCGTATATGGTCCAGGCATGCCCACGCCGCTGAGCAAGAACCCCGACCTCGCCCCCCTCCCGGCCCCCGCCCCCGACGAGACCGTCGCCCGCCTGCGTGCCGCCTTCGCCGCCGGCCGCACCCGCCCCCTCTCCTGGCGCAAGGCACAACTCCGCTCACTGCGAGCCCTGCTGACCGAGCGTCAGACGGAGTTCGCCGCAGCCCTCCACGCCGACCTCGGCAAGAGCGCCACCGAGGCCCGCCTCACCGAGACCGGCTTCGTCGTCCACGAGATCGACCACACCCTGCGCCACCTCGACCGCTGGCTGCGCCCCCGCCGCGTCCCGGTGCCCCTGTCGCTCGCCCCGGCCCGGGCCAGGACCGTACGGGAGCCGCTGGGCACCGTCCTGATCATCAGCCCCTGGAACTACCCGTCGATGCTGGCGCTCGCGCCCCTCGTCGGCGCCCTCGCCGCGGGCAACTGCGCGGTGATCAAGCCCAGTGAGCTGGCCCCGGCGACCTCGGCACTGCTGGCCGAACTGCTGCCCCGGGCCCTGGACCCGGAGGCCGTGGCGGTCGTGGAGGGCGGGGTGCCCGAGACGACGGCCCTGCTGGAGCAGCACTTCGACCACATCTTCTACACCGGCAACGGCACCGTCGGCCGCGTCGTGATGGCCGCCGCGGCCCGGCGCCTCACCCCGGTCACCCTCGAACTGGGCGGCAAGTCCCCCGCCGTGGTCGAACCCGGCGCCGACCTCGCGACGGCCGCCCGCCGTATCGCGTGGGGCAAGTTCCTCAACGCCGGCCAGAGTTGCACCGCCCCCGACTACGTCCTCGCGATCGGCGAGGCGGCCGACGGCATCGAGCGGCATCTGACGGACGCGATCCGCGAGATGTACGGCACCGAGCCCTCCGCGAGCGCCGACTACGGCCGGGTCGTCAACGGCCGTCACTTCGACCGGCTGCTGGGCCTGCTGGACGGCGACGGCGGCGGCCGGCTGGTCACCGGCGGGGAGCACGACCGTGCGACCCGCTACCTCGCCCCCACCGTCCTCGCCGACGTGGACCCGGACGCGCCCGTGATGCGCGAGGAGATCTTCGGACCGATCCTGCCGATCGTGCGCGTCCCCGACCTGGACGCGGCGATCGCGTTCATCACCGCCCGGGACAAGCCCCTCGCCCTGTACGGCTTCACCGCCTCCCGGCACTCCAAGCGGCGGCTGGCCGCGGAGACCTCCTCCGGCGCCCTCGCCTTCGGCGTCCCCAACGCCCATCTCACCGTGCCGGGGCTCCCGTTCGGCGGCGTCGGCGAGAGCGGCCTCGGCCGCTATCACGGCGCCCACTCCCTCGACACCTTCAGCCACACCAAGGCCGTACTCGACAAGCCCCTCCTGCTGGATCCCCTGCGGGTCGTCTACCCGCCCCACACCCCGTGGAAGGACCGCCTCCTGCGCCGGATCCTCTGACCCGCGCGCACCCGGCGTCCGGCCCGGTCCGGCCCGGTCCGGCCCGGTCCGGCAAGGGCCCGGCGTCCGGCCCCGGCGACCGCGCCGGGACCGGACCGGGGCCGGCGGCCACGCGCCGGCGGAGGCCGGTTACAGCGTGACCCTGCCGCCTCCCAGGGTCACGACCAGCTTCCCGTCCGAGGCGAACGACCAGCCGAGCGCACCGCCGTAGGAGGAGGCGCAGCGGGAACCGTTCGTGCCGGTCCAGAACTGGTTGGTGCCGTCGGCGTCACCGACGGTCTTGTCGTTCGACCCGCTGACGTCGAACCGGCAGGAGGTGTTGGTGCGGAACACCGAGGTCCCCGCGTCCCAGGAGTAGTTGCGCTGGGCGTTGTCGATGCTCAGGTTGTTCGAGACGGCCATGGAGCCCGGGTTGCTGTTGTAGGTGAACCCGTGCTTGCCGTTGCGGTAGGCGATGCTGCGCCGCACGACGTGATCGACGGCGATGTCGTCGCCGCCGAGCTTGTAGCCGTTGCGGTCGCCGTTGGAGTTCACGGTGCCGTCGGACAGCGTGCCGTTGCCGTAGGACAGCGAGTCCTCGATGGTCACCGGGCCGATCGCGCCGGTGTCCGTCTTGGTGTAGAGGTCCCAGCCGTCGTCGATGTTGTGGTGCGAGACGGCGTACCGGAAGACGTTCCCGGTCCCGGTGGTGAGCTTCGCGGCGAACCCGTCGGCGTCCTCGCCGTCTGAGTCGGCGTTGTCGTGCGACTCGGCGCTCAGGATCAGGTTGTCGGAGGGCCACTCGCTGCTCGGGGTGCTGGAGGAGATCCGGCCGAGCTGGAGTCCGGTGTCGCGGTTGTAGCGGGTCACCGTGCGCTCGATGACGTTGTGGCTGCCGCCCACGTAGATGCCGTTGTCACCGGCGTGTTCGACGACGAGGCCGTGGACGTGCCAGTACGAGCCGAAGAGCTGGAGCCCGCGGTTGGACGAACTCTCGCTCTGGGCGGAGAAGTCGAGGACGGGGGTCTCGCCCGGGTAGGCGGACAGGGTGGTCAGGGCGCTCGCCGTGCCGCTGCTGGTCTGCGGGACGGTGACGGTCGACGCGTAGGTGTACGTCCCGCCGCGCAGGTAGATCGTCCCGCCGGCGGTGACCCGGCTGATCGCCGAGGTGAGGGTGGTCGGGGCGGACTGCGTCCCGGCCGCGCCGTCGGTGCCGCTCGGGGAGACGTAGAGCGCGCCGCTCGCCGGGGGTGTGGTGCTGTCGGTCGTGGTCGCCTCCAGGTGGTCGACGTTGGGCAGCCCGGCGGCGGTGGTGGGGCTGAGCCGGATGGTGTTGCCGCCGGCGTTGAGCGACACGGTGAGGGTCTTGGTGACCCAGGTGGACCAGGCGCCCGTGGCCTCGAAGGACGGCGTCTGCACGGTCGTGCCGTTGACGACGAGCGAGGCCGGGCGGGCGGTCGTGGTGCCGTTGGCGAAGCGGACGTTCAGCGTGGCCGTGCCGGCGGTCGCCGCGTTCACCGTGAACTGGGCGTATCCGCTGGTGGAGTTGGTGCCGTTGCAGAATCCGCTGCCGGAGTAGCCGGTCCAGTCGGAGTCGATGGTGCCGGCGCAGACCGCCGGGGAGGTCTCGGCCTCGTAGCGGGTGGTGGCGGCCTGCGCGGGTGCGGTGCCGGCGAGCGCGACGAGCGCGCCGGCGAGCAGGGAGGTGCAGGCCATGACGTGTCTCAGCTGACGCATCGTTGATCTCCAGTCCGAACGGGCGGGTGCGGGTGCCGCTGCGGCGGGACAGAGCATTCAGAAAGCGCTTTCCCCCGGAAGCTAGGACCGTTGCCCGGGACACGTCAATAGACCGGTACGTGATTTCCGTTCACATGGATGGACGACAGGCGACCGGTTCTCCCGCCGGCGCGGCCCGTGCGTCGGGCCCCGGCCTGGAGAGAGCCGGGGCCCGACGGGGGTGGGGAGGGGTCAGCGGACGTCGACGTAGTCGGCCGCCGAGGTCGCGGACGACGTGCTGGACGAACCGGTGAAGACATAGCGCCAGTAGCCGTCCGCCGAGGCCTGCACCGTGGTCTTCAGGCCGCCCGTGCTGTCCGCGGTGACCGTCTTCACCAGGGAGTACGCGGTCGCCCCGGCCTTGCGGAACTGCAGCTGCACCTTCATGCCGGAGTACCCGTGGTACCCGCCGAGGGTCTCCCAGTCCGCGCGGGCCAGCTTGCCGGTGACGGTGAGCGTCCCGCCCTTGGCCACCGGCTCGGGGCCGGCGTTGGCGGTCAGGGTCGCGTCGCGCACGACGGGCACCGTCTTCACGGCGTGCACGTCCCGCAGGCCCGTGCCGTCGGCGGACTCGGCCCAGACGGACACCTTCCAGGAGCCGGCGAGGACGTTGCGGCCCAGGGTCCAGCGCGGGTGGATGTACGCGAACTGCGCCTCGCAGGTGGACGTGGTCTCCGTCGCCCGGGTGCAGGTCGCCGGCCACGTCTCGTACAGGACGGCGTCGGGGGTGTCGTACGCGCCCCGGTAGAGGTGGATGCCGGCGCGCGCGACGCCCGACGGGTCGTTCACCGTGAACGACGCCTTGAACTCCTGGAGCGGCTCGGTGGTCAGCCGCACCGGCTTGCCGCCGTTGACCACGACGCCGGAGACGCCGGTGGCGCCCACCCGCTCGTCGCCCTGGGGCGCGGGAGCCGCGAACGCCCGCCGCAGGGTGCGGGTGAGGCCGCCGCCCAGGTCGTCGGCGGCGGTGACGCGCAGTGCGACGAAGGAGGCGGTGGCGGGGACGTCGAGGGTCGCCGAACCGTCGGCCGCGAGGGGGGCGTCGGTCCAGGTCGCGCCGTCGTCGAGGGAGTAGGCGAGCGCCGTGACCTTGGTGTTCGCCTCCGCCGCGGCCCTGTTGCGGGTGGTCGCGGTGGTGTCGACACGGACCGTCCCGGCGGCCGCGCGGCCGTATCCGTCCAGCCCGTCGACCGTCAGCCGGGTGTCGATCAGCGGGAGTTCCTGGCCCGACTGGTAGGCCGAGCGGAAGGTCCACAGGCTGTGGACATCCGTGCCCAGCCGGGAGTACGGGACGCGGCGGTGGACCGTCTGGTCGAGGGTGTACGTCCGTTCCGCCGACGGCAGGGCCGACGAGGTCACCGTGTCGTACGCGTCGAGGCCGGACGCCTGGGCGTAGGTCACGCCGTCGGAACCGGTCAGCTTGTACGCGTACGCCGCCCGGCCGTCGATGCCCTCGTGGCCCGCGGTGTCGCCGAAGGCATGCGGCTCGTAGAGCCAGATCTTCCCGGCGTTGCGCTGCGAGCCGCCCCACTCCCGGCGTACCGGCTGGGCCGGGCTCGCGCCGAGCACCTCGCCCTCGGTGGTCCCGGCCGGCAGGGTGCGGTCGGGCAGGTCGAGGGACAGGTCACCGGTGCCGTAGTGCAGCAGGCGGCCGTACGTGACGCCCGGGGTGGCGTACTCGGTGACGGAACCGGCGACCGGGACCGGGCTGCCGACGTACACGCCGGTCCACTCGCCGAACTGGGGGACGCTCAGCAGGTCCGCGGGGGTGCGGGTGCCCGGCGCCCGGACCGTCGTGACCGTCTTCGCCAGGTCGGCCGTGCGGACCGTCCTGACCGGGGTGGACGGCACGGTCGTGGTCCACGTGTGCGTGAGGTCGTAGCGGTACGGGCTCGGCACGGCCGCCGAGGAGCCCTTCTTGCCGAGCACGTCGTGCAGGCGCAGCGAGACGCCCTGCAGCGAGAACGGCGTTACGTACACTTTGTCGGCGCCGGAACCGGCGAAGCCCGCCAGGTCCCCGCCCGGGACCGTGAGCCAGGCGGCGGCCGACATCCGGGTGGCTCCGGTGTCGTCGGTGCGGATCGCCGTCTCCTTGGCCAGCCGCTGGTCGAAGGAGACCGTGGTGGCGGCCGAACCGACCGTGAAGGTACGGGTGAGCAGGTAGCTCGGCTCCTGCCAGTCGTTGTGCAGCGCGACCGAGAAGTAGTCGCCCGGCGGCAGCTTCACGGTCGCCGACGGGCCGATGACGTCGCTGTTCACGGCGTACGACGTCCAGGTCCTGCGGTTCCAGACGTAGAACAGCTTCGACCTGACGTCGGCGTTCGTGATGTTCAGCTTCACCGCGTACGTCGACGAGGTGTACGTGTCGCGGCCGGCGCTCGTGGCCGGGCTCGCGCCCGGGGCCGGGCCGGCCGACGCCAGCGGGAGCTTCGCGCTCTCGGACGTCCCGGCCGGCCGCACCGACACCGTGCCGTCCACCGCGCCGATCGCGTACCGGGACGCCCCGCCCGCGGAACCCTCCGCAGCCTCCGTGATCCGGACGTCCCGCCCGTCGACCAGGTCGACGCGGGCGCCGTCCGCCAGCTCGGCGCCCGCCGCGCCGTGCCGCCCCGACGCCCCGGTGACCGTCCCCACCGTGGCGGGTCCCGGGCCCTCCGAAGCCGTCGCCGTCACCGCGGCCACGGGCGCGAGCAGCGCCGAGGCGGTCACCACCGCCGCGGCGGATCTTCGTATCCGGCCACGCCGAGATATGGACATCTTCTGTCCCCCCCTGATCGTTTCCCCTCAAGTGCAGTCACTCTAAGGGGAACCGGCGACAGGCCCGGCCGCCGGGCAGGGGGCCGGGCGGACGTCCGGCCTCTCAGGTCGCGTAGCCGGGGACGGAGGGCCAGCGGACGGTCAGGACGACGGACTCCTCCTCCGCGTACCAGGAGTGGTCGACGCCGCGGCCCCAGACGACGTAGTCGCCCTGCCGGGACAGAAGGACGCTGCGGCCGGGCAGTTCGACCCGGAAGCGGCCGCTGATGAGAACCAGCAGGGCCGTGCGTTCCTCGCCGGTCACCCATCCGCTCCGCTCGTCGGCCTTCGGGTGGACGCCCCACTTGATCTCGACGGCCTCGCTGTGCCGGGGATCGGCGGCGTCCTTGAAGTGACCGAGCAGCCAGCCCCGGTCCAGTGCCGCGTCCCTGCCCGCGTTGCCGACGTACACGGTGTCGCTCATGGGCCGGGAAGGTAGCACCGGACCGAAGACCGCCACCCCGGCGCACCGCGCCCCGCCGCCCCCGGCGTTGCCGCGGACCGGTCCGAGACCCCACCCGCCGGGCGAGGGAGCGACGGGCCGGGCCGGGGGCGTCCCGGTGTGCCCGGTGGGGGTGCCGGGCCCGACGTTGTCGCGGACCGGGGCGAGCCCCACCCCACCCGCCGGCTTCGGCGGCGACCGAGGCCGCCGTGTCCTGTCCGGGCGGGCCGGCGGCCGTCAGGGAGCCCGGACCACCCGCACGAACGAGGGAGCGACGGGCCGGGCCGGGGCGTCCCGGCGCACCGCGCCCCGCCGCCCTCGGCGTTGCCGCGGACCGGGCCGAGACCCCACCCGCCGGGCGAGGGAGCGACGGGCCTGGCCGGGGCGTCCCGGTGTGCCCGGTGGGGGTGGCGGGGCCGCGCCGGGGGCGGGGCTGCGGGTGGGTGGGCGGGCGGCGGCTCCGGGGCTGTGGCGGCCCCGGGCCCCTGACGGTCCATTCCGAGCTGCGGTCCCGGCCCGCCGCGGCCGATGCTGGGCGGGTGGCTCCTGTGGAGCCGGACGTTGTCGCCGTCTCAGGAGGTCACGATGGGTCGTCTCGACGGGCGGGTGGCGGTCGTCACCGGCGGGGCCAGGGGAATCGGCGCCGCGGTGGCGCGTCTCCTCGCGGCCGAGGGCGCCTGTGTGGTGGTCGCCGACCTTCTCGACGCCGAGGGGACGGCCCTGGCGGCGGAGCTCGGCGGCCCGTCGCGCTTCCTGCATCTGGACGTCACCGACGAGAACGCCTGGCAGAAGGGGCTCGCCCGGACGGAGCGGGACCTGGGCCCGGTCTCGGTGCTGGTGAACAACGCGGGGATCGCCGACTTCGGCACGATGGAGGAGCAGAGCCTCACCTCGTTCCGCCGGGTCGTCGACGTGAACCTCCAGGGGCCGTGGCTGGGCATGCGCGCGGCGGCGCCGTCCCTGCGCCGGGCCGGCGGCGGGGTGATCGTGAACATCTCCTCCCTCGCGGGACTGACCGGCTACGCCGGCGTCGGAGCGTACGTGGCGAGCAAGTGGGGCCTGCGCGGCCTGACGAAGACGGCCGCGCTGGAACTGGCCCCCGACGGGGTCCGCGTCTGCTCCGTGCACCCCGGCCTCATCCGTACGGCGATGACGGCCGGCTTCGACGAGTCGTTCGCCGCGGGCCAGCCCCTGCCCCGCTTCGGCGATCCGGAGGAGGTCGCCCGCATGGTCCTCTTCGTCGTCACCGAGGCCACCTTCTCGACCGGCGCCGAGTTCGTCCTGGACGGCGGCGTCCTCGCCGGCCCGCCCGCGGTCGTGAACCCCTAGGCCCTGTCGTCACGTTCCCGTCGTCGCCCGAAGGGCGGCCGTGCGGCGTCGTGGGGGTCCCTCCCGCGCGAGCGAAGCCGAGCCTCCCACGCCCTCAAGGCAGTGGGGGAGCGTGCCGGGCGTCGCACGGCAGACGGGAATGTGACGGCAGGGCCTGGCGGAGGGCCGCCCCGGTACCCCCGAGCCCTGACGGGCCGCCGGGCCGCCGGACCGCCGCACGGGGGCGTGAGGCCGCCGGACGCGGCGGTCACCGCGCGTCGCGCACCTCCAGCACCCCCCGCAGCTCCCCCCGCCTGCGGATGCCCAACTTCCGGTAGGCGCTGGTGAGATGGGTTTCCACGGTACGGCGGGCCACGTGCAGGAGTCCCGCTATCTCGGTGTTCGTGCGGCCCTCCGCCGCCAGCTCCGCGATCCGGCGTTCGCTGCCGGTGAGGGCGCCGGAGCCGGTGTGCGCGGGGGTGGTCCGGCGGGCGCCGGCCATCCGCAGGGCGTGGTCGGCGTACGTCAGGAGGCGGACGCTGCCGAGGCGTTCGGCGCGTTCTGCGGCCTCCCGGAGGTGGTCGCGGCCCCGGGCGCGTTCGCCGGCCGCGTTCAGCTGGAAGCCGTGGGCCAGGAGCGAGGCGACCAGTTCCGCCTCGGCCGGGGAGTCGCGGAGCACCGTCACCGCCTCCTCGCCCAGTTCCAGACCGCGCCGGCCACGGGTGGCGCGGCCCAGGACGCGCAGGGCGCGCCCCACCGTGCGCGGGGTGTTCCACACGCGGGCCAGCCGCAGCTCCTCCTGCGCGAGGGCCAGCGCCTCCCGCGGATTGCCCAGCGCCAGCCGGCACTCCGCGGCCGCCGTGCGCCACGGGGTCACGACCGGGCTGAGGACGGCGCGGGCGGACTGGCGGCGGCCGCATTCCAGGAAGTCGTGGAGGGCGCCCGCCACGTCCCCCTCGGTGAAGCGGAGGATGCCCCGCGCGTAGAGGAAGCGGTTCAGCTCCCAGGAGTCGGGGGCGTCCCGCAGGTCGAAGCCGTCCGCGAGGCGGCGGGCCTCGTCCGTGCGGCCCGTCTCCACCAGGGCCGTCAGGGCGTGCGCGTCGGCGTTCGAGGGGACACCGGTGCGGCGGGCGCGGGCCTCGGGGTGGCCGGCGAGGACGGTGGCGTACGCGCCCCTCGCCGCCGCGATGTCCGACCGGGTGTCCAGCAGCGCCTGCTTCATCGGGTGCAGAAGGGACGGGCGCTGGCCGGCCAGGCCCCGCTCCACCAGGCGTTCCGCCTCGTCCAGTTCGTCGGCCCACTGCGCCACCGCCGCCGCCGTACCCAGCAGGAAGGGCTCGGCCAGTGGCTCGGCGGGCTCCTCCAGGAGGGTGTGCAGCCGGCGCATCGCCTCCCGCGCCCCGATCTCCCCGGCCGTCGCCGCGTAGCGGACCAGCAGGGCCCGGGCCGAGGCGCCGACCGGCTCCGGGGAGCGCTCGACGGTCTCCGCCAGCCAGCGGTAGGCGTCCTGGCGGACGGTCTGGTCCTGGTCGGACAGGAGCGCGGACGCCGTCTGCAGGGTGCGCGCCAGATCGGGGTGCCCGGGGAGCCGGGACTCCAGCCCGCGCAGGACCTCCACCGCGGTACGGACCTCCCCGCGGCCCGCCAGCGCCGTGCCCAGCGCGATCGCCGTACGGACCCGGTCGCGGGGCTCGGCCGGCAGGTCCAGCGCCTCGGCCAGGCGGGGGATGCCGGCCGGGGCGTCCGCGGAGGCGTACTCCAGGGAGCCCAGTTCGGTCAGCAGGCGCTGGCGGAGGTCGTCGGGGAGGGGTTCGGCCAGGGCCCGGCGCAGATAGCCGACGGCGTCGTCCGGACGGGCCGCGCGGACGGCGGCCGTGACCGCGTCGCGCAGCACGCGCAGCGCCCAGGGCAGGCCCACCGGCCCGCTGCCCAGCAGCTGCCGGGCCACGGTCTCCACCCCGTCGCCCCGGCGCAGCATCGCCTCGGCGACCGCCCGGTGCGCGTCCTGGCGGCGGGCGGCGGGCCAGCCCGCGAGCACGGCGTCCCGCAGCAGGGGGTGCGGGTAGCGGGGACGGCCGGCGGGGTCCTCCCGCAGCAGGCCCAGCCGGGTCATCGCCGTCAGCCAGCCGGAGACCCGGGCGGGGTCGGCGGCGCAGGCGTCGGCGAGCAGCGCGGCGAGGGCCGCGGGAGTCCCGGGGGGATCGGCGGGGTGCCGCTCCAGGACCGCCAGCGTCCGCGCCACCACCGCCGTCGCCTCGCCCGCGCCGTCCAGCCACCAGGACACGGCGGCCGGATAGGAGCCGGGGTACAGCGCGGCGCACGTCTGCGGTACGGCGGCCGAGGAGGGCGCGCCGGCGAGGTCGTCGAGGAGGGCGTGCAGCAGCAGGGGGCTGCCCGCGGCGGCACCCACGCAGTCCGCCGTCCACTGCGGCGAGGCCGTGGGGAAGGCGGCGCGGACCAGCTCGGCGGACGTGTCGTCGGTGAGCGGGGCGAGGGTGTGGGTGCGGATCAGGGAGGGGGTGAGAGCGTGGGTGAGACCTGTCGGGCGGGGATCGATGTCGTACTGGCTGCGCTCGGTGGCCACGAGCAGCAGCGGTAATCGGTCCACACGGCGGGCCGCCTCGGTCAGCCAGCGGCGTGAGGCGTCGTCGGCCAGGTCGACGTCGTCCACGGCCACCATCACCGGCCCCTCGGCCGCGTACGACCGCAGCAGCCGCCACAGCCGCGCGGCGCTGCCCCGGTCGTCCTCTCCGGGTGCCACCGCCTCGCCCGCGAACTCCGGCACGGGGCCCAGGAGATGGAGGACCGAGGAGAAGGGGACGGCGGTGTCCTCGGGGGAGCAGCGGGCCCGCAGCACCCGCAGTCCGCGCACCGCCGCCAGCGCCACCGCGGCCTCCAGCACCGCGGAGCGGCCGGTGCCGGTGGCCCCGCGCAGCAGGACCAGCCGCCCGGCGCCCGCGCGGGCGCGCTCGGCCTCGGCCGCGAGCAGCGCCAGCGCGTCGTCGCGTTCCCGCAAGAGTCCCGTCATCCCTGTCTCCTGCCAGTCGGTACGTCCCTCAGACCCGGTACCTCTGGGAGACGCGGTTCGATACGACGTCGTAGGGCCGTTGTGGCGAGGCTCACGACAAGCCTCCCGAACGACCACCGAACCCCCGTTGACCTGCAGTGATGTTCACACCCCGTGGTGGTTGCACCGTTGCTCTCGTGGTCCTGCTCGTGGTGGTCCACGATTGCGCCCGCCCCAGGGGCCGAGAAGTCTGGACCAGACCCACCCGTTCCCGGTTCCCGCCGGCGGCGGGCCCGTGAACATGGGGGATACGGTTGCTCAGCTCACCCCGGACAGCAGACGCCCGGACATCCGAGGCCCGGACGCCGGACACCGGCACACCGAACACGAGGCGACGCATAGCCGTCGCCGTCCTCGCCCCCGACCCGATCTCCCGCGAGGGCGCCGCGAGCCAGCTGCGGGGGCGCCCCGAGATCGAGGTCCGCGAGGAGCCCTCGCCCGCACCCGGCACGGTCGCGCTGCTCATCGAGGACACCCTCGACGACACGGCGCTGGCCCGGCTGCGCCGGATCGCCCGCACCGACGGCAGCCGTGCGGTGCTGGTCGTGGGCGCGATCCGCGAGACCGAGCTGCTGGACGTCATCGAGTGCGGGGTCGGGGCGATCGTCTGGCGGCGCGAGGCCACCGCGCACCGGCTGGTGCAGGCGGTGCTGGCGGCCGCGCGCGGCGACGGCGACCTGCCCGCCGATCTGCTGGGCAGGCTGATCAGCCAGGTCGGCACACTGCACCGGGGCGCGGCGGGGCGGCCCGGCGCGCCCTCGCTGGGGCTCGCGCCACGGGAGGTGGACGTCCTGCGGCTGGTCGCCGAGGGCCTCGACACCGGAGAGATCGCCAGCAAGCTGTCCTACTCCGAACGAACCGTCAAGAACGTGATGCACGGACTCACGACGCGCCTGCATCTGCGGAACCGGGCCCATGCGGTGGCATATGCCCTCCGGGAAGGCTACATCTGACCGAACGGGCACTCGAAGGCGGACACGCGGGCAGCGTGCCGTGCCCGGTCGCCGACCCCGGCGCGCCTGCGGAACCCCCGGGCCCGGGGGCACGATCGGTGAACGGGGTTCTGTGCGGGGCGACGGAGGAGCGCGACGGTGATCCACGAGGTGGACGAGGTCCTCAAAAGCCTGCTCGGCGGCGGCGCGCTGACCGGCTCAGGGATCGACGTCTCCTTCGAGGCACCCACCCGCGACTGGGCCGCCCGGCGCAACTCGCCTGTCGTGAACGCCTACTTGTACGACATCCGGGAGGACGTGGCCCGCCGCCAGCGCGGCCAGGTCGCGGTGCGCGACGAGCGGGACGTGGTGGTGAAGCGGCGTCAGCCGCCGCGCTGGTTCCGGCTGTCGTACCTCGTCACGGCCTGGACGAAGACCCCTCAGGACGAACACCGGCTGCTGTCGGCCGTGTTGGCGAACCTCATCCCGCGCGAGGTGCTGCCCGCCGAGGAACTCCCGGGCGCACTGGGCGCGCTGGGCCTCGCCGTGCCGGTGAGCGTGGCCGGCGTGCAGACCGAGTCCCGTTCCCTCGCCGAGATCTGGTCCGCGCTGGGCGGCGAACTCAAGCCCTCGCTGGACCTGGTGGTGACGGCGCCCTTCCCCGCCTACCCCGAGTACGACGCCGGGCCGCCGGTCACCGAGGGCGCGGTCGTCCGTGTCGCCGGCCTCGACGGCGAACCCCCGCAGGACCGGGAGCGGGCCCACCGTCCGCACCAGGTGGCGGCGGCACGCGCGGCACGCGGGCCCGGCCGGTGACCGCCGTGACGGCGGGGGACCCGGCCGACGCCCCCACCCACGAGCGGGCCCCCTGCGGCCACACCCCCGCCGCCGACGGGACGGGCGCGCTGCTCAGCCGTCTGGCCGTGCTCCGTGAGCGGGTCACCGCCCTCGTCGAGCAGCGAGCCGCCGGGGACCCCACGGCCGCCGACCCGCTGCGCGGCCTGTACCTCTCCGAGGAGGCGGTACGGCATCTGCTGAGCCGGGAACCGGTCCCCCCGGTGGGCGTCGTCCCCGCAAAGCCGCCCGCCGACGACCGCGCGGACGGATTCACGGACGGCCTCCCCCCGGCCGCCGGGGACCGCCTCGCCGCGCTCGCCGCCCGCCTCCCGCTCACCGGCCTCGACGTCGCCTTCCTCCTCGTCGCCCTGGCCCCCGACCTGGACCGCGCCTTCGAGCCGCTCTACGGCTACCTCAACGACGACGTCAGCAGGCGCCGGGCGACGACCGGCCTCGCCCTCGACCTGTGCGGGGCGCCCGCGCACCTCGCGCCGGCCCGCGCCCGTCTGCACGTCTCGGCCCCGCTGTGCGCACTCGGGCTGCTGGAGGTCGAGGAGCCCGAACGCCCCTTCCTGTCCCGCTCGTTGCGGGTCCCCGACCGGGTGCTCGCCCATCTCCTCGGCGACGACACCCCGGACGCGTCCCTGCACGGCCATCTGCACCCGCTGCCACGGCCCGTGCCCGCCGGGGCCTTCGCCCACCGGCTGGCCGAGCGCGTGGCGCACGGCCCGCTCACCGTCTACCTGCGCGAGCACCGCGAGGGCGACGGCCTGGCCGCCGTGGCCACCGCCCTGCACACGGCCGGCCTCGACGCCCTGCGCTTCACCGGTCCCGCCGACCACGTCCCCGGCCTCCTGCGCGAGGCCCGACTGACCGGACGGGCCCTCGTGGTGTCCGGCCTGCCGGAACAGCCGGGCCCGCTCGTCGCCGCGCTGACCGCCGCACCGGACGTGACCGTCCTCCTCACCGACCCCCGCCCCTACGACCCCCACTGGTCCCCCGACGACCCCCTGGTCCTGGACGCGCCGCGTCGCGGGGCGGGCGGAACCGCCGTCTGGGAGACGGAACTCGGGGCCGCCGGCGCCGCCTTCGACCTGGCCGCCACCGTCGCCCCGTACCGCCTCGGCGGCGAGCGCGTCGCCCGGGCCGCGCACGCCGCCCGCGCCCTCGCCGCCTTCGAGGGCGGCCCCCTGACCGCCGACCACGTCCGCCTCGCCGCCCGCCAGCAGTCCGCGTCCGGTCTGGAGCGGCACGCCCGCCGGATCCGGCCCGACGTCGGCTGGACGGACCTCGTCCTGCCGGACCGGCCGCTCGCCCAGCTGCACGAACTCGCCCTGCGCGCCCGCCACCGCGACCGCGTCCTCGGCGACTGGCGGCTCAGCGCGGGCGGCGGCCGGGGCCGGGGCGTCCTGGGCCTGTTCGCGGGCGAGTCCGGGACCGGGAAGACCCTGTCGGCCGAGGTCGTCGCCGCCGAACTCGGCCTCGACCTGTACGTCGTCCAGCTGTCCTCCGTCGTCGACAAATACGTCGGCGAGACCGAGAAGAACCTGGAACGCATCTTCACCGAGGCCGACCGCACCGACGCCGTCCTGCTCTTCGACGAGGCCGACGCGGTCTTCGGCCGGCGCTCGGAGGTGAAGGACTCGCACGACCGGTACGCCAACATGGAGAGCGCCTACCTGCTCCAGCGCCTGGAGTCCTTCGACGGCATCGCGCTGCTCACCACCAACCTGCGCGCCAACATCGACGAGGCGTTCACCCGCCGCCTCGACCTGGTGATCGACTTCCCGTTCCCGGACCGGGAGCAGCGGCTCGCCCTGTGGCGGCACGGGCTGTCCCACGTGCCGCGCGCCGACGGCGTCGACCCGGCCCCGCTGGCCCGTGACTTCGAACTCGCCGGCGGCTCGATCCGCAGCGCGGTGGTCACCGCCGCCTACCTGGCCGCCGGACGGGGCGAGCCGGTCGGCGACGGCGACCTGCTGGAGGGGGCCCGCCGCGAGTACCGCAAGGCGGGCCGTCTGGTGCCGGGCGAGGCCAACTGGTAGGCCTCACCGGCCGTTCGCTACTCGACCCGCCACTTCTGGTTGGGGGTCCCCGAGCACGTCCACAGCTGGAGCTTCGCGCCGTTGCCGGTGCCGTTGTCCTTGACGTCCACGCACTTGTCGGCCTGCGGGTTGACGAGGTCACCGGCCTGGCTCAGCACGAACTGCTGGGCCGGGTTGCCGCTGCACCGCGCCAGCTGGATGACCGCGCCGTCGTCGCGCGAGCCCCAGGCGACGTCCATGCACATCCCGACGGAACGGACGGTGCCGTCGCTGCGGAAGTCCCACTTCTGGTTGGCCGAGCCCGCGCAGTCCCAGATCTGCAGCGGGGTGCCGTCCTTGCCCTTGCCGTCCTGGGCGTCGGTGACGTCGATGCAGCGGTCGGAGGCCTGCCCGATGATCACCTGGCCGGCCACCTCGGGCTCCTCCTCGTCGGAACCGCCGCCGCCCGACGTGCCGGAACCGCCCGAACCGGACCCGCCGCCGGACCCGGACCCCGAACCCGACCCGCCGGTGCCGTCGTTCTGTGCCGGGGCGGAGGCCGCCGGCTGGTCGGGCAGCGCCTCGGCGGAGGAGTCGGCCTTGGGCGCCGACGGCGCGGACACGGACGGGCTGGGCAGCGAGGTGCTGCCGGCCTCCACGAGCCGCTCCTTGGCCGCGCTGGTCACGGTCGGCCGGTAGCTCAGCCAGATCATCACGAACGCGATCGCGAGGGCCATCGTGATGCTCAGCGCGGTCGCCAGCCACCTCGGCAGGAACCCGCGCTGCACGAACGTCCCGTCCACCGAGAGCGGCACCGCCCCCGACCGCTGCACGGACAGCGCGTACGGCCGCTGCTCCTTCGACCCGAACCAGATGATCTGCCGGGGCCGCAGCGTGGTGTCGACGAACGCCGCCCGGCCGGGCTCGATCTGCACGTTGCCCGGACGGAACTCGTACGACAGGTTGTCACCGATGTCCGCCCCCGCGACGGACGCGGTGACCCGGCTGTTGCCGAGGTTGTCGATCGCGAGCCGGGGCCGCCCCCGGAAACGCCCCTTCACGGTCGGCGGCACCAGCTCGGCCCGCACCTCCGTGAACGGGGTGATCGTCAGATTCCCCTCCGGCACCGTCACCGCGTCCGGATGCTCCGTCGGCGTGATCCGCACCGCGTACGGATTCGGCCCCGCCGCCGCGTCCGGCGTACGAGGAGGCGCGAACGTCAGCTCCACCGTCCCCGTCGTACCGGGATACAGCCGCAGCGTCTGCGGCTCCACCACCGTCCAGGGCGCGACGGCCCCCACCGGCTCGAAACGGTACTCGTCGACGACGTCACCGGTGTTGCGCACCCGCAGCCGGACGGTCGCCCGGCTGCCGGGGTCGACGGTCGCCGCCGCCGGCTCAAGAGAAGTCCACAGAGTCACCTCACGGGCCCTTTCGACAGATTCCTGGACTATGAGGCGCCGGTGCGGCCTCCTCATACGGTGAAGCGGACCGCCTCCAGCTGGAGCTTCCAGTCCATGGGGCTGCCGCCGTAGATCCACTTGTCCTTCGCGCCGGGGTCCGAACAGCCCACGCCGCGCCAGCCCTTGTCCTTGATGTGCGCGTTCTGGCAGACCGAACTGCCGTCCCCCAACCCGATGGTGAAGCCCTGAAGCGGCGAGACCGCCTCCTTGAGGCTGCCGAGGTACATGTCGGCGCCGTCGGCCGCGCTCGACCACTTGGCGCCGGTCAGCCAGCCCTCGTTCACATGGGCGCCGTTGCCGTTGACGCCCTTGGTCCCCACCGTGGCGATGTTCAGTTCCTTGATGGGCAGGCCCTTGCCGGTCGTGCCCGCGATCGCGCCGTCGCACACCGGGTCCTGCCAGCCCCGGTCGGCGACATAGGCGCGGTAGCAGATGTGCCGGCCGTCGCTGCGCGCGGCCAGCGCCTGCACCGCGTCGGCGGCGGTCTGCTTCTTCGGCTTCGCGGTCGCGCCGGACGAGCTCCCGCCGCCACCGCCGCCTCCGCCGCCGCTCCCGCCGCCGGCCGAGTCCCCGCTCGTGTCCGGGACGTCCGCCACCGCGGGCGCGCTGGTCTTCGGCGCGGCCGGCGCGCTCTCGACCGGCGCCGAGGGGCTGGGCAGCGCGGTGCTCCCGGCCTCCTGGAGCTTCTCCGACGCGAGCGAACGCACCTGCGGCTTGTACGCCAGCCAGATCATCACGAACGCGATCGCGAGGGCCATCGTGATGCTCAGCGCGGTCGCCAGCCACCTCGGCAGGAACCCGCGCTGCACGAACGTGCCGTCCACCTCCAGCGGCTGCGCCCCCGACCGGCGCACCGACAGGCTGTACGGATGCTCCTCCTTGGAGCCGAACCAGGTGATCTGCCGGGGCCGCAGCGTGGTCTCGACGAACACGGCGCGGCCGGGCTCGATCTGCACGTTGCCCGGCTGGAGTTCGTAGGAGAGCCGGTCGCCGTTGTCGCTCCCGCCGAGGGAGGCGGTGAGCCTGGTGTTGCCGAGGTTGTCGATCGCGAGCCGGGGCCGCCCCCGGAAACGCCCCTTCACGGTCGGCGGCACCAGCTCGGCCCGCACCTCCGTGAACGGGGTGATCGTCAGATTCCCCTCCGGCACCGTCACCGCGTCCGGATGCTCCGTCGGCGTGATCCGCACCGCGTACGGATTCGGCCCCGCCGCCGCGTCCGGCGTACGAGGAGGCGCGAACGTCAGCTCCACCGTCCCCGTCGTACCGGGATACAGCCGCAGCGTCTGCGGCTCCACCACCGTCCAGGGCGCGACGGCCCCCACCGGCTCGAAACGGTACTCGTCGACGACGTCACCGGTGTTGCGCACCCGCAGCCGGACGGTCGCCCGGCTGCCGGGATCGACGGTGACGGAGGCGGGTTCGAGGGAGGTCCACAGGCTCACGCACCGACGCTACGGTGTGGACGGCGACCGAGGTCAGAGGCCAGGGGGCAGAGCGGGTGCCCGCCAGGACCGACCCGGCTTGCCCTCCCGGCCGGACGTGCCCCCGGGTCTGCCCCCGCGGCCCTGCCGCACCCGCCGGACGCACGGTAGGGAGGGGGGATCCCCGGTCCCGGGCACCCTCCCGGCAGGGCCGCGGGCGACGCGTACCGGTACCGCCGTGGCCGCGGCGGACGGCGTCCGCGCGCCGGACGCGGCCATGACTGCCCTCATGGGCAGCGAACGTGCCCCGCACCCTGCACCGGAGGCCGTTTCGGGTGACGCGCTTCGCGCGTGACGGTGAGAACGTCCTGACGCGTACCCCGAGGAGAGCACAGCATGCCGTCCTACCTGTCGCCCGGCGTATACGTCGAGGAGGTGGCCAGCGGCTCCCGCCCGATCGAGGGGGTGGGCACCTCGGTGGCGGCCTTCGTCGGGCTCGCTCCGACCGGCCCGCTCAACGAGCCGACCCTGGTGACCAACTGGACCCAGTACGTGGCGGCCTTCGGTGACTTCACCGACGGGTACTACCTGGCGCACTCCGTCTACGGCTTCTTCAACAACGGCGGTTCGGCGGCGTACGTCGTCCGGGTCGGCGGTTCCCCGGCCGGCGCGGCCGGGGACGCCAAGTCGCCCGCCGCCGTGAGCGGTTCGGCCGCCCCGGCCGCGCTTCCCGCCGGTGAGCCCCGGCAGCTCGGCACGTTCACCGTGACGGCCGTGGCGCCGGGCAACCTGAGCGTGGAGGTCGCGGACGCGGAGGGCGAGGGCCCCGCCGAGCGGTTCAAGCTCATCGTCAAGGACGGCGACCGGGCCGTGGAGACGTTCGACGTCTCCGCCAAGAAGGGCAACCGCTCCTACGTCGTCACCCAGGTCAAGGAGCGCTCCAAGCTCATCACCGTGGCCGAGGCCGCGCCGGCCGCGCAGCTGGCCCGCCCGGAGAACCAGACGGTCGCGCTGCCCGCCGCCTCCGCCCCCGCCGCCCCCGCCGTCCCGGCCGCCGACGAGCCGGTGACCGTGGGTCCCGCCCAGTACCTGGGCGACAGCGCCGACCGCACCGGCTTCGGCGGCCTGGAGGCCGTCGACGAGGTGTCCATGGTCGCCGTACCCGACCTGATGGCCGCCTACCAGCGCGGCGCGATCGACCTGGAGGCCGTCAAGGCCGTCCAGCTGGGCCTGATCGCGCACTGCGAGCTGATGGGCGACCGCGTCGCGGTCATCGACCCGCCGCCGGGCCTCAACGCCCGCCAGATCCGCGTCTGGCGCCAGGAGACGGCCGGTTACGACTCCAAGTACGCGGCCCTGTACTACCCCTGGATCAAGTCCTTCGACCCGGCCAGCGGCCAGGCCCGGCTGATCCCGCCGAGCGGCCACGTGGCCGGCGTCTGGGCCCGCAACGACTCCGAGCGCGGCGTCCACAAGGCCCCGGCGAACGAGGTCGTCCGGGGCGCGGTGGACCTGGAGATCCAGATCACGCGCGGCGAGCAGGACCTGCTGAACCCGATCGGCGTCAACTGCATCCGGGCCTTCCCCGGCCGCGGGATCCGCGTCTGGGGCGCGCGGACGCTGTCCTCGGACCCGGCGTGGCGCTACCTCAACGTCCGCCGGTACTTCAACTACCTGGAGGAGTCGATCCTGATCGGCACCCAGTGGGTGGTGTTCGAGCCGAACGACCACGCCCTGTGGGCCCGGATCCGGCGCAACGTCTCCGCGTTCCTCGTCAACGAGTGGCGCGCGGGGGCCCTCTTCGGCGCCCGGCCCGAG
The DNA here is from genome assembly GCF_042895685.1 of Streptomyces sp. NPDC001381. Taxonomy (NCBI): domain Bacteria; kingdom Bacillati; phylum Actinomycetota; class Actinomycetes; order Kitasatosporales; family Streptomycetaceae; genus Streptomyces; species Streptomyces sp. NPDC001381. The sequence continues at coordinate 493,651 of NZ_JBIAWO010000004.1, read as the reverse complement.
GAGGCGTTCTACGTCAAGTGTGACGAGGAGACCAACCCGCCGGAGTCGGTCGACGTCGGCCGCGTGGTGTGCGAGATCGGCATCGCGCCGGTCAAGCCGGCCGAGTTCGTGATCTTCCGGCTGGCCCAGTTCTCGAGCGGCAGCGGGGAGCTGGAGGAGTAGTCCTCCGCCGAGTCCCCTCTCCCGCAAGGCACTTGACCGCATTCGAAACGAGGAACCTGTAGATGAGTCTCCAGCCGGGTGACGCCCTTACTTCACACAATTTCGGCCTGCAGATCGACGGCGTGATGGTCGAGTACCTCGCCGAGGTCAGCGGCCTCAGCCTCGAACAGGACGTCATCGAGTACCAGCAGGTCTCGGCGCAGGGCAAGCCGGTCACCAAGAAGCTGCCGGGCGTGAAGAAGGCGGGCACCTGCACGGTCGTGCGCGGTATGACCCAGTCCGCCGCGTTCAACCAGTGGATCACCGAGTCGATCAACGGCGTCATGGGCACGGCCCGCAAGAACGCCACGATCATGGTGATGGACTACCAGAACAACCCGGTCAAGCGGTACAACATGCGCAACGCCTGGTGCAGCAAGATCGACACCAGCACGGTGAAGGCGGGCGAGGCGTCCGCGCTGACCGAGACCGTGACGATCACGTTCGAAGAACTGGTCATCGAGTAATGCGGCGTACGGCTGTACGGGGGCCGGCGGCGGGCGCGGAGCAGCCCCGGGAGGAGGCTCCGCTTCCGTCGGCGGCGCCCGCGCCCGCGCCGGCCCCGGTGCAGCAGCGCCTGCAGACGGAGTTCCCCTTCGAGCTGCCGCGCGGCTACGTCGACGAGGCGGGCACCGTCCACCGCGAGGGCGTGATGCGGCTGTCGACGGCGCGGGACGAACTGGTCCCGCTCCGGGACATCCGCGTCCAGGAGAACCCCGCGTACCTGTCGGTGGTCCTCCTGGGCCGGGTCATCACCCGCCTCGGCACCCTCCCGCTGGTCCACGACGGGGTGGTGGAGAACATGTTCGCCTCCGACCTGGCGTTCCTGCAGGACTTCTACCGCCAGATCAACGCCGAGGGCCACACCCGCGCCTCGGTGGAGTGCCCGCACTGCGCGGAGCCCTTCGAGGTGGAACTGGGCGGGAGCCGCCTGGGGGAATCGTGACGTACGCGACCGACCGACTGCACGAGGAGATCGCGTACGTCGCCTACCACTTCCACTGGTCCCTGGACGACATCCTGGACCTCGAACACCACGACCGCCGCCGCTGGACGGACCAGATCAGCTCCCTGGTGACCCGGGGCGGGACGGAGGGCTGAGGCGTGGGGCTTCTGGATCGATTCCGGGGCGGCGGCCGAGGCGGCACGACTCCCACGGCTGCGGACACGGGCACGGACACGGGCACGGGCACTTCGGGGGCCGGTACGCCGGCCGAGTCGGGCGGCGGCGCGGGCGGACCCGGTACGCCGGCCGACGCGGGCGGTGTGCTCTCGGGTGTCGGTGCGGCCGGTGGCGGGACGGGCGTGCGGGCCGCGGCCGCGTGGCCGGGGCTGCCGCCCATCCAGCGGGCGGTGGCGGCCGGTGGGCCGGCGGCGGGTGTCGCCGACTCCGGGTTCGGCGGCCGGCTGGCCACCTGGCAGAACCCCAGCTTCACCAGCACGCGATCACCCATGGTCCTGGACGGAACCCCGGGTGGCCGGCTGAGCAACCTGTCGGCCACGGCGCCTTCCCCCGCTTCCCCTGCGCCCGCACCGGCGGGCGGCCCTGCCCCCTCGCGCCCGGCGCCCCCCGTGATCCCGGTGCAGCCGGCACCGCTGCGAGCGGGCCACGCACCGGGCTTGCCGGGGGCGGCACCGGGCCGGACGCCGGGCGGGGCGGGGGTCGTCCCGGGCGTGTCAGGGGGCACGCCGGGCATGGCGGGCATGGCGGGGCTCGCGCCTCGCCGGACCGGCGTCGCGCCGGGCCCGACGGGAGCCGCGCCTGCTCTTCCGGGGCTCGGACCGGCCTTCCCGGGAGCCGCCCCTGCCCTGCAACGGGCCGTACCCGCCGTGCCGGGACGCGCTGCCGGCCTTCCCGGTGCCGCGCCCGCCCTGCCGGGCACGGCACCCAGCCTGCCCGGCGCCGCGCCGATGCCGTCGAGGGGCGCGTCGATCCCGCCGGGGGCCGCGTCGACCCCGCCGAGGGGCGCCTCCTCCTTGCCGGGGGCGGTGCCGCCTGCTGCGGGCACCGCACCCGTCGTGCAGCGCGCCGTGTCAGCGCCGCGGGGCCGGGCGTCCGCCCTGCCCGGGCTCAAGACCGCCCTGCCGGGGACGGCACCCGCCGCGCGGAGGCTCACGACCGCCCTGCCCGGAGCCGCGCCCACCCCGCCGGGTGCAGCGACCGCCCCGCCCGCACCCGCGTCCACTTTGCCGGGGCCCGGACCCGCCCTGCCGGCGGCCGCGGCAACCGGGCCGGCCCTTCCGGGAGCGGGGCCGGGTCTCCCCGGAGGCGGACCCGTCGTGCAGCGAGCCTCTTCGGCCCTGCCGGGTGCGGCGCCCACACCGTCCCGGCCCACGACCGCCCTGCCGCTGACCGCGCCCGCCCTGCCGGGGCCTGCGGCAACGGCACCGGCGCTTCCCGGGACCGGACCGGGACGACCCGGAGCCGCGCCCGTCGTACAGCGAGCCA
>NZ_JBIAWO010000004.1:0-490905 GCF_042895685.1 Streptomyces sp. NPDC001381 | reverse complement strand
CACCGCCCGCACACACGACCGCCCAGCCGGGAACCGCGCCCGCCCTGCCGGGGCCTGCGGCAACGGCACCGGCGCTTCCCGGGACCGGACCGGGACGCTCCGGAGCCGCGCCCGTCGTACAGCGAGCCACGTCGGCCCTGCCGGGAACCAGCCCCACCCTGCCCGGACCCGCGTCCACCCCGCCGGGTGCAGCGACCGCCCCGCCGCGCACCGGGCCGAGTCTCCCCTGGACCGGGGCGGCCCTGCCGGGTGCGGGGCCGGGTCTCCCCGGAGGCGTGCCCGGCGTGCAGCGAGCCCCTTCGGCCGGGCCGGGGCCTTCCCCGGTCCTGCCCGGAGCGCTTTCCGCGCGTCCCGGCGTGCCGTCGGCCGGCCCGGCGTCCACGCCGTCGCGGCCGGCCCAGCCGGAAGCCGCCCCGCCGGTGGCCGCACCGTCGCGCCCCGCCGCTTCGCCCGCGGCCCGCCCGGTCGCGCCACGGCGCCCGGTGGAGCCCGTGCACCCGCCGGCGCCGACCCCTGCGCGGGGTATCCGTGTGGCCCCGGCCGCACCGCGTACGTCGGCGGCCGCCGTCCCTCTGACCAGGTCGGCCCCGGCCCCGGTGCAGCGGCGTACGCTGCCCGCCCGTCTCCCGTCCGCCCCCACCGCACCGGCTCCGGCCGCGCCCCGGGGCACGGACGCCGACGGCGACCGGCCGGCGTCCGGCAAGGAACCCGCGCCGGGTCCGGGCCCGGTGGCGGTGGCCGCCCCGGTCCCCCCACCGGAAGCGGCCGACGGGGTGCCCGCCCCTGCCGACGGGCACCCCCTCCAGCGGTCGGTGTCCACGCCCGCGTCCACCCCGCTCTCCGCCGGCCACCCGGCCCGGCGGACGGTCTCTCGTACGCCGGACCACGCATCCGCGTCCGCGCTCCCGGCGTCCGTCGCGCCGCCGCCGGCCCGGCACCAGGACGCCCTCCCGGGCCCCGACGACCGCGCCTCCACCTCCGCGCCCCCGGCAGCCGGCCCCGCGCACCCCGTCCAGCGAGCCCTGCCCTCCCGCCGGAACACCGGCACGTCCACGCCCCCGCAGGCCACCCCACCCGCCGCACCCGGACACCAGCACCCCCGTACGCACGACGCGACCTCGGCGCACACCACCGGCACACCGGGCCCCGGCACACCACCCGCGACCGCGCCCACGCCCCTCGACGCGCCCGCGCCCGCGACACCCCCCGGCCCGGCCCCCGTGCAGCGGTCCGTACGCGGCCGTCAGGGCGACGCGGTGCCGGCCGGTCCCGCCTCCGCCGCCCCTGCCCCCACCGCGACCGCCCGCCCCCGTACGGGCCTGGGCGCCCCCCTCAAGCCGGCACCCGCCGTCCAGAGCGCGCCGCGGCCCCCCGCGCGCCCCGTCCTCGGGGCGCCCCTCCCCGCCCGCCCCGCGGACGCCACCCCGCTCGACCGCGCGCCCGGCACGGCCCGCACACCCGCACCCCCCGGCGGCACCGTCCCCGCACCGCGGTCCGCGCCGACCGCCCCTCCGCCGGAGGTGGTTCAGCGCGCCATGCCGCTGCCCGTGGCGCCGCTTCCGGCCCCCGTCGTCCAGCGCCGCGCGGTCACCGCCCCCGTACCGCTGCGCCGCACCGCCCCCGGCACGGATGCCGTGCCCGTGGTCCAGCCCCGCACCGCCGCCCTCGGCGCCCCGCCCCTCCCCGCGCGCGGCCCGGCACCCCGACCCCCCGCGAGCGCGCCCCCGTTGCCCGCGCCGGCACCGCTCCCCGCCCCCACGCCCCCGCCCGCGGCCGCCCCGGCCGTCCAGCGACGCGAGGCCCCCGCGCCTCCGGCCGTGCCCCGGACCCCGCCGAAGCCGCCCCCCACCGCCACCGCCCGTGCCGACGCCGGCCCGGGTTCCGCCCCCGACGCGCCCCCGCCTCCCCCCTTCGACCCCCGCGCCCTCACCGACTTCCAGCTGGACGAACTGACCCACCGCCTCACCGGCCGCATCACCCGCCTCCTGCGCACCGAACTCCGCCTGGACCGCGAACGAATCGGCAGACTCCGCGACCCCCGCCACTGAGCGGCGCCCCCAGAAAGGCCAGACCCCTCGATGTCCCGCGATCTCGACCCGGGCTCCACCATCTTCTTCACCCTGACCATCGACGGCGAGAGCCTCGGTTACTTCAACGGGTGCGAGGGACTGTCCTCCCAGGTGGAGATCGAGCACCGCCAGGAGGGCGGCAACAACGGATTCGTGTGGGCGCTCCCCTCCCGCGTCACGTTCTCCACCATCCGCCTGACCCGGCCCCTCACCCCGGACACCACCAAGGTGGCCAAGTGGATCTCCTCGATCACCACCGGGGTGACCCGCCCCACCGCGCAGATCGCGGCCCTGCGGGCCGACGGCTCGGAGGTGGCCCGCTGGGGCCTGATCGACGTACTGCCGGTGAGCTGGCAGGGCCCCTCCCTCGACCCCGCGAACCCGGGCGTCGCCACGGAGGTCCTGGAGATCACCCACCACGGTTTCACCGACTAGGCCGGGAGCGAGGACACACATCATGGCCAAGGGCAGCAGGAGCGGCGCGGGCAAAAGCCTGGTCCGCGCGACCCTCTCGATCCACGAACCGCCGGTCGGCACCAGCACCACACCGGGCGGGCTGCGCAAATCCTTCGCGTTCGAGTTCAACCCGGCCCAGCTCCAGGTGGCCCGCCGGGCACTGTGGAAGGTGACCCCCACGGCCGCCGTCCGCGACGGCTCCAAGCCGGAGTTCATGGGCCCGGAGCCGCGCGAGATGAGCGTGGAGATCTTCCTGGACTCCTCCGACCAGCCGGACAGCAACACCGTCATGCAGAAGGTGGAGGCGCTGTTCGACTGCTGCGAGGTCACCACCGGCAGCATCGCGGCCAACCAGCCCTCGCCGCCCTGGGTGGTCTTCCAGTGGGGCTCCTTCTCCACCGTGCACTTCACGGCCTACGTCAGCAGTGTCGACGTCACCTACTCCCTCTTCGGCACCACCGGCGTCCCCATCCGCGCCACCTGCCAGGTGCGGCTGCACGAGATCCCCAGCAAGACCAAGGGCCAGAACCCGACCTCCGGCGCGCTGACCGCCCAGCGCGTCCACCGGGTCGTGGCGGGCGACTCGCTGCAGTCGCTGGCCTGGCGCGAGTACGGCGACACGGCCGCCTGGCGGACCATCGCCGAGGCCAACGGCATCGACGACCCCACCCGGCTGCCCACCGGCATCGAGCTGATCCTCCCGTCCGCCGGGGAGGTGCGTGCCTGATGGTGGCGACCGCGTTCTCCAGCATCATCAAGGTCACCCTGGGCGGCAGCCCGCTCCCGCCCGACTTCGCCCCGCTGCTCGTGGAGGGCTGGGTGGACCAGGGGCTCGGCGTGCCCGCCTCCTTCCGGCTGACCTTCCGCGACCCCTACCGGCTCGTCCTCGGCAAGCTGGGCGTCAAGTTCGGCACCCCGGTCGTCCTCACGCCGATCGCCGACGGCCAGGGCGCCGGGGACCCCCTGCTCACCGGCGAGGTCTGCGGCCTGGAGGCCGACTACGACGGCACCGGCTCCTTCACCGTCATCCGGGGCTACGACGCCGGCCACCGCCTGATGCGCCAGCGCCGGATCGCCGCGTACCGCAACCAGAGCGCCTCCGACATCGCGCGCAAACTGGCCGCCCAGGCCGGCGTGCCCGTGGGGAGGATCCAGTCCACCAAGACCGTCTACGAGTTCATCAGCCAGGCCAACGTCACCGACTGGGACTTCCTCGCCCGCCTCGCCGACGAGAACGAGATGGTCATGTCGGTCGACGCCAAGGGGAAGTTCCAGTTCGTCAAGCCCGACCCCGCCACCGGGGCGCCGCCGACCTCCACCCCGGGCGAGAAGAGCCCGTACGTCCTGGAGGCAGGCACCGACATCCTGCGGCTGCGCGCCGCCGTCACCTCCGCCGAGCAGGTCGCCTATGTCGAGGCCCGCGGCTGGGACGTCACCACCAAGAAGGCGCTGACCGCCACCGCGCCCGCCACCACCAACCCCGGCATCAAGATCGGAACGACCCCCGGCGAGGCCGCCGCCAAGTTCAAGCCCACCCGGCTGGTCGACGCGCAGACGCCGTACGACCGGCAGTCGGAGGTGAGGTTCGCCGCCGAGGCCCTCGCCGACGACGTCACCGGCTCCTTCGCCGAGCTGGAGGTCGTCGCGCGCGGCACCCCGAAGCTCCGCCCGGGGCTGCCCGTCACCCTCGCCGACGTCGGGGCGCCCTTCGAGGGCAAGTACACCGCCACCTCCGTCCGTCATGTGTTCGGCGACGGCAAGCACTACGAGGCCTGGGTGACCGTCAGCGGCCGCCAGTGGCGGTCCCTGTACGGCCTCGCCTCCGGCGGCGGCGCGCAGAACGGCCTCAGCCTGCCCGGCACCACCAACGCCCTCGTCACCGACATCCAGGACCCGCTGAAGCAGGGCCGGGTGAAGCTGCAGTTCCCCTGGCTCGACGACGTCTACATCAGCGACTGGACGCGGGTCATGCAGTGGGGCGGGAAGGACGGCGGGTCGATCTTCCCGCTCGACGTCGGCGACGAGGTGCTCGTCGCCTTCGACCGGGGCGCCCTGGACCACCCGTACGTCATCGGCGGCCTCTACAACGGCAAGGACAGGCCGACCCCGGTGAAGGACGTGCCGCTGCACGACGGCGCCCGCCGCCGCGCCGCCCGGCACACCCTCTCCGACCGCGACGGCAATCGCGTCGACCTGCTCAGCCAGAAGACCGGCGGCCGCAAGCAGGGCGTCCGGGTCACCTCCGGCGACGACAAGCTCGTCATCAACCTGGACCGTACGAAGACGGAGATCACCGTCGACAGCAAGGGCACCGTGAAGATCACCGGCAGCCGTTCGGTGTCCGTCGAGGCCGGCACCGAACTCACGCTCAGCGCGGGCCGCAAACTCACCATCAAGAGCGGCGGCCTGCTCGACATCCGCGGCACCGGCCCGGTCAACGTCAAGTCGCTGTCCAGCGTCGTGTCCGTGGACGCGATGGGGGCGCTGAGCCTCAAGGCGGGCGGCGCCGCGACCCTCGGCGCGGGCGGCACCATCCAGGTCAACGCCACCGCCAATGTCGGCATCCGGGCCGCCACGCTCCTGCTCCAGGGCGTCGTGATGGTCAACAACAAGCCGTATCCGATCCCGTGAGGGCCGGGCATTTCCTCAGGAGGGTGGCCGTCTGATGGCCGAACAGTTCGTCGGGTCGGGCTGGGCGTTTCCGCTGCGCATCGGCCCCACCGGAGGCATCGCCCTGGTCAGCGGCGAGCGCGAGATCGAGGAGGCGATCCGGCTGATCCTCGCCACCGCGCCGGGCGAGCGCCCCATGCGCCCGGAGTTCGGCTGCGCCATCCACGACCTGGTGTTCGCCCCGGTCAACGAGGCGACGGCCGGCCGTATCCAGCACGAGGTGTACACCAGCCTGGACCGCTGGGAGCCGCGCATCGAGGTCAACGACGTCGAGGTCACGGCCGGTGGCGAGCAGGGCGTGCTGTGGATCGACGTCCGCTACTCCATCCGCGGGACCAACAACCCGCGCAGTCTCGTCTTCCCCTTCTACGTCATCCCGTCCCACGACGAGCCGGACTCCTCCGGTCCGGCACCCGGCCCGGTCTCCGGTCCGGCTCCTGAAAGCGACCGCTGATGGCCCTGCCCTCCCCCAACCTGGACGACCGCCGCTTCCAGCAGTTCGTCGACGACGCCAAGCGCTACATCCAGCAGCGCGCGCCGGAGTGGACCGACCACAACGTCTCCGACCCGGGCGTCACGCTCGTCGAGACGGTCGCCCACATGGCCGACCAGATCGTCTACCGCCTCAACCGGGTCCCGGACAAGAACCACCTGGCCTTCCTGGACCTGGTCGGCATCCGGCTCTTCCCGCCGTCGGCGGCCCGCACGGACGTCACCTTCTGGCTGTCCGCGCCCCAGGAGGAGACGGTCCTGCTGCCGACCGGCACCGAGGTGGCCACGGTCCGGACGGAGAGCGAGGAGGCGGTCGTCTTCGCGACCGAACGCGAACTCGCCGTCGTACCGAGCGCGTTGGCCCATCTGGTCGTCCAGCACCGGGGCGAGCCGGTCACCGACGTCACCACCGACCTCGCCGAGGGCAAGGACGTGCTGTGCTTCGCCGAGGCCCCGGCCCCGGGCGACTGCATGCTGCTCGGCCTGAGCGCGGCCGTCCCGCACTGCGCCGTGGCCCTGGAACTCGACAGCCGCGTCGACGGCGTCGGTGTCGACCCCCGCCAGCCGCCCCTGGTCTGGGAGGCGTGGACGGAGGACGGCTGGCAGCCCTGCGAGGTCGACCGCGACGGCACCGGCGGCCTCAACCGCCCCGGCGAGGTCGTCCTGCACGTCCCGGGCGGCCACGTCCTGTCCCGCTCCGGCGGCCAGGAGGCCGGCTGGCTGCGCTGCCGCGTCACCGAACCCCTGCCCGGCCAGCCCTTCTACACCCTGTCGCCCACGGTCCGCTCCGCCGAGGCGTTCACGGTCGGCGGCACCGCCCCCGCCGTGCACGCCGAGACGGTGTACGACGAGGCGCTCGGCGAGTCGACGGGCCTGCCCGGCCAGCGCCTGCGCCTGGCCCACGCCCCCGTGGTCGGCGACGACCCGCCCCTCCTCCTGCAGACCGCCGAACACGAGGGCTGGGCCGACTGGCAGGTGGTCCCCCACTTCGCCGCCTCCGGCCCCGACGACCGTCATGTCACCCTCGACGCGGCCACCGGCGAGATCGCCTTCGGCCCGTCCGTCCGTGAACCCGACGGCACCCTGCGCCAGTACGGCGCCGTGGCGCCCAAGGGCGCGGTCGTCCGGGCCCGCCGCTACCGCACGGGCGGCGGCCGGGCCGGCAACGTGGCGCGCGGCGCCGTCCAGGTCCTGCGCACCTCCGTGCCGTACGTCTCCGAGGTCGTCAACCGGGAGGCCGCGCGCGGCGGGGTCGACGGCGAGACGGTGGAGGAGGCGAAGCTCCGGGCGCCGATCACGCTGCGCGCCCAGGAGCGGGCGGTGACCCTGCGCGACTACGAGGAGCTGGCGCGCCGCGCGGCCCCCGAGACGGCCCGCATCACCTGCCTGGAGGGCGAGCCCGACGAGCACGGCTCGTACGCGGTACGGGTGCTGGTGGTCCCGCAGGCGGTCCCGGACCCCGGCGGCCGCCTCCGCTTCGAGCAACTGGTGCCCGGCGACGCCCTGCTGGACCGCATCATGCGGCACCTGGACGAACGCCGCCTGATCGGTACGAGGCTGGCGGTGGGCCCCCCGTACTACCAGGGCGTGACGGTGGTCGCGACGGTGCACGCCTTCCGCGGCGTCGACACCGACCGGGTCCGCCGCCAGGCCCACGACGCGCTGTACCGGCACCTCGACCCGCTGACCGGCGGCGCGGACGGAAAGGGCTGGCCGTTCGGCCGCCCGGTGCAGTCGGGCGAGGTCTTCGCCGTGCTGCAGCGCGTGCCGGGAGTGGAGCTGGTCGACCAGGTCATCCTGCACCCCGCCGACCCCCTGACCGGCAAGCGCGGCGAGGCCACCGACCGCATCGACCTGGCGGCGCCGGCCCTGGTGTTCTCGTACGACCACCGGGTCCGCGTGATCGGAGACGGCGCGTGAGGGGGCGCTCCGCCGGCCGGCCCGGCCCCGCGTCCCCGGGGCGCGCCGTCCCGCGCCGGGAAGGAGGCAGCCGGTGAGGGGCTCGGTCGACGGGCTCGGCTCGTCCGCGCCGATCGGCGCGATGCTGCCCGCCGTGTTCGCGGACGACGACCTCGCGCAGCGCTTCGTCGCCGGCCTGGACGAGGTCATGGCGCCGATCCTCAACGTCCTGGACTGTCTGCCCTCCTACTTCGACCCGGCCCTCGCCCCCGTCGACTTCACCCGCTGGCTGTCGGGCTGGGTCGGCGCGGAGACCGACGGCACGGAACCGGAGCCCAGGCTGCGGGCCGCCGTGGCCGCGGCCGCGTATCTGCACCGGGTGCGCGGCACCCGCCGGGGCCTGTCCGAGGCGATCCGGCTGGCGTTCGGCGTGGAGCCGGAGATCGAGGAGAGCGGTGGCTCGGCGTGGAGCGCCCGCCCCCTCGGCCCCTTCCCCGGCGACCACCGCCCGCACCTCCACGTCACGCTGCGCCTGCCGGACCCCCGCCCGGCGGACGAACACCGCCTGGACGCCCTCGTGGCCGCCGCCCGCCCCGCCCACATGCCCTACACGGTCACGGTGACCGTCGCCGAAAGGATCCCGGAGAGATGACCACCCAGAACTGCGCCGAGTGCGGCACCCGGGCGGAACCCGGCCAGTCCTTCTGCGACGCGTGCGGGGCCGTACTGAGCTGGACGGACCGCACCCCGGCGCGGGCCGCGACGGGATCGGGGACGGCCTCGTCCGCCGCGGCCACGCCGTCCGCCGGCGCGGGTACGGGCTCCGGGTCCGCCGGCGCCCCCGCCGCCTCGTCCGCGTCCGCACCGGCTTCCGGCGCGGAACGCCCCGACCCGGCCGCGGCCTCCCGTACGGCGTCCTCCACCGCCCCGTCGGCGGCACCGCGGTCCTCGGAGCGCGCCCGCGACGAGGACCGGGCCCCCGAGCCCCCGGCGGCCGACGACCACCGCACCGAGGACGACGAGGACGACGAGGACACCACGGAGACCCCCCTCCCGGCGCTCCCCCCGACGACGGCCACGGCCGACGACGACGGGACGGCGCCCACCACACCGGCCCCCGCCCTCGGCGACACGATGGCGGCCCGGGCCCGTTCCCTCCTCGTCCCCGTCGTGGAACCGGAGGAGCCCGCGCCCGCCGCACCGCCCTCCGTCGCGCCGGTGCTGCCGGGCGTCCCGGTGGCGGACCGGCCGCAGGTCCGCGCGCCGGGACCGGTCCAGGGCGAGGAGAACGGCGTCGCCTGTCCCTGGTGCGCCACGCCGAACCGCCCCGACCGGCACTACTGCACGCGCTGCGCGATGCCCATGACCCTGGAGGACCGCTCCTCGGTCCGGCTCCCGTGGTGGCGGCGCCTGTTCGGCCGCGGCGAGACCCCGTGGGCCGGGGACCGCCCGCGGCTGCGCCGCACCTTCGACCGCATCGTCACCTGGGTGATGGCCGCGGTCGTCCTCACCCTTCTGATCGTCGCCGGCGTGAACGCCCCGGCCGCCGTGCAGGCCACCAAGGACCACTTCGCGAAGCGGGCGGCGGTGTCACCGGACGCGTTCGCGGCGTCCCGCTCGTACCCCGGTCACAAGCCGGACCTCGCCTTCGACAAGATCAACAACAGCTGGTGGGGGCCGGGGGTCTCGCAGTCGGGCGAGGGCGAGTGGATCGAGGCCCGCTTCAGCGAGCCGACCCGCCTGCTCGACCTGGTGATCACCTCCGGCACCTCGACCCGCCCCGACCAGCTCACCGAGTCGGCCCTGCCGCACCGCGTCAAGGCGACGATCACCCTGAAGGACGGCACGACCACGACCCGCGAACTCGTCCTCGACCAGCAGGCGGGCGGCCAGCGCCGCGCCTTCCGCGTCGGCGAGGTCACCAAGGTCCGCTTCACGATCGAGTCGGCGTACGGCGCCTCCGCGAGCAAGCAGGTGGCGATCGCCGAGATCGAGTTCTTCGGCCCGTCCCACGCGAACGCGTCCTGACGACGGACCGACGGCCGGCCGCGAAGGGCAGGTCGCGGCCGGCCGCGACCTGCCCGGCGTGATCCGCCGGGCAGGCCTTGCACCCACCGGCCCCGTCCGAAGGTGAAGAGGTGGGCCCGGCGACCGGTTCCACGACCGGACCCGCCCACGCGCCTCACACCCCCACTCCCCTCGCACGGATCCCGCCGTGTGCGGGGCTCCTCCTCTTCAGGGGCGGGTCGTGAAGACGCGGGTCAGGGGTGCCCCGTCGGGGTTTCCGTGTGGGCCACGAAGTCCGCAACCAGGCGTTCGAAGAGCTGGGCCAGCTGGTGGAGTTCGGCGGGCCGCCAGTCCGCCAGGGCCGCCTGCATGCCCAGTTGGCCCGCGTCCCGGATGCGGTGCACGGCGGTGCGGCCGCGGGCGGTGAGGCGGATCAGCCGGGCGCGGCGGTCGTCCGGGTCGGGGACGCGGGTGACGTGGCCGGACTTCTCCAACTGGCTGAGTTGGCGGGTGACATGGGACGCCTCCACGGAGAGGCGTACCGCCAGCACGCCGGGGCGCAGCAGTTCGTCCTCGGCCAGGTGGCGCAGGATCGCCACCGCGGCCCGGTCCAGCGGGAGTCCGGCGAGCGACATGAGCTGCCCGTGCCGGCGGGCGCGTCCGGCCAGGTAGGTGATGCGGGTGAGGGACCGCTCGATCGCGATCACATCCGCGGGGACCCGGGCGGCCGGTGGCGGTGGGGACATTACCCCACAGTACAGATGCTTGCCTCACTCAAGCAATAAGGAGGCGAGGGAGAGAGCGGGAAAAACGAAGAGCCCCACCCCGCCTGACACGGGATGGGACTCGTCGAAGTGGAGCGCCGGGCAGGCCTTGCACCTGCATCTCCCCGCAGGAAGCGGGACGTCTTTCCTTGGACCACCAACGCAGAGGTCGTTCACCGTTTTTGTTTCCCGGTGACCGGCTCGAGATCAACTTTACCCCATCCGGGGACCACCTGTGCACCACCGATGATCAGAAGCCGGTCAGGCGACGTCCTCGACCTTCAGGTCCGGCCCGACCACCACGGTGACCACACCGGCCGTCGCCGAAGCGTCCCGCACCGCGCGGACACCCGGCAGCCGCGAGGCGAGCACCGCCGCCTGGCGCTCCAGTCCCGCCGGATAGGTGACGGTCGTCCTGGTGACCGACGCGGGGGCGTTGCCCGTGCCGGCGAGGCTGTAGCCGGCCTCGGTGAGCCGCTTGGCGACCGCGGCCGCGCGCCCGCCGACGCCGGTGCCGTTGAGCACCTGGACCTTCACGGAGGACGCGTACACCACGTCCTTCTTCGCGGCGTCCACCTGCGCCTTGGTGACCTCCTTGTCCCTGGCGAGGGAGGTGAACAGGTCGGCGGCCTGCGGGTATTGCCAGACGACGTTGGCCTGGTCGCTCGGATCGTCCGCCTCACGGCCGTAGTTGGGCACGGTGAGGAAGCTCAGGCGGTCGCCCGGGACCCCCTTCAGCTCGTTGGCGAGCCCGTACAGCGGCTTGATGCCGGCCAGGTCGGGGTCCGCGGTGAGGGACTTGGTGACGGACTGCAGGAAGCCGTACATCGCGTCGCCGTCCGTGAGCTTGGACCGGGCCTTCTTCGCCAGCGCGTCCATGAACTCCTGCTGGCGGCCGATGCGGCCGATGTCGGAGCCGTCGCCCACGCTGTAGCGAGTACGGACATACCCGAGGGCCTTCTCGCCCTTGACGGTCTGGCAGCCCGCCTCCAGGTCCAGGTGGGCCTTCTCGTCGTGGATGGCCTCCTCCGGGCAGACCTCGATGCCCTCCAGCGCGTCGACCATCCCCTTGAACCCGGAGAAGTCGATCGACATGAAGTGGTCGATGCGCAGGTCGGTGTTGGCCTCGATGGTCTTGATGCTGCACGCGGCGGCCTCGGCGACCTTGCCGCCGCTGCCGCCGATCGCGAACGCCTCGTTGATCTTGAAGTGGTGCGGGTCGGACGAACTGCCGTCGCCCTTCTCGCACGACGGTATCCGCACCCACGAGTCACGCGGGAAGGAGACCACCGAGGCCCACTCACGGTTCGCGGGGATGTGCAGCACCATCAGCGTGTCCGACTGCATGGTGGTCAGGTCCCTGCCGTAGGCGGCGTTGGCGCCGTCACGGCTGTCGGACCCGACGAGCAGGATGTTCTTCGAGCCGGGACTGAGGTTCTCCGGCCGGTCCTCGCCCAGCTTGTCGTCGACGTCGGCCTGCTTGATGTTGCCGTTCAGGTCCTGGTAGATCCAGGCGCCGACCCCGCCGACCCCGAGGACCACCACCGAGGTCACCCCGGCGCCCCAGGCGACGATCCGCCCCCGCCGGGTGAGCCTGGTACGGCCCGTGCTCCTGCCCGCGTTCCCCCGGCCGGCCGCCTCCAGCGGAGTACGCCCGCGCCTCCTCGTTCCACTCACCGGCGCTCGCTCCTCCGCATCGGCCGTTACGCCCCGTACACCGTGCTCGGACCGTCGGCGAGGTCACCGCCGAACGCCGGAACCCTACACGCAAGAAGGAATACGTCCGGCGAGCACAGACGTCTCAGGAGACTCGCCTTGCCGTCCGACGGTTGCCTCCGGTCCGTCAGAAACCACCGCGTACGTCGACCTGCCGGGGAGGCGCCGGGGGTGTGGCTCACGTCACACGCGCACCGGTCACACTTCGCCGGGCCGTTCCGTCAGAGAGGTGTAACCCACCGACCAGAACACGGGAGCTCACGATGGAAGCTCGTCTGAACCTCTTCGCCAACCCCGTAGCCGGCAAGTTCCTGCGGTACATCAACTCGGCGGGCAAGGCGGTCTCGGACTCGACGCTGCCGGCCGCGACCCAGGAACTGGTGAAGATCCGCGCCAGCCAGATCAATGGCTGCGGCTTCTGCACCGACATGCACACCAAGGACGCCGCGCACGCCGGGGAGACCGCCCAGCGCCTCCACCTGGTCGCCGCCTGGCGGGAGGCCAAGGTCTTCACCGACGCCGAGCGCGCGGCCCTGGAGCTGACGGAACAGGGCACCCGGATCGCCGACGCGGCGGGCGGTGTCAGCGACGAGGCCTGGGAGGCCGCGGCCAAGCACTACGACGAGGACCAGCTCGCCGCCCTCGTCTCCCTGATCGCCCTCATCAACGCCTACAACCGGCTCAACGTCGTCGTGCAGCAGCCCGCCGGCGACTACGAGCCCGGCATGTTCGGCTGACGGCGGGCACCCGGCCGGACCGCCGTCGGGCACCGTGGATCCGCCGGGCGGTCCGCCAGGGAAGTCCGTACGCCGAGGGCCCACGCGCCCGGCCCGCCGAGGCGGGCCGGGGCGGTGGGGTCGCGGAATTACGGGGCGTTGATCAGGTCGTACGGCGGGACCTTCACCGTGCGGGCGCCCGGCGTGCCGCCGAGGACCACCTTGCGGTACGAGATGTTGTTCTTGAGGTTGGTCTCCTTCAGGCGGTTGGCCGGGTTGGCGACGACCTGGATGTAGTAGGTGCCGTTGGGCAGGTCGGTGACGTCGAAGGACTGGCCGGGACGGTACTGGGTGTACGTGTCACCGGAGCCGACGTCGAGCACCTCGCGCACGGAGATGGAGTTCTGCTCGCCGCAGGCGGTGGACAGATCGGTGTTGTACGGGTGCCAGTTGGCGTTCTTCACCGTGTAGTCGACCGCGTCGGTGTTGGCGAGGCAGAACGCCTCCTTGCCGCTCTTGACGATCTCCTTCTTGTCCGCGGACAGCAGGTGGTAGCTGGCGAAGTCCGTGAAGTGCCAGTGCTCGTGGCCGATCCGCGGGTCCCACTCCATGGTGCCGGTGGGGGCGTACCCGATCTGCTTGCCCTTGGCGTCGTAGAAGTACTGGTACGCGTCCATCAGGTCGGCGCCCTGCTTGCGGAAGCCGTCCACGACGAGCGGCGCGGGGCCGGCGTTCCAGACGTTGGCGCTGAAGGCGAGGTAGTCCTTGCCCGGGGCGTCGCCGTCCTCGCCGTCGGTGACCGCGATGTCCCAGGCGGGCAGCGAACGCAGGTCCGGCTTGGGCGCGTCGGCGGGAACGCCCGCCCGGCCGGTGGGCCGCTTGGTGTTGGCCTTCAGCGCGGGCGCGACACGCGAGCCGTCGGTGTGACCGGCGCCGTCACCGAGGTGGTGGGCGAGGCCGCGGTCCTCCAGGGCGTGGGAGAGGGCGGAGGGGACGGGGGCGTCGGCGCCGCGCGGACCGTAGTGGTGCCCGGCACCCCCCATGTCCATGCCGCTGTGGTCCATGCCGCTGTGGTCCGTGCCGTGGGACATGGCGGAGCCGCCGCGGGCGAGCCCGGCGCCGCCGCCCTCGCCGCCGTCGCTGTTCTGCCGGACGGTCACCTTGATGGTCGGCTGGTCGTTGGGGATGCCGAACAGGTCCCGGTACTTCTTCGCGACCGACACCTTGGCCGTGTACTCGCCGGCCGGCAGGTCCACCGGGTTGTCGTACTCGTAGGTGGTGGTGTTGGCGGCCCAGCCCTTCTCCACGCCCCACACCGATCCGAGGGTGAACGGGTTGGTGGGGCAGCTCTCCGGATAGTGCGAGGTGGCCGGGGCGTCGGGCCGCAGCCGTCCGGCGGCGTTGTTGGGGCAGAAGGTGCTCTTGACCTTCTTCACCTCCGCCCCGGCGCTGTTCTTCACGGAGATCTCCAGGAAGCCCGGCAGCCCCCTGAAGTCCTTGACGAGCCCGGCGGGCAGCTTCTTCGTGGTCACCTTCGACCCGTTGCGCAGGACCTGCTGCACGACGACCGGATCCTTGTACGACTTACGCGTCGTCTTGAACTCGAGCGGCGCGTTGTCGACGGTCAGATAGGTGCCGAGGTCGAAGTCGAGCTGGAATCCCCCGTCCCACTCGTACCGGTCGAGGGTCACGGCCTTCGACGCGGCGATCAGCTTGAGCTTCGGCTTGCCGGCCGTGCTCTGCGGTGCCGCGCCGGCGCCGGGAGCGGCCCCGGCGACGGCGACGACGGTCAGCGCGGCCCCCGCGGCGAACGCGCCGCGCTTGAGGCCCTTGCGGTGTTGCGGTCTGGTCATCGGTTCCTCGTCTGCGAGTGCCATGGTCAGTGGCATCGGACTGGACAGCCCGCACCCCGGCCGGTGCACGGGCGGGCGCACCCCACGCGCCCGCCCGGCCGAGGACTGCGAGCACCCTGTGAGACAGGTAAATGGCGTGCTGGGGTTGCCTGTTGGGGGAGAATCGGACGACGAACCGTGAAGAAGGCGGTGCCGGGCGCCCCACGGGCCGCCCGTAGCATCGGCGCCATGGCGGACTGGGAGACACGGCCGGCCACGGCGGCGGACGTCGAGGCGCTGGCGGAGGTGCGGGCGGTGGCGATGCGGGCCGACCTGGAGCGGCTCGGGCGCTACGACGAGCACCGCGTACGGCAGCGGCTGCGCGAGGGGTTCGCGCCCGCCCACACCCTGGTCATCGAGGCCGGCGGCGCGCTCGTCGGCTGCGTGGCCCTGCGTCCGGCCGACGACGCGCACTGGCTGGAGCACTTCTACCTCGCCCCGCACGCCCAGGGCCGGGGCATCGGCACCGCCGTCCTCACCGGCCTGCTGGACCGCGCCGACCGCGACGGCCTGCGGGTCCGGCTCGACGTGCTCCAGGGCAGCCCGGCCCGCCGCCTGTACGAGCGGCACGGGTTCGTGCCGGAGCGCGAGGACGCGGTGGACGTGTTCCTGGTGCGGGAACCTCGTCCCCGGTACGGGTGGTCCGGTGGCGAGTCCGGGGCGCGGCCGGGGCGCGCAGGGTCATCATGAGCCGGTGCTTCAGTCGGCTGTACGCCCCCTTCGCCCCGGTCACCCCTTCCTGACGCTCCTACTGGCCGTACTCGTCCTCCTCGCCGCGGGCGCGTGCGCGCCCGGCCGGGAGCGGGCGGCGGGGGTGCCCGACGGGAAGACCGCCAGCGGTCCGCCGCCCGCCCCCTTCGGGGCCTACGTCGGGTACGGCTCCGAGGGGGTGCGGCGGATCTCCGGACTCGACGGGTGGCTGGGGCCGGCCACGCCCCGGGTCGGGCACGCCTATCTGGCGGGGGACAGGTGGAGCCACATCGAGGGGGCGCCCGGTGATCTCCCCCACTGGGCGCAGTGGCGACGGGCCCGCGCCGACCGGCTGTTCGTGCTCAACGTGCCGATGCTGGACCGCGCGGAGGCGCACCTGCCCGACCGTGTGGTGCGCGGGCTGCTGCGCCGGGGGGCGGACGGCGCGTACGACGGGCACTTCCGGACGCTGGCCCGGCGGCTGGTGTCGCTCGGGATCCCGGACACCGTGCTGGTCGTCGGCTGGGAGATGAACGGGATCACCTACACCCACCGGTGCGGGCCGGATCCGGCAGCCTGGAAGGCGTACTGGGTGCGCATCGTCGAGACCATGCGGTCCGTGGCCGGGCAGCGGTTCCGCTTCGAGTTCGCCCCGAACCGGGGGCGGGACGCCGTCCCGTGGACGGCCTGCTACCCGGGTGACCGGTACGTCGACGTCCTCGGCATGGACGCCTACGACCAGCCGCCCGGCATGTCCTTCGAGGAACAGGTCCACGAGCCGTACGGCCTCGCCGCGCACGTACGGTTCGCGCGGGAGCACGGCAAGCCGTTCTCGTATCCCGAGTGGGGTCTGTTCCGCAACGGCGACAACCCGGCGTACGTCCGCGGCATGCTCGGCTGGTTCGCGCGGCACCGGCCGCTCTACCAGACCATCAGCGACTACTGCCCGCACGGTGTGTGGCGGTGCGCCGCGAACCCGAGGTCGTCGGACGTGTACCGCCGGCTGATGACGGGGCCGTTCGGCTGAAAACCCGGTGCGCGTCCGGCGGCGTGGCCCGCCCCGCCCCCACCGCCGGTCGGATGATCCCAAGATGCGACGAGAACACTCCCTCGCTATTGTGCCCGCCGGACTGTCCCTGCTGCTCGTCCTGCTCGCCGCCGTGCCCGCCGGTGCCGGGGGTGGCGGCAGCGGCGCTTCCCGTACGGCGGCCGGCGCCGTCCTCGCCCACGAGGAGGCCCGGCTGCTCGTCGACCGGCTCACGGAGGCCGGCGCCCGCCCCGACCAGATCGGCTCCGCCGAGCGCCGCCGCGAGGCCGTCCGCTCCGGCCTGTGGGACCTGCTGCGGGCGACGGAGAAGGACGTCGGCGACCCGGTCGCGGTCGACCCCTCCGGACGGTCCGGCCGCTGCCCCGTCGGCCGGCGCGGCCGCGACCCCCACCACCGCACCGGTGGTCCCTGGACCGCGCCCACCCTCGGCTACTGGCTCTCCGCCGGCTACGCGGCCCGGGGCACGCACTGGGCGCGCCGGCACACCGGGCAGGACTTCGCCGTGCCCGCCGGCACCCCCGTCCTCGCCGTCGGTCCGGGCACCGTCCGCGCCACCACCTGCGGTGACGGCTTCGGCAACCAGGTGGTGATCCGCCACCCCGACGGCTACTTCACCCAGTACGCCCATCTCTCCCGGATCGACGTCCGCCGGGGCGACCGGGTCGCGCCGGGTACCCGTATCGGCCTCTCCGGCGCCACCGGCAACGTCACCGGCCCGCATCTGCACTTCGAGGTGCGGATCACGCCCTACATGGGGTCGGCGGTGGCCCCGCTGCCGTGGCTGCGGCGCAAGGACGTGGACCTGAGGAGATAGGGCCCGTCCGGAGTCCGGCAGAAGCCGATGGACACCGTCCGCCCCCGTGGCTCATGCTCCCCACCATGATCCGAGCCGCCACGGTCCACGACGTCCCCGAGATCCGCGCCATGATCGGTGAACTGGCCGCCTACCACCGGGAGGTGGAGCAGGTCCGCGCCACCGAGGAGCAGCTGCGTGAGGCGCTGTTCGGCGAACTGCCCGCCGCCTACGCGCTGATCGCCCAGGACGACGGGACGGCCGGGACCGTCGGGTTCGCCCTGTGGTTCCCGAGCTTCTCCACCTGGACCGGGGTGCGCGGCATGCATCTGGAGGACCTGTTCGTCCGCCCGGGGGCGCGCGGCGCGGGCCACGGCAAGGCGCTGCTCGCCGCCCTCGCCGCGGTGTGCACCCGCAGGGGCTACGAGCGCTTCGAGTGGTGCGTGCTGGCCTGGAACGAGCCGACGATCGCCTTCTACCGGTCGATCGGCGTCCGGATCATCGACGACTGGCGGGTCTGCCACCTCACCGGCGCACCCCTCGCCGCCCTCGCCGCGCAGGCCCCGCCGGTCGGCTGAGGTGCCTGACGCGCACCCCGGTGCGCCGGGTGCGGTGGTCGGGCCGGATCGCGGCGAGCATGCCGGTGCAGCCGGCGCCGAGGACGACGACGTGGTGGTTGTTCCGCTTCCCGACAGTCATGGCCACGCCCAGTGGGCTCACCGTCTGCTCGCGGGGGAGAGTGAGCCGGCGCACTGTGCCCGGACGACCTGCCGACCGCGCTGAACGCCGGGGCCGGCCAGGCGCGGATCGTGGCACTGACGCGCCGGTACAGGCAGGCGCGGCGCTGACCTCGCACCGGCGGGACACCCGCGGCCGCCGCCCATCCGTCCGGACGACCCGGCATGCGGAGGGAGCCGGCCGCCCCTTCACTGGAGGGAGGCCCGCGAGAAGACACCGGGAGGCGAGATGCCGCGTACCAGGGGCGTGCCGCTGCTGACGGCGGCGATCTGCTGTGCCGTCGCGCTGACCGGCTGCTCGGACGACGAGACCCCCTCGTCCGTGTCGTCGGCCGCCAGCAAGGCCGCCTCCGCGGCGGAGTCCCTGGGCGGCAGGGCCTCCGCGGCCGCGTCCTCGCTCGCCTCCCGGGCGGCGTCGGCGTTCGCGTCGGCGACGGCGGAGGCGGGCCGGCGGCTGGACGAGATCAAGAACGGCGTCGACGTGACGTCCGCCGCCGGTCTCGGCACTCCGGACACGGACAAGGACGGCCGCACCACGGTTCGGGTGACCGTCTCCAACACCACCGACTCGACGAAGTCCTTCGCCGTCCAGGTCGACTTCACCGACTCCGGGGGCAGCCGCCTCGACACGGTCGTGGTCACCGTCTCCGACGTGCCCGCGGGCAGGACCGGCACGGCGACGGCCCGCAGCAACCGCGACCTGCCGGGAGATCCGAAGGCGGAGGTGGCACGGGCGGTGCGGTACTGACCGGCCGTCACCGTCCCCGCATGCGCGACACCGCCCACCGGCGCAGAATGAGAAACATGGGACCCGCACGGCCCGCGTGAGAACGCGGCCCCCGCTCCGAGTCCCCGTGGCAGGGGACTCGTGAGTCACCTCACCGCCTTCCGGACGCCTTTTCCACAAGGCCCTCCGGGAAGGACCTCACCGCAAGCCCTCCGAAGGAGGGACCCCCATGCGCTGCGTCTGCGGCATCCTGCCGCCGTACATCCTCGAGAAGCTCACCGAGGCGGACAATCCCCGTGTCCGCGAGGCCGCCGAGAACACGCTGGCCATCGACGCCGACTTCCGGCAGAACCGGATCGAGACGCCCAGCCTCGCGGCACCCGCCCCGCCCGCGGAGTTCGTGCTGGAGCGGACGCTCTACGACACCCACACCAGTTCGGCGCTGCCCGGCGACGTGGTGCGGCGGGAGGCCGGCGATCCGTCCCTGGACGGCACCGTCAACCGCGCCTACGAAGGCCTCGGCATCACCTTCGTGTTCTTCCAGGAGGCTTACGGCCGCCACTCGATCGACGACGCGAACCTGCCCCTGGACGCGACGGTCCACTACCGTCGCCGTTTCAACAACGCGTTCTGGGACGGCTCGCAGATGGTGTTCGGCGACGGTGACGGTCATGTCTTCAACGACTTCACCATCCCCATGGACGTCATGGCCCACGAACTCGTCCACGGCATCACGCAGTACACCGCCGGCCTCGTCTACCAGGACCAGTCCGGCGCGCTCAACGAGTCGCTCTCGGACGTCTTCGGCTCGCTCGTCAAGCAGTACGCCCGGCGCCAGAACGCCGACGAGGCCGACTGGCTGATCGGGGCGGGCGTCTTCACCCCGGCCGTGCGCGGACAGGCCCTGCGGTCGATGAAGGCGCCGGGCACCGCGTTCGACGACCAGCTGCTGGGCGGCAGGGACCCGCAGCCGAGCCACATGACCCACTATGTGTCCGGCGGCTTCGACCACGGCGGCGTGCACATCAACTCCGGCATCCCCAACCACGCCTTCTACCTGACCGCGACCGCCATCGGCGGCTTCGCCTGGGAGCGGGCGGGACGGATCTGGTACGAGACGATCACCTCCGGGCAGCTCTCCGAGACCTGCGGCTTCGAGGAGTTCGCACAGGCGACGACGGACACGGCGGAGCGCCTCTACGGCACCCGGCACGAGCTGGAGTCGGTGGTCAAGGCCTGGTCCGACGTGGGTCTCAGCGTCCACTGAGGCCGCTCGGCATGCGCATCCGGATGATCAGGAGCGGCGGGCTGCTCGGGATGCCCCGCCGGGCCGACGTGGACACCTCCGCCCGGCCCGACGGGGCGGCGCTGGAACGGCTCGCGCACGAGGTCCTCGCCGGGACCGGGGAGCGGCCCCCGCCCGGGCCCGGCGTGCCCGACGCCTACCAGTACACGCTGACCGTGGACGA
Organism: Streptomyces sp. NPDC001381; assembly: GCF_042895685.1. Taxonomy (NCBI): domain Bacteria; kingdom Bacillati; phylum Actinomycetota; class Actinomycetes; order Kitasatosporales; family Streptomycetaceae; genus Streptomyces; species Streptomyces sp. NPDC001381. The sequence continues at coordinate 470,760 of NZ_JBIAWO010000004.1, read as the reverse complement.
CCAGCCGCCGGTCGAATTCGCCGACCCCGGGCTGACCGACGCCCAGCTCCGCCTGGTGGAACGGGTGCTCGGGGAGGGCTTCTGAGACGGGGCGTCCCGGCACGGGACGGGCGGCCCGGCACCCGCGCGGCCGGTGACAGGGCTGCCCTTGACCCGGATTGACGAACCGTTGACCAGTTCTCGCCGGACTCCGGGGAAAACCGCGGGCGAGTCCTGACGGGCCCCCGGCCTAGATTTACCGCATGTCCATGCCACAACCGCGGCCCGGCGCGGTCCTGCCCGTCCTCCCCTACCGCAAGCCCACCCGGGGCCGCGACTACTGGGTGCTGGACGACGTCTTCCCCGAGGCCGGCGTCGCGGCGATCCGGGAGCGCTGCCTGGCCAGGGACGACTGGGTCAGGGGACACCCGTACACCGCGGAGAGCTGGCCCGGACTGCGCGCCATGCCCGCCCTCGAACCCGGTGAACTGGCCCGGGTGGAAAGGCTGGTGAGGAAGGCGACCGGCGCGCGCGAGCTGTGGGTGCAGCAGGCGCCCGGCGGCGGAACCCTCAACCACAACTGCGTCCAGGTCGTCGGCGAGGGCGAGAGCACTCCCCGGCCGCACTCCGACTCCCGTGCGCTGTGCCGGTACGCGGCCGTCCTCTACCTCAACCCCGGCGTCCCCAAGGACTGCGGGACCAGCTTCTACCGGCAGTCCCTGCCGGGCGGACGGCTCGGCGGCAATGTCGTCCAGGCCCCGCACCACAACCTCGTCGAGGCCCTCGGCACCCGGTTCGTCGCACCCGACGCCTTCGAGGAGGACGTACGGGTTCCGCACAGGTACAACCGGCTGCTGCTCTACCACGCCAACCTCGTGCACAGCGCGACCGGTTACGCCGGTACGACGCTGGAGGAGAAGCGGATGACGGCGGTGTTCTTCTGGATGGCCTGAGTCAGGCCACCACCGCGAGGTCGCGGGCGGCACCGCCGAGCCGCCGGGCCCCGTCCGCCGTACAGGTCACGACGTCCGCGACCCGCACCCCGAGGCGGCCGGGCAGCAGGATCCCCGCCCCGGCCGAGAAGCACATGCCGGGCGCGAGGAGCTGAGTGCGGCCCGCCGCGAGGTACGGCGGCTCGTCCGGGGTCACCCCGACGCCGTGGCCCGTGACGGGAGGGGCGCTCCCGCCGTACCCGGCGTCCGTGAGGACCGCGCGGGCCACCCGGTCGATCTCCGCGCACGGCACGCCGGGACGCACCGCCTCGACGGCGGCCTGCTGGGCCGCGCGGACGATCTCGTGCAGGCGCCGCACCTCGTCCGGCGGCGGGCCCGCGTGGACCGTGCGGGTGACGGCGGAGGCGTAGCCGTCCATGCGGCCGCCGAAGTCCAGGACCACCGTGTCACCGGGTTCCACCGTGCGGTCGCCGGGCCGGTGGTGGGGGTTCGCGCCGTGGGGCCCGGAGGCGACCCGGGCGAGGTCGACCCGGTCGTGCCCGTGGACGCGCAGCAGGCGGGCGAGGTCGGCGGCCAGCTCGGACTCGCGGCGGCCGGTGAACCGTACGGCCAGGATCGCCTCGTACGTCGCGTCCGCCGCGTCGGCCGCCGCGGCGAGGCGGGTCCGCTCGTCGTCGTCCTTCACCGCCCGGAGCAGGGGGAGGGCGGTGGACAGGGGCCGGTAGGTGGTGAGGGGCAGGGCCTCCTGGAGACCGAGGAGGTGCAGGGACCAGGTGGTGTCGGAGATCCCGTAGTGGCCGTGCGGAAGGAGCAGACCGGCCGCCGTCGCGTACGGGTCCTGGTCGTCCTCCCACGCCGTGATGCGCAGGGCGGCCGCGGCCGGGGCCGCCGAGGCGTCCGCGCGGTCGCGGGCGGGCACCAGGAGCCGGGGCTGGGCTTCGGGGGTGAGGACGAGCAGGGTGAGCCGGTCCGGGGCGGTCCCCGGGCGGTGGCCGCACAGCCAGGTCAGGTCCGGTCCGGCGGTGACGAGGAGACCGGTGAGGCGAGCGGCGGCCGCCTGGTCCGCTGCCCGGTGCAGCCGTGCGGCGTGCGCCGGCCGGCTGAAGGGCGCGCCGCCCCCGCTCTCCGTCTCTTCCTCGTCGAACGTCATCCCCCCATTCGACCCGCCGAACGCCGCGAACGATCCCCCGACAGGTCCGTACGGGTGGCCCCGCACCCGAACGCCCGACCGGAGGGCCACCCCACCCCCGCGGCCGCCCTTCCCGGCGGCCCGGCGCAGCGGCTCTCCGAGAGAACTCACCGCCTCGCAAAGATTTTACGAAGTTCATAGAGTCGCGGCGCCTGTTTCTCCGTACCTCTCTGCGTCCGACCCCGCCGGAGCCACACCACCGGCGGATCCCCGAACGGGCAGGAGGAACGGTGCAACTCTCGCGGAACGCGATGGGAACTCTCTTCGTGGGCGGAGCCCTGACCTTGACCCTGGGCGCCCTGGCCTACCCCTCGATGCTGGGGCTGGACACGGTGTCCACGTCCACCGACAGAGTCATCGCCAACACCCAGTGGGGTCCGCTGACCGAGGGTGACCGGGACTTCGTGGTCAAGGTGCGGGCCGCCGGTCTGTGGGAGTACCCGCTGGGCCAGATCGGACTGCAGAAGGGGACGAGCAAGGCGGTCCTCACCGCGAGCGAGCACCTCGTCGACGGCCACGCGGCCCTCGACACCACCTGCCGCAAGATCGCCCCGATGCTGAACATCACGCTGCCCAACGTGGCGAGCCCCCAGCAGGAGGGCTTCGTGACCCAGCTCAAGGGCGAGACCGGCGCCCAGTTCGACACCGACTTCGCCAACATCCTGCGCATGACGCACGGTTCGATCTTCAACACCGTGGCGAAGGTCCGCTCGACGACGAAGAACTCCCTGGTGCGCGCCCTGGCCGACCAGGCCAACGACACCGTCCTGGACCACATCACGGTGATGGAGAAGACCGGCCTGGTCGACTTCGACTCGACGCTCTTCCAGCAGACCACGCCGCCCAAGCTGCCCAAGTCGGACCTGACCCCGCCGGCCCCGCCCGCCGGTCAGCCGCAGGTCGTGCTCACCCCGCCGCCGAACGCCACGTCCACCCCGGTGGACATCGACGGCATCGCGGGCGGCGCGGCGGCCGGGAACCAGAACGCGAACCAGAACACGGGCGGATAGCCCGCGCCCGGCGGGCCGGCGGGCACCCCCTAGGCCAGCCAGACCGTCGTGTCCGGGAGCAGCGCCCCCGGCCGGCCGGGCCCGTCGCCGTCCGGGGGCGCGCTGCTCAGCAGCACCTCCCCCGGCGGCAGCGGCACCGGCTCGTCCGACAGGTTGGTGACGCACCGCCAGCCGTCCGAGCGGGCGAACGCCAGCACGCCGGGCGGGGTGTCCGGCTGCCAGGTCAGCTCCTCGCCGTCGAGCAGCTTGCGGCGCAGGCGCAGGGCCGTGCGGTACAGCTCCAGGGTGGAGCCCGCCACGCCGTCCTGCGCCTCGACCGCGTACCGGGCGAAGGACGCCGGCTGCGGCAGCCAGGCCCCGGCCGCGCCGAAGCCGTACGACGGTCCCGTGGCCGTCCACGGGAGGGGCACCCGGCAGCCGTCACGGCCCTTGCGGACGCGGCCCGTCTGTTCCCAGAGCGGGTCCTGGAGGGCCTCCACGGGGAGACCGGCGACCTCGGGCAGGCCGAGCTCCTCGCCCTGGTAGACGTACGACGATCCCGGCAGCGCCAGCATCAGGAGCGTGGCCGCCCTGGCCCGGCGCAGGCCGTGCGCCTCGTCCACGGCGGGTGCATTGCCACCCGAGAGCAGCCAGGTGTTCTCGTCGGTTCCGGGCGGGAGCATCAGGCGGGACGGGTGGCGTACGACGTCGTGGTTGGACAGCACCCAGGTCGCCGAGGCGCCGGCGGCGCGGGCCGTGGCGAGGGAGTCGGCGATGACCCGGCGGAGCGCGTCCGCGTCCCAGGGGGCCTGCAGGTACTCGAAGTTGAAGGCCTGGTTCAGTTCGTCGGGACGGGCGTACAGGGCGCGCCGGGCGCCCGGCACCCAGGCCTCGGCGACCGCCGTGCGGGGCGGGGAGTAGGCGTCGAGGACGCGGCGCCAGTCGCGGTAGATCGCGTGGACCTCGTCGCGGTCGTAGAAGGGGTGGGTGCCGGGAGGCAGCCGCGCGAGGGCCTGCTCGCCGCTCAGGTCCGGCGCGCCGAGGTCGCGGAGGGGTTCGGTGAGGTCCTTGGCGAGGGCGTGGGCCACGTCCACCCGGAAGCCGTCGACGCCCCGGTCGGACCAGAAGCGCAGGGTGGTGCGGAAGTCCTCGCGGACCTCCTCGTGGTCCCAGTCGAGGTCGGGCTGCTGACGGGCGAAGAGGTGGAGGTACCACTGGCCGTCCGGGACGCGTTCCCAGGCGCTGCCGCCGAAGACCGACTGCCAGTCGGTGGGCGGGAGTTCGCCGTGCGCGCCGCGTCCGTCGCGGAAGACGTAGCGCTCGCGGGCCGGGGAGCCCGGGCGGGCGGCCAGGGCCTCCTGGAACCAGGGGTGCTGGTGCGAGGTGTGGTTGGGGACGAGGTCGACGATCACCTTCAGTCCGAGGCGGTGGGCCTCGGCGGCCAGCGCGTCGAAGTCCGCGAGGGTGCCCAGGCGCGGGTCGACGTCGCGGTGGTCGGCGACGTCGTAGCCCCCGTCGGCCAGTTCGGAGGGGTAGAAGGGGCTGAGCCAGAGCGCGTCCACGCCGAGGGCGGCGAGGTGGGGCAGCCGGCCGGTGACCCCCGGGAGGTCGCCGAGGCCGTCTCCGTCGGCGTCGGCGAAGCTGCGCGGGTACACCTGGTAGACGACGGCCTGGCGCCACCAGTCGGGGTTGCGTGAGGAGATGTCGGTCACGAACGGAAGTCTGTCCAAGTTGCCGGGAAAGTGAACGTGCTGACGGTCCGGAGGGGATCGTTCCGCACGTGACGAAGTCGTGATGGAAGCTTGAACTCCCCAGGTTTTGCACCAGGTTGACAGCGCTCTCACGTCCACACGACGATGGGCGGACACTGTGGCGCCTGTGACCGAAGGGCCCCGTGTTTCTTCTGATCTGACCAATCAGCCCTGGCTTTGCCCTGGCATTCGCCAAGAATGGATACGCATGTCCATAGCGAGACGTGTCACCGTGCGCCGCCTGCTGGGGACGGGCGCCGCTTCGCTCACCCTCTGCGCCGCCTCCGTCGCCGCCGCCTCCGGCGCCTGGGCCCAGTCCGGCACCCCCGGCGGGGACGGCTGGAACACCGGCGGTCACTACCAGCCGGGCACCGGCGCGGGCACCGAGACGGGGACCGACCGCTGCCAGTTCTCGCTCGACGGCAAGAACTTCTTCGACTCGGTGCGGGTCGACGACCAGAACCTCAAGCCGACCCAGGACGGCGAGGTCCACATCAGCGTCCGCACGGCCGGCGACGCGAGCACCTGCACCGCCTCCCTGGCCTCCTACCTCGCCCACGGCGCCACCTTCGGCACCTCCGGTGAGCAGGTCTTCGTCGACTTCGACTCGGTGACCGTCAAGCCCGGGCAGACCGACACGCTCGACATCTCCGTCCCCGACGCCGGCTGCTACGCGCAGATCGACCTCTACCGCGGTGCGGTGAAGTTCGACGGCAAGCTCGACGCCAAGGACGGCTTCGAGCACGGCGAACTGCCCAAGGGACCGGACCGGCCGGTCATCAAGGACAAGCTGATCGCCGCGTGGAACGGCGGCACGAAGGACTGCACGGTCACCGAGCAGCCGCCGTCGTCGTCCCCGCCGGCCGGCGGCGGTGAGTCGCCGTCGGCGCCCGCCTCCTCGGCCCCGCCGTCGGACTCGTCGTCCGAGAGCACGACCCCGTCGCCGACGGCGTCGGAGCCCGAGTCGGAGTCGAGCACCCCGGCCCCGTCCGCCTCCGAGTCGACCACCGCCCCCGCCACCACGCCCGACGGCGGCGGTGGCGACCTCGCCGAGACCGGCGCGAACAGCGCCACCCCGCTGATCGCGGGCGGCGCCGCCGCCCTGCTGCTCGGCGGCGCGGCGATCGTGGTGGCCACCCGCCGCCGCAAGGCGACCCGCGCCTGACCCGCGCCTCTCCGGTACGGCCGCCCCGGCACCCTCGTGGAGCCGGGGCGGCCGTACGTTACGGTGGGCGGGTCGTGGTGTTCGGGAATCCGGTGCGACACCGGAGCGGCCCTCGCCACTGTGATCGGGGAGTCCCCGGCCCGAGTCCCCCCGCGGGACAGCCACTGGCCGTCATGAGACGGCCGGGAAGGCGGGCCGGAGACGTCGGCACCCGCAGCCAGGAGACCGGCCACGGCATCTCACGAAGTGATCCACGAGGTGCTGGAGCGTGACCGCATGACCGAGCCCGTCGCCCTGCCCGGAGCCGCCGCCTTCCGATGGCGGCGCGAGGACACCGTCAGGACGGCGGGGCTGATGGCCGCCATAGCCGGCCTGCACGTACTGGCCTTCGGCATCCTCTTCCTGCTCGTCGTGCCCGGTCACTACGAGGTCGGGAACAAGGCCTTCGGCATCGGGCTCGGCGTCACCGCCTACACCCTCGGCATGCGGCACGCCTTCGACGCCGACCACATCGCCGCGATCGACAACACCACCCGCAAGCTGATGGCGGACGGCAAGCGGCCGGTGTCGGTGGGGTTCTGGTTCGCCCTCGGGCACTCCAGCGTGGTCGTGCTCCTCGCCGCGCTCATCGCCGGCGGCACCCGGCTCGCCGGCACGGTGATGAACGAGGACTCACGCACCCACCAGGTCCTCGGCTTCCTCGGCACGACCGTCTCCGGCACGTTCCTCTACCTCATCGCCGCCCTCAACCTCGTCGCCCTGAGGGGGATCCTGCGCGTCTTCCGGGCGATGCGGGAGGGGACGTACGACGAGCGGGAGCTGGAACAGCACCTGGACTCCCGCGGGTTCATGAACCGGATCCTCGGCCGGCTGACCAAGTCGGTGTCCCGGCCCGGGCAGATGTTCCCGCTCGGCTTCCTCTTCGGGCTCGGCTTCGACACCGCCACCGAGGTCACCCTGATGGTGATGGCGGGCTCCGGGGCGGCGGCCGGACTGCCCTGGTACGCGATCCTCTGCCTCCCCCTCCTGTTCGCCGCCGGGATGAGCCTCTTCGACACCCTCGACGGCACCTTCATGAACTTCGCCTACCAGTGGGCGTTCTCCCACCCCGTCCGCAAGGTCTTCTACAACCTCGCCATCACCGGCCTGTCCATCGCCGTCGCCTTCTTCATCGGCACGATCGAGCTGGTCGGCGTCCTGCACGAGAAGTTCCGCCTGACGGACGGCGTCACCGGCCGGATCGCGGCGCTCGACCTCGACAACGTCGGATACGTCATCGTCGGCCTGTTCGTGCTCGTGTGGGCGGCGGCGATCGCCTACTGGCGGTTCGCCAGGGTGGAGGAACGCTGGACCCCCCGGCCGACGACACGGGGACTTCCGTAGGGCTCTACGTAGATCCACCGATGTCCCGCCGCCGCCCGGGCGGGACGATACGGGGGCACCCCGGTCCCCGGCGCGGAAGGAAGGGACGTCCATGCTCCCCTGGATCATGTGGTCGGCCATCCTCCTGGCGCCGTTCGTCGTCGGAGGCACGCTCGCGTTCCGCACCGCGCGCCGGGCCGGCAAGGCGGACCGGGCGATGCGGGCCCTGGCCGCCCGTCCGGGCTGGAAGCGGATCGAGGGCCGCCGGGACGGAGAGGGCCGGTGGGCGGGCCACTTCCCCTGGCTGCTGCGGACGGTGCCCGGCTTCGCCGTGACCGGCACGCTCGGCGGCCACCGGGTCACCGTCGCCAGGCGCTGGGAACCGGTGGGGCGCAGGGACATGCAGCACTGGCTCATCGTGTTCTTCGAGGTGCGCGGCAGCGGGCCCATGCTGCGCCTGGAGCGCCACTGGAGTGCCGCGGAGCTCAACCTCCGGTTCGGCGGGGACCTTCCGTACCTGCCGATGAGCAAGAACGGCTCCGCGGCGACGGCCGAGCGGTTCTACGCCTCCGATCTGCCGGACCGCCTGACGAGGTTCGCGGCACCGGCGGTCTCCCGCACGGACGACGGGGTGTGCTTCCTCTACTTCCCGCTGCCCGAGGTGGTGGACATGGACAAGCTGCTGAAGGCGCTCGCCGGGATGCTGCCCGACCTCGCCGAGCTCGCCGCGGCCGCCGCACCCGCGGACGAGGGCACCCCGGACGCCGCCGGGGAGGCCGGGACCGGCCCCCTCTAGGCGCGCTCCACCGTCTCCAGATACAGCTTCACGTACCGCTCCACGTCCACGTCCAGCGCCACGTCGACCAGCTGGGGTGCGCGGGCGCCCCCGTGGACCTCGGACTCGCCGGGGCGGGGACGGCGGTCGACGATCGTCTGGCCCCGGGCCGGTCCGGGGGCCAGGGAGACCTCGACGTGCAGCAGCCGGGTCGCGATACCCGCCGGGTCCACGACCGCGCAGACCGCGCCCGCGTCGCCGAGCCCGCCGGCGAGCTCGTCGCCGTCGGACTCGGGGGCGGACGGGCGGTGGGCGAGGAGTTCACCGGCCAGACGGGTGCCGGGTTCCGCGCTCGCGCGCAGGCGCCGTACGTCCGCCCCCGGCACCACCACCCGCCGGAACACGTCCAGCCCGTACATGGTGACCGGCACCTCGGCGGACAGCAGGATCGCGGCCGCCTCCGGGTCGTGCCACACGTTGAACTCCGCGACCGCGGTGGCGTTCCCGACGGCCACCGCGCCGCCCATGAACACGATCCGCTCGATGTTGCGGGTCACCTCGGGGTGGGTCCGCAGCAGCAGGGCGATGTTGGTGAGCGGGGCGGTGGGGATCAGGGTCACCGGGCGCGGGGAGGCGAGGATCTCGCGGCGCAGCAGCGTCACCGCGTCCACGTCGACGGCGGTGCGGACCGGGGCGGGCAGACCGTCGAGGTCGCCCATGCCGTCCAGACCGTGCACGGTCGCCGAGCGGGCCGGCTCGATCAGCGGGCGGGCGGCGCCGCGCGCGACCGGGACGTCCCCGGCGCCCGCCGCCTCCAGCACGGTCAGCGTGTTGCGGACCACCCCGTCGACGCCGGTGTTCCCCGCCACACACGTGACCGCGCGCAGGTCCAGGCCCGGGTGGCGTACGGCGAGCAGCAGGGCGAGGGCGTCGTCGACCCCCGTGTCGCAGTCGATGATCACCGGGATGGGCTGGTCGGTCACCTCGGGAGATCCTTCCGTCGAGCCGTCGGTGCGTGCACCCTATGCGCAGGCGCTCACGCCCACAGCCCGGTTCCGCGGGCCGCGACCCGCTCCCCGATCCGGCGCAGCAGTTCGCCCGCCGGCAGCGCTCCCGGCCGGCGGCCGTCCCGCAGCCGCAGGGCCGCCAGCCCGTCCGCCGCCTCCCGCGCGCCGATCACCGCCTGATACGGCACCAGCCGCGCCGCCCGGATCCGCGCCCCGAGAGTGCCCTCACCACTGACCTCGGCCCGCAGCCCCGCCCCCGACGCCCCGCGCACCAGTTCCGCCGCGGCCTCCTCCTGCGCCTGCGACACCGGCAGCACGACCAGCTGGACCGGCGCCAGCCAGGCGGGAAACGCCCCGCCGTGCTCCTCGATCAGATGCGCCACCGCCCGCTCCACACTGCCGATGACACTGCGGTGCACCATCACCGGGCGGTGCTTCGCCCCGTCGGCGCCGATGTAGTGCAGGTCGAAGCGTTCGGGCTGGTGGAAGTCGATCTGGATGGTGGACAGGGTCGCCTCGCGGCCGGCCCGGTCCGCGATCTGCACGTCGATCTTCGGGCCGTAGAAGGCGGCCTCCCCCTCGGCCTCCTCGTACGCCACCCCCGAGCCGTCCAGCACCTCCCGCAGCAGCGCGGTGGCCCGGCTCCACAGGCCGGGGCCGGCGACGTACTTGCCGCCCTCGCCAGGGAGCGAGAGACGGTACCGGGAGGCGCGGATGCCCAGGTCGGCGTAGGCGCGGCCGATCAGGGCGAGAGCCGCGCGGGCCTCCTCGACGGCCTGGTCCAGGGTGCAGAAGATGTGCGCGTCGTTGAGCTGGATCGCCCGGACCCGGGTGAGCCCGCCGAGCACCCCGGACAGCTCGGAGCGGTACATGCCGCCCACCTCGGCCATCCGCAGGGGCAGTTCGCGATGGCTGCGGGAGCGGGAGCGGTAGATCAGGGCGTGGTGGGGGCAGAGGCTGGGGCGGAGGATCACCTGTTCCGCGCCGAGTTGCATGGGCGGGAACATGTCCTCGCCGTAGTGGTCCCAGTGGCCGGAGATCTCGTACAGCTCGCGTTTGCCGAGGACCGGCGAGTACACGTGCCGGTAGCCGGCCGCGCGCTCGGCCTCACGGACGTACTCCTCCAGGGTGTGGCGCACGGTCGCCCCGTCGGGCAGCCAGTACGGCAGGCCCGCGCCCATCAGGGGATCGGTGTCGAAGAGGCCGAGTTCGCGGCCGAGGCGGCGGTGGTCGTGCATGGCTGCTCCTCCGGGTCGGGGACGAGCAGCCACGAAGAAGCCCCGGGGCACTCGCCCCGGGGCTTCGGTCATCCAGTCGTGGATCAGCGCGCCGGGACTGTCTCCGGCGTCGTCGTGAGGGACGGCAGGGCGCGCTGCATGCGGGGACCGTAGCAGCGCGGGCGGACCGGGGACGACGGGTTTTCCACCGCGCGCAGCAACGCCGGTAACCCGTACGGCCCGCCGCGCTGGTCGCGTCGGGGCCGCGATGGTGCCGTGAGAGGAGGTCCGCATCCCCGTTCAGGAGGCACCCTCCATGACCCGCCGCGCTCTCCTGGTCTCCTCGCTGCTGCTCACGACGGTCACCGGGTGCGCCGCCCTCGGTCTGGAGCACCCGCCGACCGCCGAACCCGCCGACCCGACCGCCCGGGCGTCGGCGTCCGCGCCCGCCACGTCGGCCACCCCGTCCGTCCTCACCGACACCCAGGCGCAGGCGGCGCTCATCACCGACACCGACCTCGGCGCGCCCTGGGTCCCGACCCGGGGCGCGGCGACCTGGCGGGACGAGCTGCTGAAGGCGAGCACGCCCGTCGCCGAGTGCCAGAAACTGCTCGACGCCCTCTACGCCGACGAACTGTTCGGCGAGCCCGCCCGCGCGGTCGTCGGGCTCGACGACCCCGACAGCGCGGCCCAGCTGCGCTACCAGCTCACCGGCAGGCGCCCGGCGGACGTGGACCGGACGCTGGCCTGGCTGCGGTCGCTGCCGCAGAAGTGCGCCCGGTTCACGGCCACGGCCGGACCGGACACCGTGGAGGACGTGCAGGTCACCGAGCTGCCGCTGCCGGAGGTCGGGGACGCCCGGCAGGGGCTGCGGGTGTCGCTGACGCTCTGGGGAACCGCCGAGGACAACGCCGACGGCGAGCCGACCGTCCTCGCCCTGGACGTCGCCGCCGTCCGCGCCGGCGAGGACGCCTTCGCCCTGACCAACGGCGGCCTGGGCGACGTCCCCAACGAGGCGACCCAGGCCGCCGTGCAACTCGGCGTGCGCCGCCTGGCGGACGTCAGAAAACAGGGCAGAGTCCAGGTCTGACCCTCTCCCGCGGGACGCGGCTCGCTCGGCGCCCCGGGCTGTCGGGGCCGTCGGTGAGGGGGTTCGTCGGGGTGGTGTCGGAGGGGGGTTTCAGTCCGGGTCGTCGAGGCGGGTTCGGCGGCCCACCACGTCGCGGCCCTCGTCCAGGACCGTGTGGCCGTGGGCGAAGGCGTGGGCGCGCAGCCGGGCCAGAGCTTCGTCCGCGCCGACGCCCAGCTGCGCCATGACCATGCCGACGGCCTGGTAGACGACGTCGTGGTCGGCGGCGAGGGCGCTCAGCCAGGGCTCCTCGCCGGGCGGGCGCAGACCGTCGTCCTCCGCGAGCGGCAGGGTCATGAGGGCCGCCATCACCACGTCCGCCACCAGCTGTGCGGTGCGCACCTCGTCGCCGGCCAGTTCGCCGGGGACGTCCCGGTAGAGGTCGAGGGTGCCCACGCAGAGCGTGCGGTCGCCGAGCGGCAGCGCGTACACCGCGCGCACCCCGGCAGCGGCCGCCTGCTGGGCGAAGACCGGCCAGCGGAAGGCGTCCCGGCCGGCCGTCAGATCGGAGGCGAACACGGGCACCCCGGTCTCGGCGGCCCGCAGACAGGGTCCGTCGCCCAGGGTGGCCTGCACCTCCATCAGATGCGCGGCCCGCTCACTGCTCGCGCTCAGTGGTACCGGCATCCCCTCGCCGCACAGCGACACGCTCGCGCCGCTCACCGGCAGCAGCCGCACGGCAGCGGCGCACAGCCGCCCGGGCACTTCTCCCGGTTCGGCACCACGCACCGCGTCGGCGATCACCGCCGCGATCCGCTCCCGCTCCCGGTCGCGCACGGCGACCACCTCCGCGAAAGGGACTGGTCCGACCACTTCCCGCGACCGCCGGGTACCCTTCGCCCACCGCGGGAACCCGCGCCGCCTACGGCTTCTCGTACGGATCCGCGGGCTGCTGCACCCGCGTCACCTTCTCCGCGTCCAGCACCGGCGGCCAGGCCTCGTCCGAGCCCGGTGCGCCTTCCGGCCGCCAGGTGCCGGTGACCGTCACCCAGGTGTCGGTGGGCGGTGCGTCGGCGTCGGCGCCCCGGATCTCGGCCTTGCCGGTCGTGGCGTCGGCGGCACAGCAGCTGACGACGAGCCGGGTGACGTACCAGGTCCCGTCGTCGTCCCGGGTGACGAAGCCGGTCAGCCGCACGGTACGGCCCTTCAGGGAACGGCCGCTGTCGTAGACGGCCCGGGAGCTGAACTCGGCGACGGTGAGGTCGAGGGGGTCCCCGGCGGGGAGGGCCGGGAAGGTGCCGACACCCCGCGCGGCCCGCTGGGCGGCCTCCCGCGCGGCGCTGTAGGAGCCGAGGGCGGGGGGCGGGAAGAGGAGGAGGGCGAGGGCGGGGAGGGTGAGGAGCCACGCGGTGCGGGAGCCGTGGTGGGGGTGGTGGGGGTGGGACTTGAGGACGGGGGTGATCAGTCCCAGCAGCACCAGGGCCGCCCCGGAGACGATCAGGTACGGGCGCAGGCCAGCCTGCACGTAGCGCAGGTAGAGGTCGCCGAACAGGGTGATCCGCAGGACCGCCGCGCCCGTGAGCAGGAGCAGCGCCGCCGGGCCGTACCGCCTCACAGCAGCCACCACCCCACCAGCACGCCGGCCGCCACGGCCACCAGCCAGGTGACGGCCGCGAACCGGGCGGCGAAGGAGCGGCCGAAGGTGCCCGCCTGCAGCGCGAGGAGCTTCAGGTCCACCATCGGGCCGACCACCATGAACGCCAGCCGGGCGGTGGCCGGGAAGGCACTGAGCGAGGCGGCGACGAAGGCGTCGGCCTCGCTGCACACGCACAGCACGACGGCGAGCAGGGCCAGCAGCGGCACCGCGAGCCACGCCGAGCCGGTGAAGACGTCGAGCACCGACCGGGGGACGGCGATGTTGAAGGTCGCCGCGGCGGCCGCTCCCAGGACGAGGAAGCCGCCGGCGTGCAGGAAGTCGTGCTGGAGACCGGTGAGGAAGGCACGAACGCCGGTGCTGTGCGGGGCCTCCCGCCCCGGCGTCCGCAGCCACTCCTCCTTGCCGAACCGCGCCCACAGCCACCCCATGACCACGGCGGTACCGAGTGAGGCGAGCAGCCGGGCCAGGACCATCTCCGGCCGGGCCGGGAAGGCGAGGGAGGTGGCGACGAGCACGACGGGGTTGATCGCGGGCGCGGAGAGCAGGAAGGCGAGGGCCGCGGCCGGGGCGACCCCGCGCCGCATCAGGCTCCCGGCCACCGGCACGGACGCGCACTCGCACCCCGGCAGCACGGCCCCGGCGACACCCGCGACGGGCACGGCGAGCGCGGGGTTGCGGGGCAGGAGGCGTCCGAGGGCGCGCTCGGACACGAAGGCGCCGATGGCCGCCGAGACGACCGTGCCGAGCAGCAGGAAGGGCACGCCCTGGACGACGACGGCGGTGAACACGGTCCACCACGCGGCCACCGGTGGCGTGTAGAGGTCGAGCGCGAGCGTCGGCCCGAGCACGGACACGACGGTCGCGATGGCGACGAGCGCGGCCCCGCCGACCACGGCGTACACGAACGCGCGCACGACGACCCGCAGGTTGTCGCCCACAGTCCGTTGGTTCTGCACCCGGCGCACGCTAGAGGGACAGGCTGTGGGCAGCCCGGCAACCACCGCAGAGGCCGCTGTGACCGACGGACCGTCCCCCGTCCGGTGCCATACCCGGGCCATCCCGGGCCATGCCGGGGACCGTGCCGGGGCCGTCCCGGGGGCCATGCCGGGGACCGTGCCGGGGCCGTCCCGGGGACCATCCTGGGGCCCCGGGGACCATGCCGGGGCCGTCCCGGGACCGTGCCTGGGGCCATCCCGGGGCCGTCCCGGGGACCATGCCGGTCCCAGCCGGGGCCATGCCGGGGACCATGCCGGTCCCAGCCGGGGACCGTGCCGGGGCCATCCCGGGGCCATCCCGGGGCCATGCCGGGGACCATCCCGGGGACCATGCCGGTGCCGTCTCGGGACCGTGCCGGGGCCGTCCCAGGGGCCGTGCCAGGGGCCGTGCCCGGGGCCGTTCCGGGGACCGTGCCCGGGGCCGTTCCGGGGACCGTGCCCGGGGCCGTCAACGGGGACCGTGCCCGGGGCCGTCCTAGAGCGGTGGCTGGGCCGGGGCCGGTCCCAGGGTCGTCGTGCCCGGTGCCGTGCGGTGACCGAGGCCCGTCCGGTAGGCGTCCAGCGCGGCCTCCACCCGTCCCGTGCGGCGCAGCAGGTCCCCCAGCATCCGGCACAGGTCGGCGAGATCACCGGCGGCGCCCGCCCGTTCCAGCAGGCTCAGCGCCCGGACGTAGTGCTCCTCGGCGGCCTCCGTGTCCCGCGCGTCCTCGGCGATGATGCCGAGCAGCCGGTGAGCGGCGGCGGCGTGGACGGCGCCGCGTTCGGGGGAGAGGTCCCCGAGGACGCCGTGAAGGAGTGCGGCGGCCTCCTGCGACCTGCCCCTGCGGTGCAGTACGTCGGCCAGCTCGACGGCGACCTGGCTGCCGTAGAGCGCGGCGCGCTGGGCGGCGAGCATGGTCTGCGCCTGCTTCAGCTCCTCCTCGGCGCGCTCCAGCTGACCGTTCTGGGCGTAGACGTAGCCGCGCATCCAGTGGCAGTTGGCGAGTTCGGTACGGAGCTGGAGGTGGCGGTACAGGTCGGCGGCCTTGGCGAGGGACGCGTCGGCCTCGGCGAGACGGCCCTCGGCGAGGAGCGTGCGGGCGACGGAGCGGTGCATCCGGGCGACCAGCGCGGGGTCGGCGACCCGGGGTGCGAGGGCGAGCGCGAACTCGGCGGCCTGCGCGGCGCGGGCGTGGGCGCCCATGTCCATGTACGGCCCGATGACGGAGGCGTAGAGCAGCAGCAGCGCGTCGGGGTCGTGCAGGCCGCCCCGGTTGAGCTCGTCGAGGGTGGACTCCAGCAGATAGACGGCGTAACGGAGTTCACCGGCGAGGTAGTGGGCGACGGCCCGTCCCCGCAGCGCCGGGACCCGCGCGGGGAGCGGCGCGTCGGCCAGACACCCCTCGGCCCGCTCGAAGTACACCCGGGCCTTCTCCAGGTCACCGGTGGAGATCTCGCACTCGCCGAGTCCGAGCAGCGCGGTGGCCTGCTCCTCGGCGAGCCCGTGCGTCTCGGCCTCGGTGAGCAGGACGGCGTACTGGGCCGCGGCCTCCTCCGCCTCACCCGTGGCGAGGGCCCGCTGTGCCTCGGTCAGCCGGAGCCGCAGGTCGGTCACGAGCCGCGGCGAGCGCCCGGTGGCCAGTTCCTCGAAGTCCACGCCGAGCCGCTCGGCGATGTGCCGGAGCGCCTCGTCGGAGGGCCGCACCCGTCCGGCCTCCAGGGTGGAGACATAGGCGGGCGTGTACGTCGGCTCCGCCAGCTGCCGCTGGGTCAGGCCCTGTTCGACGCGCATCCGCTGCACGCGCCGCCCGATGACCTCCGGTTCGTCCCGTTCTCCCACGCCTCGGCCCCCCAACTCCCCCTGTGCCCCTTGCCGTTGGACTATCGCAGCCCCTACGTTAAACGGCGAGTTAAGCATGCTTAATACATGAGTGTCGTGAGCCGTAGTTCGCCGATGTTGTGAGGTTGCCGTGCCCGGACCCACATCCGCCCACCACGGACGCCGTTACGCCAGGGCCCTCGCCGCCGCCGTCCTGGCCGCCGCGACCCTGATCACCGCGGCCAACGCGATCCCGGCCAGAGCGACCTCCACGCCCCCGCCCGCCCCGGCGGCCCAGGAACACGCGGCGGGCCGCTGAAGCCCGGCGGGAAGGCGGCGCCTGCCGCGCGACGCCGGGCACGCGCTCCCGGGCCCGTCCGGCGGGATCACGCCTGAAGCTGCAACTGCTCCAGCTGGCGCCGGACATGGTCCAGCGCGCCCTGCCGCCGGCCGGGCACCCGGCCGCGCAGCTCCGCGAGCGCGGGCCCCAGTGCACGGGCCCGCCCCGCGTCGCCTATCCGCCCCCACTGGTGGTGCGCCCGGTCCACGGCCGCCTCCACGGCGGGGGCGTCGACCGCCTGCCCGGCGGCCAGCCGCGCGGCGGCGACCGCCATCCAGGTACGGCAACTGCGCTCGGCGTCCCCCGCGAACATCGCGAGGTCGGCCCGCACCTCGGCCCAGTGCAGCGCCTCCTCGGAGCCCACCCCGTGGGAGGCGGCGGCGGCCTGCTCCCACCGGGCGGCGAGGGCGTCGGCGTCGACGTGCCGCCCGGCCTGGACGGCGCTCGAGATGGCGGCGTGGGGGTCGCCGGCCGGCCCGGCCGGGGCCTGGGGACGGGGCACGGCGAGGGCCGTGACGGTGGGCTGGGGACGGTGGCCCCCGGAGGCGGGAAGGGCGGGGACGGGTGGGGCGGGGGCGGCCGGCGCGGCGGGGGCGAGACCCGGCCGGGTGGCCCCGGACAGCACGAGGTCCCCCACCTCTCCCTCCCCCGCGATCCGCCCCAGCGCCATCTGGTGCAGCTGCTCGGCCCCCGGCCGCCCGCCGCTCCGCAGTATCGTCGCGACGGCCTTCATGTACGTGGGCGCGGCCACCGCCCGCCGCCCCGGCGGGGGCGCCACCCGCCCGTACACGGCGACCGTCGGCCCGCACTCCAGCGCGTGGCCCCGCAGCCAGCCCCAGGTCTCCGCGTCGGCGTGCAGATCCACCACCACGGTCGTCGTCCCGGCCGCCCGCAGCCGCAGCTCCTCGCGGAACCAGTGCCAGGGAAACCCGGTGTACCGCACGGTCGACGGAGTCGTCCGCGCGAGCGCGAGGTGCGGCAGACGCTGCCGCCGGTCGAGCTGCAGCTGCCCGGTGACGAACACGGTCAGCGGCCCGGCCGCCGCCGCCGCGGCCCGCAGCCGGGTGAGCACGGCCTGCGGCTCCAGCGGATCGGCCAGCTCGACGACGTTCGCCGTGTCCGTTCCGGCCAGCACGGAGGGCGGCACGGCCGCGAGCACGGGGAGGACGGACGCCGCGTCCACCAGACACCCCTTGCCCACGGGCGAGGCCGCCAGCAGCAGCACGGTTCCGGGCATGGTCCCCTCCCCCTGTCGATCAGTACCTCAGCACCGTAACGGCTGCTGCTGCAAAGGTCTGCCTCAGACCTGCGAACGTCCCCGTACGGGGCCCCGGTCACCCCGGTCCGGGACCGCCCCCGACGCGCTCCCCGCCCCCGACGCGCCCTGCGCCGCCGCGGGCCCGGTCCGTCGTACCGCGAAGATCGTCGTGTCGTCGGCGAGGCGGCCGCCGCAGTGGCGCAGCGTGCCGTCCCGGACGAGCGCCACCAGGCGGGCCGGTTCCGCCGCGCGGGCGTCCCGGCGCACCGCCGCGGCGACCTCCTCGGCCAGCGGGTAGAACACGCCGGCGGAGTCCCGGGCCTCCGTCACCCCATCCGTGACCAGCAGCAACGTCTCCCCTGCGGCGATCTTCACCCGCAGCGCGGACGGCGTCCCGCCCGCCCCGGCCAGGTCGGCGAGCCCGAGCGGCAGCCCGTCCCCGCAGGGCAGCGGCCGTACCCCCGCCGCCCCCACCACCAGCGGCGGCTCGTGACCGAACCCGACCACCTCGGCCACCCCGCGGTCCCCGACGGGGAACCCCATCAGCACGGCCGTGGCGAACCGGTCCCCGTCGTCGCGCCCCAGCGCCACGGTGTGCAGCCGGTGCCGCCGCATCCGGGTCTCCAGACGGCCGGCGACCGTCGCCAGGTCCGCCTCGTGGTACGCCGCCTCCCGGAACGTGCCCAGCAGCGCGGCCGCCGCGTCCACCGCGCCCAGCCCCTTGCCCTGCACGTCGCCGAGGAGGACGCGGGTGCCGTGCGGTCCGGGCTGGATGTCGTAGAAGTCGCCGCCCACCCGGGCGTCGGCATCGGCGGCGAGGTACACGGCCGCGTGGTCGAGGCCGCCCCAGCCCGGCGGCAGCGGGCGCAGCACCGTACGCCGGGTCGTCTCCGCGATGTCCATCATGTGCAGCATCCGCAGCTCGCCGCGCACCCGGACCGAGGAGGCGAGCACGGACAGCACCCCGCCGACGAGGACGAGCACGAAGTCGGCCGGGCCCTCCCGGTACTCGGTGGGCCAGGCGGCGTCGCTGGCGACGTAGACGGCGAGCGCGAGGACCGCGAAGAGCGCCGTCGTCCACACCCCGCACAGCGCGGCGGCGATCGCGGAGACGAACACGCACCACGACACGATCCGGAACTCTCCGGTGGTGTGGAAGTCGGCGAAGGTGATGGCGACGAGCACCGTCAGCGGCACCAGCCAGGTCACGCTGCGGCCCCGGATCTGCAGCAGCTGGTGGCGTTGCAGGACGTCCCGGCGCCGGGTACGCGGAAGGCCGCGGTCGAGCGGACCGTGGCCCCCGTGGCCTCCCTGGCCCCCGGAGTCGCGCATGAGGTCAGCGAACCACGGGGTGAGGCGGCCCGCATCCGGGTACTCGACGCACCCGACTTGCCACCGCCCGCGGCCAGGTGTGCCCTGGAAGTCGGGGGCGAGGAGAGAGAGGAGCGCTCTCATGGCTCATGCGGCACCCGCACTGACGCCGGCCCGGCCGGCCAGGACTCCCGACATCTTCAGCGAACGGACCCACCGAATCGCGAGGTGGGCGGTCCCCGTCGCGCTGGGGCTCGTCTACGGCTACTGGGTGGCGGCCAACAGCCGCGCCGGCGGCCCCATCACCGGCTGGAACCTCCTGCTGGGCTTCGCCAGCACGATCGTGTTCGCGGCGCTGTGGATGGGCGTGGCCGCGATGACCCCCCGTCTGCCGCGTGAACTGCACGCCCTGCTGTGGGCGGCGTTCTGGGGCAGCGCCTTCGGCTTCATGTACAGCCAGACGGACAAGACCGTGCTGCGCTCGACGGCCATGGGCCTGGCGATCGCGGCGAGCGTCTTCGTGGTCCTGTTCTACCGCTACTACACGCACGAGGACGCGGAGGGACACCGCATCCGCTGACGCGGCCCGCACGGAGCGCGGCACGCACATGGGCCCCGGCGGTCGGCCGGGGCCCATGCGTTTCCCTCATCCCTCCACTCACCGGCCGACCGGGATCCACTCCCAGCCACCCGACGAGGTCTGTGACGTTCCGCCGGCGCTGAAGCTCCAGGAGCCCGAGACGCTGAACGAGCCGGAGCCGGAGACGCTGAAGGAACTGTCGGTGAACGGGTCGTCCCAGTTGGTCCAGTCCCCGTCCTTCCACCGCGGGCACGGGTCGGCGCAGGCCGGCACGCGGGCGCCGCGGGTGTCCACGAAGGCCGCGTTGGCCCAGCCCTGGGCGCCGAGGAGCCAGTACCAGTACGGGTTGCCGTTGACGCTCTGTCCCACGACCCTGCACTGCACCTGGTCGTGGCTGCCGGGCGCCAGCGAGGCGACCACGGCGGAGTGTGTGGTGGGCTGCTGTCGCACGTTCAGGTCGGTGCGGGAGACGACGGTGCCCCGGATCGGATGGTCGTCGCCGCTGGTCGGCGGGGCCGCCGCCGCGGTTCCCGCCGTGGTCACGGCGAGGGTGCCACCGGTGACAAGAGCCGCGGCCAGTGTCCGCAGAGCCGGAGTGGTGCGCATGATCGGCCTCCTTCTCCCCAGAACCAGGAAACACCCGTTCGGGTGAACGCTCCACCGGAGGCCCCACAGGCCCCATGGATCCCGGCAGTCCCAGGGGCACCCGTACGGCTCAGGCCGGCTGGCGTGGGCCGCGCCCAGCCCGTTGCCTGGAGGCGTGTCCCGAAGCCTGCGGACCGCCGTCTCGGCCGTCCTGACCGCCCTGGCCTGCCTGCTCGTGCCGTTCGGCACGCTCGCGGCCTGGGCGGCGTACGGCCTCACCGACACCCGCAGCTACGTCACCGCGATGGCGCCGCTCGCCTCCGACCCCGCCGTACGGGACGCCGTGGCGGACACGGTGGGTGACGGGGTGGCCCGCGAGTCCGGGATGAGCCCGCTGTTCACGCGGGACGCGGTCCGCTCGTTCACCTCGACCCGCGCCTACCGGACCGCCTGGGACGCGGGCAACGAGGCCGCGCACACGGCCGTGATGAGAGCGCTGAACGACGAGCGCGCCGACCGGGACGACGGCCCGGTGACGGTCGACCTGGCGACCGTCACGACCCCCCTGAAGCACCAGATGACCCTCGACCACGTGCCGTTCGCCGAGCGCATCCCGATCGAGCACACCCGGGTGGCCCTGCTGCCGCCCGACGACCTGGCCACCCTACGGAAGGGCTACCACGTGCTCGACGTCGCCGGTTTCTGGCTTCCGTTGGCGGCCGTCGTCTTCGCGGCCGGCGGCATCGCCGTCGCCGCCTGCCGCCGCCGCGCGATCACCGCGACCGCCCTCGGCACCGCGCTCGGCGGCGCCTTCCTCGGCCTCGCCGTCGCCATCGGCCGCCACCTCACCCTCGCCGACCTCCCCGACCCGGCCCACCGCCCGGCCGCCGCCGCGGTCTACGACGCCCTCACCACCACCCTGCGCACCGCGGCCTGGCTCCTGCTCGGCGTCGGCCTGACGGTCGCCGCGGCGACCTGGCTCACGAGGTACGTGCGGGCGGGCCGCCCGCCGCGACGCCCGCGAGCGTCCGCAACGCCCGCGCCAGCTCCTCCGCCGGAGCCGACGCGAGCCCGAGCCTGACCGCGTCCGGGGTGCGGTGCGGGTCGACGGCGAAGGCGGTGCCCGGCGTGACGGCGATGCCGTGCGCGGCGGCAGCGGCGGTGAAGGTGTCCGCCCGCCACCGCGCGGGCAGCTCCCACCAGGCGAAGTAGGCCCGCGGGTCGGTCCGTACGGAGAACCCGCCGAGGTGCTCGGCGAGCACCGCCTGCCGCCGGGCCGCGTCCGCGCGCTTCTCCTCGACGAGCCGCCGCACGATCCCCTCCGCCTCCCACCGCACGGCCGCCTCCAGCGCGAACCCCGCCGCGCTCCACCCCCCGGACCGCACCGCGGCCCCCACGGCCTCCGCCCGGCCCTCCGGTACGACGAGGAGGCCGACGGTGAGCCCCGGCGCGACCCGCTTGGACAGCCCGTCCACGACATGGGTGAGGGAGGGGGCGTGGGCGGCGAAGGGCCGGGAGTCCGGGTGGAGGAAGGACCAGATCCGGTCCTCGACCACGGGGATGTCCAAGTCGGCGACGGCGCAAGCGAGTTCCTGCTTCCGCGGGTCCGTCATGGTCACCGAGGTCGGGTTGTGCAGGGTCGGCTGGAGGTACAGCGCGGAGAGCGGGGCGGCCCGGTGGGCGGCGCGGAGCGCGTCGGGCCGTACTCCGCCCTCCGCGTCGCCGGCCAGCGGCACCAGGACGATCCCCAGCCGTCCGGCGACCTCCTTGACCAGCGGATACGTCAGCTCCTCCACCCCGACCCGGCCGCCGGGCCGGACGAGGGAGGCGAGGGCGGCGGCGATGGCCTGGCGGGCGTTGCCCGCGAAGAGGATCCGGTCCGGCCCGGGCCGCCAGTCGGGCAGTCCGAGCAGCCGGGCGGCGGCCTCGCGCGCGGCGGGTGTCCCGGCGGCGGCGGCCGGACGCAGCGCCTCCGTCAGCACGTCGGCCCGCAGCAGGGGGGCGAGGGCCCGCCCCAGCAGCTCGGACTGCCCCGCCACCACCGGGTAGTTGAGCTCCAGGTTGACGGGTGCGGCGGTGGCCGCCTCGATCAGCGCCCGCCCCCGCGCCGGCTCCGGGGCGGCCCGGACGAAGGTGCCGCGCCCGACCTCGCCCACGACCAGTCCGCGCCGCACGAGTTCGCCGTAGACCCGCCCCGCCGTGGAGGGCGCGATGCAGTGCCGTCGCGCGAACCACCGCTGCGGAGGCAGCTGTTGACCGGGGCGCAGCCGCCCGGAGGCGATGTCACCGGCGATCCGGTCGGCGATGGCCCGGAAGTCACCCACGCCGGCCCTCCTTGGGATTGCACCGAGAGCAAAGATCTTATTGCACCGAGGATGTGAGCCGCCCTAGGGTCGCCGACATGACCCCCTTCCTCGCATACGAGGACAAAGGCGACGCGCATTCCCCCGCTCTCCCCCTTGTCCTCGTCCACGGACACCCCTTCGACCACACGATGTGGACCCCCCAGATCGAGGCGTTCGCCACCGGCCGCCGGGTGATCGCCCCCGACCTGCGCGGCTACGGCGCCTCCCCGGTGGTCCCCGGCATCACGCTCCTGTCCGACTTCGCGCAGGACGTCGAGGCCCTCCTGGACGAACTGAAGGTGGAGCACTTCGTGCTGGCCGGCCTCTCCATGGGCGGCCAGATCGCGATGGACTGCTACGGGCGGTTCCCCGGCCGCGTCCGGGGCCTGGTCCTCGCCGACACCTTCCCCGACCCGGAGACGGCCGGGGGCAGGCTGGCCCGCAACGAGACGGCCGACCGCCTCCTCGCCGAGGGCATGCGCGGCTACGCCGACGAGGTGCTGGAGAAGATGGTCGCCCCGTACGCCGACCCGGCCGTCAAGGCGCACGTCCACCGCATGATGACGTCGACGCCCCCGGAGGGAGCGGCGGCGGCCCTGCGCGGTCGCGCCGAACGCCCGGACTACCGCGGCCTGCTGAGCCGGGTCACGGTCCCGGCCCTGGTCGTGGTCGGCGCCGACGACGCGTACACCCCCGTCCCGGACGCGCGGGCGATGCACGCGGCGCTCCCCGACTCCGTCCTGCACGTCGTCGAGGGCGCGGCCCACATGCCGAACCTGGAGCGGCCGGCCGAGTTCAACGAGGTGCTGGGGGCCTTCCTGGCCAGGGTCGACGCGTCGTAATCCCATGGCCCGGGCCCCGCCCGCCCGGCTACCGTCCCGCTCATGAGCTCCCCGACCCGGAAGACCACGACCCTCTGGCGCCCCACCGGCCCCGAGGAGCTGGCGCTGGTGGAGGCCTCCGGCTGGACGGCCTGGCCGCCGCGCCTGCCCGAGCAGCCGATCTTCTATCCGGTGCTCGACGAGGACTACGCGGTGCGGATCGCGCGGGACTGGAACGTGCCCGCCTCCGGATCCGGCCACGTCACGCGGTTCGAGGTCGACACGGAGTTCCTGCGGCGGTATCCGGTGCGCCAGGCCGGGGGAGAGACCATCCTGGAGCTGTGGGTACCGGCGGAGGAACTCGACGAGTTCAACGCGCACATCGTCGGGCGCATCGAGGTCGTCCGGGAGTTCCGCTGACGCGCCCGGCCGGCGCCCGCGGCGGCGGCCGTTCGGCGCCCGGTGTGCGGGGGGTGCCGCTCGCCGCGGTGAGTGCGGCCCACGGGCGGTCCTGCCGCTCGGGCCGCGCCCCCGCCCCCGCCTAGTTCCCGATGTCGCAGCCGTCCGCGCGCCACACCGCCACCACCGCCGGGCGGACGATCTTGCCGGGCCCGTCGGGCCAGGTGCTGGCCGGCTTCTCCACGGACGCCCCGTCGATCTCCCCCGGATGCTGTACGGCGACCAGCACCCGCCGGTCCTGGATGACGGGCCCGCAGGTCTCGGCGCCGGTCGGCACGGTCAGGAACTGCTTCAGCTCACCGCGCCGCGCGCCGCGCGTGGCCACGCCGAAGAGGCCGTCGTGGGAGCCGAGCTGGTTGCCGTCGGTGGAGATCCACAGGTTGCCGTACGGGTCGAAGGCGACGTTGTCCGGGCAGGAGATGGGGCTGACCTCGTCCTTGGGGAAGCC
The DNA here is from genome assembly GCF_042895685.1 of Streptomyces sp. NPDC001381. Taxonomy (NCBI): domain Bacteria; kingdom Bacillati; phylum Actinomycetota; class Actinomycetes; order Kitasatosporales; family Streptomycetaceae; genus Streptomyces; species Streptomyces sp. NPDC001381. Next base: position 446,707 of record NZ_JBIAWO010000004.1, on the reverse strand, counting down.
GGCGAAGTAGGTGGCCGGGTCCTCCGGGTCGCCGGCCACGAGGAACAGCGACCAGGCGAAGGACGTGCTCTCCGGCCGGTTCCGGCGCTCGGTCAGCTCCAGGATGTGCCCGTGCTTGTTGGCGTTGCGCGGGTTGGCCTCGTCGGCCTTGGCGTTCGTGCCGACACCGCGGTTGCCGTTGTTGGTGAGGGCGACGTACACCTTGCCGGTGACCGGCGAGGGCTGGATGTCCTCGGGCCGGTCCATCTTCGTCGCGCCGACCTTGTCACCGGCGAGGCGGGTGAAGACGAAGACCTCCTCCGCGGTCATGCCCTCCACGTGCGAGACGGCGCCCCCGGCGGTGGCGGTGGCCAGCGGGATCCACTCGCCGCTGCCGTCGAACTCCCCGTCGGCCGGCAGCTTGCCGGTGCCGTCGATCTCGATCGCGGGGGAGTCGCCGGTGAGGCGGGCGACGTACAGGGTGCCCTCGTCGAGCAGCGAGAGGTTGTGCTCGCGCACGGCGCGGGACGACCCCTTCCGCATGCGCTTGCTGCCGACGAACTTGTAGAAGTAGTCGAACCGCTCGTCGTCACCGGAGTAGACGACGGGCCGCCCGTCGTCGGTCAGCCGGACGGTGGCGGCCTCGTGCTTGAAGCGTCCGAGGGCGGTGTGCTTGCGGGGCGTGGAGGACGGGTCGTACGGGTCGAACTCGACGACGTACCCGAAGCGGTGCACCTCGTTGGGCTCCTGTGCGACGTCGAACCGCTTGTCGAACCGCTCCCACTTGCGCTCGGTGGCCCCGGTCCCGATCCCGTACCGCTTGTCGGTGGGCCGGCTGCCGTGGGCGAAGTACTGGTTGAAGTTCTCCTCGCCGTGCAGGGTGGTGCCCCAGGGGGTGGTGCCGCCGGAACAGTTGTTGAGGGTGCCGAGGACCTTGGTGCCGGCCGGGTCGGCGGAGGTCCTGAGCAGGTCCGATCCGGCGGCGGGGCCCGTCAGCCGGAACTCGGTGGTGGCGGTGACCCGCCGGTTGAGGGGGTGGCGGGGTACGGCGGTGAGCGCCCCCGTCCTGCGGTCCTCCTCCACGACGACGGCGGCGAGCCCGTGCGCCGCCCAGGCGACCTCCACCTGCTGCCGGGTCGGAGCGGCGGGGTCGTAGCCCCGGAACATCAGCACCTCGTCCGTGTACTCGTGGTTGGCGACGAGCAGCTGGCGGCGGCGCTCGCCCGGGAGGGGGAGCAGGGCGAGGAAGTCGTTGTTGTAGCCGAACTGGCCGGCCTGGGCGGCGGCGGTCTGGTTCTCCGGGTCGAAGGCGGGGGCGCCGCGCAGGATGGGCTCGCCCCAGCGGATGACGACGTTCTGCCGGTAGCCGTCCGGGACGGTGACGGCGTCGGCGGTGTTCGGCGGGACGGGGGTGAAGCGCAGGCCGCGGGCCGCGGCTCCGGTGGGTGTGCCGTGGGACGGCCCGGTGGCCGTCGCGGCGGTCGTCGCGGCGGCCGGCAGCGCGCCGGCCGCTCCCGCGGTGGCCGCGACGGTCACCACGGCGGCGGCGCGCATCACCTTCCGGCGGCTGAGGGCCCCCGCGATGACATCACCGACGTAGGCGTTGTCGCTGGTGTTGGGCACCTCGTGGAAGCAGGCGTCACCACACCGGAAACGACAGGTCATGGCGGATCGCCCGCCGGGGTGGGACTGGGACGGCGTTCCGATCAGCGGCAGCAGCTTGCGCACCTTTACTCTCCCCTTGCGTGCCCTTGGTGTGAGCGTGACGGTAGGGGCACGTATGTGCGCAGGCGCGGCGACGGGGTGAACGCGGAGTGAATCCCCGGCAGCACAAGGGTGTTGGGGCGGGCGGCGGATTCGGCACGGGCGCGGCCGCCGGATGGCCCGGAGGCGGTGTTGACACACCCCGCTTCCCCTCACTCACCCCTGCCCAAGATCGCCACGGGGGGCCGCTAACCTTACGTGTCCGTCCTGGCCAGGGATTGACGGGCTTCAACTCACGCGAAGGGTTGCGCGCATGGGCATTCTCACTCGCCTTCGGAACGCATTCGGCCGCTCACGCAAGGAGCGCACCGCCGAGGCGGAGGGTGCGGAACTGGTTCCTTCGCAGGAACCGGCTGCTTCGCGGGAGGAGCCGCGGGATCACGCACCGGAGTCTTCCGACCCCGCCCCGGGCACCGAGGGCGCCCCGGCGCCCACCGCCCAGATCCCCGAGCCCCGCCCGGCGACCGACGAGGAGCACGAACTCGTCTCGGCCGCCTTCGACAACGTCACCGTCCCCAAGCCGACCCGCTCGGCGGACGCGCACACCGAGGACACGGGCGAGCCGGAGGAGGCCACTCCGTCGGAGGAGCAGGCTCCGGCGGCGGAGCCCACTCCGGTGGCCGAGCAGGCTGCCCTGGCCGAGCCGACGCCGGACAACGAGCCCGAGCCGGCTGCCGCCGAGGAGCCGGAGGCCCCGGCAGAGGCCGCCGCCGACGCGGACGCCGAACCGGCGGCCGAGCCCGCGGCGGAAGCCTCCGCCGAGCCGGAGCCGGAGCCGGCCGCCGCCGCCGCTGAGGCAGAACCGGAGACGGAGCCCGAGGCCGCCACCGACGCCCCCGCCGAACCGGCGGCCGAGCCCACCGGCAAGACCCCCGCCGAAGCGGACGCGGAGGCTCCCGCGGAAGCCGAGGCCGAGGCCGAGCCTGAGGGCGAGACCCCGGCGGACGCCGAGGCCGAGGCCGAGGCCGAGGCTGAGGCCGAGGCCGCTCCGGCCGCTGCCGAGGCGGAGCCCGAGGCCGCCGACGCCCCCGCCGCCGCCGCTGACGCCGAAGCCGAGACCCCCGCCGCCGCGGACGTCGAAGCCGAGGCTGAGACGCCCACCGACGCGCCGGAGGCGGAGCCGGTGGCCGAGACCCCGGCGGACGCCGAGGCCGAGCCCGAGGCCGCCGCCGACACCCCCGCCGAACCGGCGGCCGAGCCCGCCGCCGAAGCGGACGCCGAGCCCGAGGCCGAGCCGGCCGCTGCCGTAGCCGAGGTCTCCGGAGCCGCTCCGGAGCCGGTGCTCGCGGCTGCCGCCGAGGGGGAGCCGGGCGGGGACGCGGCGACGCCGCTCGCCCGCGTTCAGGACAGTGCCCCTCACCTCGTCGCCGCCTACCGCACCGCCGGTGACGGTCTCGAGAAGCTCGGTCTGACCGGTGCCCGGGCCTCCGTGTACCTGGTGCTCGACCGCTCCGCGTCGATGCGGCCGTACTACAAGGACGGTTCCGCCCAGTCCCTCGCCGACCAGACCCTCGCCCTCGCGGCCCACCTGGACCCCGAGGCCAAGGTCCACGTCGTCTTCTTCTCGACGGAGCTCGACGGCACCGCCGACCTCACCCTCACCGACCCCGAGGACAGGATCGACGAGCTGCACGCCGGCCTCGGCCGCATGGGCCGTACCAGCTACCACGCCGCCGTCGAGGCGGTCGTGGGCCACCACGGCGAGCACGGGCAGGGCCGCCCCGCCCTCGTCGTCTTCCAGACCGACGGCGCCCCCGACGCCAAGACCCCCGCCACCCAGTCCCTCACCGACGCGGAGAAGAACCACCCCACCGTGTTCTTCTCCTTCGTCGCCTTCGGTGAGCACGACAACAAGGCCTTCGACTACCTCCGCAAGCTGAAGACCGGCAACACGGCCTTCTTCCACGCGGGCCCCACCCCCCGCGAACTCACCGACCAGGAGCTCTACGAGGGCGTGCTGGCCGACTGGCGCCCGTGACACCCCCCGGTGCCGGCGGCACCCGCGGCACCCGCGACCCGGCGTGATCAGGCCGCCCGCTTCCCACCCCTCAAAACGGGAGGCGGGCGGCCCACCCATGTCGGCTACGATTTCAAGACTCCAAGCCTCACAAAACGACCGACCTGGGAGCAGCCCCCGATGGCTCGACACCTCATCACCAGCGCCCTTCCGTACATCAACGGAATCAAGCACCTGGGCAACATGGTGGGGTCCATGCTCCCGGCGGACGTGTACTCCCGGTACCTCCGCCAGCGCGGCCACGACGTCCTCTACATCTGCGCGACGGACGAGCACGGCACGCCCGCCGAGCTGGCCGCCAAGGAGCAGGGTCTCCCCGTCGGCGAGTTCTGCGCGCAGGCGCACGACGCGCAGAAGGCGGTCTACGACGGCTTCGCGCTGGCCTTCGACTACTTCGGCCGGAGTTCGTCGCCGCAGAACGTCGAGATCACCCAGCACTTCGCCCGCCGTCTGAACGAGAACGGCTTCATCGAAGAGCGGGCGATCCGCCAGGTGTACTCCCCGGCCGACGGCCGCTTCCTCCCGGACCGCTATGTCGAGGGCACCTGCCCCCACTGCGGCTACGACAAGGCCCGCGGCGACCAGTGCGAGAACTGCACCCGGGTGCTCGACCCCACCGACCTGATCAACCCGCGGTCGGCGATCTCCGGCTCCACCGACCTCGAGGTCCGCGAGACCAAGCACCTCTTCCTCCTCCAGTCCAAGCTGCAGCACGAGGTCGAGGAGTGGGTCTCCCGCCACGAGGACGACTGGCCGCAGCTGGCCTCCTCCATCGCCCGCAAGTGGCTGAACGAGGGCCTGCACGACCGCGCCATCACCCGTGACCTGGACTGGGGCGTCCCGGTCCCGGCCGACACCTGGCCGGAGCTGGCCGCCGAGGGCAAGGTCTTCTACGTCTGGTTCGACGCCCCGATCGAGTACATCGGCGCGACGAAGGAGTGGTCGGACAAGGACCCGGAGAACCGGGACTGGAAGTCCTGGTGGTACGAGGCCGACGACACGGTCCGCTACACCGAGTTCATGGCCAAGGACAACGTCCCCTTCCACACCGTGATGTTCCCGGCCACCGAGCTGGGCGTGCGCGAGCCGTGGAAGAAGGTCGACTACGTCAAGGCCTTCAACTGGCTGACGTACTACGGCGGGAAGTTCTCGACCTCGCAGAAGCGCGGCGTCTTCACCGACCAGGCGCTCGACATCCTCCCGGCCGACTACTGGCGCTACTTCCTCATCGCCAACGCCCCCGAGTCGGACGACTCGTCCTTCACCTGGGAGCACTTCACGGCGACGGTCAACAAGGACCTCGCCGACACCCTGGGCAACTTCGTCAACCGCGTCCTGTCCTTCTCCAGGAAGCGCTTCGGCGAGGAGGTGCCGGCGGGCAGCGCCGCCGGTGCGGCGGAGGCGAAGCTCGGGGAGCAGATCGCCGAGCTGCTGGCCGAGTACGAGGGCCACATGGAGAGCCTCCAGTTCCGCAAGGCGGCCGCCGCCCTGCGCGCCCTGTGGTCCGCGGGCAACTCCTACCTGGAGGAGAAGGCCCCCTGGCTGGAGATCAAGACCGACAAGGATGGCGCGGCCCTCACGCTCCGGACGGCGATGAACCTGATCCACCTCTACGCGGTGGTGTCGGAGCCCTTCATCCCGACGACGGCGAGGACCATGCGGGAGGCGTTCGCCCTCACGGACGACACGGCGACCTGGGTCACGGCCGACGAGGCCCGCGCCCTCGCCTCCGTCCCCGCCGGCACCCCCTTCACGGTCCCGCCGGTCCTGTTCGCCAAGCTCACGGACGACGACCTGGCGGCGTACAAGGAGCGCTTCGGCGGCGAGCCGGCCGCCTGAATCCGGACGCCGGGCGGGGGGGGCGGGGGGGGGGGGGGGGCCCCCCCCCCCCCCCCCCCCCCCCCCCCCCCGCCCCTCCCTGATCTTGCCGTCATCGTGAAGGCCAGGGAGAGCCCCGTGATCGCCGGTAGGAGCGGTGACGAGGGACCGCGGCTCCCCAGTCGACACAGCAGCACCTCCCGCACACGGCCCGGCACCTGTTCGGACCACACGGGTCGTCGGCAGGTCCAGGCCGACCGGCGGCAGTTTCTGGTCGACGAGCAGCCCGAGCACATCGGACGGACCGCACTTTCAACGCTCACTCCACGCCTGGACTTCGAGCCGTACGCCAACGCACCCCGCCCCGGTGACAACCAGGTGCGGGGCGCGTGCCGTTGCTGAGTCAGCGTTCCGAGGCGTACGCCACGAAGTCCGCCCACGCACCGGGCGCGAGCGCCAGCCGGGGGCCCTCGACGTTCTTGGAGTCGCGGACGTGCACGGTGCCGGGGGTGAGAGCAAGCTCGACGCAGGAGTTGCCGTCGTTTCCGCCGCTGTAGCTGCTCTTGAACCACGCCAGCTCGGAGGCGTCCCCGGCAGTGGTCTTGCGGATCATGTCTCTCCCAGCAGTTGCTCGACGAAGGCCAGCGACTCCCGTGGTGAGAGCGCCTGAGCCCGGATGGTGCCATACCGCAGCTCAAGGATGCGCAAGTGTTTGAGTTCGTGGATCGGCCGACCATTGAAAGCGCCGTCGGAGCGGCCCACCGCCGTACCGTCCGGGAACTTCAGCAGCTCGATCCGACCGTCCAGGCCGGAGTGGGTGTCGCAGTCCATCGGCATCACCTGAAGAACAACGTTGTGCAACCGCCCCACCTCCAGCAGACGTTCAAGCTGCTGACGCCACACCATTCTGCCTCCGATGGGACGCCGCAGGACCCCCTCTTCCAGGACGAAGCTGAGCGCGGGAGCGGGCGAGCGCTCGAAGACCGACTGCCGGGCCAGACGAGCGGCCACCATGCGCTCCACATCATCCGGCGAATACGGCGGCTGCGCTGCCCCGATCACTGATCGTGCATGCTCCGGCGTCTGCAACAGCCCAGGGATGATGTGGCACTCGTATAGAGCGATCTCGACCGCCTTGCCTTCCAGCTTCCCCAGCTCCCGAACCTTCTTCGGGTACCGGACCTTCTTCACGTCCTCCCAGGCCGCCGCGATGAGCCCACCCGCGCCCAGCACCTCGTCGGCCTTGTCCAGGTACTCCTGCCGGGGGATCCTCTTCCCGCCCTCGACCTTGTAGACGAGGTCCTCCCCGTACCCGACCGCCACCGCGAAGTCGGCTGCCCGCATCCCCACCGACTCCCGCCGCAGCCTCAACTGCCGCCCCACCGTGGCGAGTACGGCCACCCCCCACTCGTCGTCCGGGTCCACCTCCCACCCCGGCTCGTCCGCCTCGGTCCGGAGCCGTACCGCCTCGCCGTCCACCGACATACCGCACCCCTCTGTCGTACCGCCGTGCCGTAACGCCCTTACCCGTAGGCCCGTTTCCGACGGTCCGGACAGCGGCCGACAACCTCCGGACAGTCACCCTACGTATCAGCGCCGTCACTGTTCACGGTAAGCACGGACGGCCACGCTCGGTCACGTGAACAGCGAAAAGTCCACCCAACTACTGCCGCCCGCCGACCACTTCGGCGTGCTCCTGTCACCCACGCCCCGCGGCGCCCGCCTCGCCCGGCTCCTCGCCACGGACTGGATGCGCGACCGGGACCTGCCCCACCGCGTCGCCGAGGCCGCCGAACACCTCGTCGCCGAACTCGCCGCGAACGCGGCCACCCACGGCCGGCTCCCCGGACGCGACTTCCGCCTCGCCCTCCTGACCCGCGACGCGACCCTCCGCATCGAAGTCACGGACACCCGGGGTGACGACCTCCCGCGCCGCTGCCCGCCCACCCCCGACGCCGAATCCGGACGCGGCCTGCTCCTCGTCGACGCCCTCGCCGACCGCTGGGGCGTGAAGCTGGGACCGGTCCCCCGCAAGACCGTATGGGCGGAACTCGATCTACCGCCATCCTGACCAGCGGAAACGGCACAGGCACCGGAACCCGGCCGTGTGGGTTCCGGTGCCGTCGGCCGTCTTTTCCAAGGACCACGGGAGAGAAAGAAAACCCACCAAGCCCCACCCCTCCCGCCCACGGAGCAGGCTCACTCTCGCGAGTGAACATCACCAACTGAATTGGATTTACGACCGGTTGTCTGCCCTACGCTCAGCGCAGCACGACACGGCACAACAACCCCAGACATGCGACGGCCCTCGCCGGGACGGCAATCCCAATGCGAGGGCCTGACCACCAAGGAAGTCGACCCTTCCCGATGGACACCCAAAACACTAGCGTGCGCCCGCACGCCCAGTCCCGTAACAGCGGGAAAAACCACCCCTACCGGCAGGCCCACGCCAAGGGGCACCCCGGCGGCGTCACCCACGACAACACCCGTCACACCACCCGCTTCACGGTGATCGGCAACCACCTCGCCCAGCACCCGGACCTGTCGCTGCTGGCGATCGGACTGGCCTGTCACATCCAGTCCCTCCCGACCGGCGCCCCCATCGGCATCAAGACCCTCGCCGCCCGCTTCCCCGAGGGCCCGACCCGGATCGCCGCCGCCCTGCGCGAGCTGGAAACCCACGGCTACCTGCGCCGCACCCGCGAACGCACCCCGACCGGCCGGATCGTCACCCGCACGGTCTCCTGCAACCAGCCCGGCCGCCACCACGACCACGACCGCGGCGCGTCCGAAGCGGAACCGCCCAAGCCCCCGGCCCGCCGCGCGGCCACCGCCCCGCAGCGGAAACCCCCGCGCCGCGCGGCCCTCCCCGCCGTACCGAAACCCTCGTACACCTCCCCAGGCCTCCTCCGCACCGCCACCGACGTCCTCGCCGGCCTGCGCCGCAAGGACCCCCGCCTCCTCCTCTCCGCCACCGACGCCGAACACCTCGCCCCCGGCGTCGTCGCCTGGCTGGAACGGGACCTCACCCCCACCGCCGTACGCCACGCCCTCACCAACGACCTGCCTCCGGAGCCCCTGCGCCGCCCGGCCGCCCTCCTGGCCCACCGCCTCACGGCCCAGCTCCCGCCCCTGCCGCCGTTCCGCGCCCCCGAACCACCCCCGCCCGTCCGGCACCCCCTCCGCAACTGCGAGACCTGCGACCACGGCTACCGAGGCGCCGACCCACACCACTGCCGCGACTGCCTCGAACGCCGGGAACCGGTGCCCACGACCACCTGACGAGTCGCCCAGCATCCGGCGCCCGCCGGGAATCAGTCCGCCAGCCGCCCTCACCCTTCCAGGTGAACACCATCGGCTGCGCTCCCCTCAGGCGAAACAGCACTCATACGCTCACCACAGAAATGCGCTGGCATGTGCCGGAGGCAATACCTTCCGTCCCCTGTCACCTCACCCCCAGGAATCCGTATGGTCAGCTCGCCGCACGAGGCGATGCACCGCATCTTCCAGCAATATCCGGGCCTCTTCTCCGGGGTGTCCGAGGTACTCGGCATCGGCTTACCCCAGCCCACCTCGGTCACCGTCCTGCCCAACGACCTCACCGAGACCAGCCCCGTCGAACGCCGCGTGGACACCCTCCTGCGGCTGGATACGGAGGACGACGAGCCGCTGCTCCTCGCGATCGAGGCCCAGGGCGGGAAGGATCCGGACAAGCCCGCCAGCTGGGCGTACTACGCCTCGTACCTGCTCACCAAGTACCGGCTGCAGCCGATACTCCTGGTCGTCTGCCAGGACCGCGCCACAGCGGAATGGGCCGCGCGTGAGGTCAGCTTCGGACCTCGCCAGTGGCCGCTGCTGACCCTGCGGCCACTGGTCGCGGGACCGCACAACATACCGGTGATCACGGACCCGGCAGAAGTCCGCAAAGACCTCGCCCTCGCCACGCTGTCCGCCATCACTCACGCCAGGCATCCCGACGCCGGGGTCATACTCAAATCAATGACGACCGCTCTACGGGACACACCGCAGAGCATCGCCAACCCCATCATCGAACTCATCGCACAAGGCCTGGGCAAGTACCCAGCCGCACGACTGTGGAGGAAACTGGTGGCCGTGGACCTCTCCTTTTACAAGTCACCCCTCTCCGAGGAAATCCGCGACGAGGGCCGAGCCGAGGGCGAAGCACGACGCGCCGCCGAGGACGTCATGGACGTCCTGGAAGTGCGCGGCATCAATGTCCCCGAAGCCGTCCGGGAACGCATCACCGGCTGTGGCGACCCCGAAATCCTGCGCCACTGGCACCGTCGGGCTGTCACGGCCCCGACGGCCGAAGACATCTTCGCGGACGAGTAGACCCGGGTGATGGCAGCGAGGCCGGCCGGTACGCGGACCGGCCTCCGGAGGGCCGGGCGTTGTCCGACAACATCGAACTCGGTGTGGTGCTGCGTGATCCGTACCTGGTGGAGCCGCTCGTGGACCATTTCCGCTGGTTGCTGACTCCTGAGAACGAGGTCATGAGGCTCGCGTGACCCGTCCCGAACCGGCGGCAGGCCGCATGGAGGGCCGCCGATCGGCCCGCGGAAAACGCCGGCGGCCGGGAATCGAGCATCCTGGGCCACCGTTGTTTCGCGCCGACCCTTATGGTTTCCGCCATGGCAGTCCCCGAGGTCATACCGATCGCCTACGCACCGAGGCAGCGCACCGAGTCCATCGGCCGGTACGCGCACGGTCAGTTCCTCGCGTCGGTCACCTACGCCTTCCCCGAGGGGTTCGCCCTCGACGACGGCTGGGAGGAGCACAAACGGCTCTACACCGTGCTGCACCTCTTCGACGCCGACGGCCACCACCGCGACTCGGAGATCTGGTGTGCCGGCACCTGGGCCGAACAGATGCGCGACCCGCACGGCGACGCCTCGGTCCTCACCCGGGCCCGCGTCCATCTGGCGACCCTGCTGCGCAGCCTCCCGCGCCGGTCCTACACGGACATCGCGATCCGGCCCTTCCAGCTCGTCGTCGAAGGCGTGCGGTTCGGTCTCGTGGTGCGCGAGGAGGACGGCGAGTCCTGGGCCGAGCTGTACCCGGACCGCCTCGGCTTCGGCGAGCCGTGGGACGGCACCTACGACACCTGAGGCGGGGACGCGAGGGCCGGGGGCTCGTGGTCACCCGGCCCTCGCGTGTCTGTGGGCGGCCCCGGAGGGCCTGCCGCTACTTGAGCACGCCGGCGCCGGTCGTCGTCGGCAGCGAGGTCGGCAGGTTCTTCGCCGAGGACTCCAGGCCCGCCGTCAGGGCCGGCGTCCAGTTGACCGTCGTCTTCAGGTCCTTGGAGGAGGCCGCGTTGTACGCGGCGACGAGGTCGGTCACCGTGCCGTTGACGAGGTTGCCGGAGCCCTTGACCGAGCCGGTGCCGTCGCCGCTGAGCAGCTTGGCGACCTTGCCGCCGGACGGGACCTTCCAGTAGTTGTTCTCGGCGACGACCTGGGCCTTGGCGCGGGAGTTGATGCTGTACTGCACCGCGTAGCCGTTGAGGGTCGTGACGTCGTAGTAGTTGTTGTAGATGTGGACCTGCCCGACGCGGGCCAGCGGGGCGCGCTGGACGATGCCCTTCCAGACGTTGTGGTGGAGGGAGACGCGCAGCTTGCCGGCGGGCTCGCTGTCGCTGCTGCCGATCAGCATCGTCTTGTCGTGGTTGGTGAACTGGTTGCGCGAGACGGTCACCAGGTCGGAGCTCTTGGTGATGTCGAGGGCGCCGTCGTGGATCTGGTACTCGCGGCCGAAGTACGTGGGGTTGGCGCTGTCCAGGTGGGGCGCGTCGGTGAAGGTGTTGTGGTCGGCCCAGACGTGGGTGGCGCCGCGCAGGGTGACCGAGTCGTAGTTGGAGTTCCAGTTGCCGTCGTCGCCGTCGGTCGGGTCCCACTGCGGGAAGCAGTCCTCGGTGGCGGAGAAGGCCAGGTTGCGGACGATGACGTTGTCCACGTTCTGGATCTGGAGCATGCCGCCGGTCAGGCCGGCGCCGGTGCCGGGCACGCCCACGATCGTGGTGTTGGCGGGCACCTTGAAGACGATGTTCTTCGCCTGCTTGGTCTGGGCGGCGGCGCGGGCCTTCTCCTGGGTGCCGGAGGGCAGCTTGGAGGTGCCGTACGTGGCGGGGTCGTAGGCCTTCAGGTACGCCGACAGCGAGTAGCCGGTGCCGGACGCGTAGTCGGCGCAGGTCAGCTTCTTGCCCGAGTCGTCGGTGTTGGCGTCGATCGTGCCCTTGATCTTGATGATCCGGGGGGTGGTGTCGGACGCCGAACCCAGCGCCTTCACGAGCTCGGCGCGGGTGGAGACGGTGAAGGTGTGCGCGGCGTCGGCCTTGGTGCCACCGGTCGTGCCCGTGCCGGAGGAGGCCCAGCCGTCCTTGGCGGCGAGCGTCTGGTGGTACAGGTCCACGGTCCCGGCGTTCGCGTTCATCACGACGACCCCGGCGCCGACGCCGGCCGCCACGACGGCGGCGGAGACGACGAGGGTGCGGCGGGCGCGGAGGGACCGGCGGTGGGAGGGAGCTGCCACGGGGGATCCTTACGGGGAGGAGCGGGCTTACGTCCTGTCAGTGGCCGCCGGGGCATGAAGAGTTGCCGCGAACCGAAAGTTTTTCTCCCGTCCCGTCCGCCACTCGTTCGAACGCCTTCACGATTCCCTCACGAGCCGCTTAAGGTGCCCATCGGGGGGCGAACGCCCCTACGGGGAGGGGAATCCACACACATGGGCCGATCAGCCCTGCCGTCGCGCCGTCGCGCCGCGGCCACCGCACTCGTCACCGTCTCACTCGTCCTCGCGGGCGCCGCGCTGCCGGCCGCTCCGGCCGCCGCGGCGACCGTGCTGCCGCCGTGGACGGGCCCGGCGACGCTCCACGGCTACAAGTCCCAGGTCCAGGACGTCGTCGTCACCAAGGACGGCACCGCCGTGGCCGTCTGGACCCAGAACAGCACCGGCAACCTCTACTCGGCCACGCGCCCCGCGAACAGCGACACCTGGACCAAGCAGGTCGCGGTCGCCGACGTCGTCGGCGAGGCACGACTCGCGGCACGGCCGGACGGATCGGTCGCCCTGCTGTGGACCACCACCGCGCACGTCGCCTCCGCCGCCCTGGGCGCCGGGCAGTCCGCCTGGTCGCAGCCCACGGTGATCGCCACGGACCCGAACACGGCTTTCGAGTCCCCCGACCTCGCCGTGGGGCCCGGCGGGACGCTCGCCGCCGTGTGGAGCCAGCGGGTGTGGCGGACCGGCAGGAGCGAGGCGTACGCCGCCACCCTCGTCGCGCAGGACAGCTGGTCCGCACCGGCGCAGGTCAGCAATGCCGCCACGTACGCGGGTGTCTCCGGTTACGGGACCGTCGGGCACCCGCGGATCGCGTACGACGGGCAGGGCGGGCTCGTCGTGTCGTACTGGATGTCCGTGAACACCCAGTACTACCGGGTCATGACCAACACCAGGCCGTTCGACACCTACGTCTGGCCGACCCCGCAGGAGATCACCGCCTCCCGGAAGCCGCCCGCGCTGGCCTCCGCCCCGGACGGCTCGGTGCATCTGGTGTGGCAGGACGCGAACGGCACCTTCCAGACCGTGCGCCGCGCCGACGCGGCCTCGGCATGGAGTGCGCCGCAGACGGCCGCCACCGCCGTCGGCGACCCCGCCGAGGTTCCGGAGCCGCTGGTGGGAGCCGACGGCGACGTCACCCTCGTCTGGACCGACCGGGCCACGGGCGCCGACGACGTGCGGACCACCACGTACGACAGTTCCGCCGCCGCGTGGTCGGCGCCGAAGACCCTGTCCGCCGGGGAGGCGCAGTACACCTCGGACACCTCCATCGCCCCGGACGGCTCGGTCCACGCCCTGTGGCCGGAGCTGGACGCCGGCGGACAGACCGAGTCCCTGTGGGAGGCGACCCTCGCCGACGGCGCGTGGACGTCCGCCCGCCGGGTGGGCGGCGGCAAGAGCGTGCGGGGCGAGATCGCCGCGAACGCCGCCGGTGCCGCCACCGCCGTCTGGGGGCCGGCGTCCACCATCTCGGCCGACACGGACGTGACCGCCGCCCGCACCGCCTGGCCCACGCTGAAGGTGACGGACCGGACCGTCCCGGCCGGCGTGTCCCTCAAGGGCACCACCTCCTCCAGCGCCGCCTGGAAGCCGGTCTGGACGACGAACTCCGCGGTCGCCTCCTGGACGCTCACCCTCACCGACACCGCCGGCAGGACCGTGCGCACCCTCACCGGCAGCGCCGACCCCGCGACCGGCTCCACCACCGTCGCCCCGGTCTGGAACGGCCGGACCAGCACCGGTGCCATGGCCGTCAACGGCCGGTTCACCTGGACACTGAAGGCCGTGCAGTGGGGCTCGGGCACCCCGTCGGCCCTGGGCACCGGCACCGTGACGGTGACCGGCGGCAGCCCGGCCTTCCGTGACTTCGGCGGTCACGAGGTCACCCCGGACGGCCTCGGCGACCTGCTCCAGCTCGACGCCTCGGGCCGGATCCAGTGGGTCCTGGGCGACGGCACCGGACAGCTCGAGACGGGCGCGGCCGCCACGGGCTGGTCGACGGGCATCAAGGCGGTGCCGTTCGGCGACCTGAACGGGGAGCGCTGCAACGACGTCCTCGTCCGCGTCGGCGACGCCCTGCGCGCGTACCGGCCGGCCTGCGGGACCGCGCCGAAGCCCTCGACGACGTACAAGACGATCTCCACGACCGGCTGGAAGCAGTACGACGTCCTCACCTACCCCGGTGACGTGACCAAGGACGGCCGCCCCGACCTGATCGCCCGCAACGCCTCCACCGGCGCGGTCTACCTCTACAAGGGCACGAGCACGGCCGGCCTGTCCGCGCGCGTGAAGCTGTACGACAACTGGAAGACGTACAAGAAGGTCGTGGGCGCCGGGGACCTCAACGGCGACGGCATCGGCGACCTGATCGCGCAGGACACGTCGAACAACCTGTACCGGTACTACGGCAAGGGCAACGGCACCTTCTCCGCGCGGACGAAGATCTTCTCCAACTGGGGCTCCTCGTACAACGTGGTGGTCGGCGTCGGCGACATCAACCGCGACGGGAAGAGCGACCTGCTCGCGCGCGACTCGGCGGGCAGCCTGTTCCGCCAGCTGGGCGACGGCAGGGGTTCGTACGGCAGCCGCACCAGGATCGGCGGCGGCTTCGACCGCTACAAGGGCCTGTTCTGACCGCCACGGTACGACCCCGGGAGCGGGGCGGGGCCGTGGTCCGCCACGGTTCCCGCCCCGGCCCTCCGCCTCGTGTGAAACCGCGGGAACCCGCCGGTAAAGCGCGGGAAAAGCCCTGCTAAAGTCCGCTCACTCGGGCGAGGGCAGGGGGCCCTCGTGGGGGAGGGACAAGCACGTGGGCAGGCACGCCCGGAGAACGGCCGGTGTGACCGCCGCCGTCTCCGCACTCGCGGTCGCCGCAGCGGCCGTCGTCACCGCCGTCGGCGGCGGCACCGCCGGAGCGACCGGTACGACCAGCGGCACCACCGAGATCACACTCACCGACCCGGCCTCCGCCGAACCGCGCACCGAACGGCCCCTGGTGGCCGGGCAGTCGGGCTATCTGCACCGGCAGAGCGGAGTCGACGGACTGCTGTGGACGGACTACGCCACCGGCGCCACGGTCACCGTGTCGACCGCCGACGGCGTCTACACGCCCGCCTTGCCCTGCGCCACCGTCACCAGCGTGTGCCGCAGCGCCTGGTACGGCTCCGACGGCGACCTGGTCGCCCTGCCCACCGCCCTGTCGTCGAAGTCCGTCACCCTGTGGAACCCGGCGACGCGCGAGACCTCCACGGTCACCTCGGACCACTACTACCGCGCCCTCGCCGGTGAGACGGTCGTCACCGGCCACACACTCATCGACTTCCCGGGCGGCGACCGGCGCGAGCGCACGATCACCGGGGACGGCGCGACCACCCTCGCGGACAACACGGTGGCCGCCGCCGACTCCCGGGGCGTGCTCGTCAAGGGCAGCGGCTCGCTCTCCTACGTCGACGTCGGCACGGCCGTGTCCACCCCCGCCTTCCAGGACGTCGTCCACGGCGCGTACCCCGTCCTGGGCGAGGACCGCTTCGGCTGGTACGACCCCGACAGCGGTGCCCTGCACCTGAAGTCCCGGAACGACCCGGCCGGCGAGGAGCAGACGTACGGCCTGCCGAACCCCGGCGAGCCGCACGGCGCCCCCGTGCTCGTCGGCGACCGCCTGTTGCTGCCCCTGGACGCCGCCTCCGTCTCCTGGACGAAGCTGGCGGCCGTGTCACTCACCGACGGCGCCTCGCAGATCCTGCTGGCGGCATCCGGCGCCTACGCCCTGCCCGCCCCCGGTGGCACCGCCCTCGTCTCCGGCGGCACCGGCGCGGACGACTGGTGGTTGCAGCGCGTCGGTCCGGGCGCCGAGGACGGTACGCCCGTCCTCACCAGGGCGGCCCGGATCCCGGCCGTGGAGAACGTCAAGACCGGCCTCGCCCTCAGCCGGGGAAGCCTGCGTGTGGTGGAGACCGGAGGCGCCACCTCCGTCCGCACCCTCGCCACGGACGCCGGCACGGCTCTGGCCTCCTCCGCCGCCACCGACAGCGCCAAGATCAGCGCCACCTGCCCGTACACCGGCGTCAGCTGCGCCCCCCTCTGGGGCAACACGGGCTACGAGCCGGACGACGTCTACCTCACCACGTACACCGGCGAGACCGATCAGAAGCTCGACCGGATCAAGGTCATCGGCTCCTCCGGGCCGATCGACTTCGACACCTCGGGCGGCAGGATCGTCGACGTCTCCGACGACTACGTCGTCTACCAGTCGGGCGGCGCCTCGCCCACGCAGTACGTGTGGGAGATCGGCCAGGGCCTCAGGCTGAAGCGCGGTGGCCGCGCCGCCGCCCTGAACGGCTCCACCCTCTTCAGCGCCGGCTCGACCGCCGGCCAGGTCACCTCGTACAGCCTGACCGACGCCAAGACCCTTGGCACGGTCACCCTGCCGGGCGCCGACTGCGTTCCGACCGAGCTCCAGGCGGCGGGCCGCTGGCTGTACTGGGCGTGCGGCACGGCCTCGGCGGGCGTGTACGACACCAAGGCGGGCACGTCGGCCGCGGTCACCCCGGGCGACGTCCTGCTGGGGGACGGGTTCACGGTGCGCCACGACCACGCCACGGACGAGCTGGTCCTCACCGAGGCGGCCGGCGGCACCACCCGCACGCTGGCCTCCGGCGTTCCCGGCACCGGCCCGGACACCGACCGCCGCCACCGCTGGACGGTGGACGAGTACACGGGCCTGGTCGCCTGGTTCGACGGTTACGAGCGCACGCACGTCGCCACGACCGGCGTCACCCCCTCGGCACCGGCCGCCTTCAGGACGGAGGCCGGCGAGTACGGCTCGCTCGGCTCCGCGAACTACTGGAGTGCCGTCTGGCTGCTGTCCCGCCCCGTCACCGCCTGGTCCCTGACCATCGCCTCGGTGCAGAGCGGCCCGACGGGCAAGGCCACCCGCACGATCACCGGCGGCGCCACCACGGCGTATGCCGAGGCCCACTGGAACGGCCTGACCTCGGACGGCGTCCGCTTCCCCAACGGCGCCTACAGATGGACCCTGAGGGCGACGGGCCTGGGCACCTCGGCGGCCGGCACGGTGGGCAGCGGCACCGGCTTCCTCACGAAGGGCTCCCCGGTCCGCCACGATCACGGCGGCGTGGACGGTCCCGACGGCCTCGGCGACCTGCTCACCCTGACCACCTCCGGCGCGCTCACCGTCCACCAGGGCACCGGCGGCGGGACGTTCTCGGGCAAGGTCACCGGCACGGGCTGGCCGAGGAGCATCACGGCCGTCCCCGTCGGCGACCTCAGCGGCGACCGCTGCAACGACGTCCTCGTCCGGCTGAGCAGCGGCGCCCTGCGCCTGTACAAGCCGGGCTGCAACGCGGCGGTCAAGCCGTCGACGGCGTACACCACGCTCGCCACCAGCGGCTGGAACCAGTACGACGTCCTCACCTCCCCCGGTGACGTCACCGGCGACGGCCGCCCGGACCTGATCGCCCGCGCCTCCTCCACCGGCACGCTGTACCTGTTCAAGGGCACCAGCACCGGCAAGCTGTCGTCCCGCGTGAAGCTGTACGACAACGTGAAGACGTACAAGAGGATCGTGGGCGCCGGGGACCTCGACGGCGACGGCAACGGTGACCTGATCGCGCAGGACAAGGCCAACAACCTCTACCGGTACCCCGGCACCGGGAAGGGCACCTTCTCGGCACGGGTGAAGCTGTTCGCCTCCTGGGGCTCCTCCTACGACGCCGTCGTGGGCGCCGGGGACCTCAACCGGGACGGGCGGGCCGATCTCGTGGCCCGGGACACCGCCGGGAAGCTGTACCGGCAGTACGGCGACGGCAAGGGCTCCTTCGGGTCCCGGACGCTGATCGGCTCGGGCTGGGGCGGGTACACCACGCTCTCGTGACGGCCGCCATATGACGGAGCGTCACCCGGCCGGCCGTCCGTGCAGGACAATCCGGCCGGGCCGTGGTCCGCTGGTCGTGTGCAGTTGCTCCCCGTGCCCGTGCGCCGGCTCGCCGCCTGGTGTGCGGTGATCCTGCTCGTCGCGGGCGTGGCGTACGTCGGGATCCGGCTGTGCGCGACGTTCCGTACGGCCGTCACGCCGGTGCTGCTCGCGCTGCTCGGGACCGCGCTGCTCAGGCCGCTGCACGGGAGGCTGGTGAAGGCGCGGGTGCCGAGTTCGACGGCGGCGGCGCTGACCTGCGTCGCCGTCGTCGCGGTCGTCGGAGGGGCGGTGTACATCGTCGTCGCCGCACTGATCGACACCGGGGACGAGATCGTCGCCTCGCTGAGGAGCGCGGCGCAGGGCGTCGCCGACCACTTCGGGGCGGCCGGGACCTCGCTGGACGACCTCGCCTCCAACGCCAGGGAGCTGCTGACGAAGTTCGGCGGGACGGCCGCCTCCAATGTGATCAGCGGGGTCAGCGTCGTCGGCGAGACCATCGCCATGGCCGTGCTGGCCCTGCTGCTCGTCTTCTTCTTCCTGCGGGACGCGCACCGGGCGGCCGAGTCCCTGCGCTCCGTCGCCCCGGGCGGGACCGGCGACACCCTGGAGGCGATGGGGCGGCGGGCCTTCGCGGCGATGGAGGGGTTCATGCGGGGGACCACCGTCATCGCCTTCATCGACGCGGTGTGCATCACCGTCGGGCTGCTCGTCCTCGACGTGCCGGGTGCCGTGGGGCTCGGGGCGCTCGTCTTCGTGGGCGCCTACATCCCCTACCTCGGCGCCTTCCTCTCGGGGGCCGTCGCCGTGCTCGTCGCCCTCGCCGACCGCGGGTTCGTCATCGCGCTGTGGGCGCTGGGGGTCGTCCTCGCCGTGCAGGTGCTGGAGGGGCATGTCCTCCAGCCGGCGATCCAGAGCCGGACCGTGCAGATGCACCCCGCCGCCGTGATGCTGGCCATCACCGCGGGAGCCTCCGTGGCCGGCATCCTCGGCATGCTCCTCGCCGTCCCGCTGACCGCGGCGGCCTTCGGCGTCCTGCACGAGCTGCGGGCGCGTTACGCCGGTCCCGAGCCGCCCGGACCGTCGGCGCCGCCCGGGCCGTCGGCCTCGTAGAGCTCGAACCAGATGGTCTTGCCCTCCCCGCGCGGGGCCACTCCCCAGGTGTTCGCGAGGAGTTCGATGAGGACCAGGCCGCGGCCGGAGGAGGCCAGTTCGCCGGGGCGGCGCTTGTGGGGCAGGTCGTCGCTGCTGTCGGTGACCTCGATGCGGATCCGGCGTTCGCCGGGTGCCCCGGTGACCTCGGCGACCAGCAGCGCGTCGGCGTCGGTGTGGACGAGGACGTTGGTGAGGGTCTCGGAGACGAGCAGGACCGCCGAGTCGACCTGGTCCTCGCTCGGCCAGTCGTGCAGCAGCTCGCGCAGCTGCTGCCGGCCCACGGCGATCCGCTCGGGTTCGGCCTGCGCGACCGTCAGCATGGTGCGCCGCACGGGGGTCCGTGCGGGTGCGGCGGCCGGTCCGCAGCCCTCCCCGCCGTGCCGGCACAGCAGCAGAAGGGCGATGTCGTCGCCGCGCCGGTCGGCGAGCGGGCCCCGGGTGTGGTGGGAGGAGGGGCCGTGCACCGCCTGGACCAGCGCGTCGGCCAGGCCCTCCAGATCTGCCTCGTCGCCTTCGAGGATCTCGCGGATCCGCCGCCAGCCGGTGTCGAGGTCGTGGCCGCCGGTCTCCACCAGGCCGTCGGTGCACAGCATCAGCGTCTCGCCGGGCTCCAGGGCGAGCCGGGTGGTGGGGTAGTCGGCGGCCGGGTCGATGCCCAGCGGCAGCCCGCCGGCCGTGGCGCGGACCATGACCGTGCCGTCGGCCATCCGGACGGCCGGGTCGAGATGCCCGGCCCGCGCGGCCTCCAGTACGCCGGTCGCCGGGTCGACCTCGATGTACAGGCAGGTCGCGAAGCGCAGGTCCGTGTCGTTCCCGGCCTGGTTGATGCCGTGCAGGAAGCCGGAGGCGCGGGAGAGCACGGCGTCGGGGCGGTGGCCCTCGGCGGCATAGGCGCGCAGCGCTATGCGGAGCTGGCCCATGAGCCCGGCGGCGCGGACGTCATGGCCCTGGACGTCCCCGATGACCAGCGCGAACCGGCCTCTGGGCAGCGGGATCATGTCGTACCAGTCGCCGCCGACCTGGAGGCCGCCGCCGGTCGGTATGTAGCGGGCGGCCAGGGTCAGGCCCGGTATCTCGGGGCCGAGCGTGGGCAGCATGGAGCGCTGGAGGCCGTCGGTCAGCTCGCGCTGGGTCTCGGCGGCGCCCGCTCGGGTGAGGGCCTGGGCGAGCATCCGGGCGACCGTGGTGAGCACGGACCGCTCGTCCGGGGTGAAGGCCACCGGGTGCGTGAAGGCGGCCATCCAGGCGCCCATCGTCCGCCCGGCCACCGTCAGCGGCAGGAACGCCCATGACTCCCGGCCGAAGTGGACGGCCAGCGGCCAGGTGAGGGGGTAGCGCTCCTTGTACTGCTGGGGCGAGGAGAGATAGACGGCCCGGCCGGTACGCACGACCTCGGCGGCGGGGTAGTCCGTCGCCACGGGCATATGGGTGAAGGGACCCTCGTCGCCGGGCTGCTGCCCGTGGTGGCCGATGATCGTCAGCCGGTCCCCGTCGACCCCGAAGACGGCGAGCCCGTCCGGTGAGAACCCGGGCATCGCCAGGCCCGCCGCGACCCGCAGCACTTCCTCCGTGGACCGCGCCTCCGCCAGCGCCCGGCCCGCGTCCAGCAGGAACGCCTCCCGCGAGCGCCGCCAGTCACCGGTGACGGCCGCGTTCCCGGCGGGGGTGCCCGGCCGCGGCTCGGTGACCTCCTGAAGGGTGCCGATCAGCTCGTACGCCTTGTTCTCGGGGTCGAACGAGGGCTTGGAGCGGCTGCGGACCACCCGGACGACCCGCCCCTGGTCGTCCATGATCCGGACGCGCACCTCGGCGAGGGTGCCCTCGGCGACGGCGAGCTGGACCACTCCGGTGATCTCGTTCCAGTCGACGGGGTGCAGCCGGGCCCGGGTCTGGGCCTCGGTGAGGACGGTCTGCTCGGCGGGCAGGCCGAGCAGCCGGGCAGCCTCGGCGTCGACCGTGACCAGCCCGGTGGCAGTACTCCAGTGCCACAGGCCGGTCGCGAGGGAGGCGAGGACCTCCCCCACGGCGGGCAGTGACTCGCCAGCGCGCATTGCCCCACTTTAGGAAGACGGAATCGAAAATTGCCACTGATCGCCTTCCCCGCCCTCCCCGGGGAATGGAGGGGAGGCGACATCGGGGCGCCCGGTACCCTGGGTCGTGTTTCACGTGAAACACAACCCCTATCCGCGAAGGCTGGATGAACGACGATGCATCGGTACAGGTCCCACACCTGCGGCGAGCTCCGCTCCTCTGACGTCGGTACCGACGTCCGGCTGAGTGGCTGGCTGCACAATCGGCGCGACCTGGGCGGCATCCTCTTCATCGATCTGCGCGACCACTACGGCATCACGCAGCTCGTCGCCCGCCCGGGCACGCCCGCGTACGAGGCGCTGGACAAGCTGACCAAGGAGTCGACGGTCCGGGTCGACGGCAAGGTCGTCTCGCGCGGTGCGGAGAACGTCAACGCGGACCTGCCGACCGGTGAGGTCGAGGTCGAGGTCGGCGAGGTCGAACTGCTCGGCGCGGCCCAGCCGCTGCCCTTCACGATCAACACCGAGGACGGGGTCAACGAGGAGCGGCGCCTGGAGTACCGCTTCCTGGACCTGCGTCGCGAGCGCATGCACCGCAACATCATGCTGCGCACGGCGGTCATCTCGGCGATCCGCCACAAGATGACGGCGCTGGGCTTCAACGAGATGGCCACCCCGATCCTGTCGGCCACCTCCCCCGAGGGCGCCCGCGACTTCGTGGTCCCCTCCCGCCTGAACCCGGGCAAGTTCTACGCGCTGCCGCAGGCGCCGCAGCAGTTCAAGCAGCTGCTGATGATCTCCGGCTTCGACCGCTACTTCCAGATCGCGCCCTGCTTCCGTGACGAGGACGCGCGCGCGGACCGTTCGCCGGGCGAGTTCTACCAGCTCGACATCGAGATGTCCTTCGTCGAGCAGGAGGACGTCTTCCAGCCGGTCGAGAAGCTGATGACCGAGCTGTTCGAGGAGTTCGGCGGCGGCCGGCACGTCACCTCGCCGTTCCCGCGGATCCCGTTCCGCGAGGCGATGCTGAAGTACGGCTCGGACAAGCCGGACCTGCGGGCCCAGCTGGAGCTGGTGGACATCACCGATGTCTTCGAGGGCTCGGAGTTCAAGGCCTTCGCCGGCAAGCACGTCCGCGCGCTGGCCGTCCCGGCCGTCCAGGACCAGCCCCGCAAGTTCTTCGACCAGCTCGGCGAGTACGCGATCTCGCTCGGCGCCAAGGGCCTGGCCTGGGTGCGCGTCGCCGAGGACGGTTCGCTGACCGGCCCGATCGCGAAGTTCCTCACCGAGGAGAACGTGGCCGAGCTGACCAAGCGCCTGTCGCTGGCCGCCGGGCACGCCGTGTTCTTCGGCGCGGGCGAGTTCGACGAGGTCTCGAAGATCATGGGCGCGGTGCGCGTCGAGGCCGCCAAGCGGGCCGGCCACTTCGAGGAGGGCGTCTTCCGCTTCTGCTGGATCGTCGACTTCCCGATGTACGAGAGGGACGAGGACACCGGGAAGATCGACTTCTCGCACAACCCGTTCTCGATGCCGCAGGGCGGTCTGGAGGCCCTGGAGACCCAGGACCCGCTGGACATCCTCGGCTGGCAGTACGACATCGTCTGCAACGGCGTCGAGCTGTCCTCCGGCGCGATCCGGAACCACGAGCCGGAGATCATGCTCAAGGCGTTCGAGATCGCGGGCTACGACCGGGAGACGGTCGAGGACAAGTTCGCGGGCATGCTGCGCGCCTTCCGCTTCGGCGCCCCGCCGCACGGCGGCATCGCCCCCGGCGTCGACCGCATCGTCATGCTGCTCGCGGACGAGCCGAACATCCGGGAGACCATCGCCTTCCCGCTGAACGGCAACGCCCAGGACCTGATGATGGGCGCGCCGACGGAGCTGGAGGAGGCCCGGCTGAGGGAGCTGCACCTGTCGGTGCGCAAGCCGCAGCCCAAGTAGGACGCTCGAGGAGGGGCGGGAACCGAGGCCGGTTTCCCGCCCCCTTTTCGTTTCGGCGGCCGGCGGCTTCAGGTTTCTCAGGAACCCACAGTCGTCGCCCATGGTGAGGACAGTCTTCTTACCTAGCGTCCGGGGCATGACGGGAAACGAAAGGCCTGAAGGCCCCCAGCACAAAAGGAACATGACGCGGCGCAAGGTCGTCGTGGCGGGCGGTGCGGCCGTGGTCGGCGTCGGCGCGGCCGGTGCGCTGGCCATGAACGCCTCGGCCGACGAGACGACGGAGGCGACGAGCACCGCGTCCGCGTCGAGCACGGCGGAGACCTGCTACAAGCTCACCTCGGAGACCACCGAGGGGCCGTACTACATCGACGCCGACAAGCTGCGCCAGGACATCACCGAGGACAAGGAGGGCATCCCGCTGACCCTCCAGCTCAAGGTGATCGACGCCGTGACCTGCAAGCCGCTCGCCGACGCGGCCGTGGACATCTGGCACTGCGACGCCCTCGGCCTCTACTCCGGCTACGAGAGCTTCTCCCAGGGCGGCGGCACCGCCCCCACGGACGCGCCCACCGACGCCCCCACGGGCACCCCCACCGACGTGCCGACCGGTACGCCGACCGGTGAGCCGCCGTCCGGCGGTGGCGGGGGCGGCCACGAGGAGCCGACCAGCGACACCCGCTATCTGCGGGGCACCTGGAAGACCGACAAGAAGGGCTGTGTCACCTTCAAGACGATCTTCCCCGGCTGGTACCAGGGCCGGACCGTCCACATCCACACCAAGGTCCACGTGGACGGCGAGTGGACCGACGCCGGCTACGAGGGCGGCCACACCTGCCACACCGGCCAGCTCTTCTTCGACGAGGAGTCGGTGCTCCTGTCCGCCGAGGTGGAGCCGTACTCGACGAGCACCACGACGCGCACCACGCTCACCGAGGACACCATCTACGACCAGAGCGGCACGACGGGCGGCCTGCTCAAGCTGAAGTACCAGAAGAAGAACATCGCCAAGGGCGTGACCGGCTCCCTCACCATGGGTGTCGACACCGACGCCACCCACGACGGCACGAGCTGACCCCGGATCGTCCGTACGTCGATTTCCGGCCCCTTTCGCGCGGGAGCGCGAAAGGGTGCCGTTTTCTCAGCTCGCTGACAGGCTTCCTCCCTACTTTCCATGTCCATGACGGGAGACACACAGGAACCCCAGCCGGCCCCTTCACCGACCGATCCGACGCGTCGCCGGGTCGTCGCGGTGGGCGCGGGCGCGCTCGCCGTGGCGGGACTCGGCGGCGGCGCGCTGGCGGTCGACGCGGTGGCCGGGGAGCGCACCCCGGCCACGAAGGACGGGCTCCCCGAGGACTGCTACGTCCTCACCTCGGAGACCGTCGAGGGCCCCTACTACATCGACGCCGACAAGATCCGCCGGGACGTCACGGAGGACCGCGAGGGCATCCCCCTCCTCCTCAGCCTCAAGGTGATCGACGCCGAGACCTGCCGGCCCATCCGGAACGCGGCCGTCGACATCTGGCACTGCGACGCGGCGGGCGTCTACTCCGGCTACGAGGGCATGGGCAACGGCGGAGGCGGCCCCGCCCCCACGGGCGAGCCCCCCACCGGCTCGCCGACCGGCGCGCCCCCGGGCGGCAACCCCGGCGGCCACCAGGAGCCGACCGACGACACCCGCTACCTGCGCGGCACCTGGAAGACCGACCGGCACGGCCACGTCACCTTCAGGACGGTCTTCCCCGGCTGGTACCGCGGCCGCTGCGTCCACATCCACACCAAGGTCCACGTGGACGGCGAGTGGACCGACGCCGGCTACGAGGGCGGCCACACCTGCCACACCGGCCAGTTCTTCTTCGACGAGGAGTCGGTGGTCGCCACGGAGACCGTGGAGCCGTACGCCTCGAACACCGCCGAGCGCACCCTGCTGTCCGAGGACACGATCTACGACCAGAGCGGCACGACGGGCGGCCTGCTCAGGCTCCGCTACGACAGGCGGGACATCACGAAGGGCGTCCACGCGAGCCTGACCGTGGGCGTGGACCCGGAGGCCACCCACGACGGCCAGGACGCCCCGCCCCCGCCGAGCGCCTCGGCCTCCCCTTCGGCGACCTGACACCCCCCGGACCCCCGGTCACCGCCGGCCGGCGGTGACCGGGCTCCGCACTCACCCGGCGGCCGCCCGACCGCCCCGCGACCCGCCTGAGTCACGCCCCTCTTGTCCACCCCCTTGGCAACCTCACCGGTACCGCACAGGAATCCCGGGGGGCGATCACAGCGGCCTGCCTTCTCATGGAGGAGGAGGGCGCCGGCGAGGGTCGGCGGGACAAGGGAGGAACGGCCATGGGATGGGCGATCGCGCTCTCGGTACTGCTGATCATCGGCGCGGCGGCCGGGGTCGTGGCCCAGCGCCGGGGCCGAGCCGGCCGCCCCCCGTCCGACCTCGACGCGGAGGCGGAGGCCAACCACGTCCTGGTCCGTCTGACCGGCGGCCTGGTCCCCCCGGACGCCCGCACCTGGTCGAGCGCGGACGAGGAGACGGCCCGCGCCCTGACCAGGGCGGCGGAATGCCGGCGCGAGGCCCGGACCCGCCTGGTCACGGCCCGCACGGCGGCGGAGTACGCGGAGGTGACACGGGTGGCGGAGGAGGGCCTGGAACATCTGCGCACGGCGCGAGCGGGCCTGGGCCTGGACCCGGCTCCGCCCCAGGCGCCGGCCCCGACCCCGGCCCCGGCGGACGCGACCGCGTACGCGGCCTAGGCCGCGACGCGAGAGCCACGACCACGCGGGAAGACTCCCCCCCCCTCGCCCCGCCGCCCCGCGCACCCGTGGGCGACGTGAAGGGCCCCGTCCCTCGGGGGACGGGGCCCTTCACGTCGTACGTCGTGCGTCGGCCGGAGGTCGGCCTGGCCTCACGCCTCCTGCGGCCCGCTCTCGGTCATGCCGTGCACCGCCGGGATCGTCCCCAGGCGGCCCTTCTGGAAGTCCTCGAAGGCCTGCATCAGCTCGTCCTTGGTGTTCATGACGAACGGGCCGTAGTGGACCATGGGTTCACGGATCGGCTGTCCGCCGAGGAGGACGACCTCCATGTCCGGGGTGTGGGAGTCCTGCTTCTCGTCCGCGCGGACGGTCAGCGAGGAGCCCGCGCCGAAGACCGCGGTCTGGCCCAGGTGGACCGGACGGCGTTCGGCACCGACCGAGCCCTTGCCCGCCAGGACGTAGGCCAGGCCGTTGAAGTCCTCACGCCAGGGGAGGGTGATCTCGGCGCCGGGCGCGAGGGTCGCGTGGATCATCGTGATCGGCGTGTGCGTGATGCCCGGGCCCGCGTGGCCGTCCAGTTCACCGGCGATGACCCGGAGCAGCGCGCCGCCGTCCGGGGTCGTCAGCAGCTGGACGTTGCCGCCCCGGATGTCCTGGTAGCGCGGCGCCATCATCTTGTCCTTGGCCGGCAGGTTCACCCACAGCTGGAGGCCGTGGAAGAGGCCGCCGGACATGACGAGGTGCTCCGGCGGCGCCTCGATGTGCAGCAGGCCCGAGCCGGCCGTCATCCACTGGGTGTCGCCGTTGGTGATGGTGCCCCCGCCGCCCTGGCTGTCCTGGTGGTCGAAGATCCCGTCGATGATGTAGGTGACGGTCTCGAAGCCGCGGTGCGGGTGCCAGGGGGTGCCCTTGGGCTCTCCCGGCGCGTAGTCCACCTCGCCCATCTGGTCCATCATGATGAACGGGTCGAGGTGGCGGTAGTGGATCCCGGCGAACGCCCGGCGCACCGGGAAGCCCTCGCCCTCGAAGCCGCTGGGCGCGGTCGTCACCCCGAGCACGGGACGGGCCACGGCCTCGGCCGGCGCGGTGACACGCGGCAGCGTCAGCGGGTTCTCGACGGTCACTGCAGGCATTGTCCGTACCTCCTTGGGCGACGTGCGTCCCAGGTTAGTTGAGCGTTGAACTTTCTGCCACCCCAGAACGACGAAAGCCCGGAGGACATTCCCTCCGGGCCGTGTCGTCCCTCGGACGAGGGATCAGTTGCTGAAGTACAGGTACTTCCAGGAGCCGTACGTCGTCGAGTTCACGTTGTCGCCGGACGTGCCGTTGACGTACACCGAGCGCATCCGGGCCCGGATGCCCGCCTCACCGGGCGCCCCGAGGCTCACGGCCGACTTCCCGTCCGAACCGACGGGGAAGTACTCGGAGTCCGTGGAGTACCACGAACCCTGGTAGTAGACCTGGAGGTCGAAGCGCTGCTGACGCCCCGGGTAGTAGGTCATCGTCGTGGTGAGCAGCGGGTCGGTGTTCTTGTGGAACCAGTAGTAGTTCGTCGAACCGATCTTGGCCGTCTTGTAGTGCTTGGAGACCGCCGTGGAGATCTTGACCCGCGCGTACGACGTGACCTTCACGGTCCTGGGCTTGTAGCGGGCGTCGCCCGCGAAGACCGCGGTGACGGTCGTGTCGCGGGTCATGTCGACCACGGCGGCGATGTTGCCGCTGGAGTTGACCGTGCCCTTCTTGATCAGCTTCTTCGGCTTGTCGGCGCCGTACGGGTCGGCCCAGATCTCGACCGTGCGGTTCTTGTAGGTGGTCCCGAGGTGCGCCGTGAACTTGACGTCGGTGCCGTAGTTGTACAGCTTGCCGTTGTTGTTCAGGCTCAGGCTCGTCGCGGCGCGGGACACCGTCACCTTGTCGGAGGCGGAGACCGCGGTGTGCTCGGCGTCGCCGGCGTAGGTGACCTTGTAGGTGACCGTGCCGCCGGCCGGCGGGGTGTCCGTGAAGGAGTACGTGCCGTCCGCCTTGACCGTGACGGCCGCCAGCGCCTTGCCGCTGGGGCTGTCGAGGTCGGTGCGGGTCACGGAGAGCTTGACGCCCGCGGGCAGCGGGACCGTCGCCGAGATCTTGCCGGTGACCGAGAGCGGCTTGGCGCGGGTCGCCGAGCTCGGGGCGTTCACCGTGAGCGTCGGCACGTTCAGCGTCGGCTGGGTGAGGGCCTTGAGCGTGTTGGTGCCGCCGCCCGGAACGAGCGCGAAGATCCGCGAGGAGTCCGGCGCCCAGCGCACGTCCGCGGCGGCGGTGTAGTCGGAGGCCGAGCCGACGGCGTAGGTACGCAGCGGCTGGGTGGCGTTCGGCCGGTAGACCGCGACCTTGCCGGGGGTGAACTGGGCGACCATCCCGTTCGACGCGACGTCGCCGCCCCAGGCGTCGGGGTAGGCGCCGGCCTTGGTGAGGGTGCCGTTGGCGTAGGCGTGCCGGGCGGAGCCGTTGACGATCACCTCGTCGGCGCCCGCGGCGAGGTCGATGTCCCGGACGCCGTCGTTCAGGGCGTACGAGGTGTCGTGCCAGGCGACCACCCGGGCCGTGCCGCTCGACACGTCGAGGACGGCCTCGGTGCCCGTGGAGTCCCCGGTCTCGCCGACGGCCAGCAGGCCCGGACGCGTCGGGTCGGTGTCCAGCAGGGCCTGCCCCCACAGGCCGGACCCCGTTCCCTCGGTGGGGAGCTGGGCCAGCGCCACCGGGTCGGCCCCGCTCGCCGGGTCCACCGCCGGGTCGACGGAACCGATGTCGCCGTCCCACTGGTCGCCGTACGAGAACCAGGCCTTGCCGCCGGCGAAGGCCAGGTGGCGCGGGCCGGTGCCGGTCGGGATCGCGTACGTCCGCTTGACGTCCAGGGTGGCCGGGTCGAGCGCGAGGATCTGGTGCGTGTCGGGCAGGGCCGCGTACAGGGTGCTGCCGTCGTCCGAGAGGGCCAGGTCGCTGACGCTGCCGAAGCCGGCGTTCAGGTCGACGAGGGTGCCGTTGTAGTCGGATGCGAGGATCCGGCCGTTCGCCGCGTCGCCGACGAACACCCGCTGCAGGGTGCCGTCCACGACCAGACCGCCGACGCTGGTGACGGTGGTGGCGGCGGCCGAGGCGGTCCCCGCCGCCGCGATGCTCAGTGCCGCCGAGCTGAAGAGGACCGCGAGTGCCGTCGCGGCCGAAGTGCTGCGCATGCGCACAGTGATGAACCCCCACAGGAAAGACCCGGTATCGCCGGGTACTGAGAGCGCCGCGCGGCACCCGGGCGCGACCGCGGAAGAGCGGTTGCGCGCGGGGCGCGGCTGCCTGAAGGCACCCTATGGCATGCCT
This sequence comes from Streptomyces sp. NPDC001381, assembly GCF_042895685.1. Classification (NCBI taxonomy): domain Bacteria; kingdom Bacillati; phylum Actinomycetota; class Actinomycetes; order Kitasatosporales; family Streptomycetaceae; genus Streptomyces; species Streptomyces sp. NPDC001381. The sequence continues at coordinate 417,384 of NZ_JBIAWO010000004.1, read as the reverse complement.
GTGACAAGCGGGGAGCGGGTTTCCGCGCGGGGAGGGCCGCCGGGGGAGGACTCAGCCGTACATCCTGCGCATGGCGAAGTCGACCATCTGCTCGACCGCCTTGGCGTCGAAGACCATCCGGTGCTCGCCCTCCATGTCGAGGACGAAGCCGTAGCCGGTGGGCAGCAGGTCGATCACCTCGGCGCCGGTGATGACGAAGTACTTGGACTCCTTGCCCGCGTACCGGCGCAGCTCCTTGAGGGAGGTGAACATCGGGATCACCGGCTGCTGGGTGTTGTGCAGGGCGAGGAAACCGGGGTTGTCGCCGCGCGGGCAGTAGACCTTGGAGGTCGCGAAGACCTGCTGGAAGTCCTCGGCGGCCATCTGCCCGGTGGTGAAGGCGCGGACCGCGTCCGCGAGGGAGGGCGGGGACGGCTCGGGGTACAGGGGCGGCTGCTGCCCGTACCCGCCGGGCATCTGCTGTTGCGGCGGCGGGGCGTACTGCTGCTGAGCAGCACCACCGTCCATGGGCGGGCCGTATCCGTACATGGGCGCAAGCGTACCGAGAGCGCCGGGCGGGCGGCGAGGAGACGAGGGACGGACGTTCCGGTGGGACCTGTCACAGTTGGCCGGATCGGGGTTGCGGCTTATTACCGACGGGTAGCATCATCGGAGCTACTAGTTGGTAAGTGAACTGGCGCGAGGATCCAAGTGCCTCGCCGATCTCTCTACGGAGCCATCGCCATGGGGCACTACAAGTCGAATCTCCGCGACATCGAGTTCAACCTCTTCGAAGTACTGGGACGCGACAAGCTGTACGGCACCGGCCCCTTCGAGGAGATGGACACCGAGACCGCGAAGAGCATCCTCGAGGAGCTCACCCGCCTCGCGGAGAACGAACTGGCGGAGTCCTTCGCCGACGCCGACCGCAACCCCCCGGTCTTCGACCCGGAGACCAACACCGCGCCGGTGCCCGCGTCCTTCAAGAAGAGCTACAAGGCCTTCATGGACTCGGAGTACTGGCGGCTCGGGCTGCCCGAGGGCATCGGCGGCACGACGGCTCCGCCGTCCCTGATCTGGTCGTACGCGGAGCTGATCCTCGGCGCGAACCCGGCCGTGTGGATGTACTCCTCCGGCCCGGCGTTCGCCGGCATCCTCTACGACGAGGGCAACGACGTCCAGAAGAAGATCGCCCAGATCGCCGTCGAGCGGACCTGGGGCTCCACCATGGTCCTCACCGAGCCGGACGCCGGCTCGGACGTCGGCGCCGGCCGCACCAAGGCGGTCCAGCAGGAGGACGGCTCCTGGCACATCGAGGGCGTCAAGCGCTTCATCACGTCCGGTGAGCACGACATGGAGGAGAACATCCTCCACTACGTGCTCGCGCGGCCGGAGGGCGCCGGTCCCGGCACCAAGGGCCTCTCCCTCTTCCTCGTGCCCAAGTACCTCTTCGACTTCGAGACCGGCGAGCTGGGCGAGCGCAACGGCGTCTACGCCACCAACGTCGAGCACAAGATGGGCCTGAAGGCCTCCAACACGTGCGAGATGACCTTCGGCGACAAGCACCCCGCCAAGGGCTGGCTGATCGGCGACAAGCACGACGGCATCCGCCAGATGTTCCGCATCATCGAGTTCGCGCGCATGATGGTCGGCACGAAGGCGATCTCCACCCTCTCCACCGGCTACCTCAACGCGCTGGAGTACGCCAAGGAGCGCGTCCAGGGTCCCGACCTGGCGAACTTCATGGACAAGACCGCGCCGAAGGTCACCATCACCCACCACCCCGACGTGCGCCGCTCGCTGATGACGCAGAAGGCGTACGCGGAGGGCATGCGGGCGCTGGTGCTCTACACCGCCTCCGTCCAGGACGCGATCGCCGTCAAGGAGGCCGCGGGCGAGGACACCAAGGCCGAGCACGCGCTGAACGACCTGCTCCTGCCGATCGTCAAGGGCTACGGCTCGGAGAAGGGCTACGAGCAGCTCGCCCAGTCGCTGCAGACCTTCGGCGGCTCCGGCTTCCTCCAGGAGTACCCGATCGAGCAGTACATCCGCGACGCCAAGATCGACACCCTGTACGAGGGCACCACCGCCATCCAGGGCCAGGACTTCTTCTTCCGGAAGATCGTCCGCAACCAGGGCGCCGCGCTGAACTCCCTCGCCGAGGACATCAAGAAGTTCCTGGCGCTCGGCACCGGCGGCGAGGAGCTGGCGGGCGCCCGCGAGCACCTCGCGAAGGCGGCCGTGGAGCTGGAGGCCATCGTCGGCCTGATGCTGACCGACCTCGCGGCCACCGAGCAGGACGTCAAGAACATCTACAAGGTGGGCCTGAACACCACCCGCCTGCTGCTCGCCTCCGGTGACGTGATCGTCGGCTACCTGCTGCTCAAGGGCGCCGCGATCGCCGCCGAGAAGCTGGAGACCGCCTCCGCCAAGGACAAGGCCTTCTACACCGGCAAGATCGCCGCGGCGCGGTTCTTCGCGGCCAACGTCCTGCCCGGCGTCACCCTGGCCCGCAAGATCGCCGAGGGCGTCGAGCTCGACCTGATGGAGCTGGACGAAGCGGCGTTCTAGGACATCGCGCCGCGGCCGCGGGCGGCACGCGCACCTTCACGAGGGCCCACTCCCCTTCTCTCCGGGAGTGGGCCCTCGTCCGTCGTTAAGGTGAACCCATGAGCGAACCCTCCCGCTTCGACCGCGGCCACACCGACGACCTCATGTCCTTCCTCACGGTGAGCCCGTCGCCGTACCACGCCGTCGCGAACGCGGCCGCGCGGCTGGAGAAGGCCGGCTTCCGGCAGGTCGCCGAGACGGACGCCTGGGACGGGACGAGCGGCGGCAAGTACGTGCTGCGCGGGGGCGCGATCGTGGCCTGGTACGTCCCCGAGGGCGCGGCGCCCCACACCCCCTTCCGGGTCGTCGGCGCGCACACCGACTCCCCGAACCTGCGGGTCAAGCCGCTGCCCGACACCGGAGCGCACGGCTGGCGCCAGGTCGCCGTGGAGATCTACGGCGGACCGCTGCTCAACTCCTGGCTCGACCGCGACCTGGGCATCGCCGGCCGGCTCACGCTGCGGGACGGCTCGACGCGCCTGGTCGACGTGAGCCGCCCGCTGCTGCGCGTCCCCCAGCTCGCCATCCACCTCGACCGGGCGGTCAACAGCGACGGCCTCAAGCTCGACAAGCAGCGTCACCTCCAGCCGGTCTGGGGCCTCGGGAACGACGTGCGCGACGGCGACCTCATCGCCTTCCTGGAGGAGGAGTCGGGCATCCCGGCGGGCGAGGTCACCGGCTGGGACCTGATGACGCACTCCGTGGAGCCGCCCGCCTACCTGGGCCGCGACCAGGAGCTGGTGGCCGGGCCGCGCATGGACAACCTGCTGTCCGTGCACGCCGGCACGGCGGCGCTGGCGGCCGTGGCGACCGGCGGTGCGGCGCTGCCGTACATCCCGGTGCTCGCCGCCTTCGACCACGAGGAGAACGGCTCGCAGTCCGACACCGGCGCGGACGGGCCGCTGCTCGGCAGTGTGCTGGAGCGCTCGGTGCTGACGCGCGGCGGCTCGTACGAGGACCGGGCGAGGGCCTTCGCGGGCACCGTGTGCCTGTCCTCCGACACGGGCCACGCGGTGCACCCCAACTACGCGGAGCGGCACGACCCGACGCACCACCCGCGGGTCAACGGCGGCCCGATCCTGAAGGTCAACGTCAACAACCGCTACGCCACGGACGGTACGGGCCGCGCGGTGTTCGCCGCCGCCTGCGAGAAGGCGGACGTCCCGTTCCAGTCCTTCGTCTCCAACAACTCCATGCCGTGCGGCACGACCATCGGCCCCATCACCGCGGCCCGGCACGGGATCCGCACCGTCGACATCGGGGTGGCGATCCTGTCCATGCACAGCGCCCGGGAGTTGTGCGGCGACGCCGACCCGTATCTCCTGGCCAACGCACTGGTGGCGTTCCTGGAGGGCTAGTTCACTCGAACGGGGGTACCCGCCCGTGCGGAGCGGAGACCGGAGACACCGGACCGTACAGGGAGGCGACACTCATGGGCCTCGGCGGGTGCATCATCCTTATCGCCGTGGGAGCCATCCTCACGTTCGCGACCGACTGGGACATGCAGGGGGTCAACCTCGACCTGGTCGGCGTCATTCTGATGATCGTCGGCCTGATCGGTGTGACGACGTTCAGCAGCATCGCCCGGCGTCGGCGCGTGATGGTTCCCCCGACCACGACGACGGTGGTCGAGGACGACCGGCATCGCCGGCACGGGGACGGCTACAGCGACGGCTACGGCGTCTGACGCCCGGCCGGCACCGACGGCGGCCGGTCCGCCCCGCCTTCCGTGCGGCGGGACGGACCGGGGACACCCCGGTCCCGCCGGTGGACCCGGCACGCCGGGCACTTCGCGGGATCGCCGTCGCCCGCGGGTGCGGGCGCGGCGGGAGACCGGGCTCGGCCCGTCGGCCTATCGGCGGCGTTTCGGACCGGCCGCCGGGGAAGCGGTGAGGACATGAGATTCCTCGTACGCGACCGGCTCCTCGCGATCGGTGACGACTACTGGATCGAGGACGACCGGGGCACCAAGGTCTACCTCGTCGACGGCAAGGCGATGCGGCTGCGGGACACCTTCGAACTGAAGGACACGCAGGGACGGGTCCTGATCGACATCCGCCAGAAGATGTTCGCCCTGCGCGACACGATGGTGATCGAGCGGGACGGCGAGCCGCTGGCCACCGTCCGCCGCAAGCGGCTGTCGCTGCTGCGCAACCACTACCGGGTCGCCCTGGCGGACGGCAGCACCGAACTCGACGTCAGCGGGAAGATCCTCGACCGGGAGTTCGCGATCGAGTACGACGGTGAGCTGCTCGCCGTGGTCTCCCGGCGCTGGCTGCACGTGCGGGAGACGTACGGCGTCGACGTCGTCCGGGAGGACGCGGACCCGGCGCTGCTGATCGCGGTGACGGTGTGTGTGATCCACCTCGCCGAGAAGGAGCGGGAGGACGACTAACGGGTGGGGGTGCGCAGGCCGAGCACGCGGTCCTTCAGGGCCGGGAACTGCTCGCGGGTCGCGGTGACCTTCGCCGGGTCGAAGTCGACGGTGAGGATCTCCTCGCCGGGGCCGGCCTCGCCCAGCACCTCGCCCCAGGGGTCCACCACGATCGAGTGACCGGCCTGCGGAACTCCGGCGTGCGTCCCGGCCGTTCCGCACGCGAGCACGAACGCCTGGTTCTCGACCGCCCGCGCCCGGGCCAGCAGCGTCCAGTGCGCCCGGCGGCGCTCCGGCCAGCCCGCGGGGACGACGAGGGTCTCGGCGCCGGCGTCGACGAGCCCGCGGAAGAGTTCGGGGAAGCGCAGGTCGTAACAGGTCGCCACGCCGACGGTCGTCCCGGGCAGACGGACCGTCACCAGCTCCCGTCCCGCCCCCATCAGCACGGCCTCGCCCTTGTCGAAGCCGAAGCGGTGGATCTTGCGGTAGGCGGCGGCGAGCTCACCGGAGGGGGAGAAGACGAGGGACGTGTTGTAGAGCGGGCCCTCGGGGTCCCGTTCGGGGATCGAGCCCGCGTGCAGCCACACGCCCGCGTCGCTCGCGGCCTTGGCCATGGCCTCGTACGTGGGCCCTTCCAGCGGCTCGGCCTCGGTGCCGAACTCCTGGTAGGCGAAGGCCCCGGTCGTCCACAGCTCCGGCAGCACGACGAGGTCCGCGGCCCCGGCCTGTTCCCGTACCAGCGAGGCGACCCGAGCCCGCCGCGATTCGACCGTTTCGCCCTCTTCTACGGCGATCTGGATCAGAGAGGCGCGCACACTACCACCGTCCTGGCATTCGAGCCGTCCACACGGGCCTACGATCGTCACACGAAAGCACTGCCGGGGTGCCTCACAGCAGCGTAACTTAGCGTTCCAAGACACCCGCCGACAGCCGCCGACCGTCACCGCCTCCCGCTGGCAACGCCGCCACCCCGCCACCACCTGCCCGTGTACCGACCGCCGAGGGGTCCCGTTCCGTGAGTCTGCATCCCACCCTCCAGCCCTACGCCGACGCCTGGACGCACTCCATCGAAGCGATATCCGAGCTGGTGCAGCCGCTTGTGGAGGGCGAGTGGAACTGGCGGACCCCATGCCCGGGCTGGTCGGTCCGGGACGTGGTCTCCCACGTCATCGGCCTCGACAGTGAGATGTACGGCGACCCCCGCCCGATCCACTCGCTCCCGCGCGACCTCTTCCACGTCACCAACGATTTCCAGCGGTACATGGAGATGCAGGTGGACGTCCGCCGTCACCACACGGCGCCGGAGATGACGTCCGAGCTGGAGCTGATGATCATCCGCCGCAACCGCCAGCTGCGGAACGAGACGCGGCAGCCGGGGACGATCGTCCGCGGCCCCCTCGGCACGGAGCTGACGCTGGAGGAGTCGATGCGCACCCACGCGTTCAACGTGTGGGTGCACGAGCAGGACCTGCGCGCCGCCCTCGGCCGCCCCGGCAACCTGGACTCCCCCGGCGCGCACATCGCCCGTGACGTGCTGCTGGCCGAGCTGCCGTCCGTCGTCGCCGAGCGCGCCGACGCCCCGCGCAGCTCCGCGGTCGTCTTCGACGTGCACGGCCCGATCGAGTTCCTGCGCACCATCCGCGTCGACATCCAGGGCCGCGGCACCCTGGAGACGGCCCCCGCGCTCGGGCCGGCCGCCTCCTTCTCCCTGGACTGGGAGACGTTCGTCCGCCTCGCCTGCGGCCGGGTGTCGCCGGAGGCGGTCGCGGACCGGGTGAAGGCGGAGGGCGAGCCGGAGCTGACGGCGGCGATCCTGCGGAACTTCACCGTCACGAGGTAGCCCGGGGGTGCCGCCGCGGGGCGGCGGGTGTCCCGGCCCGCCCCGGTTGTCGGTCCCCCTCGCTACCGTCGTCGTATGAGAGCCGACGGAACCTTCAGCGTGCATGCGTTCGTCCCCACCGGGCTGCGGCCCGAGCCCGCCGTGTCCACGGCCCTGCCGGTCGGCGTCGCGACCATGGAGAAGCGGTACGAGGGGGAGGTCACCGGGCGTTCGGCGACCCTGTTCACCGCCGCGTTCGACCAGGCCACGGGCGTCGGCACCTATGTGGCCATGGAGTCGTTCGAGGGGGCGCTGAACGGCAGGGAGGGCACCTTCAACTTCGCGCACTCGGCGACCACGACCGGCGCTGACCGCAGCGCGGAGTTCTTCACCGTCGTACCGTCCAGCGGCACCGGTGAACTGGCCGGGATCTCGGGCACCGGAGGGCTGGCCGTGGAGGCCGACGGGACGCACCGGGTGTGGTTCGTGTACGAGCTCGGGGAGTGACGGCGGGCGGGACAGCGGAAGGGGCCCGCCGTGTGGATCACGGGGGCCCCTGCGCGTGGTGCGGTGACGGGCGTCAGCTGATCTTGGCGTAGCCGTAGTTGATCAGCTTCTTCACGTCGGCCGTGCGGCTCGCGGCGTCGGGAGCCGTGAGGACGGTGCCCATGACCGACTCGCCGTTGAGCGTGGCGGCGAAGATGAGGCAGTACTTCGCCTCGGTGCCGGAGCCGGTCTTCACACCGAGCGTGCCGTTCCAGCCGAGCAGCGTGTTGGTGTTGGTCCAGGTGCCCATGGTGCGGGTGGCGCCGGACGAGGTGATCGTCTTCGCCGTGTACGACTTGGTCTTCACGACGGACTTGAACGTGGAGTTCTTCATCACGCTGCGGGCGAGCTTCGTCAGGTCGCGCGGCGTCGAGTAGTTGGAGCCGTTGCTGAGGCCGTCGAACGAGTCGAAGTGCGTGTTCGTCATGCCGAGGCTCGCGGCCATGTTGTTCATCTTGGCGATGAAGTTCTTGGTGCGGGCCGCGACCGTCGTGCCGGTACCGAACTTGTCGGCGAGGGCCATCGCCGCGTCACAGCCGGACGGCAGCATCATCCCGTACAGCAGCTGACGGACGGTGACCTTGTCACCGACGATCAGGCGGGCCGACGAGGGGTAGCCCTCGGCGACCATGTAGTCGCTGACCGCCTTCTTGATCGTGACCTTGGTGTCCAGGTTGAGGTTCGTCTGCGAGAGCACGACCTTGGCGGTCATGACCTTCGTGGTGGAGGCGGTGAGCCTCTTGGTGTCGGCGGACTTGCTGTAGAGCGTCGTGCCGGTCGTGCTGTTCATCAGGTACGCGCCCTTGGCGGTGAGCGTGGGCGTCGTGACAGCCTGCGCGGGTGCCGCGGTGAGGACTCCTCCGGCGAGCACTGCACTGGCCGTGGCGAGGACGGCGGCGGCTCTGCGAACTCGGATGCCCTTGGTGGCGGTTATCAACTGAAATACCCCGATTATGTCGAATGCCCCTGAAGTGCGGCCGAGTTGGCATGGAGAGGGTCAGTGGGGCCGCACGTATGTGACACGTAAGTAGCACAGATGGTTGTGCATTCGCTGGGACGAATTTCTGATTACCCCGGACGGGGCCGGCACGGGTCCCGCATGCCGGACGGTCCCCCCGATGCGCACATGTTGTATCTATCCTGTGGACATGCCATCGTCCGCCCCGCCCGCCCCCGCCTCGGCCCCCGTCTCCCTCAAGCAACCGCCCGCCGCCGACCGCGTCTACGCCCACGTCAAGCAGGGCGTCCTGGACCGCCGCTACGAAGGCGGCACCCTCCTCACCGAGGGCGAGCTGGCCGAAGCCGTCGGGGTCTCCCGCACCCCCGTGCGCGAGGCGCTGCTCCGCCTCGAGGTGGAGGGCCTGATCAAGCTGTACCCGAAGAAGGGCGCGCTGGTCCTGCCGGTGTCCGCGCAGGAGATCGCGGACGTGGTGGAGACCCGGCTGCTCGTCGAGGAGCACGCGGCGCGCAAGGCCGTCCCCGCCCCGCCCGGCCTGATCGAGCGGCTGGAGGAGCTGCTCGCGCGGCAGAAGAAGCAGGCGGCGGCGGGCGACCTGGCGGCGGCCGCGGTCACGGACCGCTGCTTCCACGCGGAGATCGTCCGCGCCGGGGGCAACGAGATCCTCTCCCGGCTCTACGACCAGCTCCGCGACCGCCAGCTGCGCATGGGCGTCGCCGTACTGCACTCCCACCCCGACCGCGTCGCCAAGACGCTGACGGAGCACGAGGAGATCCTGGAGGCGCTGCGCGCGGGCGACGCGGAGGCGGCCGTGGGACTGGTCCACCGGCACGTCGGCTGGTTCTCCCACCTGGCACGGGGTGAGGTCCGATGAGCGTCACCCGCACCGGATCCCACTCCACCCTTCCGGGTGATCCCCCGGGCGGGCGACGCGCGATGGCCGTCTGGGGGATCGGCGTCTCCGTCTACTTCGTCGCCGTCATCTTCCGTACCTCGCTGGGGGTCGCCGGCCTCGACGCGGCCGACCGCTTCCATGTGAACGCCTCGGCCCTGTCGACCTTCTCGATCCTGCAGCTCCTGGTCTACGCGGGCATGCAGATACCCGTCGGCCTGCTGGTGGACCGTCTGGGCACCAAGAAGGTGCTGACGATCGGCGTCGTCCTGTTCACCGCCGGCCAGCTGGGCTTCGCCTTCTCCCCCTCGTACGGCATGGCGCTCGCCTCGCGGGCCCTGCTCGGCTGCGGGGACGCGATGACGTTCATCAGCGTGCTGCGCCTGGGCACCCGCTGGTTCCCGGCCCGCCGCGGCCCCCTGGTGGCCCAGCTCGCCGGTCTGGCGGGCATGGCGGGCAACCTGGTCTCCACGCTCGTCCTGGCCCGGCTGCTGCACGGCGTCGGCTGGACGCCGGCCTTCGCGGGCAGCGCGCTGGCGGGTGTGGTGGTGCTCGTCCTCCTCGTCCTCTTCCTCAAGGACCACCCCGAGGGCCACGAGCCCGAACCCTTCCCGCACCGGGGCGCCGCGTACGTCCGCCGGCAGATCGCCGCGTCCTGGCGGGAGCCGGGGACGAGGCTGGGGCTGTGGGTGCACTTCACGACCCAGTTCCCCGCGATGGTGTTCCTGCTGCTGTGGGGCCTGCCGTTCCTGGTGGAGGCCCAGGGTCTGTCCCGGGCGACGGCGGGCGAACTGCTGACGCTGGTCGTCCTGTCCAACATGGTCGTGGGCCTGGTCTACGGCCAGGTCGTCGCCCGTCATCACGGCGCGCGGCTCCCGCTGGCGCTGGGCACGGTGGCCGCGACGGCGTTCATGTGGGCGGTGACGCTGGCCTACCCCGCCGACCACGCCCCGATGTGGCTGCTCGTCGTCCTCTGCGTGGTGCTGGGGGCCTGCGGCCCCGCCTCCATGCTCGGCTTCGACTTCGCCCGCCCCGCGAACCCGCCGGAGCGTCAGGGCACGGCCTCCGGCATCACCAACATGGGTGGTTTCGTGGCGTCCATGACGACCCTGTTCGCGATCGGTGTGCTGCTGGACGCGACCGGCGGCGACTACACGATCGCCTTCTCGGCGGTGTTCGTCCTCCAGGCGCTGGGGGTGAGCCAGATCCTGCGCCTGCGCAGTCGGGCGGCCCGGCGGGAACGGGAGCGGCTGGTGGCGAGCCGGGTGGAGACGGTGCACGTCCCGGCGTAGGCGGGTCCCGGACCCGGTGTCCGGGGCGTCGTCGCCGTGCGTGCCAGGAGCCGTGCGCCCTTTCCGGGCGCACGGCTCCCGCTCACTGCTCGCCGCTCAGGCCCAGGTGATGAGCCGCTTCGGCTGCTCCAGGATCGCCGCCACGTCCGCCAGCACCTTCGAGCCCAGCTCCCCGTCCACCAGCCGGTGGTCGAAGGAGAGCGCCAGGGTCGTCACCTGGCGGGGCTTCACCTTGCCCTTGTGGACCCACGGCTGGAGCCGGATCGCGCCGACCGCGAGGATCGCCGACTCACCGGGGTTGAGGATCGGGGTGCCGGTGTCGACGCCGAAGACGCCGACGTTGGTGATCGTCACCGTGCCGCCCTGCATCGCGGCGGGGGACGTCCTGCCCTCGCGCGCCGTCGCGACCAGCTCGCCCAGGGACTCCGCCAGCTGCGGCAGCGTCTTCGCGTGCGCGTCCTTGATGTTCGGCACCAGGAGGCCGCGCGGGGTCGCCGCGGCGATGCCCAGGTTCACGTAGTGCTTGACCACGATCTCCTGTGCGGCCTCGTCCCAGGAGGCGTTGATCTCCGGGTGGCGCCTGATCGCGACCAGCAGGGCCTTGGCGATCAGCAGCAGCGGGCTGACCCGCAGGCCCTGCATCTCCTTGTCCTGCTTCAGCTCCTCGACGAGCTTCAGCGTGCGGGTCACGTCGACCGTCACGAACTCGGTGACGTGCGGCGCGGTGAACGCCGAGCCGACCATCGCCGCCGCCGTCGCCTTGCGGACCCCCTTGACCGGGACCCGGGTCTCGCGTGCCGTGTCGTAGGCCGGGACGGACACGGGTGCGGGCGGGGTGACCGGGGCCGGGGCCTGTGTCGCCGGCTCGGCCGCGGGCGCCTGGGCCGGGGCCGCCGCCGCGTGCACGTCCTCGCGCGTGATGATGCCGCCCGGCCCGGTCGGGACCACGGTCGTCAGGTCCACGCCGAGGTCCTTGGCCAGCTTGCGCACCGGCGGCTTCGCCAGCGGGCGCTCCTGCACGGCCGGGGCGCCGCCGTGGCCGTTCAGCTCGGGCTGGACGGCCGCGGTCGCGGGTTCCTGGGCCGGGATCGCGACGCCCTTGCGGGGGCGGCGCCGGGTGGAGGAGGCGGCCACGCCGTAGCCGACGAGCACCGGCTGGCGGCCCTCCGGCTTCTTCTCCTCGGGCTCCTGGGCGACGGGGGCCGGGGCGGGCGCCTCCACCGGGGCCGGGGCCTCGGCGGGGGCCGCGCCGCCCGTCACGTCCACCGCGATGATCGGCGTGCCCACGTCCACCGTGGTGCCCTCGGGGAAGTGCAGGTCGCGGACCACACCGTCGTAGGGGATGGGGAGTTCGACGGCGGCCTTGGCCGTCTCGACCTCGCACACCACCTGGCCGTCGGTGACCGTGTCGCCGGGCTGGACGTACCACTTGAGGATCTCGGCCTCGGTGAGTCCCTCACCGACGTCCGGCATCTTGAACTCGCGTACGGACGCTTGCGTCATCGTCGTCACGACCCTCTCCTCAGTACGCCAGGGCACGGTCGACGGCGTCGAGCACCCGGTCCAGACCCGGCAGGTACTCCTCCTCCAGGCGGGCCGGCGGGTACGGGGCGTGGTAGCCGCCGACCCTGAGCACCGGGGCCTCCAGGTGGTAGAAGCAGCGCTCGGTGATCCGGGCCGCGATCTCCGCGCCGGAGCCGAAGAACACCGGCGCCTCGTGGACCACGACCAGGCGGCGGGTCTTCTCGACCGACGTCTGGAGGGAGTCGAAGTCCAGGGGGGAGACCGAGCGCAGGTCCAGGACCTCCAGGTTCTTGCCCTCCTCGGCGGCCGCGGCGGCGGCCTCGAGGCAGAGCTTCACCATCGGGCCGTACGCGGCCAGGGTCAGGTCGGTGCCCTCGCGGACCACCTGGGCCTTGTGCAGCGGGCCGGGGATGGCCTCGGTGTTGACCTCGCCCTTGTCCCAGTAGCGCCGCTTGGGCTCGAAGAAGATCACCGGGTCGTCGCTCTGGATGGCCTGCTGCATCATCCAGTAGGCGTCCGAGGCGTTCGACGGCGACACGATCTTCAGGCCCGCCACGTGCGCGAACAGCGCCTCGGGGGACTCGGAGTGGTGTTCGACCGCGCCGATGCCGCCGCCGTAGGGGATGCGGACGACGACCGGCATCTTGACCTTGCCCAGAGAGCGGGCGTGCATCTTGGCGAGCTGGGTGACGATCTGGTCGTAGGCCGGGAAGACGAAGCCGTCGAACTGGATCTCCACCACCGGGCGGTAGCCGCGCAGGGCCAGGCCGATCGCGGTGCCGACGATGCCGGACTCGGCGAGCGGGGTGTCGATGACACGGCTCTCGCCGAAGTCCTTCTGCAGGCCGTCCGTCACACGGAAGACGCCGCCGAGCTTGCCGACGTCCTCGCCCATGACGAGGACCTTCGGGTCCGCCTCCAGGGCGCGGCGCAGCGATTCGTTGATCGCCTTGGCCAGGGCCATGTTCTTGAAGGTCTCAGCCATCTCAGTTACCCCCCTCGTCCGCGAACGACGCCTGGTAGGCGGCGAACTGGGCGCGCTCCTCGTCGACGAGCGCGTGCCCGTCCGCGTACACGTTCTCGAAGATGGCGAAGTGGTCCGGGTCCGGCATGGCGCGGACCGCTTCGCGCACCCGCCTGCCCAACGCCTCGCTCTCCGTCTCGAGTTCCGCGAAGAATCCCTCGTCCGTGTGGTTCGAGGCCTCGAGGTGCCGGCGCAGGCGCAGGATCGGGTCCTTCGCCTCCCACGCCTCGCGCTCCTCGTCGGCCCGGTACTTCGTCGGGTCGTCGGAGGTGGTGTGGGCGCCCATGCGGTACGTGTACGCCTCGACGAGGGTGGGGCCCTCGCCGTTGCGGGCCCGCTCCAGGGCCCAGCGGGTGACCGCGAGGCAGGCCAGCACGTCGTTGCCGTCGACACGGACGCCGGGGAAGCCGAAGCCCTGGGCGCGCTGGTAGAGCGGGACGCGGGTCTGCTTCTCGGTCGGCTCGGAGATCGCCCACTGGTTGTTCTGGCAGAAGAACACCACCGGCGCGTTGTACACGGCGGAGAAGGTGAAGGACTCGGCCACGTCGCCCTGGCTGCTCGCGCCGTCGCCGAAGTAGGCGATCACCGCGCTGTCCGCGCCGTCCTTGGCGATGCCCATCGCGTACCCGGTCGCGTGCAGCGTCTGGGAGCCGATGACGATCGTGTAGAGGTGGAAGTTGTTGCCGTTGGGGTCCCAGCCGCCGTTGTTCACCCCGCGGAACATGCCGAGCAGGTTGGTCGGGTCGACCCCGCGGCACCAGGCCACGCCGTGCTCGCGGTAGGTCGGGAAGACGTAGTCGTCGTCGCGCAGCGCCCGGCCGGAGCCGATCTGGGCGGCCTCCTGGCCGAGCAGCGACGCCCACAGGCCCAGCTCGCCCTGGCGCTGCAGGGAGGTGGCCTCGGCGTCGAAGCGACGGGTGAGCACCATGTCGCGGTACAGGCCGCGGAGCTCTTCGGGGCTGACGTCCGCGACGTACTTGTCGTACTCCGCGTTCTTGACGCGCTCGCCCTCGGGCGTCAGAAGTTGTACGAGCTGGGGCTCGGCGTTCGGCGCGTTCCTTGTGGTCGTGCGCTTGCCGGCCGTGCTCTTGGTTCCGGCGCTGCGTCGCGGCTTGCGCGCGGCAGTGCTCTCCACGGTCACGTGTGCTCCTCCGTCGGTCCGGCTACCCGGGTTCGCCGGGGGCCTGGGGGTCCCCCCAGCTCCGTTCAGGAGCCTGGGGGAGCGGCTCACCTGCGCCCCCGCGGACGCACAGGGTGGGTGCGGCCGTGTCGGGCACGGGCGTGACAGGTGCCCCGGCGAGCGCCCTGCAACAGGCACGTTACCCAGTGCTCCACATTTCTGTGAAACCCCTCCTGACCTGCGTTTTTGCTTGGATTTCCAAGTAAATCGCGAAATCGGGAACCTTGCCTGGTCACAGCCTTGCAGGGGGCCGGAACAACGGCACGTTATCTCGGTGAGCCAGGTCACGGGAAGAGTCCACTTGGGGAGCGTCGGCCGGAGGGGCCGCCGCGGATTCCGGGCGGGCCTTCCGTGGGCCCCGGCATCCGGCCCGTGGGCGGGGGCCTGCCGGGGGTGGTGCACGCCGGCCAGGAGCGCGTGATGAGGGCGCGCGGGAACGACACGCTCCCCGGCGCGCGTGCGGCCCCGTGCGCGTGCGGCCCCGTGCGCGCGTGCGGCCCCGTGCGGAGGAGGCACTACGCGCGCGGCGACACCCGCGCGGGCTCCCCGTCCCCGGCGGCCCCGGCGCCCGGCGTGTGGTGGACCCGTGAGCACGACGCGGTGTGCGGCGCGGGCGCGGACGGACGGGGCCTCACGGCCGGCGGCGCCTCACGGCCGACGGCTGTTCACCACGGTACGGACAGGGGTCAGTTGCCGCCGAGGCCCGCGCCCAGGCTGGTGCTGCCCTGGTCCGTACCGCCGTTCGCGGAACCGTCGGTCGTGCCCGCGCTGGTGCCGCCGTCCGCCCCCGGGTCGCTCGTCGTCGGGTCGGTCGGCTCCTCGGAGGTGCCCGGGTCCGTCTCCGTGTCGGTCGGCTCGCTGGTGGCCGTCTCGGACGGCGTGTACGACGGGGTGTCCGAGGGCGTGTACTGCGGGGTGTCGTACGAGCCGGAGCCCGAGCCGGTGCTGTCGTCCGAGGTGTCGTCCGTGGACTCCTCGGTCGACTCGTCGGTCGGCGCGGCGCTGGACTCCTCGTCGGTCGCGGACTGCGTCGCGCTCGGCGACTTCGTGGTGCCGGGGTCGCCGGTGCCCGTGTCCTTGTTCTGCAGCGCGAGCGCGACACCCGCCGCGATGGCGATCACCGCGAGGACGGCCAGGACCCACAGCTTGCCCCGGCCGCTCCCCCTGTTGCCGTGGCCCTCGAAGCCGCCGTCGTCGCCGCCGCCGTAGCCCGTGGGCAGGATCGGCTGCGGGATCTGCGAGGTGCTGGAGCCGTCGTGGTGGGGCAGGACCGTGGTGCTCGCGAAGCCGCTGGAGGGCGTACGGCCGTCGGGCAGGGTGACCGGACCGGTGTTCCAGGTGCCGGTGTGGCCGCCCTGGTCGTACAGCATCTGCAGCGCGTACTGGACGAGTCCGCGCATCTCCTCGGCCGTCTGGAACCGGTCGTCCGGCTCCTTGGCGAGGGACCGCATGACGAGGCCGTCGAGTTCCGGCGGGCAGGTCCCCTCGGACGTCTGCGACGGCGGCATCGGGATGTCCTGGACATGCTGGTAGACCACCGACAGCGGGGTCTCGCCGGTGAACGGCGGGCGCAGCGCCAGGAGTTCGTACAGCAGGCAGCCCGTGGCGTACAGGTCGGAACGGTGGTCGACGGCCTTGCCGAGCGCCTGCTCCGGGGAGAGGTACTGCGGGGTGCCCATGACCATGCCGGTCTGCGTCATCGTCGTGGACGCGCCGTGCAGGGCGCGGGCGATGCCGAAGTCCATCACCTTGACGGCGCCGTTGTGCGTGATGATCACGTTCGCCGGCTTGATGTCGCGGTGCACGATGCCGTGCTGGTGCGAGTAGGCGAGCGCCTCCAGCACCCCGGAGACGATGATCAGGGCCTGCTCGGGGCCGGGCGCCTCGGCGGTGAGGAGGAGGTCGCGGATGGTGCGGCCCTCGACGATCTCCATCACGATGTACGGCACGCTCTGGCCGCCCACGAAGTCCTCGCCGGAGTCGTACACGGCGACGATCGCGTGGTGGTTGAGACCGGCCACCGACTGGGCCTCGCGCGTGAAGCGGGCCTTGGACACCGGGTCCTCGGCGAGGTCGGCGCGCAGCAGCTTGACCGCGACGGTGCGGCCGAGACGCACGTCCTCGGCCGCGAACACCTCGGCCATACCGCCCCGCCCGAGTCTCCGGGTCAGCCGGTACCGGCCGTCGCCGACCAGCCCGCCGTTGCCCCAGTTCTCCGGCGCGTCTGACATACCGCCGCCAGTCGCCTCGGGGTCGGACGGGCCCTGAGCGCGCTGCTGTGCCATCAGTCCTCGCCGTCGTTTCTGCCCGCGGTGCGCGCGGTGTTGTTACGGTCTCCGTCGGCCACGCTACAGCCTCCGCGCAAGCCTCCGGTCCCGGATGAGCCCCTGACGAGCTCCGCCGCCGGTCCGCGACGGACCGGTCATCAAACCTGTACGACCTGCCGACGTGCAAATCCTGTGCACCGGCCGCAAGCCACCTGTAACGCTTCCGCGACGCTTCTTTCTCGTAGGGTCACGGAACGGGCACCGAGCTTGACGTGTCAGTGCCCTGCGGCAGACTTGGCCGGGAATAGCACTTTCGATCAATGGCAGTCAACGGCAGCGACGACGGTCAGCGGCAGACAACGGCGCCTGAAGGCCTACGGGGGACGGGGAACATGAGCCAGGACGGCGCACAGGGCGGGCACGCGGGGCGGGCGCTCGCCGGCGGCCGCTATCAGCTGCGCGACTTGCTCGGCCAGGGCGGCATGGCCTCGGTGCATCTCGCCTACGACTCGGTGCTCGACCGCCAGGTCGCGATCAAGACGCTGCACACCGAACTGGGCCGTGAACAGGCCTTCCGCGAGCGCTTCCGCCGCGAGGCCCAGGCAGTGGCCAAACTCACGCACACCAACATCGTCTCGGTCTTCGACACCGGCGAGGACGAGGTGGGCGGCCTGACGACGCCGTACATCGTCATGGAGTACGTGGAGGGCCGCCCCCTCGGCTCGGTGCTCGACGAGGACGTACGGCAGCAGGGCGCGATGCCCGCCGACAAGGCGCTGAAGATCACTGCGGACGTGCTGGCCGCGCTGGAGATCAGCCACGAGATGGGCCTGGTCCACCGCGACATCAAGCCCGGCAACGTGATGATGACCAAGCGCGGGGTCGTCAAGGTGATGGACTTCGGCATCGCGCGCGCGATGCAGTCCGGCGTCACCTCGATGACGCAGACCGGCATGGTCGTCGGCACCCCGCAGTACCTCTCGCCCGAGCAGGCGCTGGGCCGTGGCGTGGACGCCCGCTCCGACCTGTACTCGGTCGGCATCATGCTGTTCCAACTGGTCACCGGCCGGCTGCCGTTCGACGCGGACTCGCCGCTGGCGATCGCGTACGCGCATGTGCAGGAGGAGCCGGTGGCGCCCTCCTCGATCAACCGGTCCCTGCCGCCGGCCCTGGACGCGCTGGTCGCCCGCGCGCTGAAGAAGAACCCGAACGAGCGTTTCCCGACCGCCGTCGCCATGCGCGACGAGTGCCTGCGCGTCGCCGCCTCCTGCCAGGCGGCTCCGCCGAGCATCGTCCCGGGCACCCCGGCGCAGAGCGGCGCGGGCGTCGGCTCCGCCGTCTTCCCGCCGATCGGCCAGAACACCCCGCAGCCGCCCCTGGGCAACGTCCAGACCCCGTACCAGCCGGCCCCGGCGCACAACCCGTACGGCACCCCGGCGCCGGCCCCGTCGTACGGCTACCCGCAGCAGGGCGGTTACCAGACGCCGGCCCCGGCCTACGGTCACCAGCAGGGCCCGCCCACGCCTCCGGCGTACAACCTCTCCCCCCAGTCCCCGGCCCCCGGGTCCCCGGGCGGGGGCAAGGGCAACAAGACGGTGGTCATCGGTTCGGCCGTGGTCGCGGTGGTGGCGGTGGGCGCGCTGCTCCTGAGCCTGGCGTTCAACGACAACGACGACACCGGCGGGGGCGGCGGCGGCTCCAGCGCCTCCGCGTCGGCGACGAAGGCGGCGGGCTACCGCGGTCCGGACACGTCCAAGACCATCGAGTCGACGGAGTGCTCCGAGCCGGAGGAGTCGTACAACGACCCCGACAAGGTCCGGGTGCCGGACTTCAAGTTCAAGTACCTCCAGTCGGTCAAGTCCTGTTTCCAGGCGGCCGGCTGGAAGATGAAGATCAAGTACGTGGACGAGAACACCTACGGCGACGGCGCGGTCATGGACCAGTTCCCCTCCGCCGGGACGGACGTCGACCCGGAGGACATGCCGGAGATCGAGCTGAGCGTGTCGACGGGCAACCCGGCGTCCTGAGCACAGAAAAGGAGGGCCCGGCTTCCCGCCGGGCCCTTGAGTCGTCTACGGCTGTGGGAACACGCTGTGCCTACAGGTACGGCCCGCCCGAACGGCCGCCGGCACGCGGGTCGTCGACGCCCTCGTGGACCACGCCCGGGGGCAGTGCGCGGCGCATCTGCTCCAACTGCGCGCGGGCGGCCATCTGCTGGGCGAAGAGGGTGGTCTGGATGCCGTGGAAGAGGCCCTCCAGCCAGCCCACCAGCTGAGCCTGCGCGATGCGCAGTTCGGCGTCGCTCGGGGTGGAGTCCTCGTTGAACGGCAGGGAGAGCCGCTCCAGTTCCTCGACGAGCTCCGGCGCCAGGCCGTCCTCCAGCTCCTTCACCGAGCTGGCATGGATCTCCTTCAGCCGGGCCCGGCTCGCCTCGTCCAGGGGAGCCGCGCGCACCTCCTCCAGCAGCTGCTTGATCATGCTGCCGATCCGCATGACCTTCGCCGGCTGCTCGACCTGCTCCGTCACCGGGATCTCACGGGAGTCCTCGTCGGCGTCGACGCCGCCGAGCGCCATGCCGTCCTGGCCCACGACCAGGATCTTCTGGGCGGTCTCCGGCGACCTTTCGTTCCTCGGCATCTCCATGCCGCCATTCTCTCGCACGCCACCACCTCATCATCGTGGTGCCCCCCTCGGGGAGTGATCCACCGTTTCCGTCCGGCGTCCTGGCCGGCACACGTTCGGCCCCGTCCGGAATGCGGGCCGATCACCGGAAGGGGAGGCTGGTGGCCTCATTCCTTGGCGACTGACACCGGGAGGGGGTCACGGGCGTGACTCCATGGCGGCGGGGGTTGTGTGCGGTGGGGGTGGGAACGGCTGTCCTGCTGGCCGGGGGTGGGCCGGCGTACGGGGGTGTCGCGTCGTACGGGGGCGTATCGACGAACGGGAGCGTACCGACGTACGCCGTCGCCCCGGTGGCCGCCCGTCCGTCGCCCTCCTCCACCGGGCCCGACCGGGCCGGGAGCCGGGCCGGTGAGGGGCGGGCGCGGCCGGGACGGCCGGACGTGGCGGAGGAGGAGGAGACGGAGCAGGAGGAGACGGAGGAGGAGACGGGGGAGGACGGGACGGCGCAGGACGAGGCGGAGGACTCGGGTGCCTCCGCCGGAGCCGACCCCGAGGCCGTGCCGGAGTCGTCCGACGAGGCCGCCGCCGCGCCGGTGGACTCCGCGGCGCCGGAGGAGGGCCTGGGGCGGGCCGCCGCGCGAGGGGAGCGGGCCGGGCCCGTGCTGCGGATCCTGCCGCTGGGCAGCGGGCTCGTCCTCATCGGCCTCGGCCTCGCCCTCGGCCTCGCCGCCCTGCGGCTGCGGCGGCCCTGACGCGGATCCCCTACGCCTCCGGTGACGACGGCGTCACCAGCAGCACCTTGCCGACATGGCCGCTGTCCTCGACGACCCGGTGCGCCGCGGCCGCGTCGCTCATCGGGACCTCGCGGTCGACGACGGGACGGACATGACCGGCCGCGATCAGGGGCCAGACGTGTTCCCGCACGGCCGCGACGATGGCCGCCTTCTCGCCGAGCGGACGGGCCCGCAGCGAGGTCGCGCTGATGGCCGCGCGCTTGGCCAGGAGGGCGCCGATGTTCAGCTCGCCCTTGGCGCCGCCCTGCATGCCGATGATCGCGAGCCGTCCGTTGACGGCCAGGCCGCGGATGTTGCGGTCCAGGTACTTCGCGCCCATGTTGTCGAGGATGACGTCGGCACCGGCGCCACCGGTGGCCGCCTTCAGCTCGTCGACGAAGTCCTGCTCGCGGTAGTTGATCAGGATGTCCGCGCCCAGCTCCGCGCAGTGGTCCAGTTTCTCCTTCGTCCCGGCGGTGACCGCGACCTTCGCGCCGACCGCCTTGGCGAGCTGGATCGCCATGGTGCCGATGCCGCTGGAGCCGCCGTGCACGAGCAGGGTCTCGCCGGGGCGCAGGTGGGCGACCATGAAGACGTTCGACCAGACGGTGCAGGTCACCTCGGGGAGCGCGGCGGCCTGCCGGAGGCCCACGCCCTCGGGCACGGGCAGCAGCTGGCCGGCCGGGACGACGGCCTTCTCGGCGTAGCCACCGCCCGAGAGCAGCCCGCACACCTCGTCGCCGACGGTCCAGCCGGAGACCCCCGGGCCGAGCGCGGCGACCCGCCCCGAGCACTCCAGGCCGGGGTGGGGGGAGGCGCCGGGCGGCGGGTCGTAGAAGCCCTGGCGCTGGAGGATGTCGGCGCGGTTGACGGCGCTGGCCACCACCTCGACCAGGACCTCGCCCTCGCCGGGTACGGGATCGGGGACCTCGTCCCACACCAGCGCCTCGGGACCACCAGGTTCGGGAATCGTGATCGCATGCATGGGAGGGACGCTACCCCTCGGCCCCGGTCCGGGCCCTCCGGGAAAGCCGGGTACCCCGAGCCCTCCCGAGCGGACGGCCCCGCCGGCATCCCGGCGCCCGGCCCGATCCGGCGAGAGGCCCTGGGGCCTGTTGCGAAAGTGGCGCCTGCCGCGCGACGCCACTTTCGCAACAGGCCCTAGTCGACGCGGACGATCGTGATCAGCCGGTCCGTCAGTTGCAGGGCGCCGATGGCCGGATCGTCGTAGGCGAGGACCCGGTGCCCGCGGACGACGCTGACCACCAGGTCGGCCGTCTCGCGGGGACCGCGGCCCGCCTCCGCCTTGGTGACGGTCCGTTCGACGAGGTCCAGCCCGCTGCCCTGCTGTATCAGGTCCTCCATGACCAGACCGGCCGAAGGGCTGAGCACCGACAGTCCCAGCAGCCGGCCGGCCGCTCCGGCGCTGGTGATGACCTCGTCGGCGCCGGACTGCTTGAGCAGCGGCGCGTTCTCCTCCTCCCGCACCGCGGCCACGATCTTCGCGGCGGGGTTGAGCTGGCGGGCCGTCAGCGCCACGAGCACGGCCGTGTCGTCGCGCTGGGTCGCGATGATGATCCGCCCCGCCCGCTGCACCTCGGCCTGCCGCAGCACCTCGCTGCGGGTGGCGTCCCCGACCACGCCCTCGTAGCCCTCGGCGGTCGCCGCGTCGATCACCTTCGCGCTGGGGTCGATCACCACGACCTGGTCCTTGCGCAGCCCCGACGCACAGGCCGTCCGGATCGCGGACCGTCCCTTCGTACCGAATCCGACGACGACAATGTGGTCGCGCAAGGGGACCTCCGGAACGGGAACGGATGCGGGCTCATGGACCGTGTTGCTTCCTGACGGGCACCGGCCCGCCGGGAACCATGGTGCCCATCGATCGGATCACGGCCACAGGGGGCGCGCGATGAAGGACCAGCAACGACAGCCCGCCGGCCCGATGCGGCTCTCCCTCTTCAGGTCCCTCTGGTACCGCTCCCGGACGGAGGCGCGCGACGACGCCGAGGCGGGGCGTTCCATCACGATGCCGGTGAGCGCGGGCGCGCCGCCGCTCCTGCAGGTGCTGCGCCGCCTCGCCCTCGCCCTGATGGTGCTGGCCCTGACCACGCTGATCGTCTACGCCGACCACGCGGGCTACCACGACAACTCCGACGGCTCCGTCGACTTCCTCGACGCCGCCTACTACGCCACGGTCACCCTCTCCACGACCGGCTACGGCGACATCACCCCGGTCAGCGACACCGCCCGGCTGGTCAACATCCTCGTCATCACCCCGCTGCGCGTGGTGTTCCTGATCATCCTGGTCGGCACCACCCTGGAGGTGCTCACCGAGCGCACCCGGCAGCAGGTCCGCATCCATCGCTGGCGGATGCGCACACGCGACCACGTCGTGGTCGTCGGGTACGGCACGAAGGGCCGGCACGCGGTGAAGACGCTCGTCGGGCAGGGCATCGCCCGGGACCGGATCGTGGTCGTGGACACCCAGCACAAGGCCGCCGAAGCGGCCGGTGACGACGGGCTGGTGGCGGTCACCGGGGACGCCACCCGCAGCGAGGTGCTGCGGCGGGCCGAGGTCCAGCGCGCCTCCCGGGTGATCGTGGCCCCGCAGCGGGACGACACGGCCGCCCTGGTCACCCTGACGGCCCGGCAGCTGAACCGGCGCGCCACGATCGTCGTGGCCGCCCGGGAGGACGAGAACGTGCCGCTGCTCCGCCAGTCCGGGGCGGACACCGTGGTCACCAGCTCCTCCTCCGCCGGCCGGCTGCTCGGCGTCTCGATGGTCAGCCCGACCGTGGCGAAGACCCTGGAGGACCTGATGACCCTCGGCAGTGGGCTGGACATCGTCGAACGCCCGGTCACCGAGGGGGAGACGGGGCAGCCGCCCCGCAGCTCGGCGGACCTGGTCGTGGCGGTCGTCCGGGGCAGGGAACTGATCGACTACGCCGACCCCCGGCTCACACAGTTCCGGCAGGGGGACCGCGTGATCACGGTCCGCCGCGCCGTCCCGGCACCCGAACAGGCGTGAGACGCCGCCCTTCGCGGCGCAGGAGGGCGGCTCCATCAGGGCGGTGATGTTTCACGTGAAACAGGCGGCGACCCCGGCCGTCGCCCACGGCAGGTCGAGGAGTTCCGTCTCCTGACCCGCCCGGGCACCACCCGGCGGTACGACGGCCAGGGCGTCGGCCGCCGCGATGCCCCGCAGCATCGCCGGCCCGTTGTAGCGCAGCGGCACGGCGTGGTCGCCCCGCAGCACCACCGGGACGAGCCGGGTGTCGTACGGATGCCCGTGGGCCTCGTCCCGCAAGGGCAGCGTGTACGGCTCCGGTACCGGGCGGGCGGCCAGGGTGGCCAGCAGCGGGCCGGCCAGCGTGAGCAGCCCGGAGACGGCCGCCAGGGGGTTGCCGGGCAGGCCGACGAGGTGCTGGTCGTCCCTGATGCGGGCCAGCAGCATCGGGTGGCCGGGACGCACCTGGACGCCGTCGACGAGGAGTTCGGCCCCGACGCAGCGCAGGACGGGGTGGACGTGGTCGACCGGGCCGGAGGCGGTGCCGCCGGTGGTGACGATCAGGTCGGCGGCGGACGAGGTGACGGCCCGGTGCAGGGCCTCCGCGTCGTCGCCGAGCCGGCGCACGGCCGTGACCTCGGCGCCCAGGGCCCGCAGCCAGGGCGGCAGCATCGGGCCGAGCGCGTCCCGGATGAGACCGTCGTGCGGGCGGCCCTCGGTGAGCAGTTCGTCGCCCAGGACGAGCACCTCGACCCGGGGACGGGGCACGGCGGCCAGCGTGTCGTACCCGGCGGCCGCCGCGAGGCCGAGCACGGCCGGGGTCACCACCGCGCCGGCGGGCAGCAACTGGTCGCCGCTGCGGCACTCCTGGCCCCGCGGGCGGATGTCCTGGCCGTGGCTCAGGTCCCGGAGGGGGTGCAGCCGGCCCTGGGCGTCGGTGCGGCCGTGCTCGCTGCGCAGGACCGCGGTGGTGTCCGGGGGGATCCGGGCGCCGGTGGCGATACGGGCTGCCTCGCCGTCGGCGAGGGCCGCGGGCGCGGCGCTCCCGGCGAGCACGCCCTCGTCCCGGACCAGCCAGGGGCCGGGGCCCGCGACCGCGAAGCCGTCCATGGCGGAGGTGTCGAAGGAGGGCAGGTCGGTGAGGGCGGTCAGGGGGGCGGCGAGGACGAGGCCGAGGGCGTCGCCGAGGGTCACGGAGACGGGGGCGCGGCGGGCGGCGTGGAAGCGGGCGGCCCGGGCGGCGACGGTCCGGGCCTCGGGCCAGGCGGTGGCCCGGTGGCGGTGGCGGTCGCCCGCGGGGGACGCCCCGTGACCGGGGTCCGGGGCAGGGGTGCCGTGGGCGGGGCGGGTGCCCCCGCCTTCGGCCCGCGCGGCCCCCGGCCCGGTTCCGGGGTCACCGGCCGGGCGGGCGGGGCCCTTGCCGTCGTTCACGAGGGCGAGCACCTCCTCGACGTCGAGGTCCTCCGCGTCGAGGCCCTCCCTGTCCCGGCCCTCCCGGATGCCGCGGCGGGTCATCCGGCGTCCGGTCCCTTGTCTCCGGGCCCGGCGGTGCCGGAGCCCTCCTGCTCCGCCTCCTCCGCCCAGCGCAGGGCCAGGGCGGCGGCCTTGCGGGCCGCCTCGGCGACGGCCTCGGGGCCTCCCCCGGCCTGTGCGGCGGCGTAGCCGACCAGGAAGGTGGTCAGCGGCGCCGCGGGCCGGGCCACCCCGTGGGCGGCGTCCCGGGCGAGGTCGAGCAGCACGCCGGTGTCGACGTCGAGGTCGACGCCGAGCTCGTCCTTGACTGCGGAAATCCATTCGTCCAACACGTGCTCATGCTCCCTGATCCGTGTCCTGGCGGTGGCGATGTCGTCCCAGGTGTCGCAGTCGAAGGACGCGACGGGGTCGGGGACGCGAGTGAGGTCGAGCCCGGCGGTCAGCCGGCGCAGGGGCAGCCCCGTCAGGCCTCCGTGGGCCGCGGTCAGCAGCGCCAGCTCCCGGCGCAGGGCGGCCGTGCGGTAGACGGCGACGAGCGGCTGGTCGCGGCCGTCGGCGTCGGTGAGCAGCGCGCCCTCGGCCGCGCCGGCGCGCAGGGCGTCCAGCAGCCGCCGTACGGTGCCGGCCGCGAGGAAGGGCAGGTCGGCGGAGAGGACGAGGACGTCGTCGGCCGTGGTGGCGCCCAGACCGGCGTCCAGCGCGGCCACGGGGCCCGCGCCCGGCGGATCCTCGCGCTCCCAGCGCACCGGCCGGGCGGTGGGCCGGGGGTCGGCGACCACGACGGTGGTGCGGGCGCCGGCGCAGGCGGCGAGCACCCGGTCGAGCAGCGCCCGCCCGCCCACGCGCACGGCGGGCTTGTCGGCGCCGCCGAGGCGCCGGGCGCCGCCGCCGGCGAGCACGACGGCGTCGTACGGGGCGGTGGCCCGCCCCGCCGGACGGCCGGCCGGGGTGCCGGAGAGCTCGATCGAGGTCACCCCCTGAGTATGCGGGCCGCCTCGATCACACGGAACGCGGGTGTCCCGTGATCACAGCGTGCGCAGCAGCACCGCCGGCTGTTCCACGCAGTCCGCCACGTACCGCAGGAAGCCGCCGGCCGTGCCGCCGTCGCACACCCGGTGGTCGAAGGTGAGCGAGAGCTGGACGACCTGGCGCACGGCCAGCTCGCCCTCGTGCACCCACGGCTTGGGGACGATCCGGCCGACGCCGAGCATGGCCGCCTCGGGGTGGTTGATGATCGGCGTGGAGCCGTCGACGCCGAACACGCCGTAGTTGTTCAGCGTGAAGGTCCCGCCGGTCAGCTCACCGGGGGTGAGGCGGCCGTCCCGGGCCGCCTCGGTGAGCCGGGCGAACTCCGCGGTGAGCCCCTCGGCGTCCCGGGCGTGGGCGTCCCGGACGACGGGGACGACGAGCCCCCGCTCGGTCTGCGCGGCGAAGCCCAGGTGCACGTGGTCGAACCGGACGATCTCCCTCGCCTCCAGGTCGACGGTGGAGTTCAGCTCGGGGAACCGGGCCAGGGCGGCCGTGCAGATACGGGCCAGGAGGGCGAGGAGGGAGATCTTCGGGCCTCCGGCCGCGTTCATCGCCGTACGGGCGCGCATCAGCTCCGTCGCGTCGGCGTCCACCCAGCAGGTGGCGTCGGGGATCTCGCGGCGGCTGCGGGAGAGCTTGTCGGCGACGGCACCCCGGACGCCCTTGAGGGGGACGCGGTGGCCGCCGGTGAGGGCGGAGGAGGAGGCGGCGGGCGGTGCCGCGGGGGCGGGCGTCGGTTCCGCGTGCGGCGCGGCCGCCGGCCGAGGGTGCTGCCGAGCCGGCCGGGCGGCCGCCGCCCGCAGCGCGTTCTCCACGTCCGCCCGCAGGATCAGTCCGTCGGGTCCGGAGCCCGTCAGCTCCCGCAGGTCCAGGCCGTTCTCGCGCGCGAGCCGGCGGACGAGGGGGGAGATCACCGGGACGGGGCCTTCCGGATGCGCCGGCAGCTCACGGCCGCGGGCCGGGCCGTCGGGCGCCGGGAGAAGCCCCTCCGGGCCGGTGGGCGCGGCGGGAGCCGCGGCCGGCTCCGACGCGGCCGGTGCGGGGGCCGCCGGTGCGGGCTGCGCCGGCCGGACTCGCCTGCGTCGCGCGGGCGCCTCCGAGGTGCCGTAGCCCACCAGCACGTTGCCCGAGCCCTCGGTGTCACCGCCGGAGGCCGGTGCGCCGACGGCGACCGTGATCAGCGGGGCGCCGACGGGCAGTTCGGTGCCCTCCTCGCCGAAGCGGGCGGTGACCACACCGCCGTAGGGGCAGGGCACCTCGACCATCGCCTTGGCCGTCTCGACCTCGACGACCGGCTGGTCGACGGCGACCACGTCGCCGACCTGGACCAGCCAGCGCACGATCTCCGCCTCGGTGAGGCCCTCACCGAGGTCGGGCAGCTTGAACTCCAGCACCTGTGCCATCAGTTCCCCGCCTCCCACTGCAGCCGTGCCACGGCGTCCAGGATGCGGTCGACGCCGGGCAGGTGGTGGCGCTCCAGCATCGGCGGCGGGTAGGGGATGTCGAAGCCGGCGACCCGCAGGACCGGTGCCTCCAGGTGGTGGAAGCAGCGCTCCGTGACCCGGGCCGCGATCTCGCCGCCCGGGCCGCCGAAGGAGCCCGACTCGTGGACGACGACGGCGCGGCCGGTGCGGCGGACCGAGGCGGCGACCGTCTCGTCGTCGAAGGGCACCAGGGAACGCAGGTCGACGACTTCGAGGTCCCAGCCCTCGGCACGGGCCGCCTCGGCGGCTTCGAGGCAGACCGGAACCGACGGGCCGTAGGTGATGAGGGTGGCGCTGCGGCCGGGGCGGCGGACCACCGCTCGGCCGATCGGCTCGACGTCCGTCGGGTGCTCCGGGTTCCAGGAGTCCTTGGACCAGTACAGCCGCTTGGGCTCCAGGAAGACCACCGGGTCGTCGGAGGCGATCGCGGCGCGCAGCAGGCCGTAGGCGTCGGCGACGGTGGCGGGCGTGACGACATGGAGCCCCGGAGTCGCCATGTAGTACGCCTCGGAGGAGTCGCTGTGGTGCTCGACGCCGCCGATGCCGCCGCCGTAGGGGACGCGGACGGTGATCGGCAGGGGCATACGGCCGCGGGTGCGGTTGCGCATCCGGGCGACATGGCTGATGAGCTGCTCGAACGCCGGGTAGGCGAAGGCGTCGAACTGCATCTCCACGACCGGGCGCAGACCGTACATGGCCATGCCGACGGCGGTGCCGAGGATGCCGGCCTCGGCGAGCGGGGTGTCGGTGCAGCGGTCCTCGCCGAACTCCTTGGCGAGCCCGTCGGTGACCCGGAAGACACCGCCGAGGGTGCCCACGTCCTCGCCCAGGACGTGCACGGACGGGTCGGTGGCCATCGCGTCGCGCAGCGCGCGGGTGAGGGCCTGCGCCATGGTGGCGGGCTTGAGGGCGACGGTCGTCATCGGTGCGCACTCCCCTGGTCGGCCTGCTCCGCGTCGAGCTCCGCCCGCAGCAGGGCCCGCTGTTCCCGCAGTTGGGGGGTGTCCTCGGCGTACACGTGCGCGAAGAGGTCCATGGGGTCGAGGGCCGCGTCCTGGTTCATGCGGGCGCGCAGGTCGGCGGCCATCGCCTCGGCGGCGTCGCGCGCGGCCTGCCGGGTGTCGTCGTCGAGCAGACCGCGGGCGGTGAGCTCGCGCTCGAGGAGCAGGATCGGGTCGTGCTCGCGCCAGGTCTCGACCTCGGCGTCACCGCGGTAGCGGGTCGCGTCGTCGGCGTTGGTGTGCGCCTCGATGCGGTACGTGACGGCCTCGACGAGGGTCGGGCCGCCGCCCTCGCGCGCGTGCCGTACGGCGTCGGTGAGGACCTCGTGCACGGCGGCGGCGTCGTTGCCGTCGACCAGGCGGCCCGGCATGCCGTATCCGACGGCCTTGTGGGCCAGGGAGGGAGCGGCGGTCTGCTTGGCGAGCGGCACGGAGATCGCGAAGCCGTTGTTCTGGACCAGGAAGACGACCGGGGCCTGCCAGACGGCGGCGAAGTTCAGCGCCTCGTGGAAGTCGCCCTCGCTGGTGCCGCCGTCGCCGACCATGGCGAGCGCGACCACGTCGTCGCCCTTGAGGCGGGCGGCGTGCGCGAGACCGACGGCGTGCGGGAGCTGGGTGGCGAGCGGCGTGGACAGGGGGGCCACGCGGTGCTCGTACGGGTCGTAGCCGGTGTGCCAGTCGCCGCGCAGCAGTGTGAGCGCCTCGACGGGGTCCACGCCGCGGGCGACGACCGCGAGGGTGTCGCGGTAGCTCGGGAAGAGCCAGTCGCGGTCCTCCAGGGCCAGCGCGGCGGCGACCTCGCAGGCCTCCTGGCCGGTGCTGGAGGGGTAGACGGCGAGCCGGCCCTGTTTGGTCAGGGCGGTGGCCTGCGTGTTGTAGCGGCGGCCGCGCACCAGGTCGGCGTACAGCCGCCGCAGCAGCTCCGGGTCGGCCTGGGCGGCCTTCTCGGTGCCGAGGACGCGATGGGGCTCGGCGTCGGGCAGCAGCGGCGCGGGATCTGTGCGGGGCTGCCAGGCGGGCGGCGGGGTCGGCCGGTACGCGCCCCGCTGCTCCATGACCGTCATGACGGCACCTCCTCGTGGGAGCGGCTACGGGAGGCGTGTCGGCTTGTGACCCGCCTCACCTACCGATTGTTCGGTCGCCGGCACATTTTGGCTACAGGGGCCCCGAGGCTGTGGACAAACGGTTCTCCACAGCTTGAGATGGACGCAGTACGTCCATGGCGGAGAGGCGGGGGGACATGGCATCTGAACAAATGGCCGAGAGCCCGGAGGGCGGGGAGGAGCTTCCTCCGGCACGGCCGCTCGACGCCATCGACCGGGACATCCTGCAGATGCTCCAGGCGGACGGACGCGCGTCGATACGGTCGGTGGCCGAGCGGGTGCACGTGTCCCGCGCCAACGCCTACGCACGGATCAACCGGCTCGTCGAGGACGGGGTGATCCGCGGCTTCGGCGCCCGGGTCGACCATGAGCGCGCGGGTCAGGGGACGAGCGCGTACATCACGCTGAAGATCGTGCAGAACACCTGGCGGACCGTGCGCGAGCAGCTCAGACAGCTGCCCGGCGCCTCCCACATCGCCCTGGTGGGCGGGGACTTCGACGTCCTGCTGCTGGTGCACACGTCCGACAACAGGGCGCTGCGCGAGGTGGTGCTGACCCGGCTCCAGGCCATCCCCGAGGTGCTCAGCACCCGAACACTGCTGGTGTTCGAGGAGGAGGACCTGGAGCCGCAGGGGTGAGGGCTGGGGCCTGTTGCGCGACAGGCCCTGGGTCGTGTCCGCAAAGTCCCGCCGTTCGCCCGCAGGGCGGGCCTCGCGGCGTCCGGGGCGTGCTCTCGGCGTGCCGGGCGGAAGGCCTCGTACTGGGTGTACTCGGGCTTTCGCCCGGTGCGGCGAGAGCACGTGCCGGGCGTCGCGAGGCAGGCGGGACTTTGCGGACACGACCTAGCGTTCGGTGCGCAGGCCGCCGAAGACCAGCCGCACCACCGCGTCGGCCACGTCGCCCTCGGCCATCCCGCGGCCGCCCGGCCGGTACCACTCGACGATCGAGTTGATCATTCCGAAGACCAGCCGGGTGGCGAGCCGCACCTCCACGTCGACCCGGAGGTCCCCGTCGGCGGCGGCCGCCTTCAGCAGCTCGGCGACCTTGTGGTCGAAGTCGCGGCGGCGCTCCAGGGCCCACCGCTCGGTGTCGGTGTTGCCGCGCACGCGCAGCAGCAGCGTGACGTAGGGCAGTTCGCCGATGAGCACCTCGACCATGCGCCGCACGACGTACTCCAGACGCTCCGCGGCGCGCCCCACGCACGCGTGCTCCTCGTCGAGGATCCCGAACAGACCGTCCAGGGCGCGGCTGACGGCCCGGCGCAGCAGTTCCTCCTTGCCGGCCACGTGGTGGTAGATCGACGACTTGGAGATGCCCGCAGCCTTGGAGAGATGCTCCATGGAGGTGCCGTCGTAGCCGCGCTCGTTGAACACCTGGACCGCGACGGAGAGCAGGGTCTCCGGGGTGTACGTGTCGCGCTTGGCGGTGGTCACGAGGCGCCCTCCCGCTTCTCGGTGGCGAAGGAGTGCCGGTAGAGGGCGAGGGACGGGGCGTAGCGGCCGGAGGGGTCGCGCTCGTGCAGGTCGTCCAGGAGGGAGAAGGCCCACATGCGGCCCAGCCGGCGGCTCCACTCGAAGGGGCCGAGGGGGTAGTTCACCCCGAGGCGCATCGCGGTGTCGATGTCCTCCTCGGTGGCGACGCCCTTGGCGACGGCGTCGTGCGCGAGGTCGACGATCCGGGCGACCGTGCGGGCGACGATCATGCCGGGGACGTCGCCGATGACGCTGACGTCCTTGCCGAGCGCCTGGAACAGGCCGACCGCCTCGGACAGGGTCTGCTGGGAGGTGTCCTGGGAGGCGGACAGGGCGATGCGGGTGGCCTTGCGGTAGTCCAGGGCGAGGTCGAAGTACACGACGTCGCGGAACTCCACGGAGGTCTGGCCGTCGGCGAGGGCGAGCTGGCCGCCGCCGGGCAGCACCAGCCGGGTGCCGTGGTCCTCCTCGTCCTCGCGGACCTGGATGCCCGCCTCGCGGATCAGCGCGAGCAGTTCCGAGGCGGGGCCCAGGTCCCCCTCGGCGACGACGTAGGCGGGCGCCTGCCGCTTCTCGGCGGTGTGCGGCTCGGCGCGCTCGGCGGTGCCGCTCCCGTCGCCGTAGTCGTACCAGCCCCGGCCGGTCTTGCGGCCCAGACGGCCGGACTCCACCAGGCGGCGCTGGGCGAGCGAGGGGGTGAAGCGCACGTCCTGGAAGAAGGACTGCCACACGGAGTGCGTGACCGACTCGTTGACGTCCTGGCCGATCAGGTCGGTCAGCTCGAAGGCGCCCATCCGGAAGCCGCCGGACTCGCGCAGGATCGCGTCGATGGTGGCCGGGTCGGCGCCCTGCGCCTCGTAGACGGCGAACGCCTCGGCGTAGAACGGCCGCGCGATGCGGTTGACGATGAAGCCGGGGGTGTCGGCGCAGGCGACCGGCGTCTTGCCCCAGGAGCGTGCCGTCTCGTACGCGCGCGTGGCGGACGTGACGTCGGTGGCGTACCCGGAGACGACCTCGACCAGCGGCAGCACCGGCGCCGGGTTGAAGAAGTGCAGGCCCACGAAGCGGCCCGGGTTGCGCAGGGCGCCGCCGATGGCCGTCACCGACAGGGAGGAGGTGTTGGTGGCGAGCAGACAGTCCTCGCCGACGACCTCCTCCAGGCGGCGGAAGAGGTCCTGTTTGACGTCCAGCTGCTCCAGGACGGCCTCGACGACCAGACCGCAGTCCGCGAGGTCGGCGAGGTTCTCGGCGGGCCGCAGACGGGCGCGCGCGATGTCCCGGTCGGCGCCGGCGAGACGGTTCTTCTCGACGAGCCGGTCGAGGCGGGCGCCGATCGCGGCGGCCGCTTCCCGGGCCCGGCCGGGGACGGCGTCGTACAGCCGTACGGGGTGGCCCGCGACCAGCGCGACCTGGGCGATGCCCTGGCCCATGGTGCCGGTGCCGACGACGGCCACGGGGCTGCTGAGGTCGAGTGCTGTCATGTGCGCGATCCTCCCGCACGGGGTTTTCCACAGATGCGGCAGGCCCCCTTGTCCCGACCGATCGTTCGGTTACTCTAGCCCTGACTGGCTGTTCCTGCCCATGTTTCCGCCAGGTCATGAGCTCGACGGAGAGTTCTCAAGACGAGGAGTTGGTCCCGCATGGCCGCCGCCGAACCGACCGCGCACGAACTGATCGCCCAGCACCGGCCCACCCTCGACCAGGCCCTGGAAGCGATCCGCACCCGCGCGTACTGGTCCCCGCACCCGGAGCACCCCAAGGCCTACGGGGAGAACGGCAGCCTGGACGCGGCGGCCGGCAAGGCCGCCTTCGACGCCCTCCTGAACACCCGGCTCGACCTCGGCCAGCCCGGCACCGACGGCTGGGTGGGCGACGAGGTCTCCCCGTACGGCATCGCCCTCGGCGTGACCTACCCGCACGCGGACGTGGACGTGCTGCTGCCCGCCATGCGGGCCGGGCAGCGCCGCTGGCGGGACGCGGGCGCGGAGGTCCGCGCGGTGGTCTGCCTGGAGATCCTCAAGCGGATCAGCGACCGGACGCACGAGTTCGCGCACGCGGTCATGCACACCTCCGGCCAGGCGTTCATGATGGCCTTCCAGGCGGGCGGCCCGCACGCGCAGGACCGCGGACTGGAGGCGGTGGCGTACGCGTACGCGGAGCAGGTCCGCACCCCTGCCACGGCCGAGTGGAGCAAGCCCCAGGGCAAGCGCGACCCGCTCGCCATGACGAAGACCTTCACGCCGGTGCCGCGCGGGATCGCCCTGCTCATCGGCTGCAACACCTTCCCTACGTGGAACGGCTACCCGGGTCTGTTCGCCTCCCTCGCCACCGGCAACGCGGTCCTGGTCAAGCCCCACCCGCGCGCGGTGCTGCCGCTCGCGCTGACCGTGCAGGTCGCCCGCGAGGTGCTGGCCGGCGCCGGCTTCGACCCCGACCTGGTCGCGCTGGCCGCCGAGCGCCCGGGGGAGGGCGTCGCCAAGACCCTGGCGACCCACCCCGACATCAAGATCATCGACTACACGGGCTCGACCGCCTTCGGCGACTGGCTGGAGGCCAACGCCCGCCAGGCGCAGGTCTACACCGAGAAGGCCGGCGTCAACACGGTGCTCGTGGAGTCGACCGCGCACTACAAGGGCATGCTCGCCAACCTGGCGTTCTCCCTGTCCCTGTACAGCGGCCAGATGTGCACCACCCCGCAGAACCTGCTGATCCCCCGCGACGGCATCCGCACGGACGAGGGCCCGAAGACCTACGACGAGGTGGTCGCCGACCTCGCCCGCGCCGTCGACGGCCTCCTCGGCGACGACGCGCGCGCGAACGCCCTGCTGGGCGCGATCGTCAACCCGGACGTCAAGGCCCGTCTGGAGGCCGCGGCCGGCCTCGGCGAGGTCGCCCTCGCCTCCCGCGAGGTGACCAACCCCGAGTTCCCGGACGCCATCGTGCGCACCCCGGTGATCGTGAAGCTGGACGGGGCCAAGCCGGACGACGAGGCCGCGTACATGAGCGAGTGCTTCGGCCCGGTCTCCTTCGCCGTCGCCGTCGACTCCGCCGCCGACGCCCTCGCCCTGCTGCGGCGCACGGTGCGCGAGAAGGGCGCGATGACGGTCGGCGCGTACACCACGGACGCCGAGATCGAGCGGGAGGTCGAGGAGGTCTGCCTGGAGGAGGCCGCCCAGCTGTCCCTCAACCTCACCGGCGGGGTGTACGTCAACCAGACGGCCGCCTTCTCCGACTTCCACGGCTCCGGCGGCAACCCGGCGGCGAACGCCGCGCTGTGCGACGGCGCGTTCGTCGCCAACCGGTTCCGGGTCGTCGAGGTGCGCAGGGACGCCTGAGAGCCCGGGGGCCGGCCGAACGGCGCGGCCCCCGGTTCGGCGCGGCCGCTCGCGCTCACGCGGCGGAGCCGCACGGGGACACGGCGACACGGCACCCGGGCCCCTCAGGGGGCGCCGTGCGCTCCGCAGCTCCAGTGGTACAGCGTCATCGCCACACTGGTCGCCAGGTTGTAGCTGGAGACCTGGGGCCGCATCGGCAGCGACAGCAGATGGTCGGCCCGCGCGCGCAGTCCGGCGGAGAGGCCGCTGCGTTCCGAGCCGAAGGCCAGCAGGGCGTCGTCCG
Organism: Streptomyces sp. NPDC001381; assembly: GCF_042895685.1. Taxonomy (NCBI): domain Bacteria; kingdom Bacillati; phylum Actinomycetota; class Actinomycetes; order Kitasatosporales; family Streptomycetaceae; genus Streptomyces; species Streptomyces sp. NPDC001381. Next base: position 383,334 of record NZ_JBIAWO010000004.1, on the reverse strand, counting down.
GGAGGTCGACGCCCCGCAGGTCGTCGCCCTCCGGGTCGAGGGCGAACACCGGCCCGGCGGGCAGCTCGGCCACGGCCAGCCGCTCCACGGCGGTCGCGAAGTGCAGGCCCGCCCCGCCGCGCACCACGGTCGGGTGCCAGGGGTCGAGCGTGCCGGTGGTGACCACGCCGGTCGCGCCGAAGCCGGCGGCCAGCCGGATCACGGCCCCCGCGTTGCCGAGGTTGCGCGGGTTGTCGAGGACCACGACGGGCGCGGTGCGGGGCGTGTGCGCCAGCCTCGCCAGCTGGGTCTCGCGGGCGGGCCGTACGGCCAGCGCGGCCACGGCCGTGGGGTGCGGGCGCGGCACCAGCGAGGCGTACGTCGTCTCCGGGACCTCCGTGAGGAGGGCGTCCAGCGTCCCGCGTACGTCGGGGGCGAGCTCGTCGGCGAGGGCGAGCGCCGCCGCCCGGTCGGCGGTGACCGCGACCGGCACCTCGGCCCCGAAGCGCACGGCGTGCTTGAGGGCGTGGAAGCCGTCCAGCAGGACGTGCGAGCCGGCCAGACGGTGCCACTCGCTCACGGGGTCGGTCATGACGGGGAGCCTACGTGGCTGGGCTCGGGGTTCTCGGGTGCCCGCGGCTCGGGCACCGGCGTACGGCCGTCGCGCGAGAACACCAGCGTGCGCGCGCGGACCGCCCAGCCGCCGAGCCGGCGCAGGAACGGCGTGGGCAGGAAGATCGCGTCCGCGGCGATCATCGCCAGGGAGAAGAAGGGCAGACCGAGGATCACGGCGATCGCGGCGTGCTCGGTGATCATCACCGCCAGCAGCACGTTCTTCACCCGCCGGTTGAACAGCGTGAACGGGAAGGCGACCTGGACGATCACGGTGCCGTAGGTCACCAGCATGACCATGGTGCCGCTGCTGGAGAGCAGATCGCCGAGCGCGGGCCAGGGCGAGAAGTAGTCCAGGTGCAGCGGGTAGTACACGGCGGTGCCGTCCTGCCAGCGCAGGCCCTGGACCTTGTACCAGCCTGCCGTCGCGTAGATCAGACAGGCCTCGGCCATGATCACGACGAGGGCCGCGTTGTGCAGGATGTTGGCGATCACGTCGAGCAGGATCCGCGGCTCCGCCGACCGCGTCCGGCGGCACACGGCCCACCACAGGGCGTGCGCGGCCCACACCGTCCACAGCAGCACCGGAACGGTCCAGTGGCTGTGGAACCGGCCCGCCGCCGTCACGGTGCTCAGCACGAGCCCGCAGACGAGCCACAGGGCCGGTCCGACCCGGTCGGAGATCCGCTCGCCCCGCGCGTGCGCCTCCTCGGCGCGGGCCGCGCGGCGGGCGTCCAGCGACCACACCCGGCCGCAGCGCGTGAACACCAGGTAGATCGCCATCAGGTGCAGGACGTTGTCGCCGCCGTCCCCCATGAAGACGCTGCGGTTCTGCAGCGACAGCACCCCGACCATGAACAGCACCGACATCGTGCGGGTGCGCCAGCCCACCAGCAGCAGGGCGCTCGCGAGCACGGCGAGCGCGTAGACGATCTCGAACCACACCCGCCCGTCCGACCACATCAGGGCCGTGAACGCGCCATTGCTGCCGATCAGCTGCCGGGCCAGGATCCAGCTCCAGGGGCTGTCGGGGCCGTAGAGCTCCTCGCGGTGGGGGAACTCGCGCAACAGGAACAACAGCCAGGTCGCGCTGAAACCGATCCGGACCACGGCGCTCTGGTAGGGGCCGTGCGCGGACTCGGTGACCCGCGCGATGGCGGCCGACACCGACAGGGTGAAGCGGTTCACCGCACGCCTCCCTCGGCCTCGGCGTCCGGCACCGACCACCAGGGCAGCACCCGGTACGCCGGCTTCGTCGACACCTTCTCGGTGCTCCACTTCGGCGGGGTCACGTTGGTGGTGCTGGAGCGGACCTGGACCTGCTCGACCGTCTCACCGGCGCCGGCCGCGCCGCCGCGGTCCATGCGCAGCACCACGATGCGGCGCAGATAGGTCTCGGACAGGGCGCCGCGCAGGCCGACGGGGCGGTTGTCGGTGCCGTGCGTGGCGGTGAAGAAGTCCCAGGCCCGGCGCAGCTCGTTCTGCTGGGTGTGGCTGGGCACGATGTTGCCGTCGATGGCCCGGCCGTCCTGTGCGGACAGGTCGTACCAGCCGGTGGTGCGCGTGCCGCCGTCCGCGGTGTGGATCCGGGCGCGGACCTGGACGGCGATGTTCTGCTGCAGCGGGTTGGGCGCGAACAGCTTCCAGTTCTGCTCGAACTCCGGGTAGACCCAGTCGTCGATCGCCTCGCCGTGCGCCTTGGTGACCGTGTTCGACGGTGCGACGTGCAGGAACACCATTCCCAGGTGCGCACAGACGGTGACCGCGACGACGGCGAGCGCGAGGGCGGCGGCTATCTGGTAGCGCGGGGAGAGCGCGGCCACGCCGGTGCGGGGTCCGGGGTTCCCGGGGGGAGGGGCGTCGCCGCTCACGGCCGCAGTCCGGGCCTCCGGCTCCTCCGGCGTCGTCGGCCCCCCTGAGGCGTCCCTGCCTCCGCGGGGGGCCTCGGGCCCTCCGTCGTACGCGTCCATTCCGCCCCGATCCCCGATTCCGGTCGACTTCCCGTTCCTGCTGCGTCGCGCAATCGCGAACGGTACTCAGCCCCACCCGTGCGGCGCAGCCCCTCCCTGCCCGCAGGTTATCCACAGCGGTTGACACCCTACGACGGCCGTCCCACCATGGATCCGAACGGACCGAACGATCGGTCGGGAGCGACAGGAAGCGATCAAGGGGGACCGCATGGCGACAGCAGCCGCCCACCAGACGGCCGCCGCACGGCCGCCCGCCGGGAGCGGCGCGGGCGGGACCGGCACAGGCGACGAGGCCCACCAGCGCGCCTTCGACGCCGCCGTGGCCGCCGACGAGCGCATCGAGCCCCGCGACTGGATGCCCGACGCCTACCGCGCGACGCTGGTGCGGCAGATCGCCCAGCACGCCCACTCCGAGATCATCGGCATGCAGCCGGAGGCCAACTGGATCACGCGCGCGCCCTCCCTGCGCCGCAAGGCCATCCTGATGGCGAAGGTCCAGGACGAGGCCGGCCACGGGCTCTACCTGTACAGCGCGGCCGAGACCCTCGGCGTCGGCCGCGACGAGCTGCTGGACAAGCTGCACTCGGGCCGCCAGAAGTACTCCTCGATCTTCAACTACCCCACCCTGACCTGGGCGGACGTCGGCGCGATCGGCTGGCTCGTGGACGGCGCCGCGATCACCAACCAGGTCCCCCTGTGCCGCTGCTCCTACGGCCCGTACGCGCGCGCGATGGTCCGCATCTGCAAGGAGGAGTCCTTCCACCAGCGCCAGGGGTACGAGCTGCTGCTGGCCCTCAGCCGGGGCACCCCCGAGCAGCACGCGATGGCGCAGGACGCCGTGGACCGCTGGTGGTGGCCCTCCCTGATGATGTTCGGGCCGCCCGACGACGAGTCCGCGCACTCCGCGCAGTCGACGGCCTGGAAGATCAAGCGCCACTCCAACGACGAGCTGCGCCAGCGCTTCGTCGACATCTGCGTCCCGCAGGCGGAGTCCCTCGGCCTCACCCTGCCCGACCCGGACCTCAGGTGGAACGAGGAGCGGGGCCACCACGACTTCGGTCCGATCGACTGGACGGAGTTCAAGGAGGTCCTCAAGGGCAACGGCCCGTGCAACGAACAGCGGATCACCCAGCGCAGGCGGGCCCACGACGAGGGCGCCTGGGTTCGGGAGGCGGCCGCCGCCTACGCGGCCAGGCACACGGACGAGAAGGGCGTGGGACAGGCATGACGAACACCGACTGGCCGCTGTGGGAGGTCTTCGTGCGCTCCCGGCGCGGCCTCTCCCACACCCACGCCGGGAGCCTGCACGCGCCCGACGCGGAGTTCGCCCTGCGCAACGCCCGCGACCTGTACACCCGGCGCGGTGAGGGCGTCTCGATCTGGGTGGTGCCGTCCGCGGCGGTCACGGCCTCCTCACCGGACGAGAAGGACCCGTTCTTCGAGCCGTCCGCCGACAAGCCGTACCGGCACCCGACGTTCTACGAGATCCCGGAAGGGGTGAAGCACCTGTGACCACGACCGCCCGGCTCGACGCCGCCGCGCTCGCCCTCGGCGACGACGCCCTGGTGCTCTCCCACCGGCTCGGGGAGTGGATGGGCCACGCGCCCGTGCTGGAGGAGGAGGTCGCCCTCGCCAACATCGCGCTCGACCTGCTCGGCCAGGCCCGCGTCCTGCTGTCCATGGCCGGCGACGAGGACGAACTGGCCTATCTGCGGGAGGAACGCGCCTTCCGCAACCTCCAGCTGGTCGAACAGCCCAACGGCGACTTCGCGCACACCATCGCCCGCCAGCTGTACTTCTCCACCTACCAGCACCTCCTGTACGCCGAACTGGCCGCCGGGGACGGGCCGTTCGCCGGCCTCGCCGCGAAGGCCGTCAAGGAGGTCGCCTACCACCGCGACCACGCCGAGCAGTGGACCCTGCGGCTCGGCGACGGCACGCAGACCAGCCACGAGCGGATGCAGCGGGCGTGCGCGGCCCTGTGGCGGTTCACCGGGGAGATGTTCCGCCCCGTGGACGGCCTGGACACCGACCCGGCCGGAATCGAGACGCCCTGGCTGGAGTCGGTCGGGGCCGTGCTTCACCGGGCCGGACTGGCGCTGCCGGAAGGTCCGCGGTCCGGCGCCTGGACCGCCGGGGCGGGCCGCCAGGGCCTGCACACCGAGCCCTTCGGGCGGATGCTCGCCGAGATGCAGCACCTGCACCGCAGCCACCCGGGGGCGTCATGGTGACGGCCACCGCGCTGGAGACCGAACTCCTGGAGATCGCCGGTGCGGTCCCCGACCCCGAGCTGCCGGTGCTCTCCCTCCTGGAGCTGGGCGTCCTGCGCGCGGTGCACCTGCGCGGCGCCGACGCGGTCGAGGTCGAGCTGACCCCGACCTACACCGGCTGCCCGGCGCTGGAGACGATGGCGCGGGACATAGAGCAGGCGCTGCGGGAGCGGGGCATGCGGGAGGTCACGGTCCGCATGGTGCTGCGGCCCGCCTGGTCGACCGACGACATCACCGCCGAAGGGCGCCGCAAACTGCGGGAGTTCGGCATAGCGCCGCCCCGCGCCGTGCGCGAACCCGGCCCGGTGCCACTGGCCCTCGGGCCGACGCGGACCCTCGGCGCCGACCCGGACCCGGTCCGCTGCCCGCACTGCGGCTCCGCCGACACCGAACTGCTCAGCCGGTTCTCGTCCACCGCCTGCAAGGCGCTGCGCCGCTGTCTGGCCTGCCGTGAACCCTTCGACCACTTCAAGGAGTTGTGATGGCCCGTTTCCACCCGCTCCCGGTGGCCGCGGTGGACCGGCTCACCGACGACTCCGTCGCCCTCACCCTCACCGTTCCCGGGGAACTGCGCGAGGAGTACCGGCACAGGGCCGGCCAGCACCTCGCCCTGCGGCGCGTCGCCGACGGCACCGAGATCCGGCGGACGTACTCCATCTGCTCACCCGCCCCCGACCCCTCCGGCGAGGGCCCGCGCACCCTGCGGGTGGGCGTGCGGCTGGTCGAGGGCGGCGCGTTCTCGACGTACGCGCTGAAGGAGATCGCCGTCGGTGACGAGCTGGAGGTGATGACCCCGGCGGGACGGTTCACGCTCGACCCGGCGCCCGGCCTGTACGCGGCGGTCGTCGGCGGCAGCGGGATCACACCGGTGCTGTCGATCGTCTCCACCCTGCTGGCCCGTGAGCCCGGCGCCCGGTTCTGCCTGATCCGCGGCGACCGTACGGCGGCCTCGACGATGTTCCTGGAGGAGGTCGCCGACCTCAAGGACCGCTATCCCGAGCGGCTGCAGCTGGTCACCGTGCTGTCCCGGGAGGAGCAGCAGGCGGGGCTGCCGTCCGGACGGCTGGACCAGGAGCGGCTGGCCGGGCTGCTGCCGGCGCTGCTGCCGGTGGCGGAGGTGGCGGGCTGGTTCCTGTGCGGGCCGTTCGGGCTGGTGCAGGGCGCCGAGCGGGCCCTGCGGGAGCTCGGGGTCGCCCGCTCCCGGATCCACGAGGAGATCTTCCACGTGGACGGCGCGGCACACCCCACGCCCGCGGCGGCGCCCGCCCACAGCACCGTGACCGCCCGGCTCGACGGCCGGGGCGGCAGCTGGCCCGTGCGGGACGGCGAGTCCGTCCTGGACACGGTCCTGCGCAACCGGCCCGACGCGCCCTACGCCTGCAAGGGCGGCGTGTGCGGCACCTGCCGGGCCTTCCTGGTCTCGGGCGAGGTCCGCATGGACCGCAACTTCGCGCTGGAGCCCGAGGAGACGGAGGCCGGATATGTGCTGGCCTGCCAGTCGCATCCGCTGACCGAGGCGGTGGAGGTGGACTTCGACCGCTGACGCCCGGACGTTCCCTTCTTCTAGAACCTGTTCTATCTTGACGCTCCGTCAGATCAGCTGACCCGTCGGGAGGACAGGCCGTGGACTTCACCTTCACCGAGGAGCAGCAGGCGGCGGCCGAGGCGGCGCGAGGGGTGTTCGCCGGGGTCGCGCCCGACGGCGTGCCGAGCCCCGCGCTCACCCAGGGCCGCCCCGTCGCCGACGACCTCGACCGGGCGCTGTGGGCCAGGATCGCCGCGGCGGACCTGCTGAGCCTGCTGCTCGACGAGGAGTCCGGCGGGGCCGGCCTGGACGCCGTCGCGCTGTGCCTGGTGCTGCGCGAGGCCGGCAAGGTGCTGGCCCGGGTCCCGCTGCTGGAGACCAGCGCGGCCGCCGCGGCCGTACAGGCCTACGGCGGAACGGAGTTGAGGTCCGCGCTGCTGGCGCGGGCCGGGCGGGGCGAGATCGCGCTGACCGTCGCCGCGAACGGCCGCAGCGGGCACGACGCGGCCGAACTCGCCGTGACCGCCCGGCAGGACGGCGGCCGTGACACGGGCGGGGGCGGCGGCGACTGGGTGCTGGACGGGGTGCAGACGGCGGTGCCCTGGGCGTACGAGGCGGACTTCGTCCTCGTGCCGGCGCACACCGGCGACGACCGGAGCGTCCTCGCCGTGGTCGCGCGCGGACAGGAGGGGACCACGCTGGCCGAGCAGATCTCCACGAGCGGCGAGCGGCTCGGCGAACTGCGGCTGGAGTCCGCCCGGATCCCGGCCCGCGACGTCATCACGGCCGACGGCGCCTGGGAGTGGCTGCGGGCGCTGCTGGCCACCGGGACATGCGCGCTGGCGCTCGGCCTCGGGGACCGTGTCCTCGAGATGACCAGCGACTACGCGAGCAAGCGGGAACAGTTCGGGCACCCGATCGCCAGCTTCCAGGCCGTCGCCGTGCAGACCGCCGACCGCTTCATCGACCTGCGCGCGATGGAGGTCACCCTGTGGCAGGCGGCGTGGCGGATCGCCTCCGGGGCGCCGGGTGCGCTGCCCGCCTCCGGAGATGTCGCCGTGGCCAAGATCTGGGCCTCCGAAGGGGTGCGGCGGATCGTGCAGACGGCACAGCATCTGCACGGCGGGTTCGGCGCCGACGTCGACTACCCGCTGCACCGGTACCACGCCTGGGCCAAACACCTGGAGCTGTCGCTCGGGCCTGCGGCGGCGCACGAGGAGGCCCTGGGCGACCTGCTGGCCGCCCACCCCCTCGGCTGAGGGCCGAGGCGCCCTACAGGACGGACCCCGGCCGGCCGCCCTCGGTCACGACGGGACGGCCGAGGGCGTGCCAGCACTGCATCCCGCCGTCGACGTTCACGGCGTCGATCCCCTGCTGGACGAGGTACATGGTGACCTGGGCCGAGCGGCCGCCCGAGCGGCAGATCACATGGACCCGTCCGTCCTGCGGGGCCGCCTCGGTCAGCTCGCCGTAGCGGGCGACGAACTCGCTGAGGGGAATGTGCAGCGCGCCTTCGGCGTGACCCGCCTGCCACTCGTCGTCCTCACGCACGTCCAGCAGGAAGTCGCCGTCCTTGATCTCGCCGACCTCGACCGTGGGCACACCAGCTCCGAAACTCATGGCCCCGACGCTACCCGAAACGCCACCCGGCACGGGGGTCCCGGCTACCCCACCAGCTGCGCCAGCTCCGCCTCCTTCGCGGCGACGTCGGCCAGCAGCTGCTCCGCGATCTCGTCCAGGAGGCGGTCGGGGTCGTCCGGGGCCATCCGCAGCATGGAGCCGATGGCGCTGTCCTCCAGGTTGCGGGCGACCGTCGTGAGCAGTTCCTTGCGCTCGGCGAGCCACTCCAGCCGGGCGTAGAGCTCCTCGCTGGGGGTCGGGCGGCGTTCGGCGGGCGCCGGGCCGGCCGCCCACTCCTCGGCCAGCTCCCGCAGCATGGCCTCGTCGCCGCGGGCGTAGGCGGCGTTGACGCGGGTGATGAACTCCTCGCGCCGCGCCCGCTCCGCGTCCTCCTGCGCCAGGTCGGGGTGGGCCTTGCGGGCCAGCTCGCGGTAGAGCTTGCGGGCCTCCTCGCTGGGCCGCACCCGCTCCGGCGGGCGCACCGACTGGTCTGTGAGCATCGCCACGGCCTCCGGGAACAGGCCCTGCCCGTCCATCCAGCCGTGGAACAGCTCCTCGACCCCGGGAATCGGCAGCACCCGGGCCCGCGCCTCCTGCGCCGTGCGCAGATCCTCGGGGTCGCCGGTGCGGGCGGCCCGCGCCTCGGCGATCTGCGCGTCCAGCTCGTCGAGCCGGGCGTACATCGGGCCGAGTTTCTGGTGGTGGAGCCGCGAGAAGTTCTCGACCTCGACGCGGAAGGTCTCCACCGCGATCTCGAACTCGATCAACGCCTGTTCGGCGGCCCGCACGGCCTGTTCCAGCCGCTCCTCGGGCCGCGGCTGCTCAGCTTCGGGGGTCGTCACCCGACCAGCCTAGGCCAAGGGGGCTCCTTGCCGAGACTTCCGTGCTCCCCCTGGAGCGGCCCCGCCCTCACACCCCCGTCTCCGCCGCGATCCGTCCCGCCCGGACCGCCGTCACCAGGTCGGTGTGGTCCGCCTCGGTGCGGTCGGCGTAGGTGACCGCGAAGGCGGCGATCGCCTCGTCGAGCTCCTCGTTCTTGCCGCAGTAGCCGGCGATCAGGCGGGGGTCGGCGCTGTGCGAGTGGGCGCGGGCCAGCAGGGCGCCGGTCATCCGGCCGTAGTCGTCGACCTGGTCGGCGGCGAGCGCGGCCGGGTCGACGCTGCCCTTGCGGTTGCGGAACTGCCGCACCTGGAACGGCCGGCCGTCGACCGTCGTCCAGCCCAGCAGGATGTCGCTGACGACCTGCATCCGCTTCTGGCCGAGGACCACCCGGCGGCCCTCGTGGTCCTCGGCGGGCGTCTCGAAGCCGGCCGTCAGCAGATGCGGCACCAGGGCGGAGGCGCGCGCCTCCTTCACCTGGAGGATCAGCGGCTCGCCCCGGTGGTCCAGGAGCAGGACGACGTACGAGCGTGTGCCCACGCTGCCCGTGCCGACGACCCGGAAGGCGACGTCGTGCACCGCGTGCCGGGCCAGCAGGGGATGGCGGTCCTCGGAGAGCGTCGCCAGATACGGCTCCAGGGACGCCGCCACCGCCGCGGCCTCCGCGTCCGGGGTCCGGCGCAGCACCGGCGGGGCGTCGACGAAGGCGCGGCCGCCGTCCTCGGTCGGGGCGGTCGACTTCGCCGCGAACCGCCCGCTGGTGTTGGCCCGCGCCTTCTCCGAGACCCGCTCCAGCGTGCCCACCAGGTCGTGGGCGTCGGTGTGGGAGACGAGCTCCTCGTCGGCGATCGCGTTCCACGCGTCGAGCACCGGAAGCCGGGACAGCAGACGCATGGTGCGCCGGTAGGCCCCCGCCGCGTCGTGGGCCGCCTTGCGGCAGGTGTCCTCGTCGGCGCCGGCCTCGCGGCCCGCGAGCACCAGGGAGGCGGCGAGCCGCTTGAGGTCCCACTCCCAGGGGCCGTGGACCGTCTCGTCGAAGTCGTTCAGGTCGATGACCAGGCCGCCGCGGGCGTCGCCGTACAGGCCGAAGTTGGCCGCGTGGGCGTCACCGCAGATCTGGGCGCGGACGCGGGTCATCGGGGTACGGGCGAGGTCGTGGGCCATGAGACCGGCCGAGCCGCGCAGGAACGCGAACGGGGTGGCCGCCATCCGGCCGACCCGTATCGGGGTCAGCTCCGGGATCCGGCCCTGGTTGGACTCCTCGACCGCCGTCACCGCGTCGGGACGGGAGGCGTCCGGATCGAGCCGCGCGTGCGCCGACCGCGGCACCCGCTCGCGCAGCGCCTTGCCCCGCTCCTTCGGCGAGACCGCCTCGTCCCCCGTCGTGGACCACTGGGCGAATCCGCGCACGTGAGGCAGCCTCCGCGCACCGCCTCCCACTGTCCCGGCCTCGGTCTCGGCCATGGCGACCGCCTCCCCCGCACATCCATCCGCGTCGATCAATTCGAGCCGACCGTACCGCTCGACGGCCGAATCGCGTCAGCCCCTGTGGACAACTCGGGGGATGTGGACAACTCCCGGCGGAATCCCCGACAGGATTCCGGGGGCGGAATCCTCGCCGGCAACAAGACGTCACAGCGGTTTCGCGACCCACCACGCGATGTTTCACGTGAAACCAGCCACCCCGCGGCTCGCACCGCCCAAGAAAGCCGCTGGTCAGCCGCCATGCGGGGCGCCAGAGATCGTTTCCCGCGCCGCGCGGCCGTTCTCCCCACCACCCTGGCCACGGAGATGATCACGAAGGTCACCATGCAGAGCCGGTCCCGCGGCCAGGACCCCTCCGTCGAGCGCGGTGACGGTGCCACCGGCCTCGCTCACGATCAGCGCGCCGGCGGCCCAGTCCCACAGGGCGAGTTCGTCCTCGTAGTACGCGTCGCACCGGCCGGCCGCGACCCAGCACAGCTCCAGTGCGGCGCTCCCGCCGCTGCGCAGGTCGCGTACCGCGGGCAGCAGGGCGGGAAGGACGGCGGCCTGGCGCGCACGCGCGGCGGCCCGGTACGAGAAGCCCGTGGCGACCAGAGCCGCGGAGAGCTCCACGGGGTCGTTGACGGACAGCGGCCGGCCGCTCACCGCGGCACCGCAGCCGCGGACTGCCGTGAACATCTCGTCGCGGACGACGTCGTAGACGGCACCGACGACGGTCCGCCAACCGTCGCCGTACGACTGCTGGCACGCGATGCTCACGGCGCAATGCGGAATGCCGTAGAGATAGTTGACCGTGCCGTCGAGCGGGTCGACCACCCAGCGCAGTCCGCTGCGCGAGGCCCTGTCGGAGCCTTCCTCACCGAGGAGACCGTCCTCGGGACGCTCGGACGCGATGAGCGTGCCGACCGCACGCTCGCTGGCGAGGTCGGCGTCCGTCACCGGGTCGGTGGCCGAGGACTTGCAGCCCGTCTGAGTGAAGGATTGGGCACGCAGCCGGAGTTCGTCGCCGCCCAGACGGGCCGCGCGCACGGCGAGATCGTGCAGGACGGGGGCGAGTGAGGTGGACACGGGGGTACCTTTCGCTGCTCGGGGTCCGGTTCTCAGTCGATCAGGACGCGCATCCACCGACGGCTCAGCAACCTGCGCCCGCTGATGAGGAACCGTGCGATCTCCTCGGTGTTGACGGCCAGGAACACCAGCGGGAACGGGACGTGCCAGACAAGCGTCACCAGAGCCGTGAGCGGCACCGCCACCGCCCACTGGGTGAGGATGTCGGTCCTGAGGACGAACATCGTGTCGCCGCCGGCACGCAACAGCCCGTTCTGGATGGTGATGTTCATCGCCCGGAAGACGAAGACCACGCCCAGTACCAGCACGGTGTCGCGGGCGACGTCGAGGGTCGCCGGGCCGACCCCCGCGTAGAGCAACGGCAGCCAGCCGTAGGCCGACAGCAGCACGAGACCGGTCACCGCCGCGGTGCCCGCCGTCCAGCTCAGCAGCGCTTTGCTCAGGCTCCACGTCCGCTCCGGGTCCCGTTCTCCCAGGCTGCCGCCCACCATGACGCCGGCCGCGGTGGAGACGCCGATGAAGACCGCGATCGCGAACGATTCGAGTGGGTTGACCATGGACAGGACGGCCAGTTCCAGGGTGCCCGCCCGGCCCACCAGGATGCTGTAGGCCAGGATGCCCAGTGCCCAGGAGGTGGAGCTGGCGGAGACAGGCATGCCGACCCGCCCGATCTTCGCGGCGCTGCCGTCCCGGAATCCGTCGAGGCAGTCACGCACGCGGAAGGCCATGGGGCTGCGGGTCGTGCAGACATAGGCCGTGAGCAGCAGCGCTTCCACGCTCGTGCTGATCAGGGTCGCCCAGCCCGCCCCGCGGACGCCGTACGCGGGCAGCCCCCAGTTGCCGTAGACGAGCCCGTACGCCAGCGTGAGATGGACGGCGATGCCGACGAGGGCGCAGAGCGCGGCGATCCGGGCGCGGCCGATGCAGCGCAGGGCCGCCGCCAGCGACGAGATCACCGCGAACGGCAGGATCATCCCGCTGACGGCCCTGACGTACTGCGAGCCCAGTTCGATCAACCGGGGGTCCTGCGTGGCGAGGGCGACCATCGGCTCCGCCCAGAGCAGGCAGGCGAGGAAGGCGGCGGACGCCATGGCGACGGTGACGGCCGTGGTCACCGCGGCCGCCCGCCTGGTCCTGACCTTGTCACGGCTTCCCCAGAACTGGGCGACGACGACGCCGCCGCCGTCGGCCATGCCCATGGTGGCGAGCATGACCACGAAGACGACCCGGCTGCCGTAGCCGATGGCGGCGATCTCATCGGTGCCGAGACGGGCCACCAGCACGGCGTCGACCATGGTGCGGGACGTCGACATCAGGGCCTGCAGGGTCACCGGCACCGCGGTCGTCAGCAGCGCCGAGACGAACACGCGGTCCCGGGCCAGACGAAGGCCGCTCCGGTCGGCGGTGGTGTCCCGCCGGGTCTCAGGCATGGAGATCCGGCGAGATCGGCCCGGTGACCGCGAAACCGCTGAACCTGCCGGTGAATCCGGCCCGCTGCGGAGAGCAGGCCATGACACCGACCCGGCACGTCGCGGGCAGCGGCAAGTAGCCCAGTCGCAGCAGTCGCCAGTCGCCGCCCACGGTCCGGAACTGAACCCGGACCGCGCTGCCGTGCCGGGTCAACCGCAGCGTGACGTCGTCGCCGACGTCGGGTGCGGCGACGACGGACCAGTCGGAGAAGTCCCGGGTGACGACGCAGCTCAGGTGGGGGCGCCCGTCGGTGAACTCGACGCCGGCCTTGATCCAGTTGTTCCGGTCCACCCGCAGCATCAGGCCCATCTGGTCGTACAGCGTCTCGTACTGCCCCGCCAGCGTGACCTGCGCGGTGAAGTCCCCCGTCACGTCCCGGCCGAGGAAGTGACCGTCGTCGCGGACGAAGTCGTAGAAGGTCTCCCGCCAGAAGTCCGTCCGGTTGCCGGTGGTGACGACGAGGGCCTCGTCCTCCACGGACCAGTGGGGCGGCTCGTTCAGCCACCGCATGGCGTCGAACATGGGTGCTCCAATGAGGGGTCGAATGCGCTGACCGCGGGTCAGGCCGCTGCTGCGGGCGCTTCCTCGGCGGGCCGCACCACCGTCTTCGCCACCCGTTCGGCCTCCGCGAGGACGGCCTCGCGGTACTGCTCGGAGAGGCGGAGCACGGGGGCGAGCACATGGCACACGTCGATGCTCCGGTCGTCGTAAGGCAGGGCCAGTCCGGCGATCGGGAGCACCTCGGGCCGTGGATGGGCGTCGAACCGGACACCGAGGCCGACGGGGACCTCGGTCTGCCCGCGCCCGGTGACCGCGCCGACGACCAGGGTGCTCACTCCGTCCACCTCGCCACGGACCACGGCGGCCTCGCGGCCGCCCGCGCCGAGGGCGGCCGCCAGTTCCCGCTTGAAGCCGACCGCCAGGCCGTTGGCCTCGAAGTCGCCGAAAGCTGCCGCGAGTTCCACGTCGGTACCGGGCCACTTGCGGACGAAGCGGCGGTAGTTGAGCCGCTCCGTGTCCCGGTTGCCCGCGACACTGCGCGGGTGCGGCAGATGGATCCCGTAGACGTCCCCACCCATGAGGAGCGGGGTACCCGTGGCAGAGATCCGGTGGGCCCATTCCAGGTCCTCGACGCCGTAGCCGCGGAAGTCCTCGTCGAAGTAGAGGTCGTGCTCACGGACCAGCGCGGTGGGCAGGGCGATCAGCGCGGTCCAGGCGAACGCCCAGGGGATGACATGGTCGACGTGCATCCGCATGTCGAGCCGGACCTCCTCGGCCGCGTCGAGTTCGGCGAGCCTGGCCCGGTAGTGGCTGAACGGTGCGACCTCGACGCTGCCGACGTCGCTGCCGTTGTTGTCGTAGCCGATCATCTGGCCTATGACACAGACCTTCTGCCCGTAGGCGAAGTAGGTGTCGTAGAGGTTCTGCAGGAAGCGCGGCGGCAGCGCCATGTCCGCGTCCAGCTGGACCGTGACCTCTCCGGAGGCCTGGCGCATGGCCATGTTCCGGGCGCGGGTGATCTGCCACGTCTCGGCGGACAGCACGGAGACGACGGTGAGGCGGTCGGCGTACTCCCGGCACAGGTCGACGTACTCCGGCGCGTACTCCATGGCTCCGACGACCACCTCGAAGTCCACGCGGTCCATGGTCTGTTCGGCCAGTGAGGCGAAGCAGAGCCGGAGGTTGTCCAGGCGCTGCTTGTAGGGGATGACGATGCTGACCTTGGGCTTGCTCATGCGGCGCTCCGTGCGGATGCGATGTCGAAGAGAACCTTGCAGCTGGCCGAGCGGGCCGGCCCGGCGGACTTGTTCGGGATGTCGTATCCGAGCCGGGCGAAGCCGTCCTCGAACTCGGTGATCGGTACGACATGGCTCACCAGGCGCTCGGCCGGGATCCGCCCGCTGGTGATGAGGTGGAAGGCCTCCAGGAAGGAGCCGTGGAGGCTGTCGATCGAGCCGATCACCGACAGGCTGCGGTCCGCGAGGTGCATGCCGTCGATCGTGAACCGCTTCTCCTTCAGGCCGACCGACATGAAGGTGCCGCCGCAGGCCAGCATCGGGTACAGCTCCTCCAGCAGCCCGGAGGTGGTGTCGACCACGACGTCGAGCGGGGCTTCGGGGTCGCCGAAGTGGCCGGCCCTCGCCTCGTCGAGGGAGGCACAGGCACGGGCCCCTTCCGGCAGTCGGTCCGCGGCGAACGCGAGCCGTTCGGGCGAGGTCTCGATCACCGCGGGGGCGAGTCCCTTCAGGCTCAGCGCCCAGGCGTAGAGCAGGCCGAGCGGGCCGGCGCCGAAGACGTAGGTGTGGGCGGCCATCGTCGGCGGCTGGATCTTGCGTACTCCGGACAGCACACAGCTCAGGGGCTCGGTGAGCGCCGCCGCTCGGAGGGACACGTGGTCGGGGAGCACGTGGACGAACTCCGAGGTGGTCAGGAAGCGGTCGGCGAAGGCGCCGTCGTAGCTGACGCCGCTCTCGGTACCCGTCTTGTTGACGCAGTGGTTGATCCGCTGCGTCCGGCACATGCGGCACGTGCCGCAGTACGGCGTGGGGTTGATCACCACCCGGTCGCCGACCTTGACGCCGGTGACGGCGGACCCGCATTCGGCCACCACGCCGGTGGCCTCGTGGCCGAGGGTCACTCCGGGTACGGCGATCGGGTAGGAACCCGCGACGATGCCGAGGTCCGTTCCGCAGATGCCGCAGAACTCGATGTCGACGACGACGTCGTCGGGACGGGTCGCGTGCAGGTCGGGGACCTCTTCGAGGGCTATGTTCCAGGCACCGTGGTACTTGAGCGCGCGCATGGGGGTCACTCGCTTTCCAGCTGTTCGAGGGAGGTTCGCAGGGTGTGGAGGATGTCCTGCACTTCGTCTTCGGAGACCGTGAGGGCGGGCCTGACCTTGACCGTGTTGCCGAACCCGTAGCGGCTTCCGCGGACGATCAGGCCGTTCTCCCGGGCGATCGCGATGAACCGGGCCACGGCGGCGGCCGAGGGCAGGTCGAAGCCGAGCATCAGCCCGACGCCCTTGACGGCGCCGACGGATCCGAAGTCCGCGGCGAGTTCGGTCAGCCCGTCCTTGAGGAGCTTGGAGGCGAGCGCCACGTTGTCCAGGACGTCGTGGTCCCGGATGTACTTCACCGTCGCTTCGAGGGCGACCAGGGCCAACGGGTTGGCGCCCGAGGTGGTGGAGTGCTCCCAGGGTTCGAGGACGTCCAGTTCCTTGCGCATCAGGACGCCGGCGACGGGAATCCCGACGCCGCCCGCTCCCTTGGCGAAGGTGATGATGTCCGGCTTCAGGTCCTTGGCGAATCCGGTGGACGCGAAGAAGGTGCCCGTCCTGCCGAACCCGGTCTGCACCTCGTCGGCGATGACGAGGATCCCGTGCCGGTCACAGATCTCCCGCAGGACGGAGAAGTACCCGGCGGGCGGGGTGATGTTGCCGCCGTTGCCGAGGACGGGTTCGACGATCAGGGCGGCGACCCGTCCGCTCGACGCGAACTCGACGAAGTCCTCGAGGCGCCTCGCGCACAGCATGCCGCAGCTGTGCGGAGTCTGGCGGTAGAAGCAGTTGGCGCAGTCGGGGGCGGGTATCTTCAGCGAGCCGGCGAACGGCAGGGTGAAGCTCCGCTGCCGGAAGGCGTTCCCGGACATCCCGGTGGCCGTGATGCTCTGCCCGTGGTGGGAGAGGAACAGCGAGACGACGTCCGTCCTTCCCGTCGCCTTCTGGGCGATGCGGACGGCGCATTCGTTCGCGGTCGACCCGGTGAGGTCCCGGAACCAGTGGCTCTCGATGTGGTCGGGCAGGAACGGGCGCAGCAGCCCGAAGATCTCCTGTGACTTGGGCCTGGTCAGTTCGGAGGACAGGTGGGCGCACCTGTCCAGCTGGGCGTGGAGGGCGTCGGTGACCTCGGGGAGCGCGTACCCCAGGGAGAGGTTGAAGGTCCCCGAGGCGCAGTCGATGTACCTCCTCCCGTCCACGTAGAGGTGAACACCCCGCCCTACATGGGACTCCCACGGGACGGGTGCCGTTTCTGCGGTCGATGTCACGGTCGTCCTCCATGCTCCTTGGCGGTACCGGCCCGGGGCCGGTGCTTCGGGAAACAGCGAGCGGTCACAGCGCCGCGGCCGGGATCGGGCCGTGGACGGGCCCGGAGAAACCGGTGAGCGGAACCCCGGTGCCGCCCCGGCGCAGAGCGATCAGTTCCGCGGCGACGGACACGGCGGTCTCCTGGGGCGTCCGCCCGCCGAGGTGCAGCCCGAGGGGGGACCGGAGCCGGCCCAGGGCCGGCTCCCCGACGCCCTCCTCGCGCAGCCGTGCCACACGTTCCTCGTGGGTGCGGCGGGATCCCATCGCGCCCACGTAGGCGACGGGCAGGCGCAGCGCCTCCACCAGGAGCGGGATGTCGAACTTCGGGTCGTGGGTCAGCACGCACAGTGCGGTGCGCCCGTCCACCTCGGTTCGGGCGAGGTAGGTGTGCGGCCAGGCCACGACAACCTCGTCCGCCTCGGGGAACCGGGCCGCGGTGGCGAACACCGGGCGGGCGTCGCAGACCGTGACCCGGTAGCCCAGGAAGGCGCCGACCCGTACCACCGCGGCGGCGACATCCGTCGCACCGAACACGATGAGCCTCGGTGGGGGCACCGACGTCTCGACGAAGAGCCCGTCGGCGGCACGGCTGCCGGCGTCCGGCCCCAGCAGGCCGGTGCGGCCGGCGGAGAGCAGCGCGGCCGCGTCCTTCGCCACGGCGCCCTCCCACTCCGGCGTGCCGCCGAGCGAGCCGCGGTACGACCCGTCGGAGCTCACCGCCAGGAGACCGCCGTCGGACGGGCCCGGCGCGGGGTCCGTGGCACGGACCAGTGCCACCGGCTCGGCCGCGTCGGCGGCGTCGAGCGCGGTGTCCAGGACCTCCGCCCGCCGCCCCCCGGTCACCGGTGTGACCAGCACGTCGATCGCGCCCCCGCAGGTGAGGCCGACCGCCAAGGCGTCGGCGGCGCTGTAGCCGAAGTGCGCCACGGTACCGGCGCCGTCGGCCAGGGCCTGCCGGCACAGGTCGTAGACCGCGCCCTCCACACAGCCTCCGGACACGGAACCGATCACCTGGCCGTCCCGGTCCACGGCCAGGGCGGCTCCGGGCTCCCGGGGCGCACTGCCCCGGGTCGCGATGACGGTCGCCACCGCGAACTCCCGTCCCTCCCGACGCCATCGGCGCAGATCGGCGGCGAGCGTCAGCATGCCGTCCCCCTCGCCCGCGGTCCCGGCCTCACGAGGCGCTTCCCGTCCCGGCCGCGGCGACCAGTTCGGGCTCGTCCCGGACGACGATGCGGGGGAGAGGCCGGGTGCCGCCGGCGGGCGGCGGGGAAGGACGTACCGTCAGCGTGCGGTAGATCTCGGCGTACCGGTCGGCCGTGCGGTTCCACGACCAGTCCTCTTTCATCACCCGTGACCGTGCCGCGGCGAACGCGCCGGGCCGCTCCGCTCGCCAGGCCAGGGCCTCGCACACGGTGTCCCGGACGCTCCGCGCCGTGTGGCGCGGGATGAACATCCCCGTGCCGCGCTCCGGGTCGACACGCAGGTCGACGACGGTGTCGCGCAGCCCGCCCACCGGGCTCACCAGGGGAAGGGTGCCGTAACGGTAGGAGATGAGCTGGTTGAGCCCGCAGGGCTCGGTCCGCGACGGCATGATCGTGAAGTCGGAACCGGCGTAGACCAGCCAGGCCGCGTCCTGGTCGAACCGGGGCAGGTGGGCGACGTTCCCGGCGGACTCCTCCAGCGTCCGGGCCAGCGCCGGCCGCAGTTCCGCGGTGGCCGGGCCCACGAGGGCGAGCTGTGCCCGGCCGGCCCGGGTCAGCGGGGCGAGCGCCTCCAGCAGAAGGTCCGTTCCCTTCGCCGGCACCAGGCGCGAACACACGCCGATGACCGGGATGTCCGGGTCCTCCCGGAGGCCCAGCCGGCGCTGGAGTTCCCCCTTGTTGCGCGCCTTGCCGGTGTGCACGTCCAGCGGCCCGTACGGAATGCTGGAGCGGCCCTCGGCGGCCGGGTCCCACACCCGGGTGTCCACCCCGAACACGATGCCCCGTGTGCGCGTCCTCGCCAGCGCGGCGCCCACCGGGGTGCCTGCGAACTCGTCGGTCATCTCGCGTGCGTAGCCGGGGCTGCACGTCACGACGGAGTCGGCGGACAACTGGCCGAGCAGCAGCAGGCTGGGGTCATCGGCCCCGTACCGCTCAAGGAGCCGTACGGCCGCCTCGGGCAGGGCGAACCGGTCCAACGGGCGGCCGCGCAGGCTGCCCTGGTACATGCCGTTGTGCACGGTCAGCAGGTTCGGCCGGTCCCGGTCGTGGGCGCGCAGCGCGGCGAGCGCGGCGCCCGACTGCCAGTCGTTGCCGTGGACGAGGTCATAGTCGCGCCGGTCCCGTCGGACCCACTCGGCCACGCAGTGGCCGAAGAAGGCGGCGCGTTCGGCCTCGTCGGCGAAGGGCACGTAGTCGTCGTCGCAGTAGATCCCGTCCCGTGCGTACCAGGCGTCGCAGCGCACGAGGTAGACCGTGCACGGGGCGTCCAGATCGAGCAGCCGTACCACCGAGGCGGCGGCCCGGCGGCCCGCGACCTCCGTCTCCGGCAGTCGGCACACCTCCTCGGTGCGCAGCCCCAGGCGTTCCACCAGCCACGGGTAGTAGGGCAGCACGAGGTCGTGCTCGAAGCCGTGCCGGGCGTGCAGCGCCGCGGGCAGGGCGTTGCTGGTCAGGGCGAGCCCGCCCTCGGCGAAGAGGGGGGCGTATTCCTGGGTGACGAAGAGACACTTCACGGCTGACCTCCTCACTGCTGGGGGCGGGCGGGGATCCAGCGCGCGCTCGCGGCCACGGCGAGCAGCACCGGTACGGCGGCGGCGAGAAACGCGAAGCCGTAGCCGGAGGCGGCCGAGGCGCCGCCGGGGGCGACCGAGGCGATGCCGGTGAGCACCGCCAGGCCGGCGGCGCTGCCGATCTTCTGAGAGGTGGTCAGCACCCCCGAGGCCGCTCCCGAGTCCTGGTCGTCCGGGCCGCTGGTGCCGCACACGGTGAAGGTGACGAAGACGAGGCCGCCGCCGAAGCCGATGAGGCACTCGGGGCCGAGCACCTGCGCCCAGTAGGCGTCGCCGGAGACCTGGGAGAGCCAGACGAGGCCCGCCGCGAACAGGGTCAGGCCGGTGACGGTCACGGCTCGCGGGCCGTGCCGGTCCAGGAGGCGGCCGGTCAGGCTGGACGCCACGGTGATCGACACGACGATCGGGAGGATGGCGATGCCGGCGGCGAACGGCGAGTAGGCGAGCACCTGCTGGATGTAGAGGCTGAGGAAGAAGATGACCGGGCCGATGGCCATGTTGATCAGGGCGGCCACGGCGTTGGCGCCGCGCACGGCGGGGTGCTTGAGGATCCGCAGCGGGAACAGGGGGTCGTCGCTGCGCCGCTGACGGAGCACGAACAGGCCCAGCAGAACGAGGGCGAGTGCGGCGAAGCCCACCGTCCGCGGGGTGCGTATCCCGGCGGATTCGGCGCCGAGCAGCGCGTACACCAGCAGCGTCATACCGGTGCAGCCGGTGAGCGCGCTCACCAGGTCGAGGCGGGCGTGCGCGGCGCGGGCCTCGTCGCGGGGCAGCAGGCGCCCGGCGCACACGGCGGCGCAGGCCGCGATCGGCACGTTGACGAGGAAGGTCGCTTCCCAGCCCAGGGTGTCCGTCAGGACGCCGCCGAGGAAGTAGCCAGCCGATCCGCCGGTGGCGGCGACGGCTCCGAGGGTGCCGAGGGCCTTGTTGCGCCGGGCCCGCTCGGCGGGCGTGCCGTTGGGGAAGATCTGCACGAGCAGCGAGAGCGCGGTCGGCGAGATGACCGCGGCGGCGAGCCCTTGGGCCGCGCGTGCGACGACGACCAGCTCCGGTGTGGTGGCGACGCCTCCGAGCAGCGAGGCGAGCGCGAACAGGACGAGCCCGCCGGTGAACGTCCGGCGTCGTCCGAGGATGTCGCCCAGGCGCCCGCCGAGCAGCAGGAAGCCGCCGAAGGCCAGGACGTAGGCGTTGACCACCCAGGACAGCTCGGAGAGCCCGACGCCGAACGAGTTCTTGATGGTGGGCAGGGCGACTTCGACGATCGCCGAGTCCAGGTTGAGCATGAAGTGGCTGCTCACCAGCAGCGCCAGGGCCGCCGCGGGGTGCGCGACGCGGCCGGCCGGGAGCCTCGGAGCCCGTGGCGGGCTGATGCGGTTCTCTGTCAGTGACACGTGGATCCTCGCGTGTAGGCGCGGCAGGGCAACGACGGACAGGGACGGGCGAACCCGCTGGAGCGCGTGCGGGGAAGGCGGAAGGGATGCCGGGGCGGGCGGCCTCGGCGCGATGAGCGGCGCCACGGGGGAGGCCGGTGGAGGCCGCCCGCTCGACCAGGGCCTATCAAACAGAACGTTTGTTTTTTTCGCAACGGCCTGCGATCACCGTGCCGGAGGCCGCGTGAACAGTGGCTGGCCCCAGGCCCGCAGGGCGTCGATCATGTCGGCCCCATGGAACGGTCGTCATTGCTCCGGGACGTTCTGCCGCCGGGCGCGGTGTGGGCCGAGTCGTTCGGTGACCGGGCGGACGTGCTGCTCTTCCCCGAGGAAGAGACCGCCGTCAAGGACTCCGTGCCCAGCAGACGACGGGAGTTCGCCACGACGCGCGGCTGCGCCCACCGGGCACTGGCCGGCCTCGGACTGTGCCCTGCACCCCTGCTCAACGACGAGCGCCGGGCGCCCGTCTGGCCGCCCGGCGTGATCGGCAGCCTCACGCACTGCCCCGGGTACCGGGCCGCGGCGGTCGCCCGCGCGAACGCGCTCGCCGTCCTCGGCATCGACGCCGAGCCCCACCGGCCGCTGCCGCCGCGCGTGCTCCCGGGGGTGACGCTCGCGGTCGAGCGGAGCAGGCTGGAGCTGCTGTCCCGGGCCTCGCCCGGGATCTGCTGGGACCGGGTGCTGTTCAGCGCCAAGGAATCCGTCTACAAGGCGTGGTTCCCGCTGATGCGGGTGTGGCTCGGATTCCAGGACGCCGAGGTCACGCTGTACCGGGACGGCACGCTCACCGCGCGCATCCTGCTCGGCCCGGGGCCGGACGGCTCGTGCCCCACGGGTTTCTCGGGGCGCTGGCGGGTGGCCGGCGACCTGGTGGCCACCGCCGTGACCCGACCGCGATACGCCTCCCGCTCCGTTCAACCGCGGCCCGGCCGCAGTTGAACACCCCTGCTCACGCTGTCCCTTGTAGGACGGTCCGGCGCTCGACTACGTTCACCGGCCGTTGTCCGCACCCACGCTCAGCTTTCCGAAAGGGGCACGCACCGATGGCCGACCCCAGCCCCGGCACTTCCTCGGTCTGGCGCAACCGGGACTTCCGACTGCTGCTCAGCGGGCAGGTCGTCTCCTTCGTCGGCGACCAGGCCCAGTTCTTCGCCCTCCCGCTGGTCGTGCTGGCAGTGTCGGGCTCCGCGACCCAGGCCGGTGTGGTCACCAGCCTGGGCACCGCCTCGTTCCTGCTCTTCGGTCTGGTGGGCGGGGCACTGGCCGACCGCTGGCCGCGCAAGACGACCATGATCTGGTGCGAGGTCGGACGCGCCACGCTCATCGGCACGGTGGCCCTGGCGCTGGCCCTGGACCGGGTCACGCTGCCCCATCTGTACGTGGTCGCCACGCTCAACGGGGTGCTCAGCACCCTGTTCATGTCGGCGAACAGCGCCGCCCTGCCCAATGTCGTCGAGAAGAGCCAGTTGTCGGCAGCGCTCGGCTACGGCGAGACCGTCAACAACACCGTCCGCATCTTCGGGGCCGTCGCGGCGGGAGCCATGTACTCGCTCAGCCGCGTGGTGCCGTTCGCGCTGAACGCGGTGTCCTTCCTGGTGTCCGCGGCGAGCCTGCGGCTCATCCGGCGCGACTTCCAGCAGGAACGGCGCACCGAGAAGCCTCCCCGGCTGACCACGGAGATCCACCAGGGACTGACCTGGCTGTGGCACCAGCCGGTGATCCGGTTCCTGACCCTGACGAGCGCCGCCGACAACGTCCGGTACGGCGCGGGCTATCTGGTCATCGTCGTGCTCGCGCAGCAGGTCGGGGCGTCCTCCGTGGAGATCGGCATGATCTTCAGCGGCGCCGCCGTCGGTGCCCTGCTCGGTGCGCTCGTGTCGGACCGCATCGTCAAGCGCTACCCGCTCGGGAAGATCGCGGTGACGATGCTGTGGGTCGAGGCTCTGGGCTTCCCGCTGTACGCGGTCGCGCCGAACCCCACCTCGCTCGGTGTGGTCGCGGCCGTCGAGTCCCTGGTGGCACCGGTGTACGCCGTGGCGATGTCGACCTACCGGATGGCCATCACCCCGGACGAACTGCGCGGCCGCGTCAGCAGCGCCAAGTCCACCCTGACCATGGGCGCCCTGTCCCTGGGAACGCTGCTCAGCGGCGCGCTGATCACCGCGCTGGGCGCCGACGAGGTCGTCCTCGTGCTCTCGGTGTGGATGGTGGTCCTGGCCGTCCTCACCTCGGCCAACAAGGCGGTGCGCACCGCACCGTTGGCCGCGCTCGCCAAGCCCGCCGACCACCCGGTCCGTACAGGCAGCTAGCCCGCCCGGACGCCGACTGGAGCTGCGTGTCATGACAGGCCATCCCCTGCTGAGCACCCTCACCGACCCCGATCCCCGGCGCGGCATCAGGTTCTACGACGGACGCGGCGGCTGGGACTTCTCTCCGTACCCCGTTCTCGCCCGGGCCGGGTTCGCGCTGGCCGACCGGCTCCGGGCGGAGGGAGTCGTTCCGGGCGACGTCGTCGTCGCCGCCACCGGTTCGACGCCCGAGTTCGTGACGGCCCTCCTCGGCGCGACGGCCGCGGGTGCCGCCTTCAGCCCGCACGCCGCCCCGGCCCTGTTCGAGGACCCGGAGGAGCACCGGCGCCGCACCGAGCGGACGTTCGATGCTGTACGGCCCTCCGTCGTGGTCACCCGCCCGGAGTGGGCCGGTACGTTTCGCGCGGCCGCCACCGGCCGCCACCGGCCGCGGGTGCTCGCGGTCACCGTCGGGGAGCTGTCCGCGGACCCGGGCGGACGCCAGGTGGCGCGGCCTCCCGCGGACCGGGCACTCGTACAGTTCACCTCCGGGTCCTCCGGGCCGGCCAGGGCCGTGGCCGTCTCGGCCGAGGCCCTGTCCGCGAACATCCGGGGCATCCGCCGCTGGCTGAGGATGGAGGCGGAGGACGCCACGGCGTCCTGGCTGCCGTTCCACCACGACATGGGGCTGATCGGCTGTCTGCTGACCCCCGTGTCGAGCGGCGCCGACCTGTGGGTCATGCGCCCCGAGGACTTCCTGCGCTCCCCCACCGAGTGGCTGCGCGTCTTCGGCTCAGGGAGCGCCCGGCTCACCGCGTCCCCGGCGTTCGGGCTCCGGCACGTGACCCGGCGGGTGCCGCACGAGGCGCTCGAGGGGATGGACTTCGCCGCCTGGCGGGCCGTCATCGTGGGCGCCGAACGCATCCCGCCGGACGTGCTGAAGGACTTCGCCGCCCTGCTCGCCCCCCACGGCTTCGCGTCCCGCGCGCTGCTGCCCGCGTACGGGCTCGCCGAGGCGACGCTCGCGGTGACCGGATCGCCGCTCGACGAGGAACCGCGGGAACTGCTCGCCGACCGGGCCACGCTGACCGTCGGCCACCGGATGCGCCCCGCCGACGACGCCGACCGCGCCGTGCCCCTGGTCTCCTGTGGCCGCCCCGTGGTGGCCGGCGGCAAGGTGCTCATCACCGACCGGCTCGGCCGGCCGCTGTCCGACGGGCGGGTCGGCGAGATCGTGGTCTCCGGCCCCTCGGTGGCCGACGGATACGCCGACGGACACGCGGACGGCGGGCAGGAGCGACCGGAGCGCGGGGGCTTCAGCGGACGTCAGTTCCGCACCGGCGACTCGGGGTTCGTGCACGACGGTGACCTGTACGTGGTCGGACGGCTCGGCGACAGCCTCAAGTGCCGGGGCACCACGGTGTTCGCCGAGGAGCTGGAGGCGTGCCTGGCGGGGCTGGAGTCGCTGCGGACGGCCGGTGCCGCCGTCCTGCTGGGCACGGCCCACGGGGTCGACACCGCGGTGGCCGTCGTCGAGCGCCGGCCCGGTCCCTGGGTCACGGAGCTGACCGAACTGCTGCGGCGCCGGGTCCCGGACCTCGCCGTCGTGGTGGTGGCCGGACCGCGGGGCACGGTGCTGCGCACCTCCAGCGCTAAACCACGGCGCCGGGCGATGTGGGAGGCCCACCTCGCCGACCGGCTGGGCACGGTGTGCTCACCGGCGCCCTCCGCCGCTGCGGCCGCGGCCGGCCCGCACCGGACGCCCGCCCCGAAGAGCCGCGCCCTGTGACGTACGACCGCACCGCCCTACTCACGAAGGGACGATTCATGGCAGACGATGCCGTTCCCCGCCGCTACCACGTGGTGGTCAACGCACAGGAGCAGTACGCGCTGTGGCCGGCCGAGCGCACTGTTCCCGACGGCTGGTTCCCGGAGGGCACCTCCGGGACGGAGGAGGAGTGCCTGCGCCGGGTGGAGACGCTGTGGCACGACATCCGCCCGCTCGATCTGCGCCTGCTGCCCACCCCACCGGCCACGGCCGGCGATTCGCTCACGGCCCGGGGATGACGCCATGACCGAGATGACCGACCTTGCCCGTACGGCCGGGACGGCCGCCGTCGAGCGCGGCGGGTCCGCCTCACTCGGCCAGCGGCTGCTGGGGCTCATGGAGCACTACCGGGGACCGGAGTCACCGCTCGCCGTGCCGGTGTTCTACCGGCTTCGGGGCGATCTCGACCGGACCGCCCTGCAGGCCGCGCTCGACTGCCTCGTGGTCCGGCACGAGGCCCTGCGCACCACGTATCACACCGAGCGCCGGCGCCTGGTGCAGCGTGTGCGCGAGCCCCGTCCGGTGCCGCTGGAGTCCCGCCGGGTCGACGACGCGCCGGGCGCCCTGGAGCGGGCCATGCGGGAACTGGTGCGCACCCCCTTCGACCTGGAGGTGTCCCCGGTCCGCGCGGCGCTCCTCGATGTGTCGCCCGAGGAAGCGGTGCTGATGCTCACCATCCACCACCTCTCCACCGACGGCTGGTCCGGTGGCGTACTGGCCGGGGACCTCGGCCGCTTCTACCGGCCCGGGCAGCCGGGCGTCCTGCCCCGGTCGGTGCCCCCGGCGATGCAGTACCTGGACTTCAGCGAATGGCAGCGCACGCGGTTCGAGACGGGCCTGCTCGCGGAGCAGCAGGAGTTCTGGCGGACCCGGCTTGCCGGGGCCAGGCCGCCGGCGTTGCCGGGACGGCCCGCGGGCCGCGCCGACGGCCCCCAACTGCCCGGCACGCACACCTTCGACCTCCCCGAGGAGGCGGTCGCGGCCCTGACGCAGATCTGCCGGTCCCGTCGCCTCACCACGTTCGTCGCCGGCCTCGCGGTCTTCACGTCCGTGCTGCACGCCTACACCGGCGACACCGACGTGGCCGTCGCCTCGATGTTCGCCAACCGGATCCGCCCCGAACTCGTCGAGACCGTAGGCTTCCTGACGAACCTGCTGGTGCTGCGGCTGACCATGCCCGAGCGGCCGACCTTCGAAGACGTCCTGGAGGCCGGCCGGGACATCGTGTACGACGCGCTGGGCAATCAGGAGATCCCCTACCACCTGGTGCCGCAGGCCCAGGGGGAGCGCGGTCCGGGGCTGGAGAACATCCTGTTCCAGGTGATGGCCGGTCCGGAGTATGCGCTGTCGCTCGACGGGCTCGAGGTGAGCCAGGTCGGGCCGCCCAGCGGCGGCGGCACCCGCTTCGACCTGGAGTTCGCCCTCATTCCCACGCGGACGGGCATCCAGGGCATCGTCTGGTACGACCGGCGAAGGTTCGAGACGGCGTGGGTGAACCGGTTCGTCGACGACTTCGCCCGCATGGCGGTCCGCGTGGCCGATGCCCCCGACCGGCCGGTGGGCGACCTCGGGACGTCCTGATGACCACGTCCCCGCCCGGGGACGCCCGGCTCTCCGTCAGCGTCCCCGTCAGCGCCGTGCTCAGCTGGGAGTACGACACGCCTCCGACCCGCCTGTCCCACCTGTACGAGTCGGCCAAGCTCGCCCAGTGGAACGCGTCGACCGACATCGACTGGTCCCTCCCCGTGCCGTTCGGCGCCCCGCTCCCGGAGGGCTCGGCCCACGCCCTGGGCACCTTCACCTCCTCCCCCCTGGCCAAGCGGGGCAAGGCCGCCTGGGACGCGTTCCGCTGGGAGGTGCAGGGCTGGATGGTGTGCCAGTTCCTGCACGGTGAGCAGGCGGCACTGGTGGCCTGCGCCCGGCTGGCCGAGGCGCTGCCCGATGTGGAGTCCAAGCTGTGCGTCATCAGCCAGGCCGGGGACGAGGCCCGTCATGTGGAGGCCTTCTCGCGGTATGCGCGGGAGCACATACCGCGGCCGTATCCGGTGACCGAGGCGCTGCGGTCGCTGTTCTCGGACGCCCTGACGGCCCGGGAGTGGGAGTACACGGCGCTGGCGATCCAGTGTCTGGTGGAGCCGGTGGCCCTGGCCGGCTTCCGGCTGGCGGGGGCGGCCTTCCACGACGACCTGATCAAGCAGATCATGGTGAAGGTCGCGCGGGACGAGGCCCGTCATGTCTCCTTCGGCGTCCTGATGCTGAACCAAATCCTGCCCGAACTGACCGCCGCGGAACGGGCGGACCGCGAGGAGTTCGTCCTGGAGTCGGTGGCACTGCTGCGCCGGCGGTTCCTGCTGGCGGACGTGTGGGAACGGCTCGGGGTGAACGCCCGCGACGGCGCGCGGTTCGCACTCGGGGATCCCGGACTGGCGGCCTACCGCAGGTCGTTGTTCTCCCGGGTGGTCCCGCTGCTGGCACAGGTCGGGTTGCTGACGGCGCCGGTGGTGAGCGGACTGGAGCGGCTCGATCTGCTGGACGGGGCCGCCGTCCGCACCGTCGAGCGGGTGCGGCGGCACGACCGCCCCACCCGCTGAGACGCCGTTCACAGGCTCAGGGACCGAGCCACGCCGACGCCCGGTCCGCCCGGCCCCGGTGTCAGCCGAACCGCCGGTCGATGGCGCGCGCCACCTCGACGGGGCTGTCGGAGAGCAGGTTGTGCCCCCCGGGCAGCAGCTCCAGGCCGAAACCCGCCGAGGTCCACTCCCCCCAGGACCGGATGTCCTCGACCGGCACCGCGTGCTCCTCCGTGCCCAGCAGGGCGAGGACGGGCACGTCGATGACCTCCGGGTCGTGGTGGTGGCACTCGATCGCCCGGTAGTCGGCACGCAGCGCCGGTTCGACCAGGGACAGCAACTCCGGGTTCCCGACGAGTTCGTCGGGGAGGTAGCCGTCCTCCCGCACCCGGGCCAGGAACTCCTCGCGCGGCCATCGCCAGACCTCGCCCACCGGAACGCGGTCCGGGGACTGGTGGGCGGAGACGGCCAGCCCGCGCAGCCGGGCGGCGGGCAGTCGCCGGGCCACCTCGTAGGCGATGATCGCGCCGGCGCAGTGGCCGTAGAGGTGGATTTCCCGGTCCCCGGCGTGCTCGCCGATGCTCTTCGCGAGCCCGTCGGTGAGGCGGTTCAGATCAGTGAGGGGCTCCTCCCGGGTGCGGGACTCCCGGCCCGGCAGCCGGACGCCCACGGTGAGCCACCGGTCCGGGAGCGAGCGGCACATCCGCTTGACCGCCGCGACTCCCGCACCGGCGTGCGGAACGGCATAGAGGACGCTCCGCGCATCGGAATTTCCTGATATCTCGACAAGCTCTCTGACTCTGCACATACAGGCCATGCTAAATGTACGGCACACCGCCGTCCGCCTGCGTTCAATGTGGCGCTTTTCTCGACGATATCCGGGGGCGATCATTTCTCTGTCCGCGCCCGCTACCGCTCCTGCACGGGAGGTCGAGAAATGCCTGAGGCGAAACTCGAAGTACTGCTGGTCCAGCAAGGCGTCTGGGACATGCCGCTGGAGTCCATGCCCCTGGCGTCGGGATATCTCAAGGCGATGATCCTGGACGATGCCGAACTGCGCGAGAACACCTCGGTGGAAATCTGTAATTTCCGTGGCAAGGTGACCCACGCCGAAATGGCCCAGCGGCTGTTCGGCGGCCGGATCCCCGACGTGCTGGCCTTCTCGGTGCTCGGCTGGAACGTACGGGCCTTCGGCGCACTCGCCGCGACCTACAAGCAGCTCAACCCCGACGGCTGGGTGGTCTTCGGCGGCACCCACGCCTCTGGCCAGGCCGAACGACTGTTCCGCCTCTATCCGGAGGTCGACGTCGTCGTCAACGGGGAGGGTGAGCTGACCTTCCGCGAACTGGTCCGGGCGCGACTGCACCACGTGCCCCGCACCCGGCTGGGCGCCGTCCAGGGCATCTCGTGGCGGCGCGTGGACGGCACCACGATCACCAACGAGGAGCGCGGCCGCATCGACGACCTGGACATCATTCCGTCGCCGTTCCTCACCGGCGCCATCGACCTTCTCGACGAGGAAGGGAATTTCCGCTACGACGTCGCCCTCATCGAGACGAACCGCGGCTGCCCCTACAAATGCGCGTTCTGCTATTGGGGCGGTGCCGTCGGCCAGCGGGTGCGCGCCTTCTCCCGGGAGCGGCTGAAGTCCGAACTGGAGCTCTTCGCCTTGCACGGGGTGCACACCATCGTGGCCTGCGACGCGAACTTCGGCATGTTGCCCATCGACCGGGAATTCGTCGACGACCTCGTGGAGATCAAGGAGAAGTACGGATTCCCGCGGGCCTTCGAGACGTCGTGGGCGAAGAACAAGTCGAAAGTCTTCTACGACATCGTCCGGCAGATGAAGGAGTCCGGGCTTCGCAGCTCGTTCACGCTGGCGCTGCAGTCGCTGAGCTCGGACGCCCTCACCTCCATGAAGCGCCGCAACATGAAGGTCAACGACTGGCGGGACCTCGTGGAGTGGCTGAACAAGGAGGGCCTGGAGTGCTACGCGGAGCTGATCTGGGGGGCGCCCGGCGAGACGGTGGAGTCGTTCCTGCACGGCTATGACGAACTCGCGCAGCACGTCTCACGGATCGCGGTGTACCCGATCATGCTGCTGCCGAACACCGACTACGCCGAGAACAAGGAGCTCCACGGGATCGTCGCGCTGCGCGGGAACGACGACGACTTCGAGTACGTGCTGGCCCACCGCACGATGTCGCTCGAGGACAACGCCCGTATGCAGCGCTTCCTGTTCTGGGCGCGGGTGATCGCGGAGAACGCGGTGCTGCGGCACTGCTGGACTCCCCTGCGTGTGCTGGCGGGGTGGCAGCAGTCGCAGGTGCTGAACAGCCTGGCCGACTGGGTGGAGAGCACCGCGTCGCCGGACGCCGCTCCGCTGCGCGAGGCCGCGAACCGGGCGGAGGGCGGCGGCGCACCGGCGTACGCCACCGCCATCGGCTACCTGTTCACCGACCCCGCGGGCCGGCGGGCTCTGGAGCAGTGGTGGCGCGAGGCGGTGCGGCCGCGGCTGGCCGGAGTACACCAGGCGTTCCTCGACGAGGTGTTCCGCTACGACCTGCTCACCCAGCCCGTCTGCGACGACTCACTGCCGGTGGTGGAAGAGGCCGGGTGCCGGTACGCGGTGCGCGAGGGCGTGGTGCTGAGCCACAACGTGCCGGCCGCACTCGCCCTGCTCCGGGCGAACGAGGAGGCCGACCTGACGCCCGAGCCCACGCGGGTCGACCTCTACTACCGCACCGGCGCCCTCAACGCCGTGCTCTCCACCAACCACGAGGAGATCGTGCACTTCATGGGGGAGCCCAGGCCGTCCGGTGCGCCCTTCGACCTGACGGCGGTCGCCTGAGGAACGGCACACGCACCTCCGCGGCACGCACACCGGAAAGGGCCGCCCGCCGGCGTCGGCGGGCGGCCCTTTCCGGTCAGGACCGTGCGGTCAGCAGACCCCGGTCGACCTTGCCGGTCGCCGTCAGCGGCAGGGCGTCCACGGCCGTGATCCGCCTCGGCACCATGTACGAGGGCAGCAGCGTCGTCAGGAACCTCCGTATCTCCTGCACGTCGGGCGGGGTCTCATGGACCGGCACGTAGAACGCGTGCAGGTCCTTTCCGCCGGGCACGTCCACCGGGACCACGGCGGCCGCGCGGACACCGGGACAGCCGGCCAGCGCGCTGTGCACCTCGCCGAGTTCGATGCGGTAGCCGCGCACCTTCACCTGGTCGTCGAGACGGCCGAGGAACTGGAGGACGCCCTCGTCCAGCCAGCGGGCCCGGTCCCCGGTGCGGTACATGCGGGCACCGGGGACGGGCGACCAGGGGTCCGGCAGGAACTTCCGGGCGGTGAGCACCGGGCTCCCGGCGTAGCCGACGGCGACGCACTCCCCGGCGATGTACAGGTCGCCCGGCGTCCCCACGGGGCACGGCCGCAGGTCCTCGTCGAGCACGTAGTAGCGGGCGTTCATCATGGGCCTGCCGTACGGGATGCTCGGCCACTCCCGGTCCACCTCCGCCACGGGATAGTGGTTCGACCACACCGTGCACTCCGTGGCCCCGCCGAGCGCCACCACCTCGGCCCCGGGGAACGCCTCGCGCACCTCGTCCGGCAGGGCGAGCGGAATCCAGTCGCCGCTCAGCAGCACCAGCCGCAGTCCGTCACGGCCGCGGGCCTCGCGCAGCCCGAGGTAGGGCGTGAGCATGGACAGGGCCGCGGGCGCCGAGTCCCAGAGGGTGATCGGCTCCGCCTCCAGGATGTCCACCAGGGTCTCGGGCTCGGCGATCTCGTCCTGGGTCGCGACGCGCACCGAGCCCCCCGCGGCGAGCACGCCGAACATGTCGTACACCGACAGGTCGAAGCAGAACGACGTCACGAAGAGCACCCGGTCCTCGGGGCCGACCCGGTAGGTGCCGTTGAGCCACTCGACGAGGTTGACGACCGAGCGGTGCTGGACGAGGACGCCCTTCGGGACCCCGGTGGAGCCCGAGGTGAAGATGGCGTAGGCGAGATCGTCGGCGGTGACCGCATCCGGCAGCGGGAGCGCGGGACGGACCGCCACGTCCGCCGCCGTCCACACCCGGCACCTGCGCCCGGCCCGCGCGGTCGGGTGCGCCACGCGGATCAACGCGTCGTAGCGGTGGGCCAGTTCACCGGTGAACGTACCCTCGGCGCGCCGCAGCACCTCCACCTCCCCGACACCGGGCAGCACCTCGGGCAGCCGGCGCAGCAGCGCCTGAGGCACCCGCAGCCCGGCATGGGACTCGGCGTCGGGGTCGATCAGGTCCGCCAGCAGGATG
This sequence comes from Streptomyces sp. NPDC001381, assembly GCF_042895685.1. Classification (NCBI taxonomy): domain Bacteria; kingdom Bacillati; phylum Actinomycetota; class Actinomycetes; order Kitasatosporales; family Streptomycetaceae; genus Streptomyces; species Streptomyces sp. NPDC001381. The sequence continues at coordinate 351,184 of NZ_JBIAWO010000004.1, read as the reverse complement.
GTGCCGCCGGGGCGGAGCAGGCCGGTCAGCGAGTCGAGGGTGTGCAGCAGGTAGTCCATGTCCGGCAGGAACTGGACCGTGCTGGCCAGCACCACCAGGTCGAACGGCCCCTCGACGGCGGTGGCCACCTCGTGGGCGTAGGCTCGGCGCCCCTCGATGGCGAATCCGCCGGCCGCCGCGGTGTCCAGGTTGCGGCGCACGGCGACCCCCGACGGATCGGTGGCGACGTAGCGACGTGCCGTCGGGGCGAGGGCTTCCATGATGAGGCCGGAACCACAGCCGACCTCCAGGATGTCCGCGCCGGGTCCGGTCACCCGGCCGGCCAGCGCGGCAACGTGCCGCGCGTACCGCTCCACGTCGGCGGAGGTGTAGGGGCGTTCCGAGCGGCGGAGGTTGAATCCCGCGGCCTCCAGCGGGTCCGGCTCGCCGGACAGGAAGTCGAAGAACTCCTCGACCATCTCCGGGTCGAGCACGTCCGCCCAGGTCGTCTCCGACTCCAGGTCCGGGCAGACGACCTCGGTCACGGTCTGCGTCTCCCAGCGCAGCTCCTGAATGGTGCGCAGGTGCGCCGCGCTGGTGACCACGCACCGCACTCCGAGGTCGCCGAGGAGACGGACGACGCGTTTACGCGGCCAGGCCGGATCGATCGGCACGTACGCCGCCCCGGACTTCAGCACGCCCAGCAGCGAGACGACGGCGTGCGGGGCCCGTTCGCAGTACAGCGCCACGAAGCTGCCGCGGCCCACGCCCCTGTCGTGCAGAAGCCGGGCGACGCGGTCGCTCCGGGCGTCCAGTTCGGCATGGTCCACCGCCGTGCCGTCGCCCGCCACCAGCGCGGGGCGGTGCGGGTGCCGGGCGGCCGCCTCGCGCAGCAGTTGCACGACGGTCGCGGTGCGCCGGAACTCCCGCGCGGTGGTGTTCCAGGCGGGCGGCGGGAGCCGCTCGTCCGTCCGGGTCATCGGGGTTCTCCTCCGTCGTCCGCCAGGATGGCTTCGATGGTGTCGGACAGGTCGGCGACCGTGGGGTGGTCGAAGAACAGGCGCAGGGGGAGCCGGCGCCCGACGGCTTTGCCGAGGTCGGCCATGATGCGGGCCACGAGCAGCGAGTGGCCGCCGGCGTCGAAGAAGTCCTCGTCGTCGGTGAACGCCTCGTGCTCCAGGGCGGCGGCCCAGGCGGCACGCACGTCCTTGCGCAGCTCGGTGCCGGTCGGGCTCGGATGGGGGAAGCTGCCCGGGGACATGAATGGTCTCCTTGCGGTGACAGTGGACGATTTCACGGCGGGCCCGGTCAGTGGTCCGGGTCCGCCGGCAGGGCGGCGAGTGCCTCCAGGGCGGTGACCGCCAGGGCGAGCAGCTCGTCGACGGGCGGCCGCGCGCCGTCGGCGTCGTGCACGACGCGCAGCCGCAGCCGGTCGGCGACCTGCATCGCGCTGATCTCCAGCTCGTAGGGGCGGGCGTTGCCGGGGCCACGGTCGCCGACCTCGCCGAGTGTCTCGGTGGTGAACAGCTGTCCCTCGCGCACCTGCCGGTCGGAGCCGCCGAGCAGGTCACCCAGACGGCCCAGGTAGTTGAAGTTGACGGTGGCGGGCGGCAGGCCGGCCATGCGTTCCCGTACGACGGGATCCGCGCTGGTGTGGCGCAGCAGGCCGTAACCCTGACCGTCGTCCGGGAGCCGGCGCAGTTCCTCCTGGACCGCGCGGTGCACCGCGAGGGGTCGCACCGCCGACAGCAACTCGACGCGCACCGGGTGCATGACCGTGAACCAGCCGACCGTGCGGCCCGGGTCGGCCCCGGGGAACAGGTCGTCGCGGCCGTGCCGTTCGACGTCGACGGCGACCCGGCGCCGGCCGGTCCAGCGGGACACGGCGTAGACGACCGCGGCGAGCACCAGATCCTGTGCGCGGTTTCCCGGTTCACTGCCGGCACGGCCGAGCAGCCGGGCGGTGACCTCCGGTGGCACGTCGGCCGTGGCCACCCGCGCATCGCCCTCGAGCCCGGGACGCGGGGGCCGCGTCGTCGGCGGTTCGACCGCCTCGGGGGGTGCCCAGCGGTCGAGTTCGGCACGGACGGCGGTGGACTCCGCGTGGTCGCGCAGCAGTTCGGTCCAGCGCGCGTAGGGCACGGTGGGGGGCGGCAGCTGTACGGGCCGCCCCTCGCCGAGCTGCCGGTAGGCCCGGGTCAGGTCGTCGACGACGATCTGCCAGGAGACGAAGTCGACGACCAGATGGTGAGCGACCAGCAGCACATGCGCGGCGCCCGCCTCGCCGGCCGACCGGACCGCCGCCGCGAGCAGCGGCCCCTTCTCCAGGCCGATCAGGCCGTGCAGTTCGGCCGCCGTCTCCTCGGGGGTGGCGGAGGAGACGTCCTCCAGGATGCGGATCGGCTCGCCTTCGGGGTCGTAGGACTGCCGCCAGGCGGAGCCCTCGGCGGGCGGGTGGAAACGGTGCCGGAAGACGGGATGGTGGTCGGCGACCGCTCGCAGGGCCCGCACCAGCGTGGCGCGATCGGCCGGCCCGGTGGTCCGGAGCAGGACGGCCTGGTTCCAGTGGTCGGGTTCGGCGAGCGTCAGGTCGAAGAACCACTGCTGGACGGGGGCGAGCGGGATCGTGTCGGAGTCCGGGACGGCGTCCACGGGCGCGGGCGGCGGCGTGGGCGGGGTGTCGGCGAACCGGGCGACGGCGGCGAGTTCGCGCAGCACGGGACAGGTGAAGAGCTGGCGGGGGGTGATCGTGATGCCTTCGTCGGCGGCCCGCGACACGATCCGCAGGCTGGTGATCGAGTCACCGTCCAGGTCGAAGTAGTCGTCGTCGGGCCGTACCTCCGGCACGCCCAGGATCTCCGACCAGATCGCGGCCAGCCGGGCCTCCATCGGCGTCATGTGCGCGCCGGTGTCCTCGGGGCCGTCGTCCTCGCCGGCGGTGCCGGCCGCCTCGCCGGGCCGCCGCGCGGTCTTGCCGTTGGCCGCCGCTGGCAGGCGGTCGGCCAGGAGGCACCGGGACGGCAGCATGTACTCGGGCACCCGTCGGCGCAGCGCGTCCTGCACGGCCGCCGCCGTCAGCCCCGCACCGCGCGGTACGACGTGCGCCACCAGTCCGCCGTCCGCGTCGGCGACGACGAGCGCCCCCGACACCTCCGGCAGCCCGAGCACGGCCGCCTCCAGCAGCGCCGGCTCCACGCGGTAGCCCCGGACCGTCGTACGGTCGCCCGCGCGGCCGACGACCACGACGTCGCCGTCGGGCCGGTAGTGGGCGAGGTCGCCGGTACGCTGCGGCGGACCGTCGGCGCCCGACGGGGACACGCAGAGCTCCCCCACGACCCCGGGCGGGCACAACCGCCCCGTGGCGTCCAGGACGTAGCGGTCGATGCCGGACACCGGGCGGCCGACCGGGACGAACGGAGCGTCGTCCGGGCCGTGCGGTGGAATCTCGTGGGAGCTGATCACCGGCAGGAGGTCGGCGCCGCCGTACTCGTTGAGGACGCGCACCGGCCCGGCCTTCTCACGCAGCTCCCGCACCAGGCTGCCGGCCAGCGGTTCGCCGCCGAGCACGACGGCGTCCGCGCGCAGCGGCCGTCCGTCCAGCCGTGGCACCACCCCGGACAGTTCGGTGGGGGTGCAGGACACCAGGGCGAAGTGCCGTTCGCCGGTCAGCAGTGCGGCCAGTTCCGCCGGGGTCGCCCCGGCGCCGGTGAGAACGGCACTGCCGCCCGCGGCCAGCACCACGAGCAGCCGGGCGAGCGCGCGGTCCGGCGCCACGGCGCCGTGCACCAGGACCCCGTCGAGGGAGCCGTGGCTCTCCCGGAGCTGACGCGACCACGCGGCCAGCGCCCCGTGGTCGAGGACGGCCGTGCGCGCCGGACCGGTCACCCCGGAGGTGTGCTGGACCAGCGCGGGCCCGCTGCCGTCCGGGGCGCCGGCCGGCGCCGGCGGCGAGCCGGGCCGAGGCGTCGTCCCGCCGGGCACGGGTTCGTCCGCGCACACCACGGGCAGGTCGACCGCACCGAGCAGGGCTCGGCCGGCCACCGTGGTGACCATCAGGCGGGCGCCGTCCCGGGACGCCGCGGCGGCGACCTGCGCGGGCGGGGTGTCCACGGGGACGGCGTCGGGGACCAGCCCGGCCAGGAGCCCGCCGAGACCGGCGACGGCGAGATCGGCGCCGTGCGGCAGCCAGAGCAGACAGACCGCTCCGGGCGGAGCGCCCGTGTCGGTCAGGCGCCCGGCGAACGCGACGGCACGGTCGACCAGTTCGCGGCGGGTGAGCCGTCCCTCGTCGGTCTCCAGGGCCGTCGCCTCCGGTGCCTCGGCCGCCAGCCGCACCAGCGCCGCGGGCACCGGCTCCGTCTCCCCCGGGTCTCGGGCCTCACCACGGGAAGCGGAGAGCAACAGGTCCCGGCCGACGGGGTCCAGGACGTCCGTCCGCCCCACGGGGCGCTCCGGGTCGCGCAGGACGGCGCGCAACGTGCTCTCGAACTGGGCGGCCAGCCGGGCGACCGTGGCCCCGGTGAACAGGTCGGTGTTGTACTCCCAGGCGAGGGAGATCGAGTCGTCCGCCTCATAGACGGCGCCGGACAGGTCGTACACCATGCCCCGCTGGCGCAGCGGCACCGACTCCAGCGTGAGGCGGCCCAGTTTCAGCACCTGGCCGCCGTCCCCGGTGAGGAACCGGCTGACCCCGAGCCGGTCCCCGTGCTGCGGCTTGTTCTGGCCGAAGGCGACCTCGACGAGGGGCGCCCGCCCGCGTTCGCGTCGCAGTCCGAGCCGCTCGACGATCCGCGCGAAGGGCAGCGTCTGGTGTTCCAGGCCCTCCAGCAGCGTGCCGCGGACCTTCTCCAACAGGTCCCCGAAGGACTCCTCCGGGTCGATCCGGGTGCGGCAGACCACGGGGTTGACGAAGTAGCCGAGCACGTCCTGGAACTCGCGGCGCTGCCGGTTGGTGGTGATCGCCGCGAGCGCGAGGTCCTGCTCGCCCGTCCAGCCGTGCAGCAGGACGTGGAAGGCGGCGAGCAGCACGACGTAGGACGTGGTGCCGTGGGCGCGGGCGAACTCCCCCAGTTCCGCGACACAGTCGGGAGCGAGCGCGTGGAAGTGGGTGGCGCCGCGCTGGGCCTGGACGACGGGCCGGGGTTTGTCCAGCGGGAGTTCCAGCGCCGGCGGCGGATCCCCGAGCACCTTCCGCCAGTGCTCCCAGTCGCGTTCGCCCTCGGCGCCTTCGACGGCCCGGGCGTGCCAGCGCAGGTAGTCGACGTACGTGTAGGGCTGCGGCGGCCGGTAGAGCTCCGTTCCGGTGGACAGCGCCGTGTGATGCGCCTCCATGTCCCGGAGCATCGTCACCAACGACCAGAAGTCGGTGACGATGTGATGGAGCGTCACCAGCAGTACGGGGCCGCCGGCCGCGTGCTCGTACAGGCGCACCCGCAGGGGGAACTCCGTCTCGAGGGCGAAGGGCCGGAAGGCCTCGGCGTTCAGCTCGTGCCGCAGCTCGTCGGCTCCGAGGGGTCGGGTGACCGTCTCGAAGTCGACCCGGGCGCGGGCGGCGATCCGCTGGAACGGTCTCCCGGCGCGCACCGCGAAGGTGGTGCGCAGGACGGCGTGCTGGTCGACCAGCGCCTGGAAGGTCCGCCGAAGCAGCTCCGCGTCGTGCCCGGAGGTGATGCGGGCGGCGAAACTCTGGTTGTAGGCGGCGCTCTCGGGGGCCACCTGGTCCGCGTGCCAGATCGACAGCTGGTTGTCCGACAGCGGGAACTCACCGGTGGGGCGTGCCTCGGGCGACAGCGGCGCCAGGGCCTCGCCCGGCCGCTCGGCCAGCCTGCGGGCCAGCTCCCCGACGGTGGTCCCGGAGAGCAGCTCGGCCAGGCCGACCGTGCGGCGCAGGCTGTCCTGGAGCATCATCTTCAGCCGCAGCGCGCCCAGTGAGTCCAGTCCCAGGTCCCGCACGGTGGTGGCCGGGGTCGGCTCCGCGGACGCCGCCGGAGTGAGGGCGGCCGCACAGGCCAGCAGATGCGCGACGATCTTCCGGGTGCGCACCCCGGCGTCGGGCTCGTCCCAGATCCCGTCGGCGGACGGGACGCCGGGCGCGGTGTCCGCGTCCAGCAGGGCGGCCAGTTCGGCGCGGCGCACCTTGCCGAGCGGGGTGCGGGGGATGACGTCCACGCGCGTGAAGCGCGCCGGCACCTTGTGGCGGGCGAGGTGCCGCGCACAGTGCGCGGCGAGGGCCTCCTGGTCCGTCGCGGCGTCCGGCCCTCCGCTCGGGAGCACGGCAGCGACCAGCAGATCGCCGCCGCCCGGCAGCGGAACGCCCACCACGGCCGCCTCGGCGACCTCCGGATGCTGCGCGAGGACGTCCTCGACCTCGACCGGGTTGACCTTGTGGCCGCCGGAGTCGATCAGGATCCGCTTGCGCCCGCTGACGTAGAGCCGGCCGTCGGCGTCGAGGCGGCCGAGATCGCCCGTCAGGTAGCGCCCGGCGGCGCGCGGTCCGACCGGGCCGGGCCCGTCACCGGCGCTCATCACGGCGGCGCTGGTGACGGCGATCTCCCCGGTCTCGCCGGGCGGCAGCGGGTCACCCGCCTCGTCCAGGATGTCCACGGTGACCCCCTGCAACGGGCGGCCCACGGAGTCGGCGACCACGGTGTCGGGGTCGCAGTCCCAGGAGACGCTGCCCGCCTCGGAGCTGCCGTACGTCTGCCGCACGCGCACCCCGAAGCGTGCCTGGAACCGCTCGCGCACGCCGGGGCCGAGGAAGTTGCTGCCGGACAGGCACAGGCGCACCGACGACAGATCGGCCTCCCGGTCCTCGGGCCAGTCCGAGAGCGCGGCCAGGAGGTAGGGCACGGTGGGGAAGACGGTCACCCGGTGCCGTCGCAGCAGCCCGAGCACGCGCCCCACGTCGAGTCCGGCGCTCCCGCCGGGGCCGTCGTCGCCCGGCGGAACCAGCACGAGGGTCGCACCGGCCAGGAGCGCGACGGTCATGCAGCAGAACTGCCCGAGCGCGTGGAACAGCGGAACGGGGCACAGGATCACGTCGTCGCCGTCGATCCGCGCGGAGGCGATGATGTGGTCCGCCTCGGCGAGCTGATTGCGCCGGCTGCGCTCGATCCGCTTCGGCTCCCCCGTACTCCCGGAGGAGTGGGTGACGACCCAGGGGGCGTCGTCGGGCTCCGGTGCGTCGGCGGGCCGGCCCGGGCCGCGGGCCACGGTGCCGAAGGACAGGGCTCCCTCCGGGGCCGCGCCGACGACGATCGTCCGCGGTGCGCGGGACCAGCCGCGGCCGAGGCGTTCGACGAGGGGCAGCCGGGCGGCGTCGGTGATCACGACGGCCGGCACGCGGTCCTCGGACCGGACCCGGACCTCCTGCTCGGTCGCATCCGGGTCCAGCGCCAGCACCTGGGCCCGCAGTCCGGCCGTGGCGAAGTAACCGATCACGAACTCGGGGCAGTTGGGCAGCATGATCAGAACACGGTCCCCCTCGGCCACCCCGAGGCGGCCGAGGCCGGTGCGCACCGCGGCCACCTGTTCGCCGAGTTCCCGGTAGCTCAGGCGGCGCTCGCCGAAGACGACGGCGGTGCGGTCGGGCGCGCGCGAGACAACGGTACGCAGCCGCTCGTCGATCACCGGGCGCCTCCGTCGGCGGCCTCGGCCCGCACCTGGGCCAGCACGTAGTCCTCCACGTCGCTGACCTTGCGGATGCGCTGTGCGCTCTCCTGATCGATGGGCGGCAGGGCGTACTCGTCCTCCAGCGCGAAGGCGAGTTCCAGGAGGGCCAGTGAGTGGTAGCCGAGTGTCTCCACCAGGTCCGGATCCTGCTCGTCGGCGCGGGAGGCGTCCGGCGCCATGCTGATCACGATCTCGCGGATCTGCCGGCGGGTTTCTTCCTCGGTCCGCTGGGTCATCTGCTCTTCCCGTCTTTCGGCCGTGTTCCGTGTGCGTGCGTGTCGGGGTGCGCAGCCCCCGCGGCGGTGCGCGGGGGGGGGCTGCGCAGGGGGAGGGGGCACGGGGCCCGTGCCTCATGCCGTGGTGACGACCTCCAGCAGGTGGGGGCCGGGCGAGGTGAGGGCGGTCCGCAGGGCGTCGGGGAGCAGTTCGGCCCGTTCGACGCGGGCCGCGGCGCATCCCTGCGCACGGGCGAGGCCCACGAAGTCAAGCCCCCGCAGGGCGGTGCCGACCGGCTTGTCGATGCCGAAGCGCTCGGCGAACCGCTCCACCGTGGCGTAGGAGCGGTTGTTGACGATGATCACGGTGAGCGGGAGGCCGAGCTCCGCCGCCGACCACAGGGCCTGGACGGAGTACATGGCGGAGCCGTCGCCGACGATCGCGACGACCCTGCGGCCGGGCCGGCCGAGCGCCATGCCCACCGCGGCGGGCAGTCCGTGGCCGAGCGCCCCGCTGGCACAGGTGTAGAAGCTCTCCGGCCCGGTGTTGGGCAGGTACTCGCACATGACCGGGCGGCTGCTCGGCGCCTCCTCGACGATCACGCTGTCCGGCGGTCTGAGTCCGGCGAGCGTCTGCATCAGCAGCGGCTGGCCGATCGCGCCCCGCCCCTGCGCCACCCTGGACGGCCGGGGCCGTGCGGGAGGGTCCCGGCGCTCGGTCGACGGCGGGTGTGCCAGCAGGTCCCGCACACCCTGCCCGATGCTGGTCAGTACCGAGGTGCCCACGGGGGTCCAGGCGGCCGTGTCCGGGTCGTCGGTGAGCTGGAACAGCGTGGTCCCCGGCGGCAGGACGGGGCCGCTGTCCGCGACGTGGTACGTGAACACCGGTGCTCCGACGGCCAGCACCACGTCGTGCCCCGCGAGTTGCTCCACGATGCCCGTGCGCACCGGCGGCAGGAAGCCGGCGAAGAGCGGGTGGTCCTCGGGGAAGCTGCACCGGGACGACATGGGGGCGGCCCACACCCGGGCCCGGTGCAGCTCCGCGAGGGCGATCACGTCGTCGAAGGCGCGTTCCTGGTCGACGGCGGCGCCCACGACGAGGGCCGGCCGGGCGGCCGCGGCGAGGGCCCGGCCGATCGCGCCGACGAGGTCGGGGTCGCCGCGCACGGCGGTGCTGACCCTGTGCTCGGGCAGCGGCTCGGCCGGGGCCCCCCAGTCGTCGGCCGGCACCGACACCAGCACCGGTCCCCGGGGCGGGGCCATGGCCAGGTGGTAGGCGCGGGCGATCGCGGCCGGGACGTCCTGCGGACGGCCGGGCTCCCGGCTCCACTTGACGTACGGCCGGGGCAGCAGGGCCGGGTCGTCGTTGAGCAGGTACGGCCCCCCGGCCAGCAGGGAGCGTGCCTGCTGGCCCGCCACCACCACCAGGGGTGTGCGGTTGCGGTGGGCGGTGAAGAGGGCGCCCATCGCATGGCCGACGCCCGCCGCCGAGTGCAGGTTGACCAGCGCCGCGTCGTGGGTGGCCTGGGCGTGGCCGTCAGCCATGCCCACCACGACGGACTCCTGGAGGCCGAGCACGTACCGGAAGTCCTCGGGAAAGTCCTGGAACATGGGCAGTTCCGTGGACCCGGGGTTGCCGAAGACGGTGGTCATGCCCAGCGACCGCAGCAGGTCGAAAGTGGTGTCGCGCACGGTTGGGGTCATGTCGTCCCTCTGACTGGATCGGACTGGTTCCTTCTGGCGTTCGGACTGTCAGTCCCGGTCCGGCTTCGCGGCCCGCAGAGCCGACCAGACCCGCTCGGGCGACAGCGGCGAGACCGTCAGTGCCTCACCTATCTCGGGCACGGCGTCGGAGACGGCGTTGGCGACGACGGCCGGCGGCAGGATGGCGCCGCCCTCGCCCAGCCCCTTGAACCCGCCGGGGGTCACCTCGCTGGGGGTGGACCGTTCCTCGACGGACACGGTGGGCACGTCGCCCGAGGAGGGCAGCGTGTAGTCGCCGAACCCGGTGGTCAGTGGCCGGCCGGTGACGGGGTCGTGCAGTGCCTCCTCCAGCAGGGCGATGCCCAGACCCTGGGCGACCCCGCCGACGACCTGGCCGGCGGCGATGAGCGGATTGACCACCACACCGCTGTCGTTGACCGTCCAGTAGTCCTCGACGGCGATCTGTCCGGTCTCCACGTCGACGGCCACCGCGGCCCCGTGGGCGCCGTAGGAGAAGGTGAGGGCCGGCGGGTCGAAGTCGACCGACTCCTCCAGCTGGATCCGGTCGGGGTCGGGCCGCCCCCAGCCCTTCCAGCCGCGCGAGGCGACCTCGGCCCAGGTCCTCGTGGTGTCGCGGCCGACGGCCCGGAAGACGGTTCCCTCCCGGGTCACCTCCGCCGGGTCGGCGCCGAGAGAAGCGGCGGCCAGGGCGGTCATCCGCTCCCGCATCCGCGCGCAGGCCCGCACCAGCGCCCCGCCGGCCAGGGTGAGCGAGCGGCTGGCCTGCGAGGAGAGGTCCGAGTAGGGGGAGGTCGCGGTGTCGCCCAGCTCGACCGTGACCGAGTCGAGCGGGACGTCGAGATGGTCGCTGGTGATCTGGGCGAGTGCCGTCTCGATGCCCTGGCCGATGCCGACGACGCCGGAGAAGACGACGACGGTGCCGTCGTGGTTGACGCGCAGCCGGACGCTCTCCCACCCGCTCCAGTCGATCCCGAACGCCTCCAGCAGCGCCGTCGGCGCGAAGCCGGTGATCTCGACCCCGGCGCTCACCGCGACACCGCGCCGTACGGTGTCGGTCGAGGGCCGCCGGTGCCCGGCGGCGATGGCCGCGGCGCGCCGCAGGGCGGACGGGTAGTCGCCGTTGTCGTACGTCATCCCGGTGCGGGTGGTGTACGGCATCTCGTGCGGTTCGATCATGTTCCGCAGCTGGAGGCCGACGAGGTCCAGGCCGCGTTCCCGGGCCGCCTCGGCGATCAGGCGTTCCCTGATCCAGGCGGCCTCCTGCATGCCGTACCCCCGGTAGGCGCCGGTGGGGACGGCGTTGGTGTACACGCCGGTGACCGTGGCCCCGGCCCGTTCGAACCGGTAGGGCCCCTCCAGCGCGAGTCCGGTGACCTGGAAGGGGCCCGAACCCGCCTGGATGGAGAACGCCCCGAGATCGCCCTTGACGTCCGCGTGCACGGCGAGGAAGCGGCCCGTGTCGTCCAGGGCGAGCCGCGCCCACGCCTGCTGCCCACGGCCCTGGTACGCGGCGGTCAGGTTCTCGGCGCGGTCCTCGATCCACTTCACCCGGCCGCCCAGGAGCACGGCGGCCAGACAGACCAGTGCCTCGTCGACGTGCAACGTCACCTTGCCGCCGAAGGAACCGCCGACGTCGGGCGCGACCACCCTGATCTCGTCGACGCGCAGCCCGAGGGTCGCCGCCAGTTCCCGCCGTACCACGTGGGGTGCCTGCGTGCTGCTCCACACGGTGAGACGGCGTACCGCGGGGACCCACTCGGCGAGCAGTCCCCGCGGTTCCAGCGGGCTGTGACTGGCCCGCTGGATGGACAGACGCCGCTCCACCACGTGCGGCGCGGTCGCGAAGACGCCCTCCAGTTCCTCGACGGGGTCGCCGAAGTGGATCCGCCCGGCCACGTTGCCGGTGACGTCGGGGTGGGTCAGGGGCGCGCCCTCGGCCAGTGCCTCGTCGATGCCCACGACGGCCGGCAGCGGTTCGATGTCCATCGCGACGCGTTCGGCGAGATCCTCGGCGAGGGCCCGGCTGTCCGCCACCACCAGGCCGATCGGCTGTCCCACGTACCGCACGACGCCGGCCTGCGGGTCGACGTGCCGGGCCCGCTGACCGGGCAGCCGCCAGGTGGTGGGCAGCGGTGCCAGCCACTCGGCGATGTCGTCGGGCCCCAGGACGAGCCGGGCCTCACCGCTCGCCCGGGCCGCCGTGGCGTCGAAGCGCACGACACGGCCGTGCGCCTCGGTGCTGCGCAGGACGACCGCGTGCAGGGCCCCGATGTCGTCGATGTCGTCGACGTACCGGCCGTCGCCGCGCAGCAGCCGGGTGTCGTTCAGACGCGGGAGGGAGCGGCCGACCAGGGGATCGCGCGCGCTCATCGGTCCTCCCCCGCCCGCTCCCAGTGCTCGCGGACGGCCGACCGTATGCCGCCGTACCCGGTGCACCGGCAGATGTGGCCGGGCAGGACGTCGGCCACGGCCTCCGCCGCCCCGAGCCCCACGCGCTCGGCGTGGCGCAGGGCCATGAGCAGTCCGGGGGTGCAGAACCCGCACTGCAGTCCGTGCGCCGCGCTCATCGACCGCTGCAGACCGTCGAGTTCGCCCTCGGGCGCGATTCCCTCCACGGTCTCCACCCGGCGGCCGTCGGCCTGCAGCGCGAGCATCAGGCAGGAGCGGACCGGCTCGTCGTCGACCAGCACGGTGCATGCCCCGCAGGCGCCCTGCTCGCAGCCCACATGGGTGCCCGTCAGCCCGAGGCCGTGGCGCAGGAAGTCGCTCAGCAGGGTGCGCGCCTCGGCCGGAGCGGACCGCACGGTTCCGTTGACGGTGAGTGTGATCTGTGTGGATCTCATGAGCCACTCCTTACGGCTGCCAGGTGCAGGGCCGCGCGGCGCAGGACGACGCGCAGCATGTCGGCGCGGTAGGCGCTGCTCCCGTGCAGGTCGTCGGGGGGAGTCGGGATGCCGACGGCGTCCAGGACCCCGTCGAGGGCGCCGTCGAGCCGGTGACCGACGAGGGCCTGCTCCGCTTCCCGCAGTCGCACGGGGCGGTCCGCGACGCCGGACGCGGCGATGCGAGCCCGGGTGACCACGGGGCCGTCCAGGGCGACGCCGAGACAGACGCCGACGAGGGGGCCGCCGGCGTTGCCTCTCCGGGTCACCGACTCGAAGCGGTGGCGCAGGCCGGTTCGACGGGGGATCTCGACGGCGGTGAGCAGTTCGGTCGGCCGCCGGGCGGTGACATGGGCCCCCAGGAAGAACTCCTCGGCCGTCAGCGTCCGTGCGCCCTGGACGCTGTGCAGCGTCAGCCGGGCGTCCAGGGCCAGCACGACCGCGGGCAGTTGTGCCGACGGGTCGGCGTGGCACAGCGATCCGCCGAACGTGCTGCGGTGCCGTATCTGCCGGTGGGCCACCTCGGCGACGGTCTCCGCGAGGACGGGCAGGGCCCCGAGCAGGCCCGGGTCGGTCTCCAGAGACCGCAGCCGGGTCATCGCGCCGATGCGTACGGCGTCCGCGCCCACCCGGATCCCGGCGAGCCCGGCGACCCGGTTGAGGTCGACCACGGTCGCGGGGCGGTGCCGCCGCAGGTTCAGCAGGGGCACCAGGCTCTGCCCGCCGGCCAGCGGTGTCACCGGCCGGTCGGGTCCCGCCAGCAGGGCGAGGGCGGCGTCGAGGGTGCGGGGGGCCTGGTAGTCGAAGGGCGCGGGCTTCACCGCGGCTCCCGGCCGCCGGAACCGAGCGAGCCGGACTCCGTGACGGACCGCACCAGTTCGACGGCGTGCGGCGGGGTGAGATGGCACAGGGCATCGAGCACGGTGGCGTCCAGCAGGACCTCCGCGCCGGTGCGTTCCGACGTGAGCCGCAGCCGCATCCCGTTGCCCAGCGGGGAGGCCGCCACCCGCACGGCCGCCGATTCGCAGACGATCCTGCACAGTTCCGCTTCCTGCCGCCCCGTGGGGCTCCACGCGAGTCCGCTCATATGACTTTCCTGCCGTCGAGGCCGTCAGAAGATGATGGAGAGCTGTTCATGGGTGGGCACCTCGGTGTCCAGCAGCACCCGGCGCCGCACCAGCCGGTACCGGCCGTCGCCGAGGTCCGTGACGATGTCCTGGCGGTCGGCGGTGGCGAGGGCGCCCTCGTCCCGGCCCCGGCTCCAGGTGGCGAGTACGCCGCAGTCGACGCGCCACGTCCCTTCCTGGGCCGTGCTGAACACCCGGACGGAGCCGAGGAAGTGGCGCAGTACCCCACCGGGGCGGTCGGACCAGGCGTGGCGCAGGCCGACGCGGCCGAGCTTCATGGCGAGGACGTGCTTGGTGGCCTCGAAGAGCATCGCCCGGTCGCTGTGCCGCGGCAAGTCCGGGTCCTCGCGCAGCAGCGGCACCGGCACCTGGTAGAGGAAGTCCTCCTCCAGCAGGGCGAGCCACTCCGGGTGGTCGCGGTCGTCCAGCAGCGCCGCCTCCTCGCTGAGGAAGTCCCGCAGCGGGGCGTCCAGTTCCCGGTGGCGTGCGACGCGCGCGGGGAAAGGCTGATGCTCGGGCAGGAGACGCGCCGGTCCGCCCGCCGGCACCGTGCCGGGGTCAGTCACGAGGGTCCTCCATGAGCTCCGACCAACGCCGGTAGAAGCCGCGCTGGTTGTGTTCCGAGAGGGTGATGAACTCCGCCCGTCCGGGGCCCGGGAAGTCGGGCACGGGGCGCCCGAGGCCCATGCCGAGCGACAGGTCGGTGGGCGCGTCGTCCGCCACGCTTCCGGCGATGGCCGCGTCGATACGGGCGAAGTTCTCGAAGTCGTCCATCTCGAAGAGGATTCCGCCGGCCGACTGCGAGCGCGCCTGGAAGGCGTACGAGCGCTGCTTCCACTCCTCGCTCATCGACCGCGGCACCAGCGTCCAGTACGTGCACTCGGTGTGCCGTGCGTCGATCGGCTGGTGCACCCGCCAGACGAAGTACTTCGTCAGCGGGTCGCCCTCACGCCCGACGGCGCGGTCGTGAGAGACGCTGAGGAACGCGGCGTTGGGGAAGACGACGCCGTGGACGACCTCGCAGTGCGAGTTGAACCGCACCTGTTCCTCGGTCTGCCCGGCGGTGAAGCGCGGCCATTCCTCGCGGGGATAGCCCAGGTACGCCGGCTGCGAGAGATCGCGCCGGAGCGTGGGGTCGGCCTTCTCCACCACGTAGCCGGCCCGCACCGCGTGCCCCTGCGGGGTGCTGACGTTCACCCCCATCAGGTCCAGTTCGCCCTTGCCCAGGGTTCCGTCGGCCAGGCTGCTGCCGTAGATTCCCTGTTCGAAGGCGGCCTGGTGGGTCGTCTGCATGTGGTACCCGTCGCCCGCGAAGTTGTCGGTGGCGATCTTCCAGTTGCCCTTGACGACGGAGCGCTGGGGCGGGCCGTAGACCTCCCACTCGCCGCCGGTCAGGTCCAGCAGCGCGTCCAGGTACCAGCGGAAGTCCCCGAGGTACTCCTCCAGCGGCGGTGCCTGCTCGTTCCAGGTCGCGAAAACGAAACCGCGGTAGACCGTGCACCTCGCCCGCGGCAGGTCGTAGTCCTTCTTGCGGAACGTCGGCGGGTAGTTGCTCCGGATGCTCGGGACACCCACGAGACGGCCGTCATTGGCGTACGTCCAGCCGTGGTAACTGCACCGGAAGTGCGCGGCGTTGCCGAACGTGGCACGGCACAGCTGGGTGCCCCGGTGGCTGCACGAGTTCAGCATGACGGTGATGCGGCCTTCTTCGTCCCGCGCCACGATGACACCGTCGTCGCCCAGCCGGCGCACCACGTAGTCACCGGCGTCCGGGAGCTCGGACTCGAAGCCGATCAACTGCCAGTTCGGGCGGAAGACCCGCTGGAACTCCTCCTTCAGGACGCCCTCGTCGGAGAATGCCCGACGGTCGAGCCGATAGGTGTTCTGCGCAGTGTCTGCGCGCGCTCTTTCACTCAATTCCTGCTCCGCCTTTTCAGGGCCGATGGCACGCCGATTCGGCATTGATGCTGCGGCAGGTTAGTCCCCCGAACTGCGCTCTGACCAGTGTCAGAGTTCGCGGGAAAACAGCGCCGTTCAACTTCCTGTACGGCATTGCCTGCCGCCTGGGCGCCCTGTTCTAGTGGGTCGGTGCCGCGCCCCGCCGCGCCGCTTCATCGGTTCATTCGAGACGGAGGAAAACCGTTGCCGATCCAGGACCTTTCTGCGGAAGAATTCACGCACAACGACTTCGAATACATTCCGAACCCCTTCTCCTTCTACACGAAGATGCGCACCGAGAGCCCCGCCTTCCGGTCGGACCGCATCTTCGGCGGGGCGTGGCTTTTCTTCAGCTACGAGGACTGTCTGCGGCTGATGAAGGACGAACGCCTCTCGAACGCCCGGGCCGCCGTCCCGCTCTGGTTCCTTCCGGAATCACAACGCGAGGAGTTCGCCGACATGATCGGCGTGTACGAGCGATGGCTGGCGTTCCATGACGGCAAGGAGCACACCCGCAACCGCCGTCAGGCCAACAACAGCTACCGGCCGTTCACCGACGAGTGGCTCGAACCCCGCATCCAGGGTCTGGTGGACCGTCTGCTCGACTCGGTCGACCCCGCCGGCTTCGACCTGATGACGGAGTTCGCCTTCCCGCTGCCCTCCATGGTCATCGCCGACGTGCTCGGTGTCCCGGTCGACGCGCACCCGGAGCTGACGCGCTGGACCGACGACATCGCGCACCTCTTCGGTTCGACGCAGGTGACCGTCGAGCACCTCAAGCGCACCCAGGCCAGCACACGGGAGCTGACCGAGTTCCTGGCCTCCGCCGAGTGCGCCGAGCACGCGGCCCGCGAGGGCGGGCTGCTGCACACGCTGCGCACCACGGAGGTGCACGGGCACCGGTTCTCCGAGGAGGACGTGGTGGCCCAGGCGGCTCTGCTGCTGTTCGCCGGAGTCGCCTCCATCCGCTACCTGATCGGCAACAGCGTGCAGGTGCTGGACGAGCGCCCGGCCGCCGAGCGGGCCCTTCTTCTGGACCCGGCGGCCATACCCGACGCCATCGAGGAACTGCTGCGTTTCTGCACCCCGGTGCAGTTCGTGGGCCGGGTGGCGCGTGAGGACATGCCGTACACCACCGCGGCGGGGGAGGAGATCGTGCTGCCTGCCGGACGGCCGCTGATGCTCTACGTGGCCTCCGCCAACCGCGACCCGCAGCAGTTCTCCCGGGCCGACGAGCTGGTCCTGGACCGGCCGGCCCCCAACCGGCACCTCACCTTCGGTGCCGGACGCCACCTGTGCTTCGGGGACCCCCTGGTGCGCCAGACCATGCGCATCGCCCTGACCACGCTCTACCGCCGGATGCCCGGACTGCGCGTGGTGCCGCAGAGCCTGAACTACAACAACAACCTGGGCTTCCACGGCTTCACCGAGCTCCGCGTCGCGGACACCACGACGGCGGCCGTGCCCGGGGCCGCATGACCCGTGCACCGCAGCCCCGCCCGTACCCCCGGCCGTCCCACGGCCGGGGCCCCACCGAGGAGAACCCGATGACGCTGCCCGCACTCTCCAACTTCGTGGACGGCAAGAGGACAGAGCCGGCCGAGGGCCGCTACGCCGAACTGCTCGACCCGTGCACCGGCGCCGCGAGCGCCCTGGCTCCGCTGAGCGGCCCGGAGGACGTCGACACCGCCATGCGTGCGGCGGCGGCCGCCTTCGAGAGCTGGCGCCGCACCGCTCCGGCGGCCCGCCAGGAGGCGCTGCTGCACATCGCCGACGCGCTGCGGGAGCGGGCCGAGGAGTTCGCCGCGGCCGAGCTGCTCGACACCGGCAGCGCCGCCGCGGCGGGCGAGATCCCTCTGATGGTGGACCAGCTCCGGTTCTTCGCGGGCGCCGCCCGCATCCTGGAGGGCAGCTCGGCCGCGGAGTACACCCCCGGCCACACCTCCTATGTGCGGCGGGAGCCGGTGGGCGTCTGCGCCCAGCTGGCGCCGTGGAACTTCCCCCTGCTGATGGCCGTGCTCAAGAGCGCGCCGGCCATCGCGGCGGGCAACACGGTGGTCCTCAAACCGGCCGAGACCACGCCCCGTTCCGCCCTGCTGTTCGCCGAACTGGCCGCGGAATTCCTGCCCGCCGGCGTGCTGAACGTGGTCTGCGGCGGGCCGTCCACCGGCCGGTCGATGACGGACCACGCGGTGCCGGCCATGGTCTCGCTGACCGGATCGGTCGAGGCGGGCATCGATGTGGCACGCACCGCAGCACGGAGCCTCAAGCGGGTCCACCTGGAGCTGGGCGGGAAGACGCCGGTCGTCGTCTTCGCCGACGCCGACCTGGACGCGGCCGTCGCGAAGATCGTGGAAGGGGCCTTCGGCAACGCCGGGCAGGACTGCACCGCGGCCACCCGGGTGCTGGTCGACGAGCGCGTCCATGACACGTTCGTGGAGCGCCTGGCCGCCGCGGCTCACGCCGTGCGGCCCGGCCCGCCCGGCGACCCGGACGCCGGTTACGGCCCGCTGAACAACGCGTCCCAGCTGGAGCGGGTGACCGGTCTGCTCGCCCGGCTGCCGGAGCACGCCCGGATCGTCACCGGTGGTGAACGGGTGGGCGACGAGGGGTACTTCTTCGCACCGACCGTGATCCGCGGCGTCCGGCAGGACGACGAGATCGTGCAGACCGAGGTGTTCGGCCCGGTGGTCACGGTCCAGTCCTTCGTCACGGAGGACGAGGCGGTGAAGCTCGCCAACGGGGTGGAGCAGGGGCTGGCCTCGGCGGTGTGGACCAGCGACCACGGCCGGGCGATGCGCATGACCACCCGCCTCGACTTCGGCACCGTATGGGTCAACACCCACCTCGGCTTCCCCTCCGAGATGCCGCACGGCGGGTTCAAGCACTCCGGCTACGGCAAGGACCTGTCCGTGTACGGCTTCGAGGCGTACACCCGGATCAAGCACGTGATGCACCACCAGGAGGCATGAGGCACGGGCCCACAGGGCGAAGGCGCCGGAGCGGACTTCCGCTCCGGCGCCTTCCCCTTTCCGTACCACCCGTGTCACGTCAGGTACTCGGCGAGCAGTTCGCACACCCGCCTCCCCGCGGTGACCACGAAGAGGTGCCCGCCTCCGACGGTGTGCTCGGTGAAGGCGCCGCCGCCATGCCGGTGCCAGGCGGTCACGTCCGCGGCGCTGACCAGCGGGTCCCTGTCACCGCCGAACGCCGTGACGGGACAGGGGACCTGGCGGCCGGCCGGTGCACGGTAGTTCTCCGCGGCGGCGAAGTCCGCGTGCAGCGCGGGCAGGATCAGCTCGACCAGTTCGTCGTCGTCCAGGGCGCCGCCGGACTCCGGCTGGAAGCGGCGTACGGCCGCCAGGAACGCACCCGGTTCCAGGCCGCTCAGCCCGCCGTAGCGCAGGGCGCGGTGCGGCGCGCGCGAACCCGAGACGAAGAGGCGGTGCGGCGGCAGGCCGGCCGCGGCCATGCGCAGGGTGGTCTCGTAGGCGACGAGTGCCCCCATGGAGTGCCCGAACAGGGCGTAGGGCCGATCGGCGTCCTCCAGCAGCACCGGAGTCAGTGCCTCGGCCACCTCCTCCACCGTGCGCAACGGCTCCTCCCGCAGCCGCCGTTCCCGGCCGGGCAGGGCGACGGGAACCACTTCGACGTCCGCCGGGAGCCACTCGGCCCACGCGCGGTACACCGCCGCTCCCGCCCCGGCCCAGGGCAGACAGTACAAACGGCTCACCGCCGTGTCGCGCGGCCGGGGCCCGGTCAGCCAGCCGTCGCCGCGCACCGTCCCGGCCGCCCGTTCGGAGGACGTCACCGGTCTCGTCATGTCAGCTCTCCCCCGTCCAGCGGCCCATCGCCCACGGCACCCCGCTCCAGCGGGACTTCGTATTCCGGCACGAGCACCTCCCGCGTCGGCTCCCACGCCTCGGCCGACCATACGAGCGGCGGGCCCGCCCGCCCAGGAGATGCTCAACCGCCCACGCAGCGGCGTGCTCCGTGGACGGAGGAACAGACTCAGGCGGCGCCGGAGCCGACCAGGTCGGTGTAGATGTCGCTGACCTGCTGGGCGGCACGCCGCCAGGAGAACTCCCGGACGACCCGCCGCCGGCCCTCCTCGCCCATCCGCCCGGCGACGCCGGGATCCTCGATGAGCCCGTTGACGCGGCCGGCGAAGTCCTTGGCGAAGACCAGCGGCTCGTCCGGCTGTCCGTCCGGCGTGTCGTCGTGACGCAGCGGCACCAGCATGCCGGTCCGCCCCTCGTCGACCACTTCGGGGATGCCTCCGGTGGCGGAGGCGACCACGGGGGTGCCGCAGGCCATGGCCTCCAGGTTGACGATGCCGAGCGGCTCGTAGACCGACGGGCAGACGAAGACCCGGGCGTGGGTGAGCAGTTGCACCAGGGCGCGGCGGGGGAACGGTCCGCTGATCCAGTGGCAGGCGTGCCCCTGCGCCCTCAGCGCGGCCACCTGCTCGGCGAACTCGGCGCTCTGCCGCGGCGTGTCCGCGCTCTGCGCGACGATGACCAGCCGCGTGCCCGGGACGAAATGCCGTGCGGCACGCAGGAGATGGTCCAGGCCCTTCTGCCGGCTGATCCGGGCGACGCAGGCGACGATGGGGCGGTCGAGGGGGATGCCGTACTGCTCCAGTGCGTCGGTGCCGTGATCGGGGGCGTACGCCTCGGTGTCGATGCCGTTGTGCACGACGGTGACGCGACCGGGGTCGAGCCCGGGGTGGAGCCTGGTGATGTCCCGTGCCATGGCCCGCGAGACGGCGATGACCCGGTCGGCCGTGTTCAGGGCGCTCGCCTCCATGGCGGAGGACAGCCGGTATCCCCCGCCCAACTGGTCGGCCTTCCAAGGTCGCAGGGGTTCGAGGCTGTGTGCCGTGACCACATGCGGGACCCCGTGCAGGCGCTGGGCGAGGCTGCCAGCCAGGCAGGCGTACCAGGTGTGGCTGTGCACCACGGAGGTCCCGCTCACCGCGTCGGCCATGGCCGCCCCTACGGCGACGGCCTGCAGGGCGGGGTTCGCCCCGCGCAGGGTGTCCGGCACCGCGTGCGAGCGGACCCGGGGCCCGCCGGTCGCGTCCGGCCCCGTGCCGGCGTCCGGCCCGTAGCAGTGGACGCGCAGGTCGACCAGGGAGCGCAGATGCTCGACCAGAGCGGCCACGTGCACGCCCGCGCCCCCGTAGACGTGGGGAGGGTACTCGCGGGTCAACAGGTCGACACGCATGCGGAGTTCCTTTCCGATGGCTGGACGGGGACGGCGGCCCCGTCCCCCGCGGCGCCGAGGCCGGTCAGTCGCTCCAGGACCCGGGCGACTCCGTCGTCGTCGTGGTGCGGCGCCAGTTCGTCGGCCACGACCTTCAGGGACCAGTGGCCGTTGGCCATCGCCACGCCGTGGCCGGCCCGGCCGAGCAGGGGGATGTCGTTGGGCATGTCGCCGAACGCCACCACGTCGGCGAGGTCGATGCCCAGCAGCGCGGCGGCCCGGGCCAGTCCCGTTCCCTTGTCGGTGCCGGGGGGCAGGATCTCGACCACGCCCCGGTCGGAGTGCGTGACGCCGGCTCCGGGCTCGCACACCTTGGCGACCAGCTCCGCGAGAGCGTCGTCGGCGAGCCCGTCGTGCCGCAGGAACACCCGGTCGACGGGACGGTTCCACAGCTCGGCGGGGGAACAGGTGCGCACGGTCGACAGGGCGCCGCCCACGGTGAATCCGGGCGTCCGCACGAACTCGGCGTCCGGTCCCGAGGTGTTGACGGCCAGGTGGAGCGCACCGCGCACCTCTTGCGCGGCCAGTTCCTCACGCACCTTCGCCACCAGGGCACGGGCCAGGTCCCGTTCGAGGGACGCGGTGCACAGCATGCGCCGCGCCGACACGTCGTACAGCTGGGCTCCCTGTCCGCAGACGGCGATTCCCTCGTAGTCCAGCGCCGCGAAGACCGGCGCGCAGTCGGCGGCGGGCCGGCCGGTCACGATCAGATGCCGTACTCCGCGCCGCCGGGCCGCGCGCAGTGCGGCGAGGGTGCGCGGGGCGACGGTCAGGTCGCTCCTGAGGAGCGTGCCGTCCAGGTCGGTGGCCGCGAGCCTCAGCATGCCGGGCCTGCGACCGGGGCCGGGCCGGTGGAACCGCGGACGACGAGGTCCGGCGCGTAGCGCAGCTCCGAGGCGCCGAGGAACCGCAGCCGCGGAACCGGGGTCGGCGCGTCGACCAGCGCCTCGCGCAGTACGTCCGCCACGCTCTCCGCCATCTGCCGCACGGGCGGCTGCAGGGCCGTCAGGGTCGGTTCCGCGAAACGGCCGGGCGGGGCGTCCTCCAGGCTGATCAACGACAGGTCGCCGGGCGCGCTCAGCCCCCGGTCCCGGATCGTGGCGAGCGCGCCGAGCGCGAGCAGGGCGCTCCCGCAGACGACGGCGGTGCACCCGGCGTCGAGAAAGGCGTCGGTCGCCGCGCGCACACCCTCCGGGGTGGTGGAGGTCAGGCTCACCCGCTGGATGCCCCGGGCGCGGTACGTCGATTCCCGGCCCGTGGCCGCCGACTGTCCCGGGCCGTCGAGGAGGCAGCCGATCGCGGTGTGCCCCAGACCACGGAGGTAGCCCAGCACCTGGTCCGCCGCGAGTTCGTCGTCGACGCAGAAGTGGAGCCCGGCGGACTCCTCGGCGGGGAACCGCACACCGTAGAGCGGTATGCCCCCCGACAGGGACGCCTGGACCTGCCGCGACGGCCTGTCGCACCGGGACGTCCCGCCCACCTGCACCAGGGCGCCGACGCCCAGGGTGCGCAGCCAGCCGCGGAACCGTTCCCGCTCGGTCCGGCCGGCCGGCTCGGGGTGCAGTATCGCGAGTAACCCGCGCCGCTGGAGTGCGTGGGTCAGCTGGCCCGCGAGGTGCAGCAGGGCGGGACTCTCGCCGTCCGACAGGAGGAGGGCCGTCAACGCGGCCGGGGCGCTCGGCGGCTGGGCCCGGTAGGGCGGAGCCGGGCGGGGTCCGTCGTCGCGGCCTACGGGCCGGGTCGCCGGATCGGCAGTGGCCTGAACCATGTTCTCTCCTCGCTGCGTGCTCGGGTCGAGCGATGTGTCCGTTCAACCGCTGCGGTCACGCAGTTGAACAGGGGAACGTGCCGGGCGGTCATACGGCGGGCGAGTGCGGGAACCCGTCGCTGTCCTTGAGGTCTTCGGCGAGGTAGCGCCACACCTCCGCGTAGCCGACGAGCAGTTCGGCGACCAGGCCGCGGCAGTGGTGGGGCACCGTGTCGGCGATCTTCTGCTGCTCGCGCGCGGCGAGCGCGCACGTGTCGAACAACCGCAGGACCATGCGGCCGACGTCGTTGAAGCGCATGGACGGGTCGCGGCGCAGCGTGTCGAAGATCGGCGTCAGGTCCGACAGCGGACGGCTGCGCAGCAGGGGCACGGTGTTGTCGGCCAGCGACCGGGGCAGGCGCTCCGTCTGGGACTGCCCGCCGCGCAGCTTCAGCGGCACCGGGTCCCGGCCCTGGCGCAGCCGTTCGCGTACGTCGGCGACGGTTGCCGGGGAGATCCCCACCTGCCGGGCTATCTCGCGCAGGGACGCCTCCGGATTCTCCCGGATGAGCCGGCTGGCCAGCTCCCGCCCGTGCGCGGAGTTGACCGGGCGAACGCGGCCGTCCAGCCCCACGCGCACGGCCGGCGCCGCCGCGCCCTCGTCCATGCCGCGGCGCACCTCGGCGACCTTCTTGGCCGACAGGCCCGTCACGGTCGCCACGGCGCGGTCGGACCAGTGCGGATGGGAGACGAAGATGTGCCGCACGGCCGCGATGCGGTCCTCCCGGGACAGCGGCAGCCCGTGGGTCACGTTCGCGGCCACGGAGACGACGAACGCGTCGGACTCCTCGCCCTCGAAGAAGAGGACGGCCACCTGCTTCTGACCACGCAGTTCGGCGGCGCGCAGGCGGTGGGTGCCGTCGATGACCCGCATGGTGCGGCGATGCACCATGATCGGCGGAAGCTCCGACTCGCTCTCCGCCAGGGACTGTACGTACGCGGGATCCTCGCCCGAGATCCGCGGCGAGCCGACGGTCACCAGCTCGTCGATCGCGATCAGTTCCACGTCGCGACTCAGTGACTCCGCCTGACATCGCGTCACGTAGGCGAGGGCGTCGTCAGCTGTCTTCCCACAATGCTCGCTGGCATCCAATGCGGCTCCCCGATGAAGACGTTCGACATGCACACGACGATCGAGGAAAAAAGGATACCATTCATTCTCTTTTTTTTGAGAGGTGTACAACGCGACCGTGCCCGCACCGGTGGATCACCGGTGCGGGCACGGAACGGGGGAGGGCGGGGCTCAGCGCACCGCGAGGCCGCCGTCGGGACGCAGCACTTCGCCGGTCATCCCCGCCGAGAGGGGTGAGGCCAGCATGCGGTAGAGAGGCGCCAGTTGTTGCGGCGTCAGGACGACACCCAAGGGGTTGTACTCCTGGATGACCCGCTCGATGGGCTCCGGGGTCTCGAACACCGCGCTGGGCGCGGCGCCCGCCCCCCTCACGGCCCGCAGCCCCGTGACGACGCCGCCCGGGGCCACGGCGTTGACGCGCACCCGGGGTGCCAGGTCGGCCGCCAGATGACGCACCACGCCCAGGGCCGCGTGCTTGGCCGCCGCGTACGACAGCCCGGCACCGTTGCCGCTCACCAGGAACGACGCGTCGGAGAGGGTGAACACCATGCAGCCGCCGGTCCGTTCCAGCTCGCCGACGGCGGCCCGAGCCCCGAGCACATAGCCCACGACATCGACGTCCAGGACCCGCCGCGCGACCTCGGCCAGCTCCTCCGCGGGCAGGTCGCGCAGCCCCGCGCCGGCGTCGTGGACACCCGCGTTGCCGACGAACACATCGAGACGCCCGTACTCCCGCACGGCGACGGCCACGGCGTGCGCGTTGTCCCGCGCACTGCACACATCGCCCCGGACCAGCGTCACCGCTTCCGGAAGGGGCCGTGAGGGAGCGTCCTGATCGAGGACGACGACGTCGTACCCGTGGGCGACGAAGTCCTCGACGACGGCCCGGCCGATGCCGGAGCAACCGCCGGTGACCAGGGCCACGCCCGCCGACGGGTCCCTCCGGCCGACCCGCGGCGCGCTCATACCGGCGGGGCCGACCACAGGCCGGCGTCCGGAACGCCCCGCAGGGCCGTCGAGACCAGCTCGTCCCGTGCGTTGGCCGTCCCCCACACATCGGTGGTCTGGGCCGTCGCCGGATACACCTTCGGCGTCCACCCGTGCTCGTCGTCGATCATCTGCGCCGCGGTGGTGTACTCCAGGACGAAACCCGAGGACGGGTCACGGAAGTACGAGAAGGTGTTCCGCCCCACCCCGTGCCGGCCCGGCCCCCACAGCGGCGCCAGTCCCTCACGCATCAACGCGCCGGTGGCCCGCATGAACTCGTCCAGGCCCCGCATCTCGAAGGCCACGTGGTTGAGGGACGTGTGCGGTGCCCGGGTGAAGGCGATGACGTGATGGGCGCGCCCGGTGCGCAGGAAACACATGATGTCCTCGACCCAGTCGGAGACCCGGAAGCCCAGCACGGACTCGTAGAAGAGACGGGCCGCCTGCAGATCGGGGGTGTTCAGCACCACGTGGCCGATCCCGACCGGGCGGGTCTCCTCCTCCTCCACGGGCCGGAAGGGACGGCCGGTCACGTCCGCGGACACCTCGACCGTACGACCGTCACAGTCGAGGAACCACAGCGCGTAGCCTCCCCCGAGGTCCTCGCGGACCCCGGGTTCCCGCACCATCCTCGCCTGCGGATGACGGACCACCCGCTCGGCGATCTCGTCGACCTCCGCCGCCGACGAGGCGGCGAACGAGATCAGGTCGACCCGCGGTTCGGCGGTCTCACGCAGCCGCAGGACGTGGCTCTCCGGACATCCCGCGCCGAGATAGAGCCGATCGCCCTCGGTGCCTACCGGCTCCAGCTGCCAGCGCTTCTCGTAGAACTCCCGTGCCGCGACGAGGTCCGGGACCCCGAGCGACACATGTCGGACGTGCGCGACCATTCTGCTCCTTCGGACTGGTGGGCTGCCGGTCCCCGCTGCGAGGACGCGGCCCGGATCAGGGCAGCGCGGTGACCGCGCTCAGCTGTCGCAGGGCGAGTCCGGACGGCAGTTCGGCGTTGACCGCCGACAGCACGGCCCGCGCCCAGCTCAGCTCCCCGCGCGGCGAGAAGACCGGCTGCCGGTACGACGGCGCGGTGCCCGCGGCGCCCGGCACGGTCCGGCACGGCGCGCTGCCCTCCCGGCCGGGCGGCGTGCACCACAGGTCGTACCTGCCCTCGCCGTCGCCCGGTGTCCACCGCAGCCCCGCCGTCCAGCCGGCCTTCTCGACCAGCCGGGCCAGCTGCTCGGGATCCGCTCCGGGCCGCACCTCCCGGCCGCGCTCCGGGCCTGCCTCTCCCCGCACGCCGCGCAGCGCGAGCGCTTCGGCCAGCCGTGCGTTGGGGACTCCGCGGAAGCCGAACGGTGCGGCCGCGTCCGCGAGCCGGGCCCGGACCTCGTCGGCGGTCAACTCCCCGCCGTCGTGCCACTCCGCCTCGCCCGCCGGCAGCGAACAGCCGACGTGCAGGACGGCGTCGTACCGGAACAGCGTCATCTCGCTCGGCGCCGCACCCCTGCGCGGGGCGGTGTCCACCCCCGTCAGCCGGTCGAACCGGCCGGGCAGCGCGTGCAAGTGGTCCGGCAGCAGGCTGAGCTCCCCGTCGAGCCGCAGTTCCCGGTCGACCCGCACCCGCACCGGTACGGCGGAGGAGTCGGCCCCGGACCTGCGACGGTGCTTCAGACAGGCGAAGGCCTCCCGCAGACCGGCATGCCGCAGGTCGCCCAGGAACACGTGTCCGCCGGGCACGACCGACGGGAGCACCTGCCGCAGCACCTCCTCCAGATACAGCGTCGACGGGAAGTACTGGACCACCGAGTTGACGATCACCAGGTCGTACGGCCCACCCGGCGGCGGCGCGGTCGCCTCCGCCTGCTCGACGGTGATCCCGGTCCTCGGCGCGGGTCCGGCCAGTTCACCGGCCAGCTCCCGCAACAGGTCCACCGACCGCGCCGAGAAGTCCGTGGCCGTGTAGACCTCCGGAGCGAGGGCGCGCACCAGCGGGTTCATGAGCAGGCCCGTGCCCGCCCCGATCTCCAGGATCCTGCGGTGCGGCAGGGCGGCCAGGCGGGCGACGGTCGTGTCCACCCACTCCGCCATCTGCGCGGCGGGGACCGGCTGCCCGGTGAGGCTGTCCGTCCACCCGGTGATGCCGGCGGTGACCGGATCGTCGTCCAGCCCCGCCACTTCGTAGCAGTCGTCGAAGACCGCCTGCCAGGCCTCCACGACCGCGTCGGCCGTGCCCGTCCCCACCGGGCCGGGGCCCGCCTCGGGCACGGCCCGGGCCACCAGGCCCGCCCCGGCGCCCCCGGGGTCCTCCACGTACTCCACAGCCGCCACTCGGACCTGGGGATGGGACCGCAGCACCGCAGCGGCCGTATCGCATTCCCCTTGCCCGACGGCAGGGCTCTCCTCGACTTCCGGCATGGTCGCGTCTCCTTGAACCGCCGCCGTTTCCCTGACAGCGCGACGGAGACTACGGGTGATCGGCCCACCGCACACCGTTGTGCCCGTGTTCGCATCAGACATCGACCGGCGCACCCGGTGGCCCTTACAGTCACCGGCCATGACCTCGTACGACGTGATCGTGGTCGGAGCCCGGTGCGCCGGCTCGCCGCTGGCGATGCTGCTCGCCCGAGCCGGGCACTCCGTGCTGGTCCTGGACCACGCGCACTTCCCCAGTGACACGCTCTCGACCCACTGGGTGCTGCGCCCAGGAGTCGAACTCCTCTCCTCATGGGGCCTGTTGGACCGCCTGGCGGCCACCGGGTGCCCGCCCATCGAGCGGCTCCGGGTCGACTTCGGCGACACCGTCCTCGCGGGCACCCCCCTCGCCCGTGACACCCCGGCGGTCACCTACGCGCCCCGGCGGTACGTCCTGGACGCGCTCCTGGTGGAGGCCGCGGCCGAGGCCGGTGCCGAGGTGCGCCAGGGCTGCTCGGTGCGCGAGGTCGTCCAGGAGGACGGTGTCGTCACCGGCGTCCGCGGCCACGACGAGCGGGGAGTCCCCTTCACCGCGACGGCCCGTCTGGTGGTCGGCGCCGACGGACGCAACTCGACGGTCGCCCGGGCGGTGGACGCCCCGTTCACCCACGACCGGGGTCCGCTCGCCGCGACTCTCTACGCCTACTGGACGGACCTGCCCGTCGACGGAGTGCGGACCTTCGTACGGCCAGGGCTGGGAGCGGCGATGTGGCCCACCCATGACGCGCTGACCACGGTGGCGCTCACCCTGCCCCGCGCCGAGTTCCTCGCCCACCGCGGCGGCCCCGAGCAGCTGTACCTGAGCACACTGGAGCGGCTTCCCGAACTGGCCGCACGGGTGCGCGGCCGGCGCCCGGCTGAACGGGTCCGCGCCGCGGGCCGTCTGCCCAACTACTTCCGG
The DNA here is from genome assembly GCF_042895685.1 of Streptomyces sp. NPDC001381. NCBI lineage: Bacteria > Bacillati > Actinomycetota > Actinomycetes > Kitasatosporales > Streptomycetaceae > Streptomyces > Streptomyces sp. NPDC001381. Next base: position 323,143 of record NZ_JBIAWO010000004.1, on the reverse strand, counting down.
CGCCCCTACGGTCCCGGCTGGGCCCTGGCGGGGGACGCGGGCCAGCACAAGGACCCGATCGGGGCGCACGGGATCTCCGACGCCTTCACCGACGCCGACCTGCTCGCCCGCGCCGTCCACCAGGGACTCTCCGGCGAACTGCCCTGGGAACGCGCCCTGGGCCGGTATGCCGCGCGCCGCGACACCGGTCGCGCGGCGATGTTCGAGTTCGTGTGCCGCCAGGCCTCGCTGGCACCCCTGGACGACGATTTCACCGCCCTGCTGCGCGGCGCCGAGTCCGACGACCGGCTCGCCACGGAGCTCCTCGGGGTGTTCGCGGGGAGCCTGCCGGTCACCCGCCTCCCGAGTTCCGGGCAAGTGCGGACGAGCCGCACTTGAACGCGGGAACGCCCTGGTGCGGCCCGCTCACACGGGTCCGCCGGCGCCCTGCGTCCGCTCGGTGTCCGCCAGCGCCTCGACCGCAGTCTGCTCCATGCTCTGCAGAAACGAAACAGCGTCCGCGACGGGCATGGCCAGGGTGTCGACCCGCAGCGACATGAGCACGGCCCCGGAGAAGTTGTGGGCCCGCAGATAGAACCTCCGGCCGAAGCGGTCCCGGTCCCGACCGGGTTTCCCGCTCATCCGGGTCCTCGACCGCAACGCCTGGACGACATCGCGCGTGGCCGCTCCGGCCGACCCGACGAGGTCGGGGCCGTCACCGTTCGCGCCCAGCATGACGTTGAGCGTGCAGGACAGATCGACGTCCGAGCCCCGGCGGCGCACGGCCTCCTCGACCACCGCGGCGGCCCGGACCGGATCGTACTTCCCCGCCGCGTACGCGGGAAGAAGCGCCCGCCACGTCCGCCGCACAGCCTCCGCGAACGTCACGTCACCGACATCGATCGTCACCGGCACGTCCTGGACGAAGGTGCCCGTGGCCGCCACCTCGTCCGGGCCGATGCGGTTGTGGCAGCACACGGTGAAGCAGCACACCGGGCCGTCCGCGCGGCGGCCGAGAAGCAGGGCGGCGACGGCCAGGAAGATCGCCGTCTCGCTGACCCGCAGCCGCTGTGCCAGGACCTGCACCGCGACGGCCATGGCCTCCGACTCGCACACCACCTCCTGGAACCGCGGTGTGCCGGCAACGCCCGCACCGGCGGGCAGCATCACGGCGGGAGCGCGGGCGAGTTGCGCCTCCCAGTACCGGATCGACCGCTCGGACGTCCGCGCCCCTTCGGCGCCGCGCTCCCGTTCCGCCTGGTCCGACGGGTGCAGCCGGTCGCCGGCCGACGGGATCGACGAGGTGGCCGGTGCGGCGAGAAGCCGCTCCGTCTCGGCGGTGATGTGGGCGATGTCCCAGCCGTCGGCCGACATGTGGAAGACGACCGCGACGACATGGCGGGGCCCGCCCTCGTCCGCCACGACACCGACTCTGAAGGGCAGTTCGTCCACCGCGAACGGAACGCGCCGCAACTCCGCGGCGAACGCCTCGGCGACCGCACGGCTCTCCCCGGCGGCCGACCGCACCTCCACCCTGATCCCGCCCCGCGCGGCGACACTCTGGCGCGGCTCGCCCGTCCCGGACAGCGGGTAGGTCGTGCGAAGGGACTCCCGGCTCTCCACCAGGGTCCGCACTGCGGCGAGCACCCGGGGCAGCGTGGTGCCGTCCGGCACGTCGACGATCAGCGGCACATTGAGGTGTTCGTGGTGCGGAGCGAACCACTGCACCTCGTCCCAGATCCAGCGCTGTCCCCAGGTGAGCTCGGAGACTCTGCTCCTGAGCCCGGAGAAATGCACGTCGTGAAAGGTGGGGGAATTCGTCACGCCATATCGCCTTTCACATTCGGTTGCGCGGGATCGATGGCCCGTGACCGACGGACGGCACAGCCGCCGAAAACCTAATGGACGCCATTCTCCGAAACAAGCGGATGTTGGACACCCGGGTGTTCAACTGCGGCCGGGCATCAGTTGAACACCGCGTCGGCGGCATTTTCCGGAATCCATCGAAGACCCGTCTGGTCAGACGCCGCACACGGCCATTACGGTGTCGTGCGCCAGATGACCGGAAATTATTGTGGGGGCGTTGATGGCACGCTTGTCGCACATTCGCGGGCTGGAGGAAACGACCTCCGAAACCCAGGGTGTCTCACTCTCCTCCGGCGAGAACGAGAAGATCGTGGACGGCCTGCGCCGCGGGATCGGCGCGCTGTTCGTCACCGAACGGCAGGAGCACTTCGCCGCGCCGCCGGTGATCTCCCGCAGCACGTCCGAGCGGGCGGGCTACCCCGCCTCCTTCCCCCATCTGCTGGGCTCCGTGCACGGCTCCCCGGACGGCTCCGAGCCGACCGCCACCGACCTGGTGCTCACCTCGGCGGCATGCCACCACCTGTATCCGCTGCTGGCCGGCGAGGTCCTGGGCGCGCCGACCTGCCTGAGCGTCGAGGCGGCCTGCTACCGGGAGGAGAAGACCTTCGAGACGGGGCGCCTGCGCTCCTTCCGGATGTACGAAGTGGTCCGCTTCGGTCAGCCGAGCGCGGTCGAACGGTGGCGGGACCGGGCGCTGGGATCCGCCGGCCGATGGCTGACCGACCTGGGGCTGTCCACCCGGACCGTGCCGGCCAGCGACCCGTTCTTCGGGAGTTCCGGTGACTTCCTGGGCCGCGCGCAACGGGAGCAGCAGCTCAAATGGGAGATCACCGCGCGGCTGACCGACGATCTGCCGCAGGCCATCGCCTCGGCCAATTACCACAAGGAACACTTCGGTGAGGCTTTCGACATCAGCAACACCGATGGTTCCCACACACACAGCGCCTGCATGGCATTCGGTTTGGACCGCATCGTTCTGGCCCTCCGGCACGAACACGGCGCGGACTCCTCGCAATGGCCGACAGCGGTGCGGGCGCGCCTCGCGCTCTGAAAGAGCCGAGCCGGACTGGGGAGCAGAATGGAATTCAGCCTCTTCTACTTCGCCGACAGCACCTGTGCGGACGGGGCGGGTCACAGCTACGAACTCCTCCTGGAGGGAGCGAAGTTCGCCGATCGGAACGGCTTCGCCGCAGTGTGGACGCCCGAGCGCCACTTCCACTCGGTCGGCGCGCTGTACCCCAATCCGTCGGTCACCGGTGCCGCCGTGGCCGCGGTCACCGAACGCGTCTCGGTCAGGGCGGGCAGCGTCGTTCCCGCCCTGCACCATCCGCTGCGCATCGCCGAGGAGTGGGCGATCGTCGACAACCTCTCCCACGGGCGGGCCGGGATCTCCTTCGCCTCCGGCTGGGACCCGGTGGACTTCGCGCTGAACCCGAGCGGGTACGCGGATCGCCGCACGACGGTGCTCGACACCATGCAGCAGGTGCGCGCGCTGTGGCGGGGCGACCCGATGAAGACGCTCGACGGCGTCGGCAACACCGCCGAACTACAGGTCTATCCACGGCCGGTGCAGCGGGAACTCCCGGTCTGGCTGACCAGCGCCGGAAGTCCGGACACCTTCCGCGCGGCCGGTGAGGCCGGCGCGGGGGTGCTCACGCATCTGCTCGGGCAGAGCATGGACGAGCTGGCCGAGAAGATCGCCGTCTACCGCGAGGCGCACGCCGGACGACCCGATCACGACGGCCGGCCCGGCCATGTCGCGCTCATGCTGCACGCCTTCGTGGGAGACGACCCGGAGGCCGTGCTCGACACCGTGCGCGAGCCCTTCATCGCCTATCTCAAGAGTTCCTTCAACCTGATAGCCCGCTCCGCCGTCGACACCCTGCAAGGCCTGGACCTGGGCAGCCTCAGCGACGCTCAGGTGGACTTCCTGGTCCGCCGTTCCTTCGACCGGTACTACGGCACCAGCGGGCTGTTCGGCACGGTCGAGCAGGCCGGGGCGATCGTGGAGCAGGCACGGGCGGCCGGTGTCGACGAGCTGGCCTGCTTCATCGACTTCGGCGTGCCGACGGACCAGGTGCTCGCCGGACTCGAACATCTCAACCGCGTCCGGCGGAACGCGGGCAGCCGCGTCCCGCACTCCCCGGCCGCCCGACACGCTACGGAGACGTCATGACCGTTCGGGACGGCATCGAGCCCGACACCGGGAGCCCGCGGACCGAGCGACTCCAGGCGGTGCTGACCGAGCTCTGGCGGGAGGCCCTCGGCACAGCCGCGGTCGGCCTGGACGATCACTTCTTCGATCTCGGCGGGAACTCCATCACCAGCGTGCTCATCAGCGGCCGGGCCAGGGACCTCGGGCTCGCGGTGACGACCCGCCTGCTGTTCGACAACCCGACGATCCGCGCGCTGAGCAGCGCGTTGCTCGAAGCGGACCCCGGTCTGTCGGTCGCCGGGTGGACCGGCGGGGAGACCATCCCCCTGAGCCCGTTCCAGCACTCCTTCCTCGAACAGCCCTCCGAGCCGGACGTGATCGAGCTGCGTGCGGCGCGCAGACTCGACCCCGCGCTCCTGCGAACCGCCCTCACCACCGTGTGCGAGCGCCACGAGGCGCTGCGGCTCCGGTTCACGCACGGCCCGTCGCAGTGGGTCCAGAGTGCGGCCGGGCCGGACGGGTCGATCGCCTTCGCCCACCACGACATCCGGGGCTCTACGACGCACACGTACGCCGCCTCCGCGCGCCACCTCGTGCGGAACCTGGCAGCCGGCCTGGACCCGGCGTCCGGCCCCGTGCTCGCCGCGGCGCTGCTCGACACCGAGGAGTCCGGCCATCTCTTCCTGGCCGTTCACCCCTTGGCCGCCGACCGGTACGCCCAGGAGCTGCTCCTGGGCGAGATCTCGTCCGTCTACGAGCAGTTGGAGAACGGCACCCAGCCCGCTCCGCCCGCTCCGGCCACGCCGTTCAGCCGCTGGGTCAGGCATCTCCACGACTGGCTGGGCAGCGAGGAGGCCGCCCGCGAACTGCGGTACTGGCTCGGCCTTCCCCAGTCGGTCGGCACGCCGTGGGGCACCGGTCCGGCGGATCCGCGGCCGGACGCGCAGGTGACCGCGTCGGCCGAACTGAGCGAGGAACGCACCCGCGCGTTGCTCGACACGCTCGCGCACCAGCCGCTGATCGAGCTGCTGGACGTCCTGCTCGCGGCCACCGCGGGCGCGATCGGGAGCTGGACCGGCGTTTCCCGGACCCTCGTGGACCTGGAGTGCGACGGCCGGCGAGGGCTGGCCGCGGACCACGACTTCTCGACGACGATCGGTGCCTGCACGGCGTCCTTCCCCTTCGTCGCCGACCTCGGCGAGGCCGGTTCCACGGGCGAGCAGGTGCGGGCCGTGCGGGCCGCCCGGCGCGCGGTTCCGCACGGCGGAGCGGGCCACGGCGCGCTGCGCACGCTCAGCCTCGACCCGGCCGTCCGGGAGCAGTTGGCGGCAGGGCCCGAGGCGGCGATCCGCGTGCGCCTCCCGGCGGCGCCGCCGCCCCTGTTCACCGAGGTCGCGACCGGACGAGCGCCGGGCCGGCATGCGCTGGACGTGACCGGCCGGCTCGACGACGGGCGGGTGCGGGTGTCCGTCACCGGACGCAGGGACCTGGCGTCCGACAAGCTCACCGACCGGCTCGCGGAGGAGATCGTGGCACGGATGGACAAGGCCGCCGGCGAACTGGAGCGTGGCGCGGACCACCCCTACACACCGCATGACTTCCCGCTGTCCGGCCTCGACTCGGAACAGCTCACCAAGCTGCTGAGCGGCCTGAACACCGACGAGGACACGACGCAACGATGAAGCCCGCTGTCGAGGACGTCTACCCCCTGACCTCCCTCCAGGAGGGCATGCTGCTGCACTGCCTGCGCGACCAGGACCCCGAGCTCTTCGTCAATCAGCTGGTGTGCAGGCTGGCCGGCCCGCTCGACCACTCCGCCCTGCGGCAGGCCTGCGCGTCCGTCCTGGACGCGCACCCCGTCCTGCGCACGTCGTTCCACGCGGAGGCGCCCGGGAACCCGCTGCAGGTGGTGCACCGGAACCCGCCCGTACCGGTGAGCTCACACGATCTCTCCGGGCACGAGGACCCCGAAGCGGCTCTGGCCGAGTTCGTCCGGGCCGACCGCCGACGGGGCTTCTCCCTCAAGCGGCCCCCGCTCACCCGGTTCACGCACGTGCGGCTTCCGGGCCGGCGCGACGTCCTGGTGTGGACGTTGCACCACCTCCTGCTGGACGGATGGAGCACGCACCTCGTCCTGAACGACCTGCTGGACGCCTACGACGCGGCGAGCCGGGGACGTCCCGTGCGGCTCGACCGCCGCCGGCCCTATCGCGACTACGTGGCGTGGCTGGGCCGGCAGGACCATGTCGAGGCCGAGGAGAGCTTCCAGTACCGACTGGGCGACGTCCGGGTGGCGACGGTGCTGCCGGAGCAAGCCGGGGGCGGGCTCCAGCCCGGGCAGGAACGCCACACGGACCAGCGGCTCACCGTGTCCCCGGAGCGCACGGACGGCTGGCGCGGTGCAGCGCGGAGCGCCAGGGTCACCCTCAACACCCTGGTCCACGCCGCGTGGGGCCTGACGGTCAGCCGGTTCACCGGCACGTCCGACGTCGTCTTCGGAACGGCGCTGACGGTACGTCCTCCGCAGCTCGCGGGCGCGGACAAGATGGTCGGCGTCCTGCTCAACACCTTGCCCACGCGCATCCGCACGGCCCCCGGGCAGAGCGTCCGGGACTGGCTGTCCGACGTCCACGCCGGGCAGCTCGAACTCCAGCAGTACGGGTACCTTCCGCTGCCCACCGCGCTCGCCACCACCGGCCTGGCGGGAGGACAGGCGCTGTTCGAGACCTCGGTGATGGTGCAGAACTACCCGATCGACCAGTCACGTTGGCAGCGCGACGCGATCGCGGTCGAGCGCATCGAGTACTTCCAGCGCACCGACGACCCGCTCACCCTGATGGCGGTCGAGGGGCCCGGCCTGGACCTCGTCCTCACCCACGACCGGCACAGGTATGCCGACGACTTCGCCCGGCGCCTGCTGGACCACGTCGTCCACACGCTCGACACGGTGACACGGCACCCGGACCGCAGGCTGGCCGAGCTGGCCACCGTCCCGCCGGCCGAGCGGGCGGTCCTGCTGCGCCCGCGTCCCGGCCCGGCACCCGGCGAGCAGAACGCCGTGTTGCCGGACGTGTCGCTCACCGAGCGGGACCCGGCCGCGCCGGCGGTGACCTGCCGGCATCGCCGGCTCACCTACGGGGAGCTCGACGCCCGCGCAAACCAGGTCGCCCACTGGCTCTCGGCTCGCGACGTCCCGGCCCGGGAGCCGGTCGCGGTCAGCCTCTCGTGCTCCGCGGACACCGTCGTCGCCGCGCTCGGCGTGCTCAGGTCCGGGCACCCGCTCGCCTGCGCCGACCCCGGTCCCGCCGGCTCGCGCACCGGCATGACGGACCCCCGGACGCCGTGTGTCACGGACCCGGTGGAGCACGACGGTCTGCCGACGACCCCACCGGAGGTCACGGTGGGCCCCGACGACCCCGCCTGCGTCTGGCCGGTCCTGCCCGGGCCGGAGCCGGACATGGCCGTCTCCTCCCACCGCGCCGTCGCGCAGTCCGCCGCGGACGTCGTCAAGACCTGCGAGCTGTCGGCCTCGGACGTCGTTCTCTTGCTCGCCCCGCCGACGTCCCCCGTGGCCATGGGGTACCTGATGGGCAGCCTCGCCGCAGGGGCGGCGGTCGCGTTCGTCCCCCCGCGGGAGCGGGCCGACACCGGGGCGGTCTTCGAGGTCCTCGACCACCACAAGGTCACCTGCGTCCTCGGCGCCACCCCGCATGACCTGCGCCGGTGGTCCTCCGGCCGCGAGGTGACGGCGACCGTCGACGCGGTGCGGGTCGTGGTCTGCGACGGTGACGGTCTGGACGACGCGGACACGGGCATCGTGACCGCGCTGTTCGGCGCGCACACCCGCGTGGTGGACCGCTATCTGCCCTCGGCCTGGTCGGTTCGACCGCTCGTGCGGCATCGGGGCACGGTCTCCCCGTCCTGCGGGGACCGTCTCCTGGTCCTCGACCGGGACCGGAATCTCGTACCGGTCGGCGGCGTGGGAGAGGTGCACGTCGGCGGCATCGGGCTCGCCTCGCCGTATCGCGGGGAGCCGGTCGATGCCGAGGTCCGCTTCACGGGCGATCCGTACGGCGAGCCCGGTGCCCGGCTGTGCCGTACGGGCGATGTCGGCCGGCCCCTGCCCGACGGCACGATCACGGTGTGGGGCCGCGCGGCCGACCAGGTCGTGCTCGGCGGACGGCCGACCGGGCTCGCGGGCATCGCCGCCCGGCTCCGTGCGCATCCTCGTGTCCGGGACGCGGTGGCGCAGGCCCGCCCGGTCGGGGGACGGGACGGTCTGGCAGCCTACGTCGTGCTGGACTCCGGGGACCAGACCGACGGCGGGGCGTGGGAAGAGGACCTGCGGGGCTGGATCGGCGCGCTGGTGCCGGTCTCCGGCGCTCCGGTCGCCTTCGTCGCCGTGGAACGGATCCCCCTCACTCCCTCCGGCCAGGTGGACTCGGCGGCACTGGCGGCGACGGATCTCCAGGACCGGGGCGAGGCCGCCGCCGATCTGCCGAGCAGCGAGGAGGAGATCGTCCTCGCCGGGATCTTCGCCGAGATCCTGGGGGTGTCGCCGATCGGCGTGCACGACTCGTTCTTCGACCTGGGCGGCAGATCGCTGGACGCGCTGCGGATGATCTCCCAGGCCACCGAGGCGCTGGGCGCCGAAGTGCCGCTGGACGCGCTGTTCGAGACTCCGACGGTGTCCGGGCTGCTGCGCGCCACGCGGAGCCCGCGCGACTGAACCCGCTCGTGTCAGGAAGCGGGGCTCCCCCGCGGTGGCGGATCATCACGGTCCGCCCGCCGCGGGGGCCTCTCTCATCCTGCCCTCGAGCCCACACGGCAGCCGGTCGTCGAGCCGTCGGCGAGACCCGGGTCGACGGGGCCCTGCGACGCCGGTCCGTCGTACGGGCGGTGCCAGGGCGAGGCGGGAGTGGTGGTGTGCGCCGTGACGGGCCCGCTGCCCCCGGTCAGCCTGCTGTACGCGTACGCGGCGGACGTCATCGTCATGTGATGGTGCCAGCCGGGAAAGGAACGCCCGGCGAACTGGAGCATGCCGAAGCTGTCGCCCAGGGCCGTCACCGCGGCGCGGGTGCGCTCCGCATGACGCAGCAGGGAGGCGATCCGGTCCGCTCCCGCGTCGGCCATGCTCGTGAGGTAGTGGTGCACCGCACGGCGGTCCGCCGTCGGCCGGTGGAACCAGAGCCGGTGTGCGACGTCGGTGCCGGCCACCCTGACCGGCACCGAGGCAAGGGACAGGGGCCGGTGCCGGGCGGGACCGGAGGGGAAGAGGGCTTCTGTGCCGCGTGCCGGCACCGGGCGGACCGGGGTGCCGGCGGCGGGAACGAGGAGCCGGCCGGGCGGGAGCCGCAGCAGGTAGTCCAGGCCCCGCTCGGTCAGTGCGGCCGGTAAGCGGTCCATGCCGTGCAGGTCATGGAGGTCGGCGACGATCGGTGTCCTGGAGGGCAGGGGGCCGGCCACCCGCCGGTCCACCAGGTCGAGCACCTGGGCCCACTCGGGTCGGCGGGCCGCGTCGTCCGGGACCCTGGCGCGGCGCAGTCGGTCCGCGTCGTCCCGCCAGCCCTGGTCGAGGACGAGTTCCCAGTCCACCGGGACGCTGCACTCCTCGTCCGACAGGAACAGCCCGAGGCCCACCTGGCAGCTGAGCGTGCGCCCGGCCGAGGTGACGAACCTGCGGTGCACGCCGACGGAGTGCTCGCCCCGCTTCGGGATGACGGCCATACCGAGGGTCAAGGCCGTCACCGGCCCCGCGGCCGCGACGGTGCGGGCCAGTTCGCGGCGCACCGGCACCCAGTCCCAGGGGCTGGCGTTGATGAACTGCTGCAGGCACTGCGAGGCGGTGGGGGAGTCGGGAACGGCCGACGCCAGCCGCTGGAGCGACTTGCGACCGGACACGGTCAGCAGGCCCCGCAGGTAGGCCTCGGCCCACTGGCGCTGGTCGGTGCGCGGCAGCAGCGCGAACAGGTGCTGCGCGAAGGCGGTGATGTCCGACCGGGGCCAGAGCGAGCGCTGCGCGGACATGGGACATCTCCTCCACTCGCGAGGTACTCCTCCTCAGTGCCGGACCCCAAAAGAATACATAACGATCTCTATTTTTTTCAAAACCGCGTCCACCCCGGCCGAACAGCGTGAGCGGGGGGCGCCCGGGCGGCGACGGCGCAGGCGGGGTCAGCGAGTCCCGGCCGGCCGCTGATCCGGTCGGTCAGACTCCTGAAGGCCGTCGGACCCCACCCCGGGGAGCGGCTCGAGGTTCAGGCCGCGGCCGATCATCGTCCACACGTCCCTCAGTTCGTCCACCACGGCGCCCGACGCGCCGCCTTCCCGGATGGACGCCTCGGCCCCGGCCATCAGATACCGCATCAGCAGTTCCATACCCCGCAGGTCCGACGCCAGCCCCTGAGCGGCGGGGGTCCGGTGCAGCAGCTCCCGCATCACCGTGAGCCACAACGAGTTCCAGCTCGGCAACTCCGACACCGCCTCGCGCGACAGCCGCGCGAACGCCCGTGGGCGCACATCCCGCTCCAGCAACCGCACCAGCTCCACCGTCAGATCGACCACGGCCGCCAGTCCCGGCCGCGGCGCGGCCATCACCCTGTCGAGCGCCTCACGGGTGGCGACGGAGCCCTGCGCACACACTTCGACCGCCAAGGCCATCTTCGACGGGAAGTGGAAGGACAGCGCTCCCATGGTCATCTCGGCGGCCTTGCTGATCTGGGACAGCGGCGTGCCGGTGAAACCATGCCGGTCGAACTCGTTGGCGGCGGCGACGACGAGGGCCTGGCGGGTCCGCTCGGCTCTCTCCTGTCTCACCACGTTCACTCCCGGTATGAAGCTGAGGAAGATTGCTCGTCGGGCATCGGGTCGAACGGGCGGAAACGCCCCCACGACGCCATCCAGTGGCCGCACGACGCGCCGGCGCCAAACCGGATACTCCGGAATCTAACCGGGTTGGGTGGATCGAGGCCGCTGCCCGCCACTACTTCGTTGCGAATTTGGCACCTTGCCCTGCACGCCCCGGGCCGCCGGGGCCGGCCGGCCCGTCCCGGCGTCCGCGGCCGCGTGGGCCATGTGCGCGCGGTACCAGGCCGCCGCCCCGGCGAGGCCGGACAGCGGATGCGCTGCCGGCGGCCCGCCGGCTGCGGACCACGCCTGGGAGTCGGCGTACCAGTGATCCTCGGCGAGCAGGCGGAACTGACGCTCGCTCACCCAGCCCTCGGTGGCCCTCAGCCGTTCCAGGCAGCGGTCGAGCGGCCATGCGTCGAGGGGCACGTCGAGGACGCCGTGCGAGGCCAGTTCGCCGATCAGGTCGCTCACCGGGACCGGGGTCGGGTGACTCGCGTGCCGCACCCCCAGCCCCTCGCCGCTCACACCGACGCCGGCGACCAGCCGGGCGAGGTCATGGACGTCGACCACGGAGAGCAGCGCCCGCCCGGAGTCCCAGCGGGCGGGAACGCGGCGCAGCATGTCCGCGAGCGCGGGCACCACCCAGCGGTCCCCTCTGCCGAGGACAAGGCCGGGCCTGAGGACCGTCCCGCCGGCCTCCAGCACGTACCGCTCCCCGGCCAGCCGGGTGCGGCTGACCACCGACACCGGCTCCGCCTCGATCTCGCCCACGGCGATGCCACGATGCGGGCCGGCGCCGTAGACGGCCGTGGTCGACAGCAGCACCACGTGCCCGACCCCGGCGCGCCGTGCCTCCGCGACGGCCGCGCGCGTGCCGTGCTCGTTCACCGCCCGGCACATCCCGTCGTCGGGACCGATGTACGAGGCCAGTTGGAACAGCACATCACTGCCGTCGCACATCCCGTGGAGCGAGCCGGGCTCCAGAAGGTCCGCGTAGACCCGTTCCACGCCGTCCGGCCCTTCGGAGCCCCGCCCGTCCGCACCCGGGCGGAGTCCGGGACGCCGCCCCGCCACCCGGACCGCGACGCCCCGGAGCAGCAGGTCCCGGACCACCGCCCGGCCCACGAAGCCCGTTGCGCCGAGAACGGTCGCTCTCACCGGTCGGAGGTGCCGCGGTGGCCGGGCGTGCCGGGCTTGGCCGGATCGACCGTCAGGGAGCCGCGCGCCTCGTCCGACGCGGCTGCGGGCAGCAGATACCGCCACATCGTGCAGATGCGCTCGGGCAGGTCCGCGCGGCCCGTGGTGACCTGGGTGAAAAGCTGCGTACCGGAGAACGCGCTCACCAGCAGCACCGCCAGCTCGTCCTCGTCAGCCGCCGGGTTGAGTTCTCCTCGCTCCCGGGCCGCACACAGCTGTTCGCGGAACGTGTCCACCCACTGCTGGTAGGGCTGGGCGTCGCGCATGCCGAACTCGCCCTGCTCCACCGCGAGTCGCACACCGCCGCGCAGCACGGGGTTGGTCTGCAGCTCGTGCGCCAGGTAGATCGTGATGTCGATCAGCCTCTGGAGGCCGTCCTCACCCTCCGGGAACTGGAGCCCGTCGCCCTGGCCCACCATGACCGCGTGGGCGAGCTCCTCCTTCGAGTCGAAGTGGAAGTACATCGCGCCCTGCGTGACATCGGCGCGATTCATGATCTTGCTGATGGACGCGCCGCTGAAGCCGAACTCGTCGAACACTTCCGCGGCAGCCCGCAGAATGAGCGCGCGAGTACGCAACGCGCGTTCCTGCGGGGCTCGTTCGGTCTTTGCCCTGGGACTCACGCTGAACCTCTCGACAAAAAAAATGATCGTCCTTTATCTTATCGACCGTCGCGCCGTTCGCGACACTCCTGCGGAGCCATCTGTCCGCGCCACGCACGCAGCACATCCATCCGACAGGCTTGCCACGCCGTATGGGAGACAACTCGATGACTGTCCTCGCTGCGCACCATCCGGTCCTCACCTCGACCGTCCCCCGGCAGTACGTGCACAAGGCAGCCCAGAGCGAAGTGCTGCTGACCGGTTTCCAGGCAGAGGCCGACGACGCCTTCACCGTCACCGCCCAGTGGCCGCGAGCGCACAGTTTCTACGATTCCGCCAACAGCCTGCACGATCCCCTACTGCTCGCCGAAACGATTCGTCAGGCCGTCCCCCTGCTGAGCCACCTCGGCTACGACGCCCCCTTCGACCACCGGCAGATCTGGGACCACCTCACCTGGACCGCCGACCCGGCGGCTCTGGTCTGCACGGCGACTCCGGCCGAGATAACCGCCAAGATCACCTGTACCGACGTGGTGCGCCGCGGCAGACGACTGGCCGCGCTGACGATGAAGGTCGACGTCATCCGTGACGGCGCGGTCCTGGCCACCGCCCACACCCACTTCACGAACCAGGCCCCGGCGGTGTACCAGCGGCTGCGCGGTCCGTACGGCGACCTCGACCACGCCGCCTCCCGGGCCATCCCGCTCCCCCCTCCCCTCACGCCCCAGCGCGTCGGCCGCGACCGGTCCCGGGACGTGGTCCTCGCGTCGACGGACACCGAGCACCGCTACCAGCTCCGCACCGACCTGAGCCACCCCGCCCTGTTCGACCACCGCGTCGACCACGCCCCCGGCATGCTGCTGCTCGAGGCCACCCGTCAGGCCGCCCAGGCCCTGGCCCACCCGCACTTCGCTGTCATCACGGGCATGGACAGCACCTTCCACCGCTACGTCGAATTCGACGCCCCCTGCTGGATCGAGGCCGAGATCCTCCCCTCCCAGCTCCCCACCCACGTCTCCTCCCGCGTGACGCTCACCCAGCACGACGTGGAGGTGTTCAGCGCGACGGTCACCGCTCTGCGCGGCCCCTTCCGCGGCCCCTCGCAGACCTGAGCCCGCGGACCTCAGAGGGCGTGACGCATGCTCCGGACTCCACGCGCGGGGACTCCCCATGAACTGCGGCATCCCCGCCGAACGAGGTCTTCGACCCGGCCGAGCCCGCCCGCGGCGCCGCCGAGCCGCCGGGCACCCGGACCCCCATGGGCCACGTCACCCCGCCCTGAGACCTTCCTCACAAGCCGGCCGGAGCCCGCGGCAGGACGACCGGCCGGCCCGCGGCAGGGCAAGTGAAGATCCACACCTGAAAAAAGCCGGACCGCCGACGGCACCGAGCCGTCGGCGGTCCACGTGTTTCCGGCCACACAAAGAGGAACGGGCGGCATCGTGATCACGATGCCGCCCGTTCCGTCGGTGCAACCGGAGCACCTGCGGTGCTCCCTGGTGCGCGAGGGGGGAGTTGAACCCCCACGCCCTTGCGGGCACTGGAACCTGAATCCAGCGCGTCTGCCTATTCCGCCACCCGCGCATTGGGTGTGTCCTGGGGCTCCGGGCTCTGCGTCCCGCCGCCTTCCGACATGCAGAACATTAGCACGCTGGGCAGGGTGCGTTCACATCCCTTATCCGGGGCACAGGTTCACCTGGAGAGGCCGCCGGCAACCTCGTACGTCTCGGCGGTGACTGGTTCACGTATCAACCTCGTACCTGTGGCGGCCGTCTCCCCGGGAGCCGGACGAGGTCCACAGTCAGGTGCGGGACACTGGTCGTCGGCCACCTCTACGATCCTGGGCAGAAAACAGGTACGGAAGCAGGTGCGGAAGAGGTGTCGACGCCGCGTCGACGGGGCCGACAGGGGGAACCAGCCGATTCACCGGCGCGTGGATACGATCAGTAAGCAGTACCAGGTAAGCAGCAGGACGCGGGACGCAAGTCACGACGGAGGAGGTGCCCCATGGGAGTCCTGAAGAAGTTCGAGCAGCGTCTCGAGGGTCTGGTCAACGGCACCTTCGCCAAGGTCTTCAAGTCCGAGGTCCAGCCCGTGGAGATCGCGGGAGCGCTGCAGCGCGAGTGCGACAACAACGCGACGATCTGGAACCGCGACCGGACCGTCGTCCCCAACGACTTCATCGTGGAGCTGAGCGCGCCGGACTACGAGCGCCTCAGCCCCTACTCCGGTCAGCTCGGCGACGAGCTCGCCGGCATGGTGCGCGACTACGCCAAGCAGCAGCGCTACACCTTCATGGGGCCGATCAAGGTCAACCTGGAGAAGGCGGACGACCTCGACACCGGCCTGTACCGGGTCCGCAGCCGTACGCTCGCCTCCTCCAGCAGCCAGCAGGCGCCCGCGCCGGCCGGCGGCGGCCAGCGGGCCGACGGCTACGGCTACCCGCCCGCCGGGGCCCCCGCCGCACCCCCCATGCCCGCCGCGCCGCCGCCCGGCGCCGGCCGCCCCGGGGGCTACGGCTACCCGCCCGCCGCCGGTGCCCAGCGCCCCGGCGCCGCGGGCGGCGGACTCGCCGGCGCTCCGGCGCCCGGGTCGCGCACCCGGCACTGGATCGAGATCAACGGCACCCGCCACCAGATCTCCCGCGCCACGCTCGTGCTGGGCCGCTCCACCGAGGCCGACGTGCGGATCGACGATCCCGGCGTGTCCCGCCGGCACTGTGAGATCCGGACCGGTTCGCCCTCGACGATCCAGGATCTCGGTTCCACCAACGGCATCGTGGTGGACGGGCAGCACACCACCCGCGCTACGCTCCGCGACGGCTCGCGGATCGTCGTGGGCAGCACCACCGTTATCTATAGGCAAGCCGAAGGGTGAAGCGGGGGCAATGTCAGAGCTGACCCTCACGGTCATGCGGCTGGGTTTCCTGGCCGTACTGTGGCTGTTCGTGATCGTGGCCGTGCAGGTCATCCGCAGCGACCTGTTCGGAACGCGCGTCACTCAGCGCGGCTCGCGCCGGGAAGCGGGACGACCGCAGCAGGCACAGCGCCAGCAGGCGCCCCCGCAGCAGCGCCAGCAGCCCGCCTCCGGCGGCCGCAGGGGCCGTAACGCCCCGACGAAGCTCGTCGTGTCCGAGGGCACCCTCACCGGCACGACGGTCGCACTGCAGGGCCAGACCATCACCCTGGGCCGCGCGCACGACAGCACGATCGTGCTGGACGACGACTACGCCTCCAGCCGCCATGCCAGGATCTACCCGGACCGCGACGGCCAGTGGATCGTCGAGGACCTGGGCTCCACCAACGGCACGTACCTCGACCGAACGCGGCTGACGACCCCCACGCCGATCCCGCTGGGCGCACCGATCCGTATCGGCAAGACCGTCATCGAGCTGCGGAAGTAGTGCTACATCATGACTGAGTGCGAGCGGAGCGAGCACGCCGCGGCGGCCGGCACCCTGGCCCCCGGCGCGCTCCCGACCGGAGGGTGGGCAGTGTGGCTCGACACGACCGGCTGTACCCGGGGCCGACGGGCGAGGTGCGCATGAGTCTGTCACTGCGTTTCGCCGCCGGATCGCACAAGGGCATGATCCGGGAGGGCAACGAGGACTCCGGGTACGCCGGTCCCCGCCTGCTCGCCATCGCCGACGGCATGGGCGGCGCCGCCGCCGGTGAGGTCGCCTCCTCCGAGGCCATCTCGACCATCGTCGCCCTCGACGACGACGTCCCCGGCTCCGACGTCCTCACCTCGCTCGGCACCGCCGTCCAGCGCGCCAACGACCAGCTGCGCTCCCTGGTCGAGGAGGACCCCCAGCTCGAAGGCATGGGGACCACCCTGACCGCCCTGCTGTGGACCGGCCAGCGCCTCGGCCTGGTCCACGTCGGCGACTCCCGCGCCTACCTCCTGCGCGACGGCGTCCTCACCCAGATCACCCAGGACCACACCTGGGTGCAGCGCCTGGTCGACGAGGGCCGCATCACCGAGGAAGAGGCCACCACCCACCCGCAACGCTCCCTGCTGATGCGGGCGTTGGGCAGCGGTGAGCACGTCGAGCCCGATCTGTCGATCCGCGAGGTCCGGGCCGGCGACCGCTATCTGATCTGCTCCGACGGCCTGTCCGGCGTGGTGTCGCACCAGACCCTCGAGGACACCCTCGCCAGCTACCAGGGCCCGCAGGAGACCGTGCAGGAGCTCATCCAGCTCGCACTGCGCGGCGGCGGCCCCGACAACATCACCGTGATCGTCGCCGACGTCCTCGACCTGGACACCGGCGACACCCTCGCCGGACAGCTCTCCGACACCCCGGTGGTGGTCGGCGCCGTCGCCGAGAACCAGCACCAGCTGCACGACAACGGGATCATGCAGACCCCGGCCGGCCGCGCCTCCGGTCTCGGCAGGCGCTCCCACGGCCAGGGCGGCGGGGGCGGCTTCGGCCCGCCCGGCTCCGGCGACGTGACCGGTTTCATCCCCACCGACGGCTTCGGGGACTACACCGACGAGGACTTCGTCAAGCCCCGCAAGGGCCGCAGGTGGCTGAAGAGATCCTTCTACAGCGTCCTCACCCTCGCCGTCATCGGCGGCGGCCTCTACGGCGGCTGGCGCTGGACGCAGACGCAGTACTACGTCGGCACCAACGGCGAGCACCTCGCGCTGTACCGGGGCATCAGCCAGGACCTGGCCTGGGTCTCGCTCTCGAAGGTGGAGAAGGACCACCCCGAGATCGAACTCAAGTACCTCCCGG
Organism: Streptomyces sp. NPDC001381; assembly: GCF_042895685.1. Taxonomy (NCBI): domain Bacteria; kingdom Bacillati; phylum Actinomycetota; class Actinomycetes; order Kitasatosporales; family Streptomycetaceae; genus Streptomyces; species Streptomyces sp. NPDC001381. The sequence goes on along the minus strand of NZ_JBIAWO010000004.1, from coordinate 305,754 downwards.
AGTACCAGCAGAAGCAGGTCCAGGCGACGATCCCCGAGGGCAGCCTGAACAGCGCCCAGAAGAAGATCGACGAACTGTCGGTGCAGGCGTCCGCGTGCAAGAAGCAGGCGCAGTCCGGCTCGGCCAAGACCACGGCCGGTGCGAAGACCGGCTCCGGCCAGGCCTCCGGCGGCACGGGAACCACTCCCGTGTCCCTCACGTCCAAGGCATCACCGAGCCCGACCCCGAACCCGAGCAAGCCGTCGGGTTCGTCGTCCCCGTCCCCGTCCGCGACCGCCACTCCCAGCCCCGGCCCCACTCTCTCGGAGGAAGAGCAGAAGGTCGTCTCGCGGTGCGGTGAGCAGTAGGCAAGCCGTGAGAGGCCCTGTCACGCCATGAGCAGTACTACCAATTCGCCGACACACCACACGTCCACGATCGGCTCGATCGGCACCCCGAGCCGGCGCAACACCGAGCTCGCGCTCCTGGTGTTCGCCGTGGTCATCCCGGTGTTCGCCTACGCCAACGTGGGCCTCGCGATCAACGACCAGGTGCCGTCCGGTCTGCTGAGCTACGGGCTGGGTCTCGGCCTGCTCGCCGGCGTCGCCCATCTCGTCGTGCGCAAGTTCGCGCCGTACGCGGACCCGCTGCTGCTGCCGCTGGCCACGCTGCTCAACGGCCTCGGGCTGGTCGCCATCTGGCGGCTGGACCAGTCCAAGCTGCTCCAGCAGATCAAGCAGGCCGGCACGGCCGCGCCGCGGCAGCTGCTGTACACGGCGATGGGCATCGCCCTCTTCGTCGTGGTGCTGATCTTCCTCAAGGACCACCGCGTCCTGCAGCGCTACACCTACATCTCCATGGTCGGGGCGCTCTTCCTGCTGCTGCTCCCGCTCGTCCCCGGCCTCGGCCAGAACATCTACGGCGCCAAGATCTGGATCTCCGTCGCCGGCTTCTCCATCCAGCCCGGTGAGTTCGCCAAGATCGTCCTGGCGATCTTCTTCGCCGGCTATCTGATGGTGAAGCGGGACGCCCTCGCGCTCGCCAGCCGCCGCGTGCTCGGCCTGTACCTTCCGCGCGGCCGCGACCTCGGCCCGATCATCGTCGTGTGGATCATCTCGATCCTGATCCTGGTCTTCGAGACGGACCTCGGCACCTCGCTGCTGTTCTTCGGAATGTTCGTCATCATGCTGTACGTCGCCACCGAGCGGACCAGCTGGATCGTCTTCGGTCTGCTGATGTCCTCGGTCGGCGCGGTCGGCGTGGCCAGCTTCGAGAGCCACGTCCAGCAGCGTGTCCAGGCCTGGCTCGACCCGATGAAGGAGTACACGCTCTCCCAGCAGGGCGTCATCGGCCACTCCGAGCAGGCCATGCAGGCGCTGTGGGCGTTCGGCTCGGGCGGCACCCTGGGCACCGGCTGGGGCCAGGGCCACTCCGAACTGATCAAGTTCGCCGCCAACTCCGACTTCATCCTCGCCACCTTCGGCGAGGAGCTGGGTCTGGCCGGCCTCATGGCGCTGCTGCTGCTGTACGGCCTGATCGTGGAGCGCGGCGTGCGCACCGCCCTCGCCGCCCGCGACCCGTTCGGCAAGCTGCTCGCCATCGGCCTCTCCGGCGCCTTCGCCCTCCAGGTGTTCGTCGTCGCCGGCGGTGTGATGGGCCTCATCCCGCTCACCGGTATGACGATGCCCTTCCTCGCGTACGGCGGTTCCTCCGTCATCGCCAACTGGGCACTGATCGGCATCCTGATCCGGATCAGCGACACGGCACGCCGCCCGGCCCCGGCCCCCGCCTCCAATCCCGACGCCGAGATGACCCAGGTGGTCCGCCCGTCATGAACAAGCCCCTGCGCCGGATCGCGATCTTCTGCGGCCTCCTGATCCTCACCCTGCTGCTGCGCGACAACTACCTGCAGTACGTCAAGGCCGACAGCCTCGCCAGCGACACCAAGAACCGCCGCGTCAACATCACCCGCTACTCCACCCCGCGCGGCGACATCATCGTCGACGGCAAGGCCATCACCGGCTCGGTCGAGACCAGCGGCGACTACAAGTACAAGCGCACCTGGACCAACGGCGCCATGTGGGCGCCGGTCACCGGCTACTCCTCGCAGGCCTTCGGCGCCAACCAGCTGGAGAGGCTGGAGGACGGCATCCTCTCCGGCAACGACGACCGGCTCTTCTTCCGCAACACCCTGGACATGATCACGGGCAAGGAGAAGGAGGGCGGCAGCGTCGTCACCACCCTCAACGCCGCCGCGCAGAAGGCCGCGTACCAGGGCCTGGGCGACAAGAAGGGCGCCGTCGCCGCGATCGAGCCGTCCACCGGCAAGATCCTCGCGCTGGTCTCCACGCCGTCGTACGACCCGTCGAAGTTCGCCGGGTCCTCCGACGCGGACGCCAAGGCGTGGAACAAGGTCCAGAAGAAGAACGACCCCGACGACCCGATGCTCAACCGCGCGCTGCGCGAGACCTACCCGCCGGGATCCACGTTCAAGGTGGTCACGGCCGCGGCGGCGCTGGAGAACGGCGAGGTCGGCGACATCGACGACAAGACCGACACCCCGGACCCGTTCCCGCTGCCGCTGTCCACCACCAAGCTCACCAACGAGCACGGTGAGTGCGAGAACGCCTCCCTGCGCTACGCGCTCATGGTCTCCTGCAACACCGTCTTCGCGAAGATGGCCGACAACGTCGGCAACGACAAGATGATCGCGCAGGCGGAGAAGTTCGGCTTCAACGAGGCGGAGCTGGACACCCCGGTCCGCGCCGCCGAGTCCATCTACCCCGAGGACAACCGGCCGCAGAACTCGCTGGACGGCATCGGCCAGGGCTCCAACCGCGCCACCCCGCTCCAGATGGCCATGGTCGCCTCGGCGGTCGCCAACGACGGCAAGCTGATGAAGCCGTACATGGTCGACGAGCTCAAGGCCCCGAACCTGGACACCCTGGAGGCCACCAAGCCGCAGGAGCTGTCGCAGGCCGTCTCCTCGGAGACCGCGCAGAAGCTGCAGAAGATGATGGAGACGGTCGTCGACGACCCGCAGGGCACCGGCGGCAAGGCGCGGATCGACGGCGTCAAGGTGGGCGGCAAGACCGGTACCGCCCAGCACGGCCTCAACAACAGCGAGAAGCCGTACGCCTGGTTCATCTCGTACGCGAAGCTGTCCGACGGCAGCGCGCCGGTGGCCGTCGCGGTGGTCGTCGAGGACGGCGCCGCCAACCGCGGCGACATCACCGGCGGTGGTCTCGCCGGCCCGATCGCGAGGAGCGTGATGAAGGCAGTCATCGACAGCAAGAAGTGACCCCCATCACGTTGCCTGCACATCGGTGCACGTTGCGATACCGGTCCTGCATCGGGTGACGGGCTTGGCCAGGTCACACAGCGCCGTCCGGGTACGGTATGCCCGGACGGCAGCCTCCGGCCGCACACGTGTGCCGGTCGGGACCGACGGAGAGGGCTGGTAGGTAGCTATGGAAGAGCCGCGTCGCCTCGGCGGCCGGTACGAGCTGGGCCATGTGCTCGGTCGTGGTGGCATGGCGGAGGTCTACCTCGCGCATGACACCCGCCTCGGCCGCACCGTGGCGGTGAAGACGCTGCGCGCGGACCTCGCGCGCGACCCTTCCTTCCAGGCCCGGTTCCGCCGGGAGGCCCAGTCGGCCGCCTCGCTCAACCACCCCGCGATCGTCGCGGTCTACGACACGGGCGAGGACTACATCGACGGGGTCTCGATCCCGTACATCGTCATGGAGTACGTGGACGGCTCCACGCTCCGTGAGCTGCTGCACAGCGGCCGCAAGCTCCTGCCCGAGCGTGCGATGGAGATGACCATCGGCATCCTCCAGGGCCTGGAGTACGCGCACCGAAGCGGCATCGTGCACCGTGACATCAAGCCGGCGAACGTCATGCTGACGCGCAACGGCCAGGTCAAGGTGATGGACTTCGGCATCGCCCGCGCCATGGGCGACTCCGGCATGACGATGACGCAGACCGCGGCGGTCATCGGCACCGCCCAGTACCTCTCGCCGGAGCAGGCGAAGGGCGAGCAGGTGGACGCCCGCTCGGACCTCTACTCGACGGGCTGCCTCCTGTACGAGCTGCTGACGGTCCGCCCGCCCTTCGTGGGCGACTCCCCGGTGGCGGTGGCCTACCAGCACGTCCGCGAGGAGCCGCAGCCGCCGAGCGTCTTCGACCCCGAGATCACCCCCGAGATGGACGCGATCGTCCTGCGGGCGCTGGTCAAGGACCCGAACTACCGCTACCAGTCCGCGGACGAGATGCGCGCCGACATCGAGGCCTGCCTCGACGGCCAGCCGGTCGCGGCCACGGCGGCGATGGGCTCGGTCGGCTACGGCTACGGCGACGACCAGGCCACCACGGCGATGCGCTCCGCGGACGCCGGCGCCACGTCGATGCTGCCGCCCATGAACCCGGACGACGGCGGCTACGGCTACGGCGGCTACGACGACCGCCCGGACCGGCGCCGCCAGAAGAAGTCGAACACCTCGACGATCCTGCTGATCGTGGCCGCGGTCCTGGTGCTGGTCGGAGCGATCCTGATCGGCAAGTGGGCGTTCGACGGCAACAACACGAACAACGAGTCGGTGCCCGTGCCCAGCCTGATCGGGCAGACCGAGGCGGATGCCCGGCAACAGCTGACCAACGTCGACCTCAAGGTCGGTGAGGTCACGAAGAAGGCCTGCGAGGACCAGCCCAAGGGCCAGATCTGCGACCAGGACCCCGACCCCAAGACCCAGGTCAAGAAGAACTCCACGGTCAATCTGGTGGTGTCGACGGGCGCGCCGAAGGTGGCGGTGCCGAGTGTCCTCGGCAAGTCCCTGGACGAGGCCAAGTCGATCCTCGGGGACGACAAGTACCAGTTCACCGTGGAGACGAAGGAAGAGACGTCCACCGAGAAGGCGGGCACCGTCCTGAAGCAGAACCCGGCTCTCGGCGACGAGGTGGAGAAGGGCACCACCATCACCCTCACCATCGCCAAGGCCGAGGAGAAGTCCACCGTCCCCGACGTCTCCGGTCAGAGCTGTGACGCGGCGAAGGCCCAGATGCAGGCCAACAACCTGACGGGCAACTGCGTCGAGGTCGACACCCAGGACCAGAACCAGGTCGGCAAGGTCATCTCGACCAGCCCCCAGATCGGCTCCCAGGTCGACAAGGGCACCACGGTCCAGATCCAGATCGGCAAGAGCACCCAGACCCAGGTCCCGTCCAACCTCCAGGGCCTGAGCCTGAAGGACGCGAAGAAGGCGCTGCAGGACGCCGGCCTGAACGTCGGCAGCATCACCGGCTCCCAGGACGACAACGCCACCGTCTTCAGCTCGGACCCGAGCCCCGGCAGCACGGTGAACAAGGGCACGACGGTCAACCTGGTCGCGTTCGACGGCGGCAACAACGGCGGCAACAACGGCGGTGGGTTCATCGGCGGCAACAACTAGCCGCTGACCTCGCGGTTCGACGAGCGGGGCCCGGCACTCCTCCGAGTGCCGGGCCCCGCTCGTGTTCTCGTTTGCAGAACGCCGGCCGGAACGTGTCGGATGGGGGCGACCGATTTTCCTGATCTTTCAGGGGGAAGACCCGTGAAGCGTTCCGCTGCACGCCGCATCACCACGTCCATCGTCACCACCCTCGCCCTCACCGGCGGCGCGGTCAGCCTGGCCGCTCCGGAGGCGGCGGCCAGTGTGGCGATCAAGTTCAGCTGCACCGACCCGAACAACACCTTCAAGGCGCACGTCACGCTGGACGGCAGCGGCAAGCCGAAGGCCAAGTACGACGTGGACATCCAGCTCGTCGACAAGAGCAGCGACGGCCGGGCGCCGAAGCTGCGGCTGGTGTCCGCCAACTACGACGGCACCAGCACCACCTACCCCTGGCACGTGGGCGGTGAGGGCCGCAACGTCGTCACGCACACGGCCAGCACCCTGCAGAACTCCCACGGCCTGCGGATCGTGACCATGCAGGCCACCAGCAAGCCGGGGGACCGCTTCTACACCTGCTCGGACTACCAGCCGAAGTAGCGGCCCGGCCGCCGGGGGATGCCTCCCGCCGTCGAAGGAGCCGCGTCAGTCGCGCAGTTCCTCCGGCGGCGTCCGGTCCGCGTCCACCTTCTCCACCCGTTCCAGCTCGCCCCAGACCACGTACCGGTAGCGCGAGGTGTAGACCGGGGTGCAGGTGGTCAGCGTGATGTAGTGGCCGGCCTTCTTCTTGCCGGACTCCTTGGGGACCGCGCCGAGGACCTCGACGTTGTACTTCGAGGTCTCGGGCAGGACGGCGAAGACCTTGTAGACGTACCAGTTGTCCCGCGTCTCGAAGACGATCGGGTCGCCCTTCTCGAGCTTGTCGATGTTGTGGAACTTCGCGCCGTGGCCGTCGCGGTGGGCCGCGAGGGTGAAGTTGCCGTTCCTGCCGCCGGGGAGCGTGGCCTTGACCGGGTCGACGTAGTAGCCGGCGACGCCCTCGTTGAGGACCTCCGCGGACGTGCCCTTCTCGACCAGGACCTCGCCGTTCTTCATGGCGGGCACGTGCAGGAAGCCGATGCCGTCCTTGGTGTCGAGCGCGCCCGGCCCGGTGTCCGCCTGGGACCAGTTGTCGCGCACCTTGTCGGCCTGCCGGTCGGCGTGCCGGTCGGCGATGACGTTCGTCCACCAGAGGGAGTAGACGACGAACAGGCCCAGGACCAGGCCCGCCGTGATGAGGAGTTCGCCGAGGAAGCTGACGGCGAGCGCGGTCTTCCCGCCCCGTCGGCGCCCCGGCCCCCGCGGCGTCGCGGGCGTGTCCGTGTCCTGTGCGTGCTCGGTGTCGCCGGTGGTGGCTGCCACGTTCATCTGCCCTTACTCGAAGCCCTGTCGCAGGGCCCTTACCCAAGGCTCCTACTGGACGAGCGCATCCGGCTTGCCCTTGCTGCGCGGCCGTTCCTCGACCATCTTGCCCCAGACGATCAACCGGTACTTGCTGGTGAACTCCGGCGTACAGGTGGTGAGGGTGATGTAGCGGCCCGGTCCGGTGAACCCGGACTGCGGCGGCACGGGGTCGAGGACACTGGTGTTGCTGGGCGAGGTGACCGGCAGCAGGGACGCCATCTTGTAGACGAAGTACTCGTCCTGCGTCTCCACGACGATGTCGTCGCCCTTCTCGAGCCTGTTGATGTACCGGAACGGTTCGCCGTGCGTGTTGCGGTGTCCCGCCAGCCCGAAGTTGCCGGTCTTGTCCCCGGGCATGGCCGTGGTGAGCGCACCCTCGCCGTAGTGCCCGACCATGCCCTTGTCGAGCACCTTCTTGTTGCTGACGCCCTCCGCTATCGGCACCACCACATCCAGCTTGGGGATGTGCAGGATCGCGAAGCCCTGCCCGGGGGAGAAGGTGCCCGGGTTGCGCTTGCCGCTCGCCCAGTCGTCCTGGAGGCTGTCCGCCTCCCTGCTGGCCTGCGCGTGCGCCCGCACGTTCGTCCACCACAGCTGGTAGCTGACGAAGAGCAGCATCAGCACGCCCGTGGTGATGAACACCTCGCCGACCGCCCGGCTCGCCACCACCGCCGGGCTGGGCTTGCGTGCCTTGGCCCGCCGGCGGGCCTCCATCCGCGACAGCGGCCGCTCGTCCTGTGACGGCGCGAGGGAGGGGTCGGAGGTGTCCGCGGGGCCCGACGGCGGGCCGCCGTGACGGCCACGGCGGCCCTTGGCGGCCTTTCTGCGGGCCGCCCGGCCGCCGGGAGTGGTTCCGGTGGCAGGAGAGGCTGTTGTGGCGCCAGAGGCCGACAGGGCCGCGCCGCCGAATCCGGACGGGGGCGGCTCCGGGATCCGCAGCGCCACCGTCTCCTCGTCGATGGGCGGAAGCTGCTGCGTGAACGCCTCACCGGCGTACCCGTCCCCCCGGGGACCGCCGTACGCGTCACCGCCGAAGGACTCGTACGGCGCGGTGCCGTACGAGTCCTCGCGCTCGGGGCGCAGCGCGGTCACGCCGTGGCCCTGCCCACCACCGGGGCGAGCCCCGCCGACCTCGCCACCGCACCCTGGTCGCCGCACTCCACCAGCCAGTTGGCCAGCATCCGGTGGCCGTGCTCGGTCAGCACCGACTCCGGATGGAACTGCACCCCCTCGACGGGCAGTTCGCGGTGGCGCAGGCCCATGATGATCCCGTCGTGGGTGCGGGCGGTGACCTCCAGCTCGGCCGGGACGGTCGCCGGTTCGGCGGCCAGGGAGTGGTAGCGGGTCGCGGTGAAGGGGGTGGGCAGTCCGGCGAAGACGCCCTTGCCCTCGTGGTCCACCAGCGAGGTCTTCCCGTGCAGCAGCTCGGGCGCCCGGTCCACCACACCGCCGTAGGCGACCTGCATGGACTGCATGCCCAGGCAGACGCCGAAGACGGGGACGCCGGTGTCCGCGCAGTGGCGGACCATCTCGACGCAGACGCCGGCCTCCTCGGGGGTGCCCGGACCGGGCGACAGCAGGACGCCGTCGAAGCCGTCCTGGGCGTGGGAGGTGGAGACCTCGTCGTTGCGCAGGACCTCGCACTCGGCGCCCAGCTGGTACAGGTACTGGACCAGGTTGAAGACGAAACTGTCGTAGTTGTCGACGACGAGAATGCGCGCGCTCACTGGTTGTCCACCGTCACATCGTTGAAGGGAAGCAGCGGTTCGGCCCACGGGAAGACGTACTGAAAAAGGACATACACGACAGCCAGCGCCAGCACGATGGAGATCAACGCCTTGACCCAGGCGTTTCCCGGCAGATGCCGCCAGATCCAGCCGTACATGCCGTCCCTTCCGTCGCACCACGGCACCCGACTCACGCCGTACGCCACCAGACTAACGGCGCAGGGCCTTCGGTTCGCCTGCCTCCACGGGCTGTGTGGAGTCGAGGTGCGCCCAGACGATCAGCCGGTGACTGTGCCCCCATTCCGGATCGCACGTGGTCAGCGTCAGATACCGGCCCGGACGCGTATACCCCGACTTACGTGGCACAGCCTCGATCACCTCGACGTCCGAGGGCACGGTTTTGTAGGGCCCTTTGTCGATCCGATACGTGAACCAGGTGGTCCCGTCGGTCAGCACCACCGCGTCCCCGCGTCCGAGCTTCGGGAAGTCCTTGAAGGGGTCGCCGTACGTACGCCGGTGACCTGCGACGGAGAAGTTCCCGGTGGCCCCGAGCCGGGCCGTTCCGGTGTAGTGCCCGAGCCCCTTCTTCAGGGTGCCGGTCGAGGTGCCTTCGAGGACCGGCTTGTTCCACGTGGAACCAAGACGCGGGATGTACATCACCGCGAAGGGCTTTCCGTCCCGGTACGGCTCCGGCGCGGGCGAGGAGGCGCCGGCGGCCGGGGTGGATCCGGCGGCCGGGTGCCGGTCCCACTGCTCGTGCAGCGCGTCGATCTGGTCGCCCATGGCGCGGTCGGCCCGTACGCCGGTCCAGAACAGCACGTAGGCGACGAAGAGCACGATGACGGCGCCGACGGTGATGCACAGTTCGCTGAACGTTCTGACGATCACCCGCACCGGCGGCTCCGACAGGGACTCGTTACTCCACAGGCTTCGCGTAGTGCAGATCCACTGTGCCCGAGTAGCCCGGCAGAGTCACCGTCCCGTCCTCGGTGACTTTCCAGCCGAGTCCGTAGACGTTGACGTAGACCATGTAGTTCTGGATCGCGGGCGAGTCCGCGAGGGCCTTCTGCAGCTTCTCCGGGTCACCGACCGCCTGGATCTTGTACGGCGGTGAGTAGACCCGGCCCTGGAGGATCAGGGTGTTGCCGACGCAGCGCACGGCGCTGGTGGAGATCAGCCGCTGGTCCATGACCTTGATCCCCTCGGCGCCGCCCTTCCACAGGGCGTTCACCACCGCCTGGAGGTCCTGCTGGTGGATGACGAGGTAGTCGGGCTGGGGCTCGGGGTAGCCGGGGAGCTTGGCGGTGGCGTCCGGCGGGGCGTCGTTGAGGGTGACCGTGACGGCCTTGCCCTTGAGCTTCTGGGTGCCGGCCTTCTTCTCCAGGCCCGCGAGCTTCTCGTCCTCGGCGCTGGTGCTGCCGTCGTCGGACTCGGCCAGCGACTCCACGTCGTCGCGGAGGGCGGCGTTGGACTCGTCGAGCTCGCCGTTCTTGTGACTGCGTTCCTGGATCAGGTCGGAGAGCTTCAGCAGGGACGCGTCCGTGCGGAGGTTGGTGCCCTTGGCCGTGTTGAAGCTGGTGATGAAGAGGAGACCGGCGAGGGCGAAGACGCCCGCGGTGAGCATCCGCACGGGACGGAAGCGGGGCGTTGAACCCTTCCCGGGGGAGTCGGCAGAATTGCTCAACGTACCCTTATCTCCTTCGGCGCCGTAGAAGCACTACGCTAACGGACGCCCGGGGGAGCCCTTCAGTCCCCTAGTACGCAGCCCCCGAGCCCGACCAGTACCTGCGCGGCCACGCAGCGCATCGACAGGAGAGACCCTCGTGCCGAAGTCACGTATCCGCAAGAAGGCCGATTACACGCCGCCGCCGGCCAAGCAGGCGACCGCGATCAAGCTGAACAGCCGGGCCTGGGTCGCACCTGTGATGCTGGCCATGTTCCTGATCGGGCTGGCCTGGATCGTGGTCTTCTACGTGACCGACGGTTCGCTGCCCATCGACAGCCTGGACAACTGGAACATCGTCGTCGGCTTCGGGTTCATCGCCGCGGGCTTCGGCGTCTCCACCCAGTGGAAGTAGCTCTCCCCAGGGCTGTTCGCTGAGTTATCCACAGGCCCGAGGTTGCTGTCCACAGAGTGGGGAAAAGAAACGACGATCTGTGGATAACTCACTGGACGTTGACGCCGGTACGACGTAACTACCGGCAGTCACCACTCTTCGAAAACCCGTTCGCCCCCTGCCTGACCTGCGTAAACGTAGGCCCATGACAGGGGGCGTCGGCGTTCCCGCACGTTGTGCACAAGATTCGCCACACACTGTGGACAACAGTGCGCTCAGCTGAGCTGGGTGGTTCTCAGGAGGGTCACCACGACCACGGCCACCAGCACCAGCGCACAGGTCCCGTACTGGACCAGGGCACGGTGTCCGCGAGGGGCGTGGACCATGCCGTACCCGATGAGCACACCCGCGACCAGGCCGCCGATGTGGGCCTCCCAGGCGATGTTGCTCCACCCGAAGGTGAAGATCAGGTTGATCACCAGCAGGGTGACGATCGGCCGCATGTCGTAGCGCATCCGGCGCATCAGGACGGCCGTGGCACCGAACAGGCCGAAGATGGCGCCGGAGGCGCCGAGCGAGGGCTGGTTCGGTTCGGCGAGCAGGTACGTCAGCGCGCTGCCCGCCAGGCCCGAGACGAAGTAGAGCGCCAGGTAGCGGGCGCGGCCGAGGGCCTGTTCGAGGGGGCCGCCGAGCCACCAGAGGCTGAGCATGTTGAACAGGATGTGGACGACACCGCCGTGCAGGAACATCGGGGTCAGCAGGCGGTACCACTGGCCCTCCGCGATGCCCTCGACCTCCCCGAGGGCGGGCACGTACGCCCGGCCGAGCAGCTCGAAGCGGACGGTGAAATCGTCGCCCACGGCCATCTGGACCAGGTAGAACGCGAGACACAGCCCGATCAGGATCTTGGTGACCAGACGGGGATCGCCCGCGACCGTGCCGCCCGCGAGGGTGCGGGGGCGGGACGCCGCCGGCGGATGCCCGGTGCCCGTGCCCGCCCGCACACACTCGGGGCACTGGAACCCGACGGAGGCGCTGACCATGCACTCCGGGCAGATCGGCCGCTCGCAGCGGGTGCAGCGGACGCCGGTCTCCCGGCCCGGGTGCCGGTAGCAGGAGGGCAGGCCGCTGTCGGTGTCGTCCGGCCGGCTGCCTGGCGCCTGGTCCATGGGCTCCCCTAGGTCGTCGTCGTACGGGACTCTGCCCTGCTCATCCTTACGGACGAGCGGGACGGATGGTTCCTGCCCCGGACAATCCCTAGCGCTTCTCCACGACGACCGACTCGATGACGATGTCGTTCAGGGGCCGGTTGGTGCGGGGGTTGGTCTCGGAGGCCGCGATGTCCTCCACGACCTTCTGGCTCGCCTTGTCGACGACCTCGCCGAAGATGGTGTGCTTGCGGTTGAGCCAGGCCGTGGGGGCGACGGTGATGAAGAACTGGGAGCCGTTGGTGCCCGGGCCGGCGTTGGCCATGGCCAGCAGATACGGCCGGTCGAAGCGCAGCTCCGGGTGGAACTCGTCGGCGAACTGGTAGCCGGGGTCGCCGGTGCCGTTGCCCAGCGGGTCGCCGCCCTGGATCATGAACCCGCTCATCACCCGGTGGAAGACCGTGCCGTCGTAGAGGGGGGCGGTGGTCCGCTCACCGGTGGCGGGGTGGACCCACTCGCGCGCGCCGGTGGCCAGCTCGACGAAGTTGTCGACCGTCCTCGGGGCGAAGTCCCGGAAGAGCCGGATCTCGATGTCGCCCCTGTCGGTCCTGAGAGTGGCGTAGAGCTGCTCGGCCACGATCGTGCCTTCCGTTGTGCTCGTGTGATCCCCCGATCCTCGCACGGACGGGAGCGGCCGGAGCCGATCCGTGGCATTGTCGACGACAAGGCCCCGTTGCCCCGAATTCGCCCCAGTCGCACGTGCCCCGGCACCCGGATGCCCGACCGCACGTGCCCCGTCGGCGTTCGGCAGGCATGATCCGTAAAAGGGTGGAAAGTCGAAATACCGTACGCCACCGAGGAGGAGGAACCCGTGACCCGCATCGACAGCGTGCGCGCCGCGACCGGCTCGGCGAAGGACAGCGTGCTGCACGCCGCGGAAGTGGTGGCGCCCTACGCCGACACGGCCAAGGAAAGGGCCTCGCAGTACGCGCACGAGGCCCGTGTACGACTCGCGCCCAAGGTGTCGCTGGCCGCCGAGCAGGCCCGAACGCAGTACGGCACTCATGTCGCGCCCCGGCTGGAACAGGCGCGGACGCACGTACCACCGAAGGTCGACCAGGCCGCGCAGGAGGCGGCGGTCCGTGCCCGCCTGGCCGCACGGCAGGCCGCCGAGTACTCGCGCCAGGCCGCCGAGTACTCCCGGCCGAGGATCGAGCAGGCGGTGGCCGCGGCCCTGCCCGTGAAGGACGAGGCCGCCGCCCGCGGCATCGCCGCGCTGGCCGCGCTGCGCGGCCAGGTGACACCGAAGGAGATCGAGAAACTCGTGCGCCGGCACCGGCGGCGGGCGCGGGCCGGCAAGCTCGCCAAGGCCCTGGCCGTGGCCGGCGCGGTCGCCGGAGGTGCCTTCGCGGCCTGGAAGTGGTGGGACAAGCAGGCCAACCCCGACTGGCTGGTGGAACCGCCCGCGCCCACGGAGGTCCCCGCATCGGGCGGTCTGACCTCGGTGGACGGCAGCGGTGACACCTCCGTCCTGGACCCCGAGGTCCAGGCGAAGCAGGCCGAGGACGAGGCCGACCGCGACGACCGCGGCTGACCGGCCCCACCACCGACGGCTCGCACCGGGGCGGGAGACTCCCACGTCTCCCGCCCTTCGCCGTGCACCCGGCAGCGTGGAGCCAAATCACCCCGCGGACCGAGGGGTTGGACCGCGGACCGGCTCCCGCGAGGCGTCCTCGGTCCGGGCGGGGTTCCGGCACGCGCCACGGAGGCCGTCCCGCGTGGCGGCGGCCGTCCTGCGCCGCGGCAGCGGTCGGACCTGCGTGGCGGGGGCCGTTCTGCGCGGCGGTCCGGGCTCCCCCGTCCCCGCGGACAACGGCCCGGGGACCCGCCAGGCGGCCGACGCTGCCCCGGCAGGCTGTCGAAAAAGCCCCCCTGTCCTGTGTTTCCACAGGTCAGAGGGGCTTTCCGGATGTGGAGCCTAGGGGAGTCGAACCCCTGACATCTGCCATGCAAAGACAGCGCTCTACCAACTGAGCTAAGGCCCCGGAAGGGACGTCCGGCCGAGAACCCGTCCCGGCGGCCGCCGCAGACCAGAGTACCGGGTCACCGGGGGTATCTCGCAAAAAGATTGGGGGTCCCCGTGCATGACCACTCTCCGTAAGATGCTCGACGTGGTTCGCTACAGCGAACCGTGGATGTTCTGGGGAAGCGATGGGGAGACGCAATGGACGCCGCACAGCAGGAAGCGACCGCGAGAGCGCGGGAACTGCAGCGGAACTGGTACGGGGAGCCGCTGGGGGCGCTCTTCCGTAAGCTCATCGACGATCTTGGCCTCAACCAGGCTCGTCTCGCGGGAGTCCTGGGACTGTCCGCACCGATGCTGTCCCAGCTGATGAGCGGTCAGCGGGCGAAGATCGGAAACCCGGCCGTGGTGCAGCGCGTGCAGCTGCTCCAGGAACTGGCCGGACAGGTCGCGGACGGCAGCGTCAGCGCCGCCGAGGCGACCGAGCGGATGGACGAGATCAAGCAGTCGCAAGGGGGCTCCGTGCTCAGCAACACCACCGCCACGACGAGCAGTTCGGGCGCGCCCACGGTCAAGCGGGTGGTCCGCGAGATCCAGTCGCTGCTGCGCTCGGTCGCCGCCGCGGGCGACATCATCGACGCCGCCGACACTCTCGCCCCGACCCACCCGGAACTGGCAGAGTTCCTCCGGGTGTACGGCGCCGGCCGTACCTCGGACGCGGTCACGCACTACCAGTCCCACCAGAACTGATCCGCCGGTCCGGTCGCCCCAAGGGGGTTCGGCGCCGGACGCGGAAACAGCGGGAAGGACTGCGGCCGGAGGGGCGTGGAGACACACGGCCCGGCCGACGGGGGACACGTACGGGGGTCCACGGGGGACAAGTACGGCGTCCACGGGGGACGCGCACGGGGGTCCACGGGGGACACATACGGGGGCACGGGGGACATACCCGAGGGGCCCGGGGTACTCGCCCCGAGGACCAGGGGGACACGGGGGTCGTATCGCTCGCCGCGGGGGTAGCGAGGGGGTAGCAGGGGGGACACCTGAGGGGGAGGAGCGACGCACTGCCATGGGTGAGGTCTTCGCCGGACGGTACGAACTGGCCGACCCGATCGGGCGCGGAGGGGTCGGCGCGGTCTGGCGCGCCTGGGACCACCGCCGTCGCCGCTATGTGGCCGCCAAGGTGCTCCAGCAGCGGGACGCCCACTCCCTGCTGCGGTTCGTCCGCGAACAGGCGCTCAGGATCGACCACCCGCATGTGCTCGCGCCCGCCAGCTGGGCCGCCGACGACGACAAGGTCCTGTTCACCATGGACCTGGTGGCCGGGGGTTCGCTGGTCCATCTCGTCGGCGACTACGGTCCGCTGCCGCCGGCGTTCGTCTGCACCCTGCTCGACCAGTTGCTGTCCGGGCTCGCGGCGGTGCACGCGGAAGGCGTGGTCCACCGGGACATCAAACCGGCCAACGTGCTGCTGGAGGCCACCGGCACCGCCCGTCCCCGGCTGCGGCTCTCCGACTTCGGCATCGCGATGCGACTGGGCGAACCGCGCCTGACCGAGACCAACCTCGTGGTGGGGACGCCCGGTTACCTCGCTCCCGAGCAGATGCTGGGTGCCGATCCCGCCTTCCCCGCCGACCTGTTCGCCGTCGGCCTGGTCGCGCTGTACCTCCTGGAAGGCGCCAAGCCGGACACCAAGGCGCTCGTCCAGTACTTCACCGAGCACGGAACCCCGGGCGCTCCCAAGGGAATTCCCGAACCGCTGTGGCAGGTCGTCGCCATGCTGCTGCAGCCCGACCCCGAAGCCCGCTTCCGTACGGCCACGGGTGCGCGCAAGGCGCTGGCGGCCGCCGCCGAACTCCTCCCCGAGCCCGGCCCGGACGACGAACTCATCGAGATCTTCGACCAACTCGGCCCGCTCCCCAAGGGCTTCGCCCCCGACGGCCCCCTGAAGCCACTGCGGAGGACGGCCCCCTCCACACGCCCGGGCGGAGCACCGCCGCCGCGCCACCCGGACGCCGCTCCCCTCTCCGTCCCCCCGGGAACCCCACCCCACCCGGACCACCCGGACCACCCGGACCACCTGGCCATGGGCCCGACACCCGGCGCTGCGGGAACAACTCCGGTGTCCGGCAACGCGGGTACGACTCCCACCCCCGGCCACCCCGGTGCGCACCCGGGCCCTGGCCACCCCGGGACGAACCCCACCCCCGGCCACCTCGGTGCCGATCCCGGCCCCGGCCATCCCGGCGCGACTCCGGCCCCCGGCCATGCGGGTACGACGTCCGCCCCCGGTCGCCTCGGTACGCCCCCCACCCCTGGCCACCCCGGTCCGACCTCCACCCCCCGCCACGCCGGTACGACACCGTCCCCCGGCCCCGCCGGTACGACACCCGCCCCCAGCCATGCGGGTACGGCCGCCGGCTTCGCGCGCCCGGTCCCCACTCCCCCCTCGGGTCATCCCGCCGAGGGCACCCCGCCCGCACGGCCGACGGCACCGCCCGCCGCGGCCCACCCCGGCGCCGTCGCACCCGCGGGCCACCCGGCTGCGGGACTCCCGCCGGTCCAGCCGGCCACGCCTCCCGGGACGGCCCACCCCGGCGGAGGGTCGCTTCCCTTCCGGCCGGACACTCCCCCCGGCCCGGTCCCTGCGGGCACGGATTCCCTGCCCGCGCAGCCCGCCACACCCCCCGGCGCGGCCGGCCCAGGAGAAACGTCCCCTCAGACACCTCACCCGCCTCACACCCCGGCCGCCGCTCCCCATCCGGCCGCTCCCGGCAGGACCCCGCCCTCCGCCTGGGCCGGCCACGGCGCCGCCTCGTCGGCTGCCGCCGGGGGCGGGTCCCCGGCCGGTCAGTCCGGGGCAGGAGCCGTACCGCGGACCGCCGGCCGCCTGCCCGAGCCGCATTCCGCACCGAGCGCGCCGCGCTTCCCCGCACATCCCCCCACGGTCACCCCCACCCCGACGCCCACCCCCACCCCCTCCATGTCGGACACCGGCAGCTTCCACCTGCCGCCCCCGCTGCCAACGGTCACCGCCACCCCCACGCCCACGCCCACCCCGCAGCCGTACCTCTCCACCGCCCCCCACGACCCCGCCTACGCCCTGCCCGCCTCCCCGGGGCGCCACGGCGAGGCGGTCACCGCCTCCTACACCGCCCAGGACCCGGTACCGGCGGCCCCGCAGCGCCGGGGGCACCGGGCCGTGCGCCGGAGCCGGCCGGGACCGCCCGCCAAGGTCGCGGTGCCGCTGCTGCTCCTCGCGCTGGCCTGCTACGCCGTGGGGTTCTGGGCGTTGGCCCGTATCTGACCGGCGCGAGTCCGAGCGGAGGCCCGGCGGGCGGTCAGGGTCCACCCGCCGAGGAACAGCAGCAGCGCGCTTCCGGTGCCGAGGCCGGCCACCGCGACCGCCGTCATCACGGCGTCGCCCCCACCCGCGGCGGACCCCCCGGCCGGGCTCAACCCCGTGTCGGCGCCGAACACCCCGCTCGGCACCGGCCGCCACGCGTATCCGGGACCGGCCTGCGCGGTACCGCCGAGACGGACGCGCAGCGTCACCTCGTAGGGCCCGTCGCCGAACCGCTCGGCGACCTGGGCGGCGAGATGGACGACGAGGTAGTACGAGCCGGCGAACCGCAGGCTGCTCACGGGGTCGGTGGGGGCGTACCGGTTGACGTACCGGACGGGCGGGACGGGGTCCAGGGAGGCCGACTTCTCACTGCCGCCGTAGCCGGTGCCCCGGGCCTCGACCTTGGCCCGCACCGGGTTGTAGAGCGTCAGTTCCAGCGCGTCGACCACGTACGCGGACGCGGAGTCGGCCCCGGACGCGGTGCCGCCGGACAGATCGGCCTCGGCGTACAGCTGCTGCCCCCAGTCGACGGGGACCTTGTAGAAGACGGTCTCGCCGGGGACCACCTCGTCGCGCCAGACACCCTGCTCGACGGCGGTCGCCGCGGTGAAGCCCGCGCCGCCGGAACGCACCACCGGCTCCCCGGAGGGCGCCGCGGGTGTCGCGGAGTCCCACGCCTCGGGCACGCTCGTGGCGTCGTCCCGCACGAGCGGCGGCTCGGAGACGGGCGCGAGCTCCAGTTCCCAGGGGTCGTCCACACCCTCGCCGGCGCCGGTGTCCGTCCGCTCGACGACCACGTAGTACGTGCCCGCCTTCTGGCACAGCCCCTTCCCGGGCCTGATCTCCCGCGCGCCCCAGGCCGTCACCGGCTGCGGGCTGCGCGCGGCGCCGATCGTGGCCGACTCGTAGGAGCAGTTCGCGCCGCGAGCGTCCTGGACGGAGACCGAGACGCCGTCGCCGACGGCGGGCGTGCTGCCGGGGCGGGGGATCGCGGTGACGGAGACGTACGCGGTCGACGTGGCGTCGAGATCCAGGCGGTAGTAGGCCTTCTCACCGGCCGGAAGCTCGCTCTTGTACGTCGCTCCGGACGCAAGGCGCGCGGCCTGCGCGGTGCCGGTCGCGGCGCGGGCGTCACGGACGTCGTCGGCGAAGGCGTACGACGGGACGTCCGGCGCGGCGACGGCACCGGGCGCCGGGACCGTCGCCGCCAGAAGCACGCCCATGACCACGGCGCCCAGCCCAGCCGCCGCCCGCCCCGCCCGCCGGGCCATCAAACCCGCCCCCTCGCCTTGGTCCGAACGTGGCCCATCCTGCCCCGCCGCCCCGGCGTCCGCCCCCGCATTCCGTACGAGCGTCCGAAACGCGCTCCTCTATCCCCGGGCCGAGGAGTCCGCAACCGGAAACACAAAACCCCGACCGCTACGGCGGCCGGGGTCTGGCTGGATCTCAGTCTCTGGTGTCGGTACTCACGAACCCGTGGGCACGGAGTCAGTCGCCTCCGTCCACAGATCCTGCTCGGCGCGATCCGCCTGGATCTGGCGGTACACGAGGAGCCCGCCGATGGCGGCCAGTGCGACCAGGAGAAGCTTCTTCACCGCGCGACCTCGTCTTTCCTTGACGTAAGGGACCTCTGGCGCCCGACTATACACACCGACCGATATCGATCGGTGACCTGCGTCGGCCTCTCAACTCCCGCCTTCGGCAGCCCGATGAACCGTCGTCGCACGTGCACCCGTCCGAGTGGTGTTCATCGGAACATCGCCCCGTCGTGTGCGTCGGTCCCCCTCTTCCCGACCCCCATACACATCATGAGCAAAGTACGCAAATCGCCCAACCCGAAAGTGAGGGGCATGACCGAGAACCGGGTCAAGAAGCTGTGGACCGCCATCGTCACCGCCTTCCTCGCGCTGTGCACGGCGCTCGGCTTCATCACGTCGACCGCCACGACCGCGACGGCGCAGACCGGACCGACGCACACCGGCGGCGGCAACACCGGCGGCAGCGAGAACAAGACCGGCGAGAGCAGGGGCGGTGAGAGCACAGCCGCTGAGAGCAGGGCTGGTGAGACCGGGGCCCGTGAGACCAGGATCGCTGAGGCCGACGCCCGCCCCACGAGCGGAGTCGGTGAGCGCACCGCCCGCCACGTGGGCGACGTCGGCCACGCCGGCAGCCGAAGCGACGTCGGTGCCCCCCGCGCCCGCGGCGAGGCCACCGCCGGCAGCGCGCCGACCGGGAGCGCCTCGGCGACGAACTGGCCGGCGACCTCCTCCTGGGACTGGTTCTCCACCCGGTCCCTGCCCCCCACGATGAAGCAGCGCATCCTCGCCGAGGCCCACGGCAAGTCCCCCAGCTGCCGCCACCGTCCCCTCTCCGACGCGGACGCGGCCGAGGACACCACCGCCTGCGACACCGCGGAACCGGACGAGCCCTCCATCCCGCTGCAGCGCTGAGCCCCGGGCGCCGCACCCCCGTCCGGAGCAGCACGGACGTGACGAACAGACGGAACTTCACACGGCATCACCAGGCAGCGCCTGGCAGCACCGACTTGAGGAAAACCAGCTCAGCACCACGCACGACGTGACGGCGACTTGCGTACCGACCGCGCGATGCAGGCCCGGCGACTCCCCGGAGCGCCCGGGCCTTCGCCGTACGCACCACGCCCCCCATTAACCTGACTCCGTGCCCCAGAACTGCGAACGGACCCCGGTCGTCCGCGACAACGGCCGGCACCAGTGGGAGAAGGACCGAGCACGCGCGCCGAGAACAGTGCGTGCCACAACCGGTGCGACCGAGCAGGACACCGGCCTGGACTCTCCCGACCTGGTCTTCCACGCGCAGTACCGCGACCTCGCGGCGCCGCGAGCGCTGGCGGAGGCGTTCGGCGTCCCCGCGGGCACCGTGCTCCTGGAGCGTTCCTACCGGACCCGGTACGACGCCGAGAGCGCGCCCTTCGCGCTGGTCACCTCCTATCTGGTCCGCGAGATGATCGCCGCCAACCCCGAGCTGCTGGACGAGACGAACGAGCCCTGGCCCGGCGGCACCCAGAGCCAGCTGCACACCGTCGGCATCGAGGTGGACCGTGTCGAGGAACGCCTCACCGCCCGCGCACCGCACCCCGCGGAGGCCCGGGAGCTGGAGCTGCCGCCCGGCGCGCCGGTGATCCTGCTGCGCAAGACCTCGTACGACATCGACGACCGGGTCGTGAACATCGCCGACGTGACACTGCCCGCCGACCGTACGGAGCTGCTGTTCACCACCTGTCTGGAGAGGTGGTGAGCCCGACATGACGACACGGAAGGCGGCCGACGCCGCCGTGGACCGGCGCATCGTCGTCGTCACCGCGGTCCACGCCCCCTCGGCCCGGTATCTGCCCGAGGCGTGGGCATCGCTGCGCGAGCAGGAGCTGCCCGAGGGCTGGGAGTGGCACTGGGTGGTCCAGGAGGACGGCACGACCGACGCCGTCGCCCCGCACGTCCCCGACGACCCGCGGGTGACCTTCCGCCAGGGGCGCCCCGGCGGTC
This sequence comes from Streptomyces sp. NPDC001381, assembly GCF_042895685.1. Classification (NCBI taxonomy): domain Bacteria; kingdom Bacillati; phylum Actinomycetota; class Actinomycetes; order Kitasatosporales; family Streptomycetaceae; genus Streptomyces; species Streptomyces sp. NPDC001381. The sequence continues at coordinate 285,081 of NZ_JBIAWO010000004.1, read as the reverse complement.
CCGGCGTCGCCCGTACCGTCGCGCTCGCGCACGCCGGGGGCGTGTACGTGAAGATCCTGGACGCCGACGACCGGCTCACGCCCGGCGCCCTCGCCCGCGACCTGGCCGCCCTGGAGGGCGATCCGGGCCTCGGCTGGGCGACCTCCCGGGTCCTGGACCTGCTGCCGGACGGTTCCACGGTCGGCTTCCCTGGCGATCCCGCGGGCGGGCCGATCGAGCGGGGCGCCGTGCTCGACCACTGGAAGGCGAACGGCTTCCTCGCCCAGGTCCACCCGGCCTCCCTCTTCGTCCGCCGGGACCTGCTGGCGGCCCTGGGCGGCTGGATGGCGCTGCCCGCGTCCGAGGACACCGGTCTGCTGCTCGCGCTCAACGCGGTGAGCCGGGGCTGGTTCACCCCCGAGGTCGGCCTCCTGTACCGCAAGTGGGCCGGGCAGGCCACGGGCCAGGCCGCCCACGTCGACCCCGCCGAGCGGGAGGCGCGGATGGCGGTCGTGGAGGCCAGGGCCCGGGCCCTCGCGTCGTTCGGCTGGGGCTACCCCGAAGGCTCCCCCGCGATCGCCGTCGACACCGGCCAGGCCTGACCCGCCGGACATCCCCTGTTCCGCCGGACATCCCCTGTTCCGCCGGACATCCCCTGTTCCGCCGGACATCCCGACCCTTCGGACATGCCTGGCCCGCCGGACCTGCCTGTTCCGCCGGACATGCCTGGCCCGCCGACCTGGCCTGGCTTCACCAGCCGGCCTGGCCCGGCTTGATCCGCCGGCCTCGGCCGACCCGCCGGACATGCCTGTGCCGTCGGCCTGGCCTGATCCAGCGGCCCGGCCCGGCCTGGCCTGCTTCGCCCGCCTCGGCCGCCACTCCGGCCCTGGCCCGTCCCGCCAGAACCTTCCTGTTCTCGGCCGGACCCTCCTGTTCCGCCGGACCTGCCTCGCCCGCCGGCCTGACCTGGCCTGCTCCCGCCAGACAGGCGCTACTCGGCCGTCGGCTGACCCGCGGCGACGGTCAGCCAGTGGGCGACCCGCCGCAGGGTCGTCTCGTCGGCCCCGTCCACGAGGGCACGGACGGCCGTGACGTCGTCCGGGGTGAGGTCGTAGAGACCGGCCTTGCTCAGGCCCGCCATGAGGACCTGGTGCCGGCGGTCCTCCATGCGTTCCGCGAGCCTGGTCGGCGCGGGGGTGTCGCCGGAAGGCGGCGGCTCGGGCGCCTCGGGGGCGGCCACGGGAGCGGGGGAGGTGTCGTAGCGGTGCCACGCGCCGTCCTTAGGGCCCCACAGATCGACCGTCACGTCCTCCCCGCGCGCTCGCGTGACCTGGGTCATCTCGCCCACCGCGTACAGCACGGGCACCCGGTCGGGCGATTCCGCGGCGGCCCGCCAGGACTGTGAGGACGGATCGTGGAACATCGCGACCCAGCGGGGAGCCCCCGGCGGCTGCGGGCTCCGGGGACGGGCCTGACCGGTCTGTCGGGTCTCCATGGCGCTCGCCTACCCTTCCGTGTCGGCATGGCAGGGCGACCATAACTGACGGGCCGTCAGCTAACCAGAGTCCGACGGCCCGCTGTGCCGCGGCGCGGCGCCGCCCGGCGACGAGTCCCGGCCAAAGGTGATCGGGAAGTGGCCCCGACGGTGGATCGATGCGTGAGGGCGGCGGGCCCGGGGTAACTCAACCCGGTTCGGGAACCGAGGAGCGGAAAGTGACCGGTGCGCACTGCACACGACATCGCGCACGCCACACCGTTCGGCACCGGTCCCTCCCCTCGTGCGGACCGCTGCCGAACGGTGCGGGTGACGTCGGGCTGTGGCCTGGATCCTGCCAGCTGCGGCGCACGGCGAGGAGGGTACCGACATCCGGTCCTCACCATTGCCGCAGGTCAGACGTATAAAGTGAGTTTTCCGGTCCGGATTCCAGGTGCGGGGGAAGTAAAGGGGTGGAGACCTTGAGTCTCGACTCAGGGGCACGCACAGCCTTCGCCGAGCGCCTCGCGCTGCTGTACAAGGAGGCCGGCAACCCTCCCCTCAAGCGTGTGTCCGAGGCGGTCGCCCGGCTGCAGCGGGTCGACGAGCGCGGGCGCCAGGTGCGGGTGTCCGCCCAGCGGATCAGCGACTGGCGCCGGGCCAGGAACGTACCCGCCCAGTTCGCCGCGCTCGCCGCCGTCCTCCACGTCCTGATCCCCGAGGCCCGGCGCGCCCGGCCCGCCCCGGTCTCCCCCGGCCTGTACGACATGCCCCAGTGGCAGCGCCTCTGGGAGCGCGCGCTGGCCGACCCGGTCGCGGCCGGTGAGGGCGCCGTCTCCACCGAGGAGACGGAGAAGGAGCAGGCTCCGGCCGAGGCCGCCGCCGTCCCCGGTGGCGTGTGTCCCTACCGGGGCCTGGCCTCCTACCGCCAGCAGGACGCCCGCTGGTTCTTCGGCCGGGAGCGCAGCACCGACGCCCTGGTCACCCAGTTGCGCGCCGCGGGACGCGCGGGCGGCCTGGTGATGCTGGTGGGCGCCTCGGGCGCGGGCAAGTCCTCGCTGCTGAGCGCCGGCCTGGTGCCCGCGCTGCGCGAGGGCGCGCTCGGCGACGAGAACGGCGCGGCACGGGACGTACTGCAGCTCGTCCCGGGAGCCGACCCGCTCGCGGAACTGGCCGACCGGATCCCCGAGCTCACGGCGCTCGTGCGACGGGTACGGGGTACACGGGAACCCGACGTTCCGGAGGCGGATGCGAAGACGGCGCCCGAGGCGACGGCCAAGGCGGAGACGACGGCCAAGGCGACTGCCGAGGCGGAGAGGGCGGCCGAGGCGGAGGCGACGTCGGGAGCAGGCGTGCCGGACACGCGTATGCCGCTCTCCCGCAGCTCCACCTCCCGTGCCCCCCTCTCCCACGCCCCCCTCACCCGCCCCGAACCCGGCACCCCCGAACCCCGCACCCCCGAACCCGGCACCCGTGAGTTCGCGCGGGCCGTGCGGGAGGCCGTCACGGCCTGGGCGCTCCGGGAGTCGCCCGAGGCCGCGCGGCCGGTGGTCATCGTGGACCAGTTCGAGGAGGCCTTCACCCTCTGCTCCGACGAGGCCGTCAGGCGCGCCTTCGTCCAGCTGCTGCACGCCGCCGCCACGCCCGCCCGGCCGGGGGAGCGGGCCCCGGTGCTGGTCGTCCTCGGCATCCGCGCCGACTTCTACGAACAGTGCCTCGCCCATCCGGAACTGGCCGACGCCCTCCAGCACCGGCACATGGTCCTCGGCCCGCTGACCACGGCGGAGCTGCGCGAGGCGGTGACCGGCCCGGCCAAGGCCGTCGGTCTCGAACTCGAACCCGGACTCGCCGAGCTGATCGTCCGGGAGGTCAGCGCCGACGGCCCGCGCGGCGCCCACGACGCCGGCGTCCTGCCGCTGCTGTCCCACGCCCTGCTCGCCACCTGGCAGCGCCGCAAGGCCGGCCGGCTGACCCTGGCCGGCTACCGGGCGGCCGGCGGCATCCAGGGCGCCGTCGCCGCGACCGCCGAGCGGGCCTGGTCCGGTCTGGACCCGGCCGCCCGGACGGCCGCCCGGCTGCTGCTGCTGAGGCTGGTCCGGCTCGGCGAGGACACCCAGGCCACCCGCCGCCGCGGCACCCGCCGTCAGCTGGCGCAGGAGTCGACGGACCCCGGCGCGACGGAGGAGTCCCTGGAGGCGCTGGTGCGCGCCCGGCTGGTGACACTGGACGCGGAGTCGGTGGAGATCACCCATGAGGCCCTGCTGACCGCGTGGCCGCGGCTGCGCGAGTGGATCGACGAGGACCGCAGCGACCATCTGCTGCGTCAGCGCCTCGAGGAGGACGGCCGGGCCTGGGAGAACTCCCACCGCGACTCCTCGCTGCTGTACCGGGGATCGCGCCTGGAACAGGCGCACACCTGGGCGAAGTCGGCCGGCGACACCTTCCTGACCCGCAGCGCGGTGGACTTCCTGGCCGCGTCGGTCCGGCTGCGCCGGCGCACCGTCTGGATCAGCCGCGGCGCGGTGTCGGCGTTGGTGGTGCTGGCGATGCTGGCGGTCGGCGCGGCGGTGGTCGCGTGGCAGCAGCGCAACGACGCCGTGTTCGAGCAGGTGGTCGCGGAGGCCGACCGTGTGCAGTACACGGACCCGTCGCTGTCCGCCCAGCTCGACCTGGTCGCCCACCGGCTGCGGCCGGGCGACGAGGGCGCGCGCAACCGGCTGATCTCGATCGTCAACGCCCCGCTGGCCACGCCGCTCCTCGGCCACACCGGTGCCGTCTACCTCACCTCGTTCAGCCCGGACGGCAAGACCCTGGCCACCGCCAGCTACGACCGGACCATCCGCCTGTGGAACGTGGCCGACCCGTCCCGCCCCGAGCCGCTGGGCAAGCCCCTCACCGGTCACACCAGCTGGGTGAGCAGCGCGGTCTTCAGCCCGGACGGCCACACGCTCGCCGGCGCCGGCGACGACGGCACGGTCCGCCTGTGGGACGTGCGCAACCCGGCCGCACCCCGCCTCCTGGGGGACGTGCTGAAGGCCCGGGGCGGCACGGTCTACCTGGTCGCCTTCAGCCCGGACGGCCGCACCCTGGCCTCCGCGCACGAGGACGGCAAGGTCCGCCTCTGGAACGTCGCCGACCCGTCCGCCCCGAAGGCCCTCGCTCCGCTCGGCGGCCACACCGCCGCCGTCCGCTCCGTGGCGTTCGCCCCGGACGGCCGCACCCTCGCGACCGGCGGCGACGACAACACCGTACGGCTGTGGAACACGGCCGACCCCCGTCACCCGCGACCGCTGGGCAGGCCGCTCACCGGGCACGACGGCACGGTCCACTCGGTGGCGTTCAGCCCGGACGGCCGTACGCTCGCCAGCGGCAGCGCGGACGACACCGTACGGCTGTGGAACGTGGCGGACCCCGGGCACGCGGGGGCTCTTGGCGTGCCGCTCACCGGCCACACCGGCCCGGTGTGGTCCGTGGCGTTCAGCCCGAATGGTTCGATGCTCGCCGCCGCCAGCGCGGACAGCACGGCCATCCTGTGGAACGTCGGCGATCCGGCGTACCCCTCCCAGGTCGGCGAGCCCCTCGCGGGCAGCAGCGGCGAGATGTACGCCCTGGGCTTCAGCCCCGACGGGACCACCCTCGCCACCGGCAGCGGGGACAACAAGATCCGCCTGTGGTCGGTCCCCACGTCGGACATGGTCGGCCGCACCGGAGCGTTCCGGCCGGACGGCAAGGTGCTCGGCACCGCCGCCCGCGACGGACGCGTCCGCCTGTGGAACGTGCGGCGCCCGGACCGGCCCGAGCCGCTCGGCGAACCCTTCATGCCCGGGGACGGCGGCTACCGTTCGCTGGTCTTCTCCCCCGACGGCCGCACCCTCGCGGTGCTGACGGGCAACCGGGCGGTGCACCTCTGGAACGTCACCGACCCGGCCCACCCGGTGGCCTACGGATCGCCGATCACCCTGCGCACCCGTTTCACGGGCCCCGACGCGCTCGCCTACAGCCCGGACGGCCGCACCCTGGCGACCGGCTACGACGACCGCACCGTCCAGCTGTGGAACGTCGCCGACCCCTCCCACGTCACCCGGCTCGGCTCACCGCTCACGGGCCACAAGGGATACGTCAACGCCCTGGCGTTCAGCCCCGACGGGAGAACGCTGGCGTCCGGCAGCGCGGACGGCACCGTCCGCCTGTGGAACGTGACCGGCCCGAGCCGTACGGTCCGCCTTGGCTCCCCCCTCAAGGGCCACCTCGGTCCGGTCAACGCCCTGGTCTACAGCCCCGACGGAAGGACCCTGGCGTCCGGCAGCGACGACGACACGGTCCGCCTGTGGAACATCGCCGACCCCGCGAGGGCCACCCGCCTCGGCTCCCCCCTCACCGGGCACACGGAGGCGGTCGTCTCCCTCACCTTCAGCCAGGACGGCGGCACGCTGGCCAGCGGCGGCAACGACAACACGGTCCGCCTGTGGAACGTCCGCGTCCCCTCCGACGCCTCCCCCATCGGCCAGGCGATGAGCCCCAACGCCAAGACCGGCAACTTCCTCTCCTTCAGCCCCGAGAGCCACATGCTGGGTGTCTCCAGCGGCGCCGACACGGTCCGTCTGTGGAACCTCGACGTCGACCAGGCGATCGCCCACATCTGCTCCACCACCCGGAACGTCCTGACCCCCCAGAAGTGGAACGAATACCTCCCCCGCCTCTCGTACGACCCTCCGTGCGACCCCTGACCCCAGAGTGATCCCGGTCACAAGTCCCCCCTCCGCCCGACCAGTCGCCTCCCGTTGATCAACCACCCTTGTTAGCCTTGGCCCAAGCCCGGTCGCTGGTGCATCCCCCGTCGCCAGCGACCGGGCCTTTTCACGCCCGGACCCGCGGGAAGGCGCATCGCCACCGACGACGGCGAGACGCGAGCGACGCCTGCGCGGCACAGCCCCGGCCGCTTCTACTCCCCTGGAACAGGAGTGGACGAATTCCGGATCGAGAAGTTGATCTGTCAGTGCCCTCGATGCCCGGATGCGGGGACTCATCAGCTGCACATCGCGCGCGATCGCCTCAGCCACACTGTCCGTGTCCGTGTCCGTGTTCATTGGATCATCATGTCCCAGCCGTCCCGCCCCCGTTGGCGTCAGTCACAGGCTCAAAAAGGACCCCCGATCCCTACAAAACCTGCCTCGAAGTCGGGCGTGAGCCTGTGACAAGATCGCGGGATGCTGCGACTCACCGATTTCATCATCGACAGCCCGGACACGATGAAGCTGGCGGCTTTCTACTCCGAGGTGACGGGCCGTCCGATCAAGGAAGGCAGCTCCGAGGACTGGGCCGGCATCCAGTTCGGCGAGATCGAGCTGGCGTTCATCCGGGTGGACGACTACCGCGCTCCGCAGTGGCCCGACAGCGAGCACCCCAAGCAGTTCCACCTCGACTTCGAAGTGGACGAGATCGAGTCCGAGCAGCGCCGCGTCCTCGACCTCGGCGCGACGCTGAGGCAGGACTTCATCGGCCCCGACGGCTACGGCTGGCAGGTCTACACCGACCCGTTCGGCCACCCCTTCTGCCTGTGCCGCAACAAGGGCGTCATCTGGACCGACCAGGGCCCGATCTGGCCCAAGCGCGACTGATCAGCCACCCCTTGAACGATCGCCACAGCGGTTCAAGCCCGTAACTGTCAGCCGCAGAGGTCGACGATGACCCGGCCCAAGGTCGGCCGCACCCGTCGACCCCACGGGCTTTCTCCCGGACCCTCGACCGCCTCGTGAAGCGCGCCGGCGTCCGCCGCATCACCGTCCGGCTCGCCCGCCACACCCGCATAGCGGGAGGCCGTGACGATGCTCGCAGAGCTGCTCGAAGACCCGGGGTGTCAAAAGACCCCCGGACCGATGGTCCGGGGGTCTTCTGGCTGGTGGGGCTAACAGGATTTGAACCTGTGGCCTCACCCTTATCAGGTCGATCATGCAGCGTCTCTGGGGCCGGTCCACCCGCTGCGTTCCTCGATTCGGAGTCCGCGAGCATCCCTGGCTGACCGCCGCCGTTCGCGGCTGTTGGTGTCATGCGTTGGTGTCAGCTTCAGCCGGTGACCGCCGCTGAGCGGCCTCGGACGGCCCAGAGACGGCCCAGCGGAGATCACTCGTCGGCTGCCGGCCACTCATCAAGGATGCCGGTAAGCGTGGATCGCACCATTTCTCCATATCCTGCATCCATGACTATCGACTACGCGGCAGTGTTCCAAGCGCTGCCGGGCGCGGTGGCTCTGCTGACTCCCGATCTGGTTTTCGCCGACGCCAACCTCGCGTGGCTGCGCCAGGCCGGACGCAGCCGCGACCAGGTGGTCGGCCGCTACCTCTTCGACGCCTTCCCCAGCAGCCCGCGAGACCCGGCAGCCTCCGGCGCCCGCCACCTGGAGGCATCCCTGCGCTCGGTCCTGGCCAACCGCGAGATCGACATGGACCTGCAGCGCTACGACGTGGAATCCGCGCAGCGCCCCGGCCATTGGGAGGAACGCTACTGGAGCTCGGTCAACGCGCCCGTCTTCGCGCCCGACGGCCACATCACACTGGTGATCCACCGCGTCGAGGAAGTCACCGAACTCCTGCGCGCCACCAGCCGGCCGGACGGCTCACGCCGGCTCGAGGCCGAGCTCTTCAGCCGGATGCGGCAGCTGCACGAAGTCAACGAGCGACTGCGTCGCGCCCACGCCCGCGAGCGTGAGGTCGCCCTCGCCCTGCAGCGCGCCATGCTCCCGGTTCCGCCGCCGATCGGCCCTCACCGCTTCGCCGTGCGCTACCGGCCCGCGGTCGGCTCCCTCAACGTCTGCGGCGACTGGTACGACCTGGTCCAACTCCACGACGGTGACAAGATCGCCGTGGCCGTCGGCGATGTCGTCGGCCACGGCCTCGAGGCCGCAGGCATCATGGGCCAGCTCCGCAGCGCCCTGTCCGCCACCTCCCTGGTCGCCACCGGCCCTGCGCAGGCCCTCGATGTCCTCGACCGGTACGCGCACTGCGTCACCGGCGCCGAGTCCACCACTGCGGTGACCGCCTTCATCGACTTCAGCCGCCGCCTCATCACTTACTCCAGCGCCGGCCACCCCCCTCCGGTCCTTCTTCGCGGCGACGGCACTGTGGAGTTGCTGGACCAGGCGACCGATCCGCCGCTGGATGCCGTCTTCGAGTCCAGCCCCAGGCCGGAAGCCACCACCGCCTTCACGGACGGAGACACCGTCCTGCTCTACACCGACGGCCTCATCGAACGCCGCCACCAGGACATCGACACCGGACTCAGCCAACTCACCGACGCCCTGATCCGCCACAAGGAACTCACCACCCCCGAAGCACTCGCCGACGCCGTGATCAACGGCCTCATCCCCGCCCAAGGCGTCACAGACGACACCGCCCTGGTCGTCGTCAGCCTGTGAGGCGCCTCAGAGCTCGCACCTCAACCCACCACTCTCTCCAGCTCCCATCCCGTACGCCGTCGACCCACACACCGTGGAGCGGGCGTGGTTCCTGGCGTCCAGGTGGAGCGCGCCACTGTACGAACGACCTGGACGCCAGGGGCCGCGTCTGCTCGGCTCTGCCTTTCTGCGCCCGCGTCCTCGAGGAGCGGCGGGAGCTCCAGGAACTGGAGCAGAAGATCGCCGGTGCCGACTGGGCCCAGCAGGACGGCCATGCCCTGGCGGGGGACAGTGAGCGGGAGGCTGTGACGCTGCTCGCGGAGCTGCTGGAGGACCCGCTGATCGGGTGAGCGAGGCCGTTCACCGCCGTTGGTGTCAACCATGGGTGTCAAAAGACCCCCGGACCGATGGTCCGGGGGTCTTTTCGCATGTGGGGCTAACAGGATTTGAACCTGTGGCCTCATCCTTATCAGGGATGCGCTCTAACCAACTGAGCTATAGCCCCGCCGCGCTCTGCGGTGTGTGTCCCGCGCGCTGACTCCTGAAGATTAGCGCACGACGTGGGCAGTCCCAAAATCGATAGTCGTAGGACCGCCCACGGGAGGTTCGAAGCGCCTCACTCGTCCTCGGCGAGGGTCAGCTCGATGCCGCCCACGAAGCCCGCGGAGAGGTTGTAGATGAACGCGCCGAGCGTCGCCAGGGCCGTCGCGAGGACGACGTCGATGACCGCGATGATCGACGTGAACATCAGGACGTGGGGGAGGGAGAGGAAGGACTGCAGGTCGAAGCCGTTGGACTCGTTGGAGCCCGTGGCCTCGGAGATCGTGCCGCCGACCGTCGAGAAGACGCCCATCGCGTCCATGACCATCCACAGCACCGCCGCCGCGACGATCGTGCAGATGCCGAGCGCGATCGACAGCAGGAAGCTGACCTTCATCACCGACCACGGGTCGGCCTTCGCCACCCGCAGCCGCGCCTTGCGCACCCGCGGGACGGTGCGGGCACCGGTGCGCGGGCGCCGTACGGCGCCGGTCGCCGCCGTCTGCGACGGGTAGGCCTGCGGCGGGTGGTACGGCCCTGTGGGCTGCTGCGGCTGCCGCTCACCGGGCAGCGGAGAGGCCGGCTGCTGGGCCGGCTGGCCGCCTCGGGTGTCCGTCACGGTTCCCCCCTGGGATCCTCTGGATCCTTGCGTGTCGGGCGAGGAGGAGGGAGAGTCGGCCGCGGTCGGCTTGATCGCCTTCAGCTGGGTCGTGTGGGTGTCCGCCACCGGCCCTTCCGCGCCCCGCGCGCCGGTCTTGCGCGCGTTCCCCTCCGGCGCGGCGGAGCCACGGCCGCCGCCCTTCTCCGTACCGGAAGACGTACCGGCGCCCGTGGCTCCGCTCACGATGACTCACTCCTCGTGCTACTCGGCCGAGGGCGCCTCACCCTCGTCCGTGCCGGTGGTCGCGGCGCCCTCGGCGGTCTCGTCCACGGCCTCGTCGCCGTCGACCTCCTCCGCCTCGCGCCCCGCCTCGGCGTTACGTGCGATACCCACGACGGCATCGCGCTTGCCCAGGTTGATCAGTTGGACGCCCATGGTGTCACGGCCCGTCTCCCTGACCTCATTGACTCGCGTACGAATCACACCGCCCGACAGCGTGATGGCGAGGATCTCGTCGGTCTCCTCGACCACCAGCGCGCCGACGAGCGAACCGCGGTCCTCCACGATCTTGGCGGCCTTGATACCGAGGCCGCCGCGGCCCTGGACGCGGTACTCGTCGACAGCGGTCCGCTTCGCGTACCCGCCGTCTGTGGCAGTGAACACGAACGTACCGGGTCGAACAACATTCATCGAGAGGAGCTGGTCTCCCTCACGGAAGCTCATGCCCTTGACACCCGAGGTCGCACGGCCCATGGGACGCAGTGTTTCGTCCGTGGCGGTGAAACGGATCGACTGGGCCTTCTTGCTGATCAGCAGCAGATCGTCATCGGCCGACACGAGTTCGGCGCCGATCAGTTCGTCGTCGGAACCGTCCTCCGTCTCACGGAGGTTGATGGCGATCACACCGCCGGAGCGGGGCGAATCGTAATCCTTCAGCGGCGTCTTCTTGACCAAGCCGCCCTTGGTGGCGAGCACCAGGTAGGGCGCCGCCTCGTAGTCGCGGATGGCGAGGATCTCGGCGATCGCCTCGTCCGGCTGGAAGGCGAGCAGGTTGGCGACGTGCTGTCCACGCGCGTCACGCCCGGCGTCGGGCAGCTCGTACGCCTTGGCCCGGTACACCCGGCCCTTGTTGGTGAAGAACAGCAGCCAGTGGTGCGTGGTGGAGACGAAGAAGTGGTCGACGATGTCGTCTTCCTTCAGCTTCGCGCCGCGCACGCCCTTGCCGCCGCGCTTCTGGGCGCGGTAGTCGTCCGTCTTGGTGCGCTTGACGTAGCCGCCGCGCGTGACGGTGACGACGATGTCCTCCTCGGCGATCAGGTCCTCGATGGACATGTCACCGTCGTAGGGCACCAGCATGGTCTTGCGGTCGTCGCCGTACTTCTCGACGATCGCCGCGAGTTCCGCGCTGACGATGCCGCGCTGGCGGACCGGCGAGGCGAGGATCTCGTTGTACTCGTTGATCTTCGCCTGGAGCTCGTCGTGCTCCTGGACGATCTTCCGGCGCTCCAGGGCGGCGAGCCGGCGCAGCTGCATCTCGAGGATCGCGTTGGCCTGGATCTCGTCGATCTCCAGGAGCTCCATCAGGCCCGTGCGCGCGACCTCGACGGTCTCGCTGCCCCGGATGAGCGCGATGACCTCGTCGATGGCGTCCAGGGCCTTCAGCAGACCGCGCAGGATGTGCGCCCGCTCCTCGGCCTTGCGCAGCCGGAAACGCGTACGGCGGACGATGACCTCGATCTGGTGCGTCACCCAGTGGCGGATGAACGCGTCCAGCGAGAGGGTGCGCGGGACGCCGTCGACCAGCGCCAGCATGTTGGCGCCGAAGTTCGTCTGCAGGTCCGTGTGCTTGTAGAGGTTGTTCAGGACGACCTTGGCGACCGCGTCCCTCTTCAGCACGATCACGAGCCGCTGCCCGGTGCGGGAGCTGGTCTCGTCGCGGACGTCCGCGATGCCGCCGATCTTGCCGTCCTTGACCAGGTCGGCGATCTTCTGCGCGAGGTTGTCGGGGTTCACCTGGTACGGCAGCTCGGTCACCACCAGGCACTGGCGGTTCTGGATCTCCTCGACCTCGACGACCGCGCGCATGGTGATCGAGCCGCGGCCCGTGCGGTACGCCTCCTCGATGCCCTTGCGGCCCACGACGAGCGCGCCGGTCGGGAAGTCGGGGCCCTTGATGCGCTCGATGAGGGCGTCCAGGAGCTCCTCGTGCGAGGCCTCCGGGTTCTCCAGGTACCACTGGGCGCCGGCCGCGACCTCGCGCAGGTTGTGCGACGGGATGTTGGTCGCCATGCCGACCGCGATCCCGGCCGAGCCGTTGATCAGCAGGTTCGGGAAACGAGCGGGCAGGACGGTCGGCTCCTGGGAGCGGCCGTCGTAGTTGTCCGTGAAGTCGACGGTCTCCTCGTCGATGTCGCGGACCATCTCCATCGACAGCGGCGCCATCTTGCACTCGGTGTACCGCATGGCCGCCGCCGGGTCGTTGCCCGGGGAGCCGAAGTTGCCGTTGGAGTCGACCAGCGGCATGCGCATCGACCAGGGCTGCGCGAGGCGCACGAGCGCGTCGTAGATGGAACTGTCGCCGTGCGGGTGGTAGTTGCCCATGACGTCGCCGACCACGCGGGCGCACTTGTAGAAGCCGCGCTCGGGGCGGTAGCCGCCGTCGTACATCGCGTACAGCACCCGGCGGTGGACGGGCTTGAGGCCGTCCCGGACGTCCGGCAGCGCACGCGAGACGATGACGGACATCGCGTAGTCGAGGTACGAGCGCTGCATCTCCGTCTCGAGCCCGACGGGCTCGATGCGCATGGCGATGTCGCCGCCCTCTTCAGGGGTGACGGGAGTGTTCTCGTCGGTCATTGCTGGTGGTGATCCTTCCCTGTCCGGTCAGCTGAGACCGACTCAGATGTCGAGGAAGCGGACGTCCTTGGCGTTGCGCTGGATGAAGGCACGGCGCGCCTCGACGTCCTCGCCCATGAGGACCGAGAACAGGTCGTCGGCCTGGGCGGCGTCGTCGAGGGTGACCTGGCCGAGGACGCGGTGCTCCTGGTCCATCGTCGTGACGCGCAGTTCCTCGGCGTTCATCTCACCGAGACCCTTGAAGCGCTGGATCGAGTCCTCGCGCACCCGCTTGCCGCGCTGCCGGCCCAGCTCGATCAGCGCGTCACGCTCGCGGTCGGAGTACGCGTACTCGACGTCGTCCCGACCCCACTTGATCTTGTAGAGCGGGGGGCGGGAGAGGTACACGTGCCCGGCCTCGACCAGCGGCCGCATGAAGCGGAACAGGAAGGTCAGCAGCAGGGTGCTGATGTGCTGGCCGTCGACGTCGGCGTCCGCCATCAGGATGATCTTGTGATACCGGAGCTTCTCGATGTCGAAGTCCTCGTGCACCCCGGTGCCGAAGGCCGAGATCAGCGCCTGGATCTCCTGGTTCTGCAGGATCTTGTCGATCCGCGCCTTCTCCACGTTGAGGATCTTGCCGCGGATCGGGAGGATCGCCTGGTACTGCGGGTTGCGGCCGGACTTGGCCGAGCCGCCGGCGGAGTCACCCTCGACGATGAAGATCTCGCACTTGGTGGGGTCGTTCGACTGGCAGTCGGAGAGCTTGCCGGGCAGGGACGCCGACTCGAGCAGGCCCTTACGGCGCGTCAGGTCCCGGGCCTTGCGGGCCGCCACGCGCGCGGTGGCCGCCTGGATGCCCTTGCGGACGATGTCCGCTGCCTCGACCGGGTTGCGGTCCAGCCAGTCGTTGAGGTGCTCGTAGACCGCCTTCTGGACGAAGGTCTTCGCCTCCGTGTTGCCCAGCTTGGTCTTGGTCTGGCCCTCGAACTGCGGCTCGCTCAGCTTGACCGAGATGATCGCGGTCAGACCCTCGCGGATGTCGTCGCCCGTGAGGTTGTCGTCCTTCTCGCGCAGCAGCTTCTTGTCGCGCGCGTACTTGTTGACCAGGTTGGTCAGAGCCGCGCGGAAGCCCTCCTCGTGCGTACCGCCCTCGTGCGTGTGGATGATGTTGGCGAAGGAGTACACGCCCTCGCTGTAACCGCTGTTCCACTGCATCGCGACTTCGAGGGAGAGGCTGCGCTCCTTGTCCTCGGCCTCGAGGTCGATCACCGTCGGGTGCACCACGTCGCCCTTGCGGGAGTTGAGGTACTTCACGAAGTCGACGATGCCGCCCTCGTAGTGGTACGTGACGGTCTTGACCTCGTCCTTGACGTCGGCACCCGCCTCGTCCGCCCCGGTGGTGGCCTTCGCCGACTCGCGCTCGTCCGTGAGCTTGATCGTCAGACCCTTGTTGAGGAACGCCATCTCCTGGAAACGCCGGGAGAGCGTCTCGAAGGAGTACTCGGTCGTCTCGAAGATGTCCGCGTCGGCCCAGAAGGTGACCGAGGTGCCGGTCGCCTCGATGGCCTCGTGCTTGGCGAGCGGGGCGGTGGGGACGCCCATCTTGTAGTCCTGCGTCCACCGGTGGCCGTCGGTCCTGACCTCGACGGCGACCTTCGACGACAGCGCGTTCACGACGGACACGCCCACGCCGTGCAGACCGCCGGAGACCGCGTAGCCGCCGCCGCCGAACTTGCCGCCCGCGTGCAGCACGGTCAGCACGACCTCGACGGCCGGCTTGCCCTCGGAGGGGACGATGCCGACCGGGATGCCACGGCCGTTGTCGACGACGCGGACGCCGCCGTCGGCCAGGATCGTCACGTCGATCGTGTCCGCGTGGCCGGCCAGCGCCTCGTCGACCGAGTTGTCGACGACCTCGTACACGAGGTGGTGCAGACCACGCTCGCCCGTGGATCCGATGTACATACCGGGGCGCTTGCGGACCGCGTCCAGGCCCTCGAGGACGGTGATGGCGCTGGCGTCGTACGAGGCGGTGACCTCGCCGTTCGCGCCGGCGTCGGTGGACGGGATGTTCTCGTTGGGGTTGCCGGAATCGGCCACGAAGCGCCCTTTCTGGCACAGCACTAGCCATGCTCGTCGGCGGGTTGCCGGAGCGGCTGCGGCATGTTGCGTTGGTAAGCCTTGATCAGCGTTGCTCAGCTTGTCCCGGGCGGTCCCCACGTTCGGGGCGGGATTGTCTTCCAGTCTACCGGTAGCACTGACAGTGATGGGGGTTTGCCGGTACCTGAGTCCGGATGTGCCGCCCTCAACCGGTCTCCGACGGGTCCCGATATACGGAAGGGGGCTCCAAGAGGCTCACAGCGGCACTCAGCGCTTCCGGGTGTCAACCCTTGGCTACCGGGGAGTCACGTCGGAATTCGCAACCTCGTGCGGGCTGTTCACAGCCCCTCGCGGGCCGTCCGCGGGCGGCCCCCGGATCGGCCGCGGGCATACGAGAAGACGGCCGGCGCGGTACCCGACACCGCCCCGGCCGTCCCACTACGTGACACAGATCACCCGTACGTGTCGCCGGGACCGGTGCTCCCCGGGGCCCGCAGCGGGCCGTAGCGGCGGGCCGGGCCGCCCGGACCCTGCACCCTGATCTGCTGGACCCGGCCGTGCCCGAGGTCCTCGTTGAGCCGGGCGACCAGGGTCGGGGCGAGCAGCCGCAGGTTCGTCGCCCACGCCGTGGAGTCGCAGCGCACCACCAGCACCCGCTCGTCCTCGTCGTACCGCTCCGGCACACAGTGCTTGGCGACGTCCTCGCCGACGATCTGCGGCCAGCGGCCCATCACTCCGCCCACCGCGGCCGGTGCCTCCCAGCCGCGCTCGGTCAGCAGCCGGTTGATCGCGGCACCGAGCGCCATGGGGTCGCGCCCGTCCGCCCGCGCGCCGGAGCGCAGGCCGCCGCCGCGCCGCGCCTGCTTCTTCTGCCGCGCCGCGTCACCGCGCGCGCGTGCCTGCTCGCGCGCCGCCCTGAGCGCCACGCGCGCGAGGTCGACGCCGGAGGGCTCGGGCGTCTTCCTCGGCTCCTGCTCGCTCATACGCGTTCCACCGTCCCGTTCGCCACGGTGTACCGCGCTCCGCTGAGCACATGCGGTACGTCGTCGTCGACCGCCGCCGTGACCAGCACCTGCTCGCCGGGCGCGACGAGCTCGGCCAGCCGCTCCCGCCGGCGCGCGTCCAGCTCGGCGAACACGTCGTCGAGCACCAGCACCGGCTCGTTGCCCTCGGCCCGCAGCAGGTCGTAGGAGGCCAGCCGCAGCGCCAGCGCGTAGGACCAGGACTCCCCGTGCGAGGCGTACCCCTTGGCGGGCAGCTGACCGAGCTTGAGCACCACGTCGTCCCGGTGCGGGCCGACGAGCGTGACGCCCCGCTCGATCTCCTGCTTGCGGGCGTCCGCGAGCGCGGCCATCAGCTGCGCGTAGAGATCCTCGCGCGTGTGGGCCTCGCCGGGCGCGGACGGTTTGTACTCCAGCGCGACCGGTCCGCCGCCCGGCGCCAGCTGTTCGTACGCCTTGTCGGCGAGCGGCTGCACCGCGGCGACCAGGTCCAGCCGCTGCGCGAGCAGCTCGGCACCGGCGTGCGCGAGGTGCTGGTCCCAGACGTCGAGCGTGGACAGGTCCATGGACCGCCCGCCGTGCCGCCGCGCGAGGGCCGCCGACTTCAGCAGGGTGTTGCGCTGCTTGAGCACCCGCTCGTAGTCGGACCGCACCCCGGCCATGCGCGGGGAGCGCGCGGTGATCAGCTCGTCCAGGAACCGCCGCCGCTCCCCTGGATCCCCCTTGACGAGCGCGAGGTCCTCGGGCGCGAACAGCACGGTCCGTACGATGCCCAGCACGTCCCGGGGTCTGGCCTGCGAGGACCGGTTGATGCGGGCGCGGTTGGCCTTGCCGGGGTTGAGTTCCAGCTCGACCAGCTGCTGCCGCTCGCCCTGCCGCACCTGGGCCCGGACGATCGCGCGCTCGGCGCCCATGCGGACCAGGGGCGCGTCGGAGGCGACCCGGTGGCTGCCGAGGGTGGCGAGATAGCCGACGGCTTCGACGAGGTTCGTCTTGCCCTGCCCGTTGGGGCCGACGAAGGCGGTGACGCCCGGGTCGAGCGGAACTTCGACCCGGGCGTACGAGCGGAAGTCGGCCAGCGACAGATGCGTGACGTGCATGGTCGTTCGCCGACCTCCCCGAGGCTCGTGGATCGCGGGGCGACCCCTCTTGTGGATCGCGGGGCGACCCTGTGGACTACTTCTTCTCGACCGCGTGGCCGCCGAACTGGTTGCGCAGCGCCGCGATCATCTTCATCTGCGGCGAGTCCTCCTGCCGGGAGGAGAACCGCGCGAACAGCGAGGCCGTGATCGCGGGCAGCGGCACCGCGTTGTCGATGGCGGCCTCGACCGTCCACCGGCCCTCGCCGGAGTCCTGCGCGAAGCCCTTCAGCTTGTCGAGGTGCTCGTCCTCGTCGAGGGCGTTGACCGCCAGGTCGAGCAGCCAGGACCGGATGACCGTGCCCTCCTGCCAGGAGCGGAAGACCTCGCGCACGTCCGTGACCGAGTCGACCTTCTCCAGCAGCTCCCAGCCCTCGGCGTAGGCCTGCATCATGGCGTACTCGATGCCGTTGTGGACCATCTTGGCGAAGTGGCCGGCGCCGACCTTGCCGGCGTGCACCGCGCCGAAGTCGCCCTCGGGCTTGAGCGCGTCGAAGACCGGCTGCACCTTGGCGACGTTCTCCGCGTCGCCGCCGTACATCAGCGCGTAGCCGTTCTCCAGGCCCCAGACGCCGCCGGAGACGCCGCAGTCGACGAAGCCGATGCCCTTGGCGGCCAGCTCCTCGGCGTGCTTCTCGTCGTCCGTCCAGCGCGAGTTGCCGCCGTCCACGACGACGTCGCCCGGCTCCAGCAGCTCGCCCAGCTCGTCGATCGTCGACTGGGTGGCGGCCCCGGCCGGGACCATCACCCACACCACGCGCGGGCCCTCGAGCTTGCCCACAAGTTCTTCGAGGCTGTGGACGTCGGCGAGGTCCGGGTTGCGGTCGTATCCGACGACGGTGTGGCCTGCGCGGCGTATCCGCTCGCGCATGTTGCCGCCCATCTTGCCGAGGCCGACGAGACCGAGCTCCATCAGTTGTTCCTTAGGTCGCTGTGTGGCGTGAAGGGCACCTTCGTACCCATGTCCGAGCCTAAACCCGGACGGTCACGCACACCTGTGGGCATACGCGCTCATACGTACGGCCCCACCTGCGGATTCGCCGTCGGCCTCGCCCCGGGCGGCGGCCCGGTTCTCCACCGCCTGTGGACAACCGGGGACACCACGGGACCGCGATCAGCCGCTCAGGCGCACCGGCATGATCAGGTACTTGTAGGCGTCGTCCGCCTCGGCGTCCAGCGCCGGCTTGCCGCTGAGCAGGGCGGGCTTGGTGGACGTGGTGAAGGACAGCTGGGCGACCGGGGAGTCGATGGCGCTCAGGCCGTCCAGCAGGAAGGTCGGGTTGAAGGCGATCGAGATGTCGTCGCCCTCCAGCTGCGCGTCGACCCTTTCCACAGCCTGTGCGTCGTCGCTGGAGCCGGCCTCCAGGATGAGCACGCCCTGCTCGAAGCTGAGCCGCACCGGGGTGTTGCGCTCGGCGACCAGGGCCACACGCTTGACGGCCTCCACGAAGGGGGCGGTCTCGATCACGGCGACGGAGTTGAACTCGGTCGGGAACAGCGTGCGGTACTTCGGCAGGTCGCCTTCCAGGAGACGGGTGGTCGTCCGCCGCCCGGCGCCCTCGAAGCCGATCAGGCCCTCGCCCGCGCCCGAGCCGGACAGCGCCAGGATGACGCTGTCGCCGCTGGTGAGCGCCTTGGCGGTGTCCAGGAGGGTCTTGGCGGGCACCAGGGCGACCGCGGAGGCGTCCGGGTTCTCCGGCTTCCACAGGAACTCGCGGACCGCGAAGCGGTAGCGGTCGGTGGAGGCCAGCGTCACCGTGTCGCCCTCGATCTCGATGCGCACACCGGTGAGGACGGGCAGCGTGTCGTCACGCCCCGCGGCGATGGCGACCTGGGCGGCGGCGGAGGCGAAGACCTCGCCGGGGACCGTACCCGTCGCGTTCGGCATCTGGGGCAGGGACGGGTACTCCTCCACCGGCAGGGTGTGGAGGGTGAACCGGGAGGAGCCGCAGACCACGGTCGCCCGTACACCGTCTGTGGAAATCTCCACCGGCCGGTTGGGGAGGGCGCGGCAGATGTCGGCCAGCAGACGGCCGGAGACGAGGACCGTGCCCTCCTCCTCGACCTCGGCCTCCACGGACACACGCGCGGAGACCTCGTAGTCGAAGCTGGAGAGACTGAGGGCGCCGTCCTCGGCCTTCAGCAGCAGGCCGGCGAGGACAGGCGCCGGCGGACGGGCCGGAAGGCTGCGCGCCGCCCAGGCCACTGCCTCCGCGAGTACGTCGCGTTCCACCCGGATCTTCACTCTTGCCGCCTCCTGCTGTTGCCGGCGCTTCTCGGCCTGCCTGGCTTCGTCGTCTGGTCTCTGTGTGATCGGCCCCTGTGACGGGAAGGACCACCGGGGACCAGTCTGACGCACCGCACTGACAGTAGGTGCCTCTCGGGGTCAAGTCGTGACGAGGGGCGGTCGGGCACCGAAGAGCGAGTTGTGCACAGGGCCCCCTTCGAAACGGATTCCTGGCTCTCTCTAGTTGTCAGTAGTAGTAGGGCCTGTGGAAACCGTGGATAACTACGTTTTCCCAGCTCAGAGGCGAGATTTTGTCCACGGGCCCTGTGGGCGGAGGCGGTGGACAACCGGGGCCTTCTGTGGAGAACAGAAAGTTCTGCACACTCCGTGCACAGGGAGGGGCGAGTTCTCCCCAGCGTCGTCCCCAGGTTTGCCGGTCTTTCCCACAGGCCCGCCCGGCAACTTCATGTGACGCCTTTCACTCGACGCGGTGAGGAGGCGCGTCGCCTTGCCGAACAGTGGACAGAGATGTGGAGAAACCGCTGATCGCTGGGGACAACCGGCCCCGGCCTGTGGGTTGCCGGTGGACAACTTCGTGCACAGCCTGTGGACCGACTTTTTGTCCACAGCCTGTGGAGATCCTTCGTCCACGAATCCACAACCAGGTGACCTGGATCGATGCGCCTCCCACAGGGTCGCCTGTGGATACAGTCTGGACAACTTCCCGGTCCCCAGGGTGTGGACGGGAAAAAGTCACCGAATCTGTGGAGAGAGGCCGTAACCCGGCGGCTAATCGAACAGGGCCGGACCGGGAGCACCGGCCCGGCCTCCTGACCCACCGCCCCTGAGACCCCCGCCCGGCGCGCCCGACGGCTCCGCGTGGGGTGCTCGACGGCCCCCCACGGGACCCCGACGGCCCCGCCCGGCGTCCACGAACGGCTCTCCCCACGGGAAAGGGCGTCCCGGGATCAGTTCCCGGAACGCCCTCGACGGGGTCGTACGGCCGTCAGCCGGCCTTGATGCGGTTGGTCAGCTCGGTCACCTGGTTGTAGATGGAGCGCCGCTCCGCCATCAGATTGCGGATCTTGCGGTCGGCGTGCATCACCGTGGTGTGGTCGCGGCCGCCGAACAGCGCGCCGATCTTCGGCAGCGAGAGGTCCGTCAGCTCCCGGCACAGGTACATGGCGATCTGCCGGGCCGTCACCAGCGCGCGCCCGCGCGAGGTTCCGCACAGGTCTTCGACCGTGAGGCCGAAGTAGTCGGCGGTCGCGCTCATGATGGCCGTGGAGGTGATCTCCGGTGCCGAGTCCTCGCCGCCGGGGATCAGGTCCTTCAGGACGATCTCCGTCAGTCCGAGGTCCACCGGCTGCCGGTTGAGCGACGCGAACGCCGTCACCCGGATCAGCGCGCCCTCCAGCTCACGGATGTTGCGCGAGATCCGCGAGGCGATGAACTCCAGCACCTCCGGCGGGGCGTTGAGCTGCTCCTGGACCGCCTTCTTGCGCAGGATCGCGATCCGCGTCTCCAGCTCGGGCGGCTGGACGTCGGTGATCAGACCCCACTCGAAACGGTTCCGCAGCCGGTCCTCCAGCGTCACCAGCTGTTTGGGCGGCCGGTCACTGGAGAGCACGATCTGCTTGTTGGCGTTGTGGAGCGTGTTGAAGGTGTGGAAGAACTCCTCCTGCGTCGACTCCTTGTCCGCCAGGAACTGGATGTCGTCGACGAGCAGGATGTCCATCTCCCGGTACCGCTTGCGGAAGCTGTCGCCCTTGCCGTCGCGGATGGAGTTGATGAACTCGTTGGTGAACTCCTCCGAGCTCACGTACCGCACGCGCGTGCCGGGGTAGAGGCTCCGCGCGTAGTGTCCGATCGCGTGCAGCAGGTGCGTCTTGCCGAGCCCCGACTCGCCGTAGATGAAGAGCGGGTTGTACGCCTTCGCGGGCGCCTCGGCGACGGCCACCGCGGCCGCGTGCGCGAAGCGGTTGGACGCGCCGATGACGAAGGTGTCGAACAGGTACTTCGGGTTCAGCCGGGCGGTCGGCTCGCCGGGTCCGCCGGCCGACGGCGACGGCGCGGCCGACGACCCGGGCACACCCGGTGCGCCCGGCCGCTGCGGCGGGCCGGAACCGGCCGGCGGCTCGGGCATCTCCCGCCGGACCGCGTCCCGCTGGTCGTAGTCCGGCCGCTTCTGCTCGTAGGGAGCGGAGTCGTACGACGGACGCTCCATCGACTGCGGGCGGTAGTCCTGCTTCGGCTGGCCGTAGGAGTCCTGGGAGTAGGCGTCCTGGGACGGCGAGCCGTACGGGTCCTGCGGCGGAGCGCCGTAGGAGTCCTGCGAGGGCGAGGCGTACGGATCGCGCTCCGGGAAACCGAGCCGCTGCTGCTGCCAGCTGTACTCGTCCTGCTGGGGCCGCGGCCAGGCGCCGGGCTCGGGACGCTGGTACTCCGACGGGTACGCGGGCCGCGCGGTCGGCAGCTGGTCCGCGCGCGAGCCGTCGCCGGAGGGGCCCGGGCGCTGCTCGGCGCGGTGCCGGCCGTAGCCCTCGTACGGGCTGTCGTACGCGTTGTCGTACGTGCTGTCGTAGCGGCCCTTGGGCTCGTCGTACGGACCCGACGGAAGCTCGGGCTCCTCGTAGCGGGACTGCGGAGGCTGCTGGACGGGGGGTGCCGGAGGGGCCGGGGGCTCGCCGGCGGTGTCGTCCACGGTGATCGCGATACGGATCGGGCGGCCGCACTCGCGGCTCAGCGTCTCGCTCACGACCGGGGCGAGCCGGCCCTCCAGTACGCCCTTCGCGAATTCGTTGGGGACCGCGAGCAGGGCGGTGTCGGCGACCAGCGCGAGCGGCTGGCAGCGCCGGATCCAGTGCTCGTCCTTCACCTCGACACCCTGGCCACGGCCCTCACCGAGGAGCTGCTCCAGTACTCGTGGCCACACTGCGGCAAGATCGGCAGGTACGTCAGCCACAGGGCACGCTCTCTCGTGGGTCCCACGAACGTGTGGTTGCGGGACGGGTCGGGATTCGCATCGGCGGGGAGCCGAGAACAGGGGACAAAGGAACGAATCGGAGTCCAGTCACGGTAGTCAGGGCGACCGGTGCGGTTCAAGTTGTTGTCCCCAGCCTGTGGACAGTGTCTCCCACTGGCCCCTGGTTTGACCGGATGGCGTAGCCGCGCGTACCGTAACCAGGTCGAGTTGTCGATGGCTGCTGCCGCCTGCCTCCGATGGGCACAGATCGCGTCAGGTGATCGGGAAGCGGTGCACTCGGGCGTAACGAGAGCTACTCGTGGGCGCACGGTGACAGCCAGGACGGCACCCGCCACACCGATTTGATTTCTGGAGCCCCCGAGTGAGCAAGCGCACCTTCCAGCCGAACAACCGTCGTCGCGCCAAGACCCACGGCTTCCGGCTGCGTATGCGTACCCGTGCCGGCCGCGCGATTCTCGCGTCCCGCCGTAGCAAGGGTCGCGCCCGCCTGTCCGCCTGATCCCGGTCAGGTCATGCCGTCGTGCTGCCCACCGAGAACCGGCTGAGGCGGCGCGAGGACTTCGCGACCGCGGTACGACGAGGGCGCCGGGCCGGACGCCCGACGCTCGTCGTCCACCTTCGAAGCGGTGCAACGGACCCGCACGCGCCTGGGGAGAGCGCTCCCCCGACGCGTGCGGGTTTCGTCGTGAGCAAGGCCGTGGGCGGAGCCGTCGTGCGCAACAAGGTGAAGCGCAGGCTTCGCCATCTGATGCGCGAGCGAGTGGTCCTGCTGCCCCCCGGTAGCCTGGTAGTCGTACGGGCGCTGCCCGGTGCGGGTGACGCCGACCACGCACAGCTGGCCCAAGACCTTGATGCCGCCCTTCAACGGCTGCTGGGAGGGGGCGCGCGATGAAGTACCCGCTGCTGGCCCTGATCAAGCTCTACCAGTGGACGATCAGTCCGCTGCTCGGGCCTGTGTGCAAGTACTACCCTTCGTGTTCCCACTACGGCTATACGGCCATCGACCGGCACGGCGCGATCAAGGGAACGGCACTCACCGCCTGGCGCATCCTGCGGTGCAACCCGTGGTCGCTGGGGGGTGTGGATCATGTCCCGCCGCGGAAGCGCCCGCGGTGGCACGAAATGCTGCGCGACGCCTGGCGTGCACGCAGGGGCGGGACCTCCGCCGCCTCAACGGCCATCGGGGAGAATTCTTCTCCGAGCCCGGCCGCAGAGACCTCGTCCCATGCCCAAGGAGCATGATTAGTGGACACGATTGCCAGCCTCTTCAGCTTCATCACGACACCCGTTTCCTGGGTCATCGTCCAGTTCCACACGGTGTACGGCAAGATCTTCGGCCCCGACACCGGATGGGCCTGGGGCCTGTCGATCGTGTCCCTGGTGATCCTGATCCGCATCTGCCTGATCCCGCTCTTCGTGAAGCAGATCAAGGCGACCCGGGCCATGCAGACGCTGCAGCCCGAGATGAAGAAGATCCAGGAGCGCTACAAGAACGACAAGCAGCGCCAGTCCGAAGAGATGATGAAGCTGTACAAGGAGACGGGCACCAACCCGCTCTCCTCGTGCCTTCCCATCCTGGCGCAGTCCCCGTTCTTCTTCGCCCTGTACCACGTGCTCAACGGCATCGCGTCCGGTGACACCATCGGCGTGATCAACCAGAGCCTGCTGGAGAGCGCGCAGAAGGCGCACATCTTCGGCGCTCCGCTGGCCGCGAAGTTCACCGACAGCGCCTCGGAGGTGGAGGCCCTCGGCGCCTCGCTCACCGATGTGCGGGTCGTCACCGCCATCATGATCGTCCTGATGTCGGCCTCGCAGTTCTTCACCCAGCGCCAGCTGATGACGAAGAACGTCGACACCACGGTGAAGACGCCGTTCATGCAGCAGCAGAAGATGCTGATGTACGTCTTCCCGGTCATGTTCGCCGTCTTCGGCATCAACTTCCCGGTCGGTGTCCTCGTCTACTGGCTGACCACCAACGTGTGGACCATGGGCCAGCAGATGTACGTCATCCACAACAACCCGACCCCGGGTTCCAAGGCTCAGGCCGCGTACCTGGAGCGTCTGCACAAGCACGTCACGCACCACGGCAAGACGCGCCGCCGCAGCGAGCGGACCATCATCAAGGCCATCGTCGCCAAGGGCCGGGACCGCAACGAGGCCGAGCGCAAGTTCATCAACGGTCTGACCAAGGCGGGTCTCGCGGCCCAGGCCGACGGCAGCGTGGTCAAGAGCGATGCCCAGACCGTCACCCAGACCGAGGACGGCACGCCCACCACCACGGGGGCCGCCGCCAGGCGTCAGCAGCCGAAGCGGCAGACGAAGTCCCAGCGCCAGACCGGCGGCCCCAAGGCGGCCGGCGAGACCACGTCGCTCAGCAAGTCCGACGAGCCCGAGGACACCAAGCCCTCCGGCGCCGACCGGCAGGCCGCCGCCAAGCCTGGAGCCAGTGGCCGCAGCAAGGCCCAGTCCGGGCAGCGCAAGGGCGGCCCGCAGCGCCCCAAGTCCCCGTCCAAGAAGTAAGAAGGAGCCCATCCCGTGACGGAAGGCACCACCTCCGCCGCCGCCGAGGGTGCAGACACCCTGACCCGCCTGGAGCAGGAGGGCGAGATCGCGGCGGACTACCTCGAGGGTCTGCTGGACATCGCTGATCTCGACGGCGACATCGACATGGACGTCGAAGCCGACCGTGCCTCTGTGTCGATCATCAGCGACACGGGCACCCGTGACCTGCAGAAGCTGGTCGGCCGGGACGGCGAGGTACTGGAGGCGCTGCAGGAGCTGACGCGCCTGGCCGTGCACCGGGAGACCGGGGACCGCAGCCGGCTGATGCTGGACATCGCGGGCTACCGGGCCCAGAAGCGCGCCGAGCTCTCCGAACTGGGCGCCAAGGCCGCGGCCGACGCCAAGAACAGCGGCGAGCCCGTGAAGCTGAAGCCGATGACGCCCTTCGAGCGCAAGGTCGTCCACGACGCGGTCAAGGCCGCGGGCCTGCGCAGCGAGTCCGAGGGCGAGGAGCCGCAGCGGTTCGTCGTCGTGCTCCCCGACTGATTCGGTACATACGTCTCTCCGGCCCCGTCTGTTGCGCAGGCGGGGCCGGTCTTTGTCAGCCTGGTAGTTCTGGTGGTCGGTGCTGGACGCGCCGATGCGGTACGGAAGGACGGTCCCCGTGACGGAGGCAGCGGAGCTCCCCCCTGCGCCCGAGGTGGCACGCGAGGTATTCGGTGATCGCTTCGCGGATGCGGTCCGGTACGCCGAGCTCCTCGCCGAGGCAGGCGTGCAGCGCGGCCTCATCGGCCCGCGAGAGGTGCCCCGCCTGTGGGAGAGGCACATCCTCAACTGCGCGGTGCTCTCCGAGGTCGTACCCGAGGGGGTGACCGTGTGCGATGTCGGCTCGGGCGCCGGTCTGCCCGGCATCCCCCTGGCGCTCGTGCGTGAGGACCTGAAGATCACCCTGCTGGAGCCTCTGCTGCGGCGGACGAACTTCCTGACCGAGGTCGTCGAGCTCCTCGGGCTGGACCATGTGACCGTGGTCCGTGGCCGTGCCGAGGAGGTCATGGGCAAGCTCCCGCCCGTCCATGTGGTGACCGCCCGAGCCGTGGCCCCCTTGGACCGCCTGGCCACCTGGGGCATCCCGCTGCTGCGCCCCTACGGCGAGATGCTCGCCCTCAAGGGCGACACCGCCGAGGAGGAACTGAAGAGTGCGGCCACCGCCCTGAGCAAGCTCGGCGCGGTCGCCACCTCGATCCTCCAGGTCGGTGAGGGCGTCGTCGATCCGCTCTCCACGGTGGTGCGGGTCGAGGTCGGGGAGAGCCCCGGCGGTGTGCGGTTCGCGGCCAAGCGGGCGAAGGCGGCTCGGACGGGGCGGACGCGTCGCCGTCGTTGACGTGGTGAGGCGTACTCCACACAAGCTGCCAAACCTGAGCATGACGGAGTGTCGCGACAGTTCGGCCGCGGGCGCTGTGCATCGTGTTTCACGTGAAACGTCGCTCCCTGCTGCATGGCATCATCAGCCGCGGTCGCGCCGCGGCCGAACCCCGCGACCGTAAGCCTCTCGGTTCACTCGATGCGGGACGCGAGTTGTCCACAGAGGTGGATTTCTCCACAGAACCCCAGGCCTCACTGGTTCGCGACCCCGAAGACATGGCAGGCTCTGTTCATTGCGAGCTTGAAGTCGAGGAGAGTGAATCCTTGCGGTCCGACGCCAACATCGCGGGACCGATGGCCGATCCGGTCCCCGGTCCCCGTACCGAGTCCCTCGGGGAGGATGTTTCACGTGAAACACCGCCCCCGATGGACGACACCCCGATCGGTCGTGCTGCCCAACTGGCGGTGGAGGCACTGGGCCGCGCCGGCGAGGGTCTGCCACGCCCTGAGCGGACCCGGATCATCGTGGTGGCCAACCAGAAGGGCGGGGTCGGCAAGACGACGACGACCGTCAACCTTGCCGCGTCCCTGGCCCTCCACGGCGGCCGCGTCCTGGTGGTCGACCTCGACCCGCAGGGCAATGCGTCCACTGCCCTGGGGATCGACCATCACGCCGAGGTTCCGTCCATCTACGACGTACTGGTCGAGAGCCGCCCGCTCGCGGAGGTCGTCCAGCCGGTCCCCGATGTCGAAGGCCTCTTCTGCGCTCCCGCCACGATCGATCTCGCCGGTGCGGAGATCGAGCTGGTGTCCCTGGTGGCCCGCGAGAGCCGGCTACAGCGGGCCATCCAGGCCTATGAGCAGCCGCTGGACTACGTCCTCATCGACTGCCCGCCCTCGCTCGGTCTGCTGACGGTCAACGCGCTGGTGGCCGGCGCAGAGGTCCTCATCCCGATCCAGTGCGAGTACTACGCGCTGGAGGGGCTGGGCCAGCTGTTGCGCAACGTCGACCTGGTGCGGGGGCACCTCAACCCCGCCCTGCATGTGTCGACCATCCTGCTCACCATGTACGACGGCCGCACGCGCCTGGCGTCGCAGGTCGCCGAGGAGGTGCGCACCCACTTCGGTGACGAGGTGTTGCGGACGAGCATTCCGCGCTCGGTCCGTATCTCCGAGGCGCCGAGCTATGGGCAGACGGTGCTGACCTACGATCCAGGATCGAGCGGTGCCCTCTCCTATCTTGAGGCGGCACGAGAGATCGCGCTGAGGGGTGTCGGTGTCAGCTACGACGCGACCCACGCCCATATCGGCGCCCAGAACAATCCGAGCATGGTGGAGGGGATCCAGTGAATGAGCGACGGAGGGGGTTGGGCCGTGGTCTCGCCGCACTGATCCCTGCTGCCCCGACGGAGAAGACGCCGGCACAGAGCGCAGTGGGAAGCGCCGGAACCCCGTCCTCGGCGGCCATCCCGAGCCCGAGTTCCGACCGCGGGGTGGCCGCGGCGAAGGTGGCCACGCTGCCGGCTGTTTCACGTGAAACAGAGGAGCCGTCGGTCTTTGGCGTCACGGAGACGCCCGCCCCGCCCATCGGGGCGTACTTCGCGGAGATCTCCCTCGACGCGATCACGCCGAACCCGCGCCAGCCGCGCGAGGTCTTCGACGAGTACGCGCTGGAAGAACTGGTCACCTCCATCAAGGAGGTCGGCCTCCTCCAGCCGGTCGTGGTGCGTGAGGTGGCCGCGGGGAGCTATGAGCTCATCATGGGTGAGCGTCGCTGGCGGGCCTGCCGTGAGGCGGGTCTGGAGGCGATTCCGGCCATTGTCCGCGCCACGGACGACGAGAAGCTTCTCCTGGACGCCCTCCTGGAGAACCTCCACCGGGCCCAGCTGAACCCGCTGGAAGAGGCGATGGCCTACGACCAGCTGCTCAAGGACTTCAACTGCACGCACGACCAGCTCGCTGACCGCATCGGCAGGTCCCGTCCACAGGTCTCCAACACCCTGCGACTGCTGAAGCTCTCGCCGGCGGTCCAGAACCGGGTGGCGGCAGGGGTGCTCTCCGCCGGGCATGCCCGGGCGCTGCTCTCCGTGGAGGACTCGGAGGAGCAGGAGCGGCTGGCCCACCGGATCGTGGCCGAGGGGCTGTCGGTGCGGAGTGTCGAGGAGATCGTGACCCTCATGGGCTCGCGCCCGCAGACGGCGCAGCGCGCCAGGAAGCCGCGGGCCGGTGCCCTGGTCTCCCCGGCGCTGTCCGAGCTCGCCACCCGGCTCTCGGACCGCTTCGAGACCCGGGTGAAGGTCGACCTGGGGCAGAAGAAGGGCAAGATCACCGTCGAGTTCGCCTCCGTGGAGGACCTGGAGCGGATCCTCGGCACGCTGGCTCCCGGTGAGGGATTCGCCCTGCAGAAGGCCGACGACGAGTCGGAGCAGACGGAGGACTGAGCCGCGCCTCAGTCGCGCGCGACCGCTGAGCGAGCCGTGTCCGGTGTGTCCGGAACACGGCTCGCTCTTTGCGTTCAGTCGGTATCGACGGGAATCTCGTCGTGGATACGATGCGGTGGGGTATGGCGCATCCACGAGGCAGCACCTCGGAGTGGGAGGCGGGGGCCATGCGAACGATGAGCCGGACCGGACTGGTGAGCGCGGGGCTGGGGCTGGGCGTGGTCGGCGGCTTCGTCGGCAGTCTGCTCAGGGAACGCAGCGCTCTGACAGCCGCTCGCGATGCCGCGGGCGAAGGAAGCGAGGAACAGCCTTCATGGGGCGTCGGCTCGTACCGCTCACGCTGGACAACCTCCAGGACCTTCCCAAGCGCTGCCGCTCGTGCGTCTTCTGGGAACTGGACCCCGTCAGCGGCGAGGCCGCGGTAAAGGCGGGCAGGGCAGCCCTGGAGAAGGAGTCCTGGATCTCCGCCGTCCTGCTGGACTGGGGGTCGTGCGGGCGCGTGGTGTACGTCGACGACGTCCCCGTCGGGTTCGTCCTCTACGCTCCGCCCGCCTATGTGCCCCGCTCGACGGCTTTTCCCACGAGCCCCGTGGCACCGGACGCCGTGCAGCTGATGACCTCGTTCATCATGCCGGGGTATCAGGGGCAGGGACTCGGCCGGGTGATGGTGCAGACGGTGGCCAAGGATCTGCTGCGTCGGGGCTTCAAGGCGATCGAGGCCTTCGGTGACGCCCGCTGGAAGGAACCGGGCTGCATGCTCCCTGCCGATCATCTGCTGGCGGTGGGCTTCAAGACGGTGCGTCCGCATCCCACCCACCCTCGGCTGCGGCTGGAGCTGCGGACCACGCTCTCCTGGAAGGAAGACGTGGAGATGGCACTGGACCGGCTGCTGGGGGCCGTGCAGAAGGAGCCGGTGCTGCGGCCGCTGTAGGCGTGGCGGGACCAGGGTGGGTTCCGGCATGAGAAGGGGGCCGGTCCTTTCGGGCCGGCCCCCTTCTCATGTTTCACGTGAAACAGCGCGTCACTCGGCGATGAAGGTCTCCAGGTCGCGGACGAGCGCGGCCTTCGGCTTGGCACCGACGATGGTCTTGGCGACCTCGCCGTCCTGGTAGACGTTCAGCGTCGGGATCGACATGACGCCGTACTTCGCGGCCGTGTTCGGGTTCTCGTCGATGTTGAGCTTGACGATCTCGATCTTGTCGCCGTGCTCGGCGGCGATGGCCTCGAGCGAGGGAGCGATCTGGCGGCACGGGCCGCACCACTCGGCCCAGAAGTCCACCAGAACGGGCTTGTCGCTCTTGAGGACGACCTCATCGAAGTCGGCGTCGGTCACATTCTTCAGGGTGCCGGCCACAGGGGGCTCCTTAATTCCTTGTGCGGTGGGGCGGGAGGAGGGGATCAGACAGCGGTCTTCTCGGGCTCGGCCTGCTCCTCGTCCGCGAGGGCGGCGAGGTAGCGCTCGGCGTCGAGAGCGGAGGAGCAGCCGGTACCGGCGGCGGTGATCGCCTGGCGGTAGGTGTGGTCGACCACGTCGCCGGCGGCGAAGACACCGGTCAGGTTCGTCCGGGTGGAGGGCGCGGCGACCTTCAGGTAGCCCTCCTCGTCCAGGTCGAGCTGGCCCTTGAAGAGCTCCGTGCGCGGGTCGTGGCCGATCGCGATGAACAGGCCGGTGACCGCCAGGTCGGAGAGTTCGCCGGTCTTGAGGTTGCGCAGCTTCAGGCCGGCCAGCTTCGGGTCGCCCTGGATCTCGGCGACCTCGCTGTCCCAGATGAACTTGATCTTCGGGTCGGCGAAGGCGCGCTCCTGCATCGCCTTGGAGGCGCGCAGGGTGTCCCGACGGTGGACGATCGTGACGGACTTGGCGAAGCGGGAGAGGAAGGTGGCCTCCTCCATCGCGGTGTCGCCGCCGCCGATCACGGCGATGTCCTGGTCCTTGAAGAAGAACCCGTCACACGTGGCACACCAGGAGACGCCGCGGCCGGAGAGGGCGTCCTCGTTCGGCAGACCGAGCTTGCGGTGCTGGGAGCCGGTGGCCACGATGACGGCCTTGGCGCGGTGGACCGTGCCGGCCGTGTCCGTGACGGTCTTGATGTCCCCGGTGAGGTCGACGGAGACGATGTCGTCCGCGATGAGCTCGGCGCCGAAGCGTTCGGCCTGCGCGCGCATGTTGTCCATGAGCTCGGGACCCATGATGCCGTCCTGGAAGCCGGGGAAGTTCTCCACCTCGGTCGTGTTCATCAGCGCACCACCAGCGGTGACGGCACCTTCGAACACCAGCGGCTTCAGCGACGCGCGCGCGGTGTAGAGCGCGGCGGTGTAGCCGGCGGGCCCGGAGCCGATGATGATCACGTTACGGACGTCGCTCACGGCTTTGTTCCTCGTCTCTGGTCTGCGTCGTTCGACCGGGGGAGCTGCTCTGCACTCTCACCCCACCCAACGGATCCTAAGGGGCGCGCATTCCCGGTGTGTCCGGGCACACGGAGGGACCACCCCGTAGGGAGAGCCGCCGGGGACGGAGTCGCAGGTGGGCCGTCAGCGACGGGTGTAGGAGTTCTTCAGAAGGATCTTCGCGGGGTCCGACGACGGGTGCGTGACGCAGGTCCTGTCCACGATGTACGCGTCGACCTTGGTGCTGTCGGAGACATCGGGGAGCACGACGAGCAGGGCGTCCGTTCCCCGGTACCTGCCCTCCTCGGTGGCGAGGGCCGCGTCGCTGCGACCGATGCCCTTCTGGACACAGGGAGGGACGGTGGGCTGCTGGAGGATTTTGGGCCGCGGGCTGCTGGGAGCACTCTCGACAGCCAGACTGTCCGGGTCCTTGGATCCCTGTGCCGTGTCGAGGAGGTTCGCGACCTTCCGCTCCAGCGTGCCCTGGGCGAAGGTGTCCGCGGCGGTGGACTGCCCGGGCGAGGAGACGTCCGAGCCTTCGTCTCCGGTCAGCGAGGACACCAGGACGCCACCGAGCCCCAGGGCCGCGACGCCCAGGAGGGCGCCCAGGACCGCGCCCCTGCGGCGCCCGCCCCGACGCGGGCCGGTGCTGTCCTTGCCGCCCTTGCGCCCCGGGCCGGTGGAGGCGGTACGGGCGCGGCCCGAGGGCCGGTCCCCCGCCGGTGTTTCACGTGAAACGTGGGGTGCCTCGGCGTCGGCCGTGACGGCGGAGGCCGTCTGCGGGGTCTCCGGGGTGGTCTTGGGTTCCGGTGCCGTGGCGGTGAGGAGTGCTTCGGCGGCGAGGGCGGCATCGATGCGCTGGGCGACGTCGTCCGGCATCCGCGGCGGACCGGGAACCGTGCCCAGAAGTCCGCGGATCTCCTCCAGCGACGCGTGGACGTCGGCGCAGAGTGCGCAGCCGTCGAGATGCCGGCGCAGATCGGCGCTGCGGGAAGCCGTGAGCAGACCTTCGGTGAGGTCGGAGATCTCCGTGACGTCCGGGTGCCCGGTCGTGTCCGTCATCGATGTCACGCTCGCCCACCTCCGCCCTTCACAGCAGCTGAATCGCCTCTCCCGGCGCGGTCCGGCCCCTCGTCCCGAGGCTCCGCTGCCGGTGGGACGGATGTCCCCTGCGCCCGGTTCCGTCCCTCACCGCTTTTCTGCTCGTCGCCGGTCCTTCCCGGCCGCAGATGGGTGAGCAGCGGCAGGAGTCTGGCTCTGCCCCGGGCGCAGCGGCTCTTCACCGTCCCGGTCGGCACGTCGAGGATGCGGGCGGCCTCGGCGACGGGGTAGCCCTGCATGTCGACGAGGACGAGGGCGGACCGCTGATCGGGCGGGAGGGTGCCGAGCGCTTCGAGGAGCTGGCGATGCAGGTCGTTGCGCTCGGCGGGGGCCGAGGCGGACTCGTGCGGCTCCAGCAGCTGTTCCAGGCGCTCGGGGTCGTCGACCGGCGATGTCTTGCGGGAGGCCGCCTTCCGGGCGCGGTCCAGGCAGGCGTTCACGGTGATGCGGTGCAGCCAGGTCGTGACGGCGGACTGGCCGCGGAAGGTGTGGGCGGCGCGGTAGGCCGACACGAGGGCGTCCTGGACGGCGTCAGCGGCCTCCTCCCGGTCCCCGAGCGTCCGCAGGGCGACTGCCCAGAGCCGGTCCCGGTGACGCCGCACAAGCTCACCGAAGGCCTCCGGATCGCCTTCCACGTGCCGGGCGAGGAGATCCTGATCGCCTACCGCGTCGTAGCCGCCGCCTTCCGCCATCGGGTCCCCTCCCCTCGGCCTCAGCTCGCTACTTTGATGTCCGCCACGCGGCCACGGTAGGTGCCCTCTTCGGTCAATGGCAGCTCGGTCAGCCAGACCAGGAGGTAGCGCGTCTTGGCAGACTGGGACGGCGTGAGAGTCACACTCGTACCAGAGCCCGCTGCGACCTTCGAGTAGGACGTGAAGGACGTGGGTGCCGAGCCCGAATTGCCTGAGGCGGCACGCAACTCGACGGACGTCTTCCCCAGGAACGTGATGGTCACCTTACCGACCTGCTGGACCTTGCCGAGATCGAGGATTATGCCGAGGCCCGGCTTCAGGTTCCCGAAGTTGGCGCCGTTGTAGAAGTCCGTCTGCCAGTACGTTGCGCTGCTGTTGTCGTAGGCCTTCTGTATGTCGGAGGGCTTCTCGGATCCGTCTCCGAAGGGGTCGAAGTCCTGGGCACCCGTGATGGTGATCGGCTGGCTCGCGGGCTTCGTGGGACTGTTCTTGTCGCCGTCCCCGTCCGTCGTCTGCGTCTTGTTCGTCTCGTCGGACTTGCTTCGGTCCATCAGGGCGTCCGCGAGCTGCCAGCTGCCGAGGCCGAGCGCGGCGATGAGCAGGGCGGAGACCGCCCACTTCAGGGCGCGGCCGGTGCGGCTCTGCAGCGGGGGCGGCGGGGTGGGCACCGGCTGGGTGGCACCCGGGTGGGATGCGGGACGGCCGTAGGTGCCCTGCTGGTACGTCGTTCGCTGGTACTCAGGCGGCGCGGTGAACGCGGGCTCCGGCGGGCGGATGCGGGGCATCTCGCCGATCGCCTTCACCAGCTCCTCAGGCGTCGTGCACGCGGCCTCGTGCCGGGACGCGGTCGCCCCGTCGTTGGCGAGCGCGCGCATGGTGAGCTCGGACAGACCCCGGTGGACGCCGGCGCGGACCTGGTCGGGGGCGATCAGCCCGACGTCCTTGGGCAGCCCGGACAGGCCGTAGGCGTCGTTCTCGTAGGGCCAGCGCTGGGTGAGCGCGGCGTACAGCAGCGCGCCGATGGCCTCCGTGTCGGTGCGCTGCGGGGTGTCGGAGGTGATGCCGCGCAGGGCGGCGTTGACCGCGAGGCCGCGGATGCGCCACTGGCCGGTGGAGGTGCGCAGGACCGCGTTGGGGTTGAGGCGCAGATGCGACAGGCCCTCGCGGTGCGCGGCGGCCATCGCCGAGGCGATCTGACTGACCATCTGGTACGCGTCGTGCGGTTCCAGCGGCCCGGCCGCCAGCAGCGTGGTCAGTTCGGTGGCGTCGGGCAGCCATTCGTGGACGACGTAGACGAGGTCGTTCTCCTCGACCGCGTCCAGCACCTGGACGAAGCGGGGGTCGCCGAGCAGCGCCGAGGAGCGGGCCGCGGCCAGCACCGAACGGGCGCGTGCGTGGTCCGCGGGCAGCACGTGGACGCCCACGGCCCGGCGGAGTTTCTCGTCGACGGCCCGCCAACTGCTGAAACCGTCCAGACGGGTGACGCAGTCCTCGAGACGATAGCGTCTGGCGAGCTTGTGGCCGCTGTGCAGTTCAGGCGTCGAGGCCTTGCCGGGATGCTCGGTCCCGCTACTCCCCTGTGCCTCGTCGCTGTCCGTGTCCCGCTCCCGGTTCTTGGCCACCCCGTCGGCCGTGGACTGGTCCGCCTGTGCGGTCAGCGGCTCGTCGCCGCTGTTGTCTGCCACGTCGACGGCAGCTGTGCTCCGTTCCGCCACCGTCGTTCCTGCCTCCCCATCCCATGCGCGCCGCCGACCTCGTGCGCGCCGTCCGACGCCGGATCCAATTGTGCCCACAGTCCGCCGCTATGCACGACACGCGGCGGCTGACGATGGTTGTGCGCGTACCCCCTCGTTCAGCGGCCCAGGCGCCCGCGGACCATGCCGACGAGGGAGTTGAGCTCCTCGATGCGCATGCGGCGGGCGGCGACGAAGAAGATGCCGAGCAGCAGGGCGCCTCCGGCCAGCAGCGCGGCGAAGGAGCCCAGGACGCCCTGGCCCACGCTGTGCGCGATGCCGTAGCAGGCCGCGCCGCTGATCAGCGCCGCCGGTACGGAGGCGATGCACAGCCGGGCGTAGGTGCGCAGGACGTGGGAGCCGTCGAGGTCGCCGCCGAGCCGCTTGCGCAGCCGGTTCCAGGCGACGCCGACGCCGATCGCGTAGGCCAGGCCGTAGGCGGCCGCCATGCCCACCACCGCCCAGCGGGCCGGGAGGACGAAGTAACAGACCGCCGAGGCGCTCGCGTTGACCGCGGCCACGATGACCGTGTTGTAGAAGGGGGTGCGGGTGTCCTCGTAGGCGTAGAAGGCGCGCAGGACGACGTACTGCACCGAGTAGGGGATCAGGCCGAGGCCGAAGGCCATCAGCATGAAGCCCATGTTGGTGGCCTCGCTGGTGCCGGAGGATCCGAAGATCAGGGTGCACATCGGGATGCCGAGGGCGAGGAAGCCGAAGGCGATCGGCACGATCGCGACGGCGGTGGTGCGCAGGCCCTGGGAGATGTCCTCGCGGACCGCGCCGCCGTCGCCCTCGGCCGCCGAGCGGGAGATGCGCGGCAGCAGGGCGGCCATCAGCGAGACGGTGATGATGGCCTGCGGCAGGCCCCAGATCAGCTGGGCGTTGGCGTAGGCGGCGAAGCCGGTGCCGTCGACGGGGGACTCCTTGCCCGCGGCGGTCGACAGCTGGGACACGACGATCGCGCCGGCCTGGTTGGCGAGGACGAACAGGAAGGTCCACTTGGCGAGCGTCACGGCCTTGCCGAGGCCGTGGCCCCGCCAGTCGAAGCGCGGCCGCAGCCGGAAGCCGGTCTCCCGCAGGTAGGGGATCATCGCCAGGGCCTGCACGACCAGGCCGAGCAGGACGCCGATGCCGAGCAGCCGCTGGCCCTCCGGCGGGATGGACGTGACCTTCATGCCGGAGTCGGCGGCGGTGCCGTAGACCCAGATGAACATGCCCAGCGTCACGATGATGACGATGTTGTTCAGGACCGGGGTCCACATCATCGCGCCGAACTTGCCGCGCGCGTTGAGGATCTGACCCATCACGACGTGGACGCCCATGAAGAAGATCGAGGGCAGGAAGTAGCGGACGAACGTGATGCCGACCTCGTTGGCCGCCGGGTCGCTGGCGACCGGGTCGGACAGGGCCCGGATCAGGAGGGGGGCGGCGGCGATCGCGGCGACCGTGAGCACGCCCAGCGCCACCATGACCAGGGTCAGCAGCCGGTTGGCGTAGGACTCGCCGCCGTCCTCGTCCTCCTTCATGGCGCGCACGAGCTGCGGCACGAAGACGGAGTTGAGGCCGCCTCCGACGGTCAGGATGTAGATCATCGTCGGCAGCTGGTAGGCGACCTGGAAGGTGTCGCCGAGAAGGCCGACGCCGAGCGCGGAGACGATCAGCGCGGAGCGGACGAAGCCGGTGAGGCGGGAGACCATCGTGCCCGCGGCCATCACGGCGCTGGACTTCAGCAGTCCGGCCGCGCGACCGCCCTTCTTCGCGGCGGGGGCCGCGGGGGGCTCGGGGGCCTCGGCCGGCGTGGCGGTGAGGTTCATGGTCCGGTCGGCCGCCGGCGACGGGGCCGCCGGAGCGTGGTTCTGCGCCGCGGCGGGCCCGCCCGGGGCGTGGGCCGGCCCCGGCACGGCCGGAGAGTCGGCCTGCGGGCGCACGCCGCCCTGCTGCTGGTCCTTGAAGAGATGCGCGAAGGCGTCGGGCTGGTGCTGCTCGCCGGAGTGCGACACCAGGTCGTCCACGCCCACGAACTGGGTGGTGCGCGGGTCGTCGCCGTAGGGCAGGTACTGGCTGGGGCCCTCGGGCTCGGGCGCCGGCGGCTGGGCCCACACGCGCGGGTCGGGCGCGTACGGCGACTGCGCGGGGCTGCCGTAGAGCGGCTGCTGCGGCTGGTACGTGCCCGGGGGCGGCGGGGGGTGCGCGGCACGGTCGTAGAGCGCCTCGGCGACCGGGTCCTGCGCGCTGAGGTCCTGGGACCGGTAGGGGTCCTGGTCGTAGGCGTCCTGGAGGTACATGTCCGCGGGGTGCTGCGGCGGCACCTGGCCGTGCTCGGGCGGCGGGCCCTCGGGGTGACCCGAGCTGCCCGCGGCCTGGCCGCGGTCACCCTCGTACGGCGCGTTCATGGCTACCCCACCTCATCGTCCCGGGCCCACCGGCCACGACATCCTCAACGGTCCACTCTCTCACCCGTGCCCGAGGGGGCCGTGCTTTCCGCTGCGGTGTCCGGGCTCCCGTCACTCGGCTGCTCCGGGTCGTCTGCCCCGGAGCGGGCAGCCGACTCTTCCTCCGTACGGTCCTCGGATCCCTGGTGCTCACCCGGGCCGCCGTCGGCCTCGTCGGTCTCCTCGGCGCCGGCCTCCTCCGCTTCCTCCGCCTCGCGGGCCGCGGCCCGCTTGCGCTGGGTGTACATGCGGAAGCCGGCCAGCACGAGCAGCAGGACACCGCCGCCGATGACCAGCATGACGGTGGCCGTGATCTCGGTGACCTTCACGTCGAAGACGACCGGGTCGCCGTACTCCTGGCCGTCCTCGGTGTACAGCTGGGCGACCACCGTGGTCTGGCCGTTCACGTTGGCGGACGTGGTGAACTTCACCGTCGTGCTGTGTCCGCCGGAGACCTCGATGCGCTGCTCCGCGTAGACGTGGCCGCCGATCTCCAGGCGGGTGTCGTTGGTCGAGCTGAGCCGGAGGATCAGATGGTCGACGCCCTGTACCAGGTTGTTCTGCACGGTCACGGGGATCGTGGCGCTGCGCCCGGAGAGCTTGGTCTCCGACTTGTCGATCAGCTTGACCTGGTCGGTGAGGGTGTCGAGGTAGGACAGCACGCCCTCGCGGAAGGTGCCGGCCGCCGTGGACCGGCCCCGCCACGAAGCGGACATCTCCCGGTTCATGGCCCGCCCGAAGGGGGTCACCACCCGGGACTTGTCGGCGAGGATCACCTTGAAGTTGTCGAGCTTGTCCTGCGTGGCCGCGATCTGCTCGAAGGCCGACTTCGGCAGCTCCTGCTTGCGCAGCGAGGAGGGGTAGGCGGACCGCGACGGCACCTTCGTGGTGGCACCGCCGTCGGGCTTGGCCGCGGCGGCCGCCGTGAGGTCCTCCGCCTGCGACCAGCCGCTGCCCTGGAGGGCCGTGACCGCTGCCGCCATCGCCTGGGCCTGGCTCGCGGTGGGCGTGCGCTGCGGGGCCACGACGATGCTGCGCTGCTTGTTCGTCTGCAGGTTCAGCGTCAGGCTCTGGGCGAGGAACTCCTGCACCGCGAGCGTGGACGCGGACGCCTTCGTCAGGTCCCCCTGGAAGGTCTTGGACAGGCGCGCGTCCGCGACCACCGCCGTGGTGCCGCCGCCGATGGGCCGCGCCGCGGAGGGGGTGTAGGTCAGGCCGCCGGTCTCCGCCAGGCTGTCGCTGCGGGCGATCACCCTGTCCGCGCCGGCGGAGGTGGCGACCTTCACGATCGACGGGTCGACGGCCCCGTCCACCGGCCAGGCGAAGTCGGTGCTCGGGGTCACGTGGAGCACCGTCTCCACCGTGGTCGCGGCGACGTCGGTGGCCGCCTTCAGCTGGCTCAGCGAGCCGGCCACACCGGTGCCGTTGTGGGCGAGGGAGGCCAGGTCCGGGTCGGCGAAGGGCAGTGCGACGACCTCCTTCTCGGCCACCGCCTGCTGCAGCTCGGCGAGCCACTGCTTGGCGACCGCCTGGTGGGTGCCGGCCCTGGTGGTGTCGCCGTCGGTGCGGACCCGGTAGCTGCCGGTCATGGCGTCGACGGACGCCAGCAGGTCCGGGTCGATCACCCAGGTGACGTCGAGGTCCTTGCCGAGACTCAGCAGCTGGTCGAGGCGGCCGCCGGGGGCGATCTCCTCGGCCAGGTCCTCGTTGCGGAAGACGGGCGTCTGCTGCGCGTTCGAACCCGTCTCCGCCGTCATGTGGACGGTGGAGATCAGCGGCCACAGCACCGTGGTCTTCGTCGCCTTGTCCGCCCCGTCGGGCTGCCAGGGCAGGAAGGTCCGCTGGATGCCCAGCACCTGCTCCCACTGCTGCGCGGAGGCCTCACCCGAGAGGGAGACGCCGAGCGGGTAGACGCCCTCACGGCCGAGGTCCAGCTCGTCCACGGGTACGGAGATGCTGAAGTGCTCGGCCACGCCCGGGGTGAGTTCGGAGAACTCGGCGACGTACTTGCCGCCCACTTCGGAGCCGTAGGCGCCGGTGAGGGCCCTTGTGCCCTTCGCGGCGTCGTCGATCGCCGAGCGCGTGGTCAGCGCGGATCCCACCCGCAGGCCGACGTGCGCGTCGGTGACGGCCTGCTTGCCGTTGTTGGTCACCGTGCCGGAGACGGTCACGGTGTCGCCGTCGGTGGGGACGGCGGGACTGAGGGAGTCGACGGCGACGGCGACCGAGCCGGTGTCGGCGGCTTCCTTGGCGGCCGCCGGGGTGTCGGCGTGCGCCGGGAATGCGGACAGCTGGAGCAGACCGGCCAGCAGAGGCGCCCCGGCGAGCAGTGCTCCGGTGCGCCGCAGCCACCGGCGGGCAGGTGAGGGACTCATCCCCGGGAAGTCTGCCGCCTCGGCCACGCGTTCGCCCGTCTCTCGTCGTCGTCAGTGGTCGTCGGAAAGTGCGTCCACGCATGGTAACGAGGTGCGCTGAGGTGAAGTGCCGCGGAGGGCCCTGCAAGATCAGGTGAGGCCTTCCTCCTGTCCTCTATGTTCGCGTATAAGGAGAAGTAGGTGTGAAAAAGCTCAAACGCTGATCTTCGACGGCTATCGACGCAGGTGTCCGCCGGTCGTAATCCGGGAGCCCGGGGCCCGCCGGGCCACGTACCCTTTTCTGTTGTGCCGAACGCCAACGAAGACACCCCCAGTGCCCTGAGCCAGGTGCAGCACCGCGCGGTGAGTGAACTGCTGCGGATCGCGCCTGTCGCCGACGACCTCGCCCGCCGCTTCCAGGAGGCCGGGTTCTCACTCGCCCTGGTCGGCGGCTCGGTGCGGGACGCGCTGCTCGGCCGGCTCGGCAACGACCTGGACTTCACGACCGACGCCCGTCCCGAGGACGTCCTGAAGATCGTGCGGCCGTGGGCGGACGCGGTCTGGGAGGTCGGCATCGCCTTCGGCACGGTCGGCGCCCAGAAGGAGGCCCGTGTCGGGGACGCGGTCCGAAGCTTCCAGATCGAGGTGACGACCTACCGCTCCGAGGCGTACGACCGCACCTCGCGCAAGCCCGAGGTGTCGTACGGCGACTCCATCGAGCAGGACCTCGTCCGGCGTGACTTCACCGTGAACGCGATGGCCGTGGCGCTTCCGCAGAAGGAGTTCATCGACCCGCACGGCGGCCTCGACGACCTCGCGGCCCGGGTGCTGCGCACCCCGGGTACGCCCGAGGAGTCCTTCTCGGACGACCCGCTGCGCATGATGCGCGCCGCCCGGTTCGCCGCCCAGCTCGACTTCGAGGTCGCCCCCGAGGTCGTCACGGCGATGAAGGAGATGTCCGAGCGCCTCACGATCGTCTCCGCGGAACGGGTACGGGACGAGCTGAACAAGCTGATCCTCTCCGCGCACCCTCGCAAGGGCCTGGCCCTCCTGGTGGACACCGGCCTCGCCGGCCATGTGCTGCCGGAGCTGCCCGCCCTGCGGCTGGAGAGCGACGAGCACCACCGGCACAAGGACGTCTACGACCACACGCTGATCGTGCTGGAACAGGCGATCGCGCTGGAGGAGAACGGCCCCGACCTGACGCTGCGGCTCGCCGCGCTGCTCCATGACATCGGCAAGCCGCGCACCCGGCGGTTCGAGAAGGACGGCAGGGTCTCGTTCCACCACCACGAGGTGGTCGGGGCGAAGATGACCAAGAAGCGCATGACGGCGCTGAAGTACCCCAACGACCTGGTGAAGGACGTCTCCCGCCTCGTCGAGCTCCACCTGCGCTTCCACGGCTATGGCACGGGCGAGTGGACCGACTCCGCCGTCCGCCGTTACGTGCGCGACGCGGGACCGCTTCTCGAGCGCCTCCACAAGCTGACCCGCTCGGACTGCACGACCCGCAACAAGCGCAAGGCCGCCGCCCTCTCGCGGGCGTACGACGGTCTGGAGGAGCGCATCGCCCAGCTCAAGGAGCAGGAGGAGCTCGACTCGATCCGCCCCGATCTCGACGGCAACCAGATCATGGAGATCCTGGGCGTCGGCCCCGGCCCGGTCATCGGCAAGGCGTACAAGCACCTGCTGGAACTGCGCCTGGAGAACGGTCCGATGGAGTACGACGCGGCGGTCGCCGCCCTCAAGGAGTGGTGGGCCGAGCAGAACTGAGGCCGTGCAAGGGGGCTGTGTTTCACGTGAAACATCACCCCGGAACATGGCGAGGGCCGGTGTTTCACGTGAAACACCGGCCCTCGCTCATGACAGCCGTGCTGCTACTTGACTTCTTTCAGGCAGAGCACCACGTCGTGGCCGCTGCCGTACTGGATGTAGGAGATCTCCGCCGCGGTGACGGCCTCACACTTGCTGTCGTCGCTGGTGTCGTCGAACTTCTCGACGACCTTGTACTGCGCGTCGCTTGACGAGCAGTCGACCTCCTGGAGGTCGGGCTCGGTGTTGTTGCCGTCGTTGTGCATGCAGGCGCCCACCGACGTGGTCTCCGCGTCGGTGCGGTCGGCCCACCAGCCGATACCGAACTTCACGCCGAGCACGAGTATGCCGACCACGATGGCGCCGACGATCCGCAGGACCTTCTTGCCGCCGTTCCGGGCCGGCGGGGGCGGCGGGGTGACCGGAGCGCCCTGGTTCGGGAACGGGGCGTAGGGCTGCTGCGGGACTCCCGGCTGACCGGGCTGCTGCCCCGAGGGCACGGTGGGCTGGGCGTACGGGTTCTGGCCCTGCGGAGGCGGCGGAGTGGTCATGCTGGGGTCCCCCTAGAACATGGGTGCGCGAGAACATCTGCGCGTGGCGCGAAATAAGACCCACGTAAAGTACCGGCCGCCACTGACAGTCCCCGCCTCCAGGGGAACTCTGTGTCTTTGATGTGACACTTACGGGCGTTCAAAGCGGGCCATAGTTCCCGCAATCGCTCCGTAGATAACGGCGACCGTGACCACCAGTGCCGCTGAGCGGCCGTCAGGGGGCAGCATCAGGGCGGCCACACCGGCGGCGCCGACGAAGGCGACGTTGAAGAGGACGTCGTAGAGGGAGAAGATCCGGCCGCGGAATCCGTCCTCCACGGCGAACTGGACGATGGTGTCGGTCGCGATCTTGGCGCCCTGGGTGACCAGTCCGAGGACGAAGGCCGCGACGAACGTGGTCACCCGGGTGAACGGGAGCATCAGGGCCGGCTCCAGGACGGCGGCGGCCGCGGAGCAGACGACGATCCAGCGGCCCGGCCCCAGCCGTACCGCGGCCCACGGGGTCACCACGGCCGCGACGAAGAAACCGACGCCGGAGATCCCCACGGCCAGGCCCAGCAGGGCCAGTCCCTCGTCGGTGTCCGACGACCAGGCGTACCGGCACAGCATCAGCACCATGACGGTCAGGGCGCCGTAGCAGAACCGCATCAGCGCGATCGAGCCGAGCGCCCGGGCTGCCGGTCTGCGCTCCGGCTCGGCCAGATGGCGTACGCCGGCGGCCAGCCCGCGGGCGGTGCCGCTGAGGGCGGCCGTCAACCGGGCCGGGACGCGGTCCCGTTCGGGCCCGAGCAGGTCCGGGGCCATGGTCAGGGACATGAGCGCGGCGCACAGGTACAGCGCGCTGCCGAGCAGGACCACCGCGGCGTCGGTGTCCGCGATCGCCAGCCGTACGACGAAGGCGAGGCCGCCGCCCGCGACCGCGGCCAGCGTTCCGGCGGTCGGGGAGAGGGAGTTGGCCAGCACCAGACGCTCGGCGTCGACCACCCGCGGCAGGGCCGCCGACAGGCCCGCGAGGACGAAGCGGTTGACGGCGGTGACGCACAGCGCCGAGACGTAGAAGAGCCAGTCGGGTACCTGGCTGACCATCAGGACGGCCGTCGCGGACGCCAGCAGGGCGCGCAGCACATTGCCGTGGAGGAAGACCTGGCGGCGGCGCCAGCGGTCCAGCAGGACTCCGGCGAAGGGGCCGACCAGGGAGTACGGGAGGAGCAGGACGGCCATCGCGGAGGCGATGGCCGCGGCCGAGGTCTGTTTCTCGGGGGAGAAGACGACGTACGTGGCGAGCGCGACCTGGTAGACGCCGTCGGCGCACTGGGACAGCAGCCGCACGGCGAGAAGGCGCCGGAAGTTGCCGAGGCGCAGGAGGACGCGCAGATCACGGACGACGGCCATGGGGCCCAGCCTCACATACGGGAGGGTCCCCGGGTCGTGCGACCCGGGGACCCTCCTCAGCCCTGGCAGGAGCGAATTTTCAGCGCGCTCGGACGAGTTAGCGCTCGACCTCGCCGCGGATGAACTTCTCCACGTTCTCGCGGGCCTCGTCGTCGAAGTACTGGACCGGCGGGGACTTCATGAAGTAGCTCGACGCCGACAGGATCGGGCCGCCGATGCCGCGGTCCTTGGCGATCTTCGCGGCACGCAGGGCGTCGATGATGACACCCGCGGAGTTCGGGGAGTCCCAGACCTCGAGCTTGTACTCCAGGTTCAGCGGAACGTCACCGAAGGCGCGGCCCTCGAGGCGGACGTACGCCCACTTGCGGTCGTCGAGCCAGGCGACGTAGTCGGACGGGCCGATGTGGACGTTCTTCTCGCCAAGCTCCCGGTCGGGGATCTGCGAGGTGACGGCCTGCGTCTTGGAGATCTTCTTGGACTCCAGGCGCTCGCGCTCGAGCATGTTCTTGAAGTCCATGTTGCCGCCGACGTTCAGCTGCATGGTGCGGTCCAGGATGACACCGCGGTCCTCGAACAGCTTCGCCATGACGCGGTGCGTGATGGTGGCGCCGACCTGGGACTTGATGTCGTCGCCGACGATCGGGACGCCCGCCTCGGTGAACTTGTCCGCCCACTCCTTGGTGCCGGCGATGAAGACCGGGAGGGCGTTGACGAAGGCGACCTTGGCGTCGATGGCCGCCTGGGCGTAGAACTTCGCCGCGTCCTCGGAGCCGACGGGCAGGTAGCAGACGAGGACGTCGACCTGCTTGTCCTTGAGGATCTGGACGACGTCGACCGGCTCCTCGGCGGACTCCTCGATGGTCTGGCGGTAGTACTTGCCGAGACCGTCGAGGGTGTGGCCGCGCTGCACGGTGACACCGGTGTTGGGCACGTCGCAGATCTTGATGGTGTTGTTCTCGGACGCGCCGATGGCGTCCGCCAGGTCGAGCCCGACCTTCTTGGCGTCCACGTCGAACGCGGCGACGAACTCGACGTCACGGACGTGGTACTCGCCGAACTGGACGTGCATCAGGCCCGGGACCT
Organism: Streptomyces sp. NPDC001381; assembly: GCF_042895685.1. Lineage (NCBI taxonomy): Bacteria > Bacillati > Actinomycetota > Actinomycetes > Kitasatosporales > Streptomycetaceae > Streptomyces > Streptomyces sp. NPDC001381. The sequence goes on along the minus strand of NZ_JBIAWO010000004.1, from coordinate 240,963 downwards.
TGGACGCCGGGTCGGCGTCCTTGTAGTACTCGACGCCCTGCACCAGCGATGCGGCGCAGTTGCCCACACCGACGATGGCTACGCGAACCGAACCCATTCCGGTTGCTCCCTGTGTGTACGAGTGAGGCCCTGGATGGGCGCTCACGTGGTGGTGTCGCCGGGCGTATCCGTCCCGGGGGTGTCCCCGGGACGGGGCAGGACGCCCGGCGCTCCATTGGTGTTCTGCTGAGCGGTCCCCCCGGAAGCGGAACCCTTCAGGTCCCGTCCGGCCCGCTCGCTCTCGATGAGCTCGTTCAGCCAGCGCACTTCGCGCTCCACGGACTCCATCCCATGGCGCTGGAGCTCAAGCGTGTAGTCGTCGAGGCGCTCCCGGGTGCGCGCCAGCGAGGCGCGCATCTTCTCCAGCCGCTCCTCCAGCCGGCTGCGGCGGCCCTCCAGGACGCGCATCCGCACATCGCGCGACGTCTGCCCGAAGAAGGCGAAACGGGCGGCGAAGTGCTCGTCCTCGTAGGCGTCGGGGCCCGTCTGCGAGAGCAGGTCCTCGAAGTGTTCCTTACCTTCCGCCGTCAAACGGTAGACGATCTTTGCGCGCCGCCCCGCGAGGGGCGCGGCGAGGGCGTCCTCGGACGTGGTTCCCGGCTCCTCGATCAACCAGCCGTTGGCGACCAGCGTCTTCAGGCAGGGGTACAGCGTCCCGTAGCTGAACGCACGGAACACCCCCAGCGATGTGTTGAGCCGTTTGCGCAGCTCGTAGCCGTGCATCGGGGATTCGCGGAGCAGGCCGAGTACGGCGAACTCGAGGATGCCGGAGCGTCGGCTCACCGTCGCCTCCTCTCGTCCCTGGTCCGCTTATCTCGCTCTGATGTATCGACTCGATACATCATGACGATAGAACGGCCTTCCGGATGGGACAAGAGGGAAGACGGTGAACGGGATCACATCACCGATTAGTTACAGGCAACTTGCCTGATTTGGGGTGAACCTCGGGGCTGGGCAGGTTTTGACGGTGCGTAGTCTGTGCGCCATGCACACCACCGGAACCCATGGGACGCCGGGGGGCGTCGAGGTCCCCGGTGCCGTACGGGTGAATGCGCGACCGACCGCATCCGTACTTCGGGGGGACAGGAAACCAGCCGCCCTTTCCAGGCGCGCACGGATGCGCCTGCCCTAGGAGTAATCGTTCGATGAGCGAGCACCGTCGCAAACCGCCGCAGCCGCAGGGAGGCGGACGTGCCGCGGCCCGACGCGGCCAGTCCGGGCCGCCCCCGGGCCGCCGCGCACCGCGAGGCGCCACCGGATCTCCTGCCGACTATGGGTTGGGCCACGGGTCGGGAAGCGAGGAGCAGTCGTACGGCGGCCGCGCCGAGGCCCGACGCGCGGCCCAGAGAGGCTCGGGTGGTCGGCGTAGAGGTCCCGAGCCCGCGAGCGGCCGCCGAGGCGGCCCGGCCGACCCCAGAGGGCGCTCCGCGCCCGGCAGGAAGCGCCTGATCGACTATCCGCGCGCCGACAGGTACGGCTGGCAGCGCTGGATGCCGTCCTGGAAACTCGTCGCGGGCCTGTTCGTCGGCTTCGTCGGCAGTCTGGTGGCGGTGGCGGGCATCGGCTACGCCATGGTGGGCGTGCCGGACGTCGCCAAGACGGCGACCGCCCAGAACAACGTCTACTACTGGAAAGACGGCACCCAGATGGTGGCCACCGGTGGGGAGACGAACCGGCAGAACATCGACCTGTCGCAGATCCCGGAGGAGATGCGATGGGCGGTGATCTCGCAGGAGAACAAGACGTTCTACGAGGACAGCGGCATCGACCCCAAGGGCATCGCCCGCGCCCTGTTCAACATGGCCCGGGGCGGACAGACTCAGGGTGGTTCGACCATCACCCAGCAGTACGTCAAGAACGCGATGCTCAACGACCAGTCGCAGACGATCTCCCGTAAGTTCAAGGAGATCTTCGTGTCGATAAAGGTCGGCGCCGAGGTCGACAAGAACAAGATCATGGCCGGCTACCTGAACTCCGCGTACTACGGCCGTAACGCGTACGGGATCCAGGCCGCCGCCCGCGCCTACTTCGACAAGGACGCGATCAAGCTCAACCCGGGTGAGTGCGCGTTCCTGGCCGCCATGCTGAAGGGCGCCACGTACTACGACCCCGCGGGCGCGACCTCCATCGACCCGACCGGCGCCACGCCCGCCAAGAACAGCAAGCGGGCCCTGCTCCAGATGCAGGACACCCTCACCAAGATGGTCGAGTACGGCCATCTCGACGCCCAGACCCGGGCCAAGTACACGAAGCTCCCCGTGGTGAAGAACCCCCGGTCGAACACCGACCTGAAGGGGCAGATCGGCTACCTCGTCGACCTCGCCAACGGTTACCTGGTCACCCACAGCAAGGAGACCGGGATCACCCAGAACCTGCTGCAGCAGGGCGGTTACTCGATCTACACGACCTTCGACAGGAAGAAGGTCGAGCAGCTCGAGGAAGCCGTGCAGAAGGTCCAGAAGGCCAAGATCAAGCCGAAGGAGCGCCCGGAGACGGACACGCACGTCCAGTTCGGCGGGGCGTCCGTGGAACCGGACACCGGTGCCATCCGGGCCATCTACGGCGGCGAGGACGCGACCAAGCACTTCACCGACAACGCCGACGAAACCGGTGCCCAGGTCGGTTCGACGTTCAAGCCGTTCGTGCTGGCGGCCGCGATGACCTGGGGCGTGCGCGATCCCGACCTGGGGTCCTCCCAGGCGCAGGACGAGCGCACCATCGTCTCCCCGGAGAGCCTGTTCAGCGGCAAGAACAAGCTCAAGATCCAGGACTACAACAGGACGGTCTGGAAGAACGAGAAGGGCGAGGAGTGGCTGCAGACCAATGACGGCAACGCCTCGTACGGCTCTCCGCCGGACTACAAGATCGACCTGCGTGAGGCGATGCGCGAGTCGGTGAACTCCGCCTTCGTGCAGCTCGGCATGGATGTCGGCCTGGACAAGGTGAAGGAGGCCGCCACCAGCGCCGGCCTGCGGGAGGGCAGCCTCACCGGTACCACCTTCCCGTCGTTCTCGATCGGCATCTCCGACCCGAGCGCGATCCGCATGGCGGGCGCCTACGCGACCTTCGCCGCCAGCGGCAAGCAGCGGGACCCGTACTCGGTCGAGAAGGTCACGAGCGAGGAAGGCCAGATCTTCACGCACAAGACCGAGACGAACCAGGCCTTCACCTCGAAGGTCGCCGACAACGTCACGGACGTCCTGAAGACCGTGGTGGAGAAGGGCACCGGTACCAACGCCCAGCTGCCCGGCCGTGAGGTGGCCGGCAAGACCGGTACGACCGACGGCAACAAGTCGGCCTGGTTCGTGGGGTACACCCCTCAGCTGTCGACCGCGGTCAGCATGTTCCGGCTGGACGACAACGAGAAGAACAAGAACCGGACGTTCCTGGAGATGTTCGGCACGGGTGGCGAGGAGAAGATCCACGGCGCCTCGTTCCCGGCGCAGATCTGGCACGACTACATGGCCGAGGCCCTGGAGGGCATGCCGAAGGAGGGCTTCCCGGAGCCCGAGCCCATCGGTGAGGTCGTCAACGCGGAACCGTCGCCCACGCCGACCCCGACGGCCACCGAGACCGAGGAGACGGAGCCGTCCCCGACGCCGAGTGCCACGGAGACGGAGACGCAGCCCTCGCCCACGGCGACGGAGACCTGCAACAACTTCTTCCAGTGCAACAACAACGGCGGCACGGACGCCGGCACCACGAACGGCGGCACGGGCGGGGACACCTCACCGACACCGACGACGACCGAGACCGACAGCACCCGAGGCAATCAGAACGGAGGCCTCTTCGGAGGCTCCGGTTAATCGCATTCCGCCCACCACGGGCGTTTCACGTGAAACAGGGAGATGTTCCACGTGAAACGAGAGCCGCCCCATCGCACCAGGTGGGGCGGCTCTCGGCTTTTTCCTAGCTCGGTACGGCAGGATGTGGCCCATGCCCAGTGCAGAATCGACGCCAGCGCGCGTGCACGAGCCGGAGCCGGTGCGGCCGACCAGGGACGACAAGGTGGCCGAGGCCGGCAGCGAGCTGATCGGCGGCCCCCTCGGACCGCGGGCCCTGCTCGGGACGTCCTGGTGGACGCCCGTGCGGGTCGTCGCGCTCGTGGCGATCGGGATGTTCGCCCTCGGCCTGGTCCAGAAGGCGCCCTGCTACAACCGGGGCTGGTTCTTCGGTGCCAGCACCCAGTACACCCACGCCTGCTATTCGGACATCCCGCACCTCTACCAGGGGCGTGGCTTCGCCGACGGGCTCGTGCCGTACTTCGACAAGCTCAGCGGCGACATGGACTACCTCGAATACCCGGTGCTGACCGGAGTGTTCATGGAGGTCGCCGCCTGGCTGACGCCGGGCAGCGGCAGCATCCAGCACCAGGAGCAGTGGTACTGGATGGTCAACGCCGGGATGCTGATGGTTTGCGCGGCCGTCATCGCGGTCTGTGTGTCACGGACGCACGCCCGGCGTCCCTGGGACGGTCTGCTGGTGGCTCTGGCGCCCGCCTTCGCGCTGACCGCCACCATCAACTGGGACCTGCTGGCCGTCGCCCTGACGGCCGCGGCGATGATGATGTGGGCGCGGGGCCGCTCCCTCGCCTTCGGCGTGCTGCTGGGGCTCGCCACGGCCGCCAAGCTCTACCCCGTCTTCCTCCTCGGACCGCTCCTCCTGCTCTGCTGGCGCGCGGGGAAGTGGCGGGACTACGGCAAGGCTCTGGGAGGCGCGGCCGTCGCCTGGCTGGTGGTGAACCTGCCGGTGATGCTCTTCGCCTTCGAGGGCTGGTCGAAGTTCTACCGGTTCAGTCAGGAGCGGGGCGTCGACTTCGGATCCTTCTGGCTGATCCTGGCCCAGAACTCCAGCGATCCCCTCACCACCGACAGCGTCAACACGCTCGCCACGCTCCTGGTGGTGGTGTGCTTCGCCGGTATCGCCTGGCTGACGCTGACCGCACCGCGCCGCCCGCGGTTCGCCCAGCTCGCCTTCCTGGTGGTGGCGGCCTTCATCGTCACCAACAAGGTCTACTCGCCGCAGTACGTCCTGTGGCTGGTGCCGCTGGCCGTGCTGGCCCGGCCCAAGTGGCGGGACTTCCTGATCTGGCAGGCGTGCGAGGTCGCGTACTTCCTCGGCATCTGGATGTACCTCGCCTACACGACCAGCGGAGACGCCCACAAGGGGCTGCCGACCGACGGCTACCACTGGGTCATCGGGGTGCACCTGCTGGGCACGCTCTACCTGTGTGCCGTGGTCGTGCGCGACATCCTGATGCCGGAGCGGGACGTGGTGCGCCAAGGCGGCGAGGACGACCCCTCGGGGGGTGTCCTCGACGAGGCGGAGGACGTCTTCGTCCTCGGTGCCGCGGCCCATCCGCCCCGCCACGCCTCTCCCTACGAGGGCGCTCAGGTGGAGTGGGGCAGGCAGGAAGGACCGCAGCTGGAATGGGGCAGGCCGGACGCCGTCGACGGTTCGCCGTGAGCGAACGACGCGCCCTCCGGCCGTAGCGGAGCCGGACCGGACGCGCACGTGGAAAAGGCCGTACCCGGCGATTCTCGGGTGCGGCCTTTCCTGTTGCCTGCTGCGTCTCTCGGCTTGCCCGCCGCCTCGGTCAGCGGTCCACGGTCTCAGTGGTCCACGCGTCTCAGCGGTCCACGAGCCGGTCGAACTGGGTCGTGGTGTGCCGCAGATGGGCCACCAGCTCGTCGCCGACGGAGGGCTCCGGCGCGTCCGAGGGCACGAACAGGATGGAGACCTGCATGTGCGGCGGCTCGGCGAACCAGCGCTGCTTGCCGCCCCAGACGAACGGCGAGAGGTTCCGGTTCACCGTGGCGAGGCCGGCGCGGGCGACGCCCTTGGCGCGCGGCATGACGCCGTGCAGCGCCTTGGGGGCCTCCAGACCCACCCCGTGCGACGTACCGCCCGCCACGACCACCAGGAAGCCGTCCGAGGCCGCCTTCTGCTGCCGGTAGCCGAAACGGTCGCCCTTGGCGACGCGCGTGACGTCCAGGACGGCGCCGCGGTACTCGGTGGCCTCGTGGTCCCCCAGCCACAGCCGTGTGCCGATGCGGGCCCGGAACCGGGTCTGCGGGAACTGCTGCTGCAGCCGGGCGAGCTCGTCCGCCTTGAGGTGGCTGACGAACATGGTGTGCAGCGGCAGCCGGGCCGCGCGCAGCCGGTCCATCCAGCCGATGACCTCCTCGACGGCGTCGGAGCCGTCGGTGCGGTCCAGCGGCAGGTGGATGGCGAAGCCCTCCAGCCGCACGTTCTCGATGGCGGCGTGCAGCTGCGGCAGATCCTGCTCGCTGATGCCGTGCCGCTTCATCGACGACATCACCTCGATGACCACCCGGGCGCCCACGAGCCCGTACACGCCGTCCACCGACGACACCGAACGCACCACCCGGTCGGGCAGCGGCACGGGCTCCTCACCGCGCCGGTACGGCGTCAGCACCAGCAGGTCGCCGCCGAAGAAGTCCTTGATGCGCGCGGCCTCGTACGTCGTGCCGACGGCGAGGATGTCCGAGCCCAGCCGGGTGGCCTCCTCCGCCAGCCGCTCGTGCCCGAAGCCGTAGCCGTTGCCCTTGCAGACCGGGACGAGCCCCGGGAACTGCTCCTGCACGTGCTTGTGGTGCGCCCGCCAGCGCGCGGTGTCGACGTAGAGCGTGAGCGCCATGGCCGGACCTGGGACCTTTCTCGTGGCTGGGAAGTGGGGAGGTGTGACGTCAGCGGCGCGACATGTAGATGTCGAGAGCCTTGTGGAGCAGCTTGTTCAGCGGGAAGTCCCACTCGCCGAGGTACTCGGCGGCCTGACCGCCCGTGCCGACCTTGAACTGGATCAGGCCGAAGAGGTGGTCGGTCTCGTCCAGCGAGTCCGAGATGCCGCGCAGGTCGTACACGGTGGCGCCGAGCGCGTAGGCGTCGCGCAGCATCCGCCACTGCATGGCGTTCGACGGGCGGAACTCACGGCCGATGTTGTCGGAGGCTCCGTAGGAGTACCAGACGTGCCCGCCGACGATCAGCATGGTCGCCGCCGACAGGTTCACGCCGTTGTGCCGGGCGAAGTACAGCCGCATGCGGTTGGGGTCCTCGGTGTTGAGGGCCGTCCACATGCGCTGGAAGTACGACAGCGGGCGCGGCCGGAAGTGATCGCGCACGGCCGTGATCTCGTACAGCCGCTGCCATTCCTCGAGGTCGTGGTAGCCGCCCTGGACGACCTCGACACCGGCCTTCTCGGCCTTCTTGATGTTGCGGCGCCACAACTGGTTGAAGTTCTTGTGGACCTCTTCAAGGGAACGGTTCGCCAGCGGCACCTGGTAGACGTAGCGCGGCTGGACGTCACCGAAGCCGGCGCCGCCGTCCTCACCCTGCTGCCAGCCCATACGGCGCAGCTTGTCGGCCACCTCGAAGGCGCGCGGCTCGATGAAGTCGGCCTCGATGTCGCGCAGCCGCTTCACGTCCGGGTTCTGGATGCCCGCCTTGATGGAGGCGGCCTCCCAGCGCCGGATGATCACCGGCGGGCCCATCTTCACCGAGAACGCGCCCTGCTGCTTGAGGTGGGCGAGCATCGGCTCCAGCCACTCCGTCAGGTTCGGCGCGTACCAGTTGATGACCGGGCCCTCGGGCAGATAGGCCAGGTAGCGCTTGATCTTGGGCAGCTGGCGGTAGAGGACCAGACCCACGCCGACCAGTTCGCCGGTGCGCTCGTCGAACCAGCCGAGGTTCTCCGAACGCCACTCCGCCTTGACGTCAGCCCAGGCCGGAACCTGCATGTGGCTCGCCGACGGCAGGCTCTGGATGTACGCCAGATGCTGCTCGCGACTGATCGTCCTCAGGGTCAGGCTCATTCGGGGCGCTCCTCGGGCTGGTGTGTCCCCATGGGTACAGGGGCTCCGGCTCTAGCGCCGAAGCCTACTGCGCCCGGCGCGCGGCCTGACTGGGCGTACGGCACCTTCGCCCCGGCCAGTTGGCGGCCGGGGCGTTACGTCAGGGTTCGTAGATGTCCTACGTGTCCCTCGGCGGCCGGCGGTGCGCGTGGGGCCGGACGGGGGACGGTGGGGTCACCACAGTCCGCCGAACAGACCGCCGTGCGCCATGCCGAGGAAGAAGCCGACGCCAGAGGCCCCGAGGCCCAGGATCAGGAAGAAGCGCTCACGGGTGGTCTCGGAGATCCACTGTCCGTAGGCGCCGGTCCCGATCCCCACCAGACCGGTCCAGGAGCTGATCAGATGCAGGTTGTCGAACATCGCCGTGACGAACGACACCAGTCCGAGGACCAGGGTCACCGCCATGAGGGCGTCCTGGACCGGATGGGCCCTGCCGTCGGTGGCGAAGAGGGAACCGACTCCGGTGTTGGGTCGCAATGCCTGTGCCATGGGGCACCTCCTGCGGAAGGCGGCGCATCGTAGCGCCATACACACCCGACGTGTACAGATTGGCGGTCCCCGCGGCCTGATTTCAACCGGAAGCGTGTGTGCGGGTAGTCTGTACCCTCTGCACCGGTGTCTGCCCAGGCACAGCCAGGAACTCCGCCCAGGTCAGTGCGGGTGGTCGCCAGCCGACCCCCGATTGTCAGTGGCGGCCGATACCGTTGCTTACGCATCACAACCCTCCTGCCACGGAACGACCGTGGCCGTTGAGTCCAAAGGAGGTGGGTTCCACATGCGTCACTACGAGGTGATGGTCATCCTCGACCCCGATCTCGAGGAGCGCGCTGTCTCCCCGCTGATCGAGAACTTCCTCTCCGTCGTCCGTGAGGGCAACGGAAAGGTGGAGAAGGTCGACACCTGGGGCCGTCGTCGTCTCGCGTACGAGATCAAGAAGAAGCCCGAGGGCATCTACTCGGTCATCGACCTGCAGGCCGAGCCTGCGGTCGTCAAGGAGCTCGACCGCCAGATGAACCTGAACGAGTCGGTCCTCCGGACCAAGGTCCTCCGCCCCGAGACCCACTGAGCTCTCCCGCTCAGCCGATCTCGGGACTCTGAGTAGCAGCACAAGCAGCCAGCAGCAGCAAACCCGCCGAGAGGTTCCCCCATGGCAGGCGAGACCGTCATCACGGTCGTCGGCAATCTTGTCGACGACCCCGAGCTGCGCTTCACCCCCTCGGGTGCGGCGGTCGCGAAGTTCCGTGTCGCGTCCACCCCCCGCACCTTCGACCGTCAGACGAACGAGTGGAAGGACGGCGAAAGCCTGTTCCTGACCTGCTCGGTCTGGCGCCAGGCGGCGGAGAACGTCGCGGAGTCGCTCCAGCGAGGCATGCGCGTCGTCGTGCAGGGCCGGCTGAAGCAGCGGTCCTACGAGGACCGTGAGGGTGTCAAGCGCACGGTCTTCGAGCTGGACGTCGAGGAAGTCGGCCCCAGCCTGCGCAACGCCACGGCCAAGGTCACCAAGACCAGCGGTGGCGGCGGACGCGGTGGCCAGGGCGGTTACGGCGGCGGTGGCGGCCAGGCCGGCGGCGGCTGGGGCGGCGGCCCCGGCGGCGGTCAGCAGGGCGGCGGCGCTCCCGCCGACGACCCCTGGGCGACCGGCGCTCCCGCCGGTGGCAACCAGGGCGGCGGTGGCGGCTGGGGTGGAAACTCCGGCGGCAGCGGCAGCGGCGGCGGCTACTCGGACGAGCCCCCCTTCTAGACCTTCGGGCCCGGTCGTCCGGGTCCGAGCAGGTCGAGGGCGGGTCGTATCCCCACTTCTTGATCACACAGGAGAATCACCATGGCGAAGCCGCCTGTGCGCAAGCCGAAGAAGAAGGTCTGCGCTTTCTGCAAGGACAAGGTCACGTACGTGGACTACAAGGACACGAACATGCTGCGGAAGTTCATTTCCGACCGCGGCAAGATCCGTGCCCGCCGCGTGACCGGCAACTGCACGCAGCACCAGCGTGACGTCGCCACGGCCGTCAAGAACAGCCGTGAGATGGCGCTGCTGCCCTACACGTCCACCGCGCGCTAAGGGAAGGGTGACCGAAACATGAAGATCATCCTCACCCACGAGGTCTCCGGCCTCGGCGCCGCCGGCGACGTCGTCGACGTCAAGGACGGCTACGCTCGCAACTACCTGATCCCGCGGAAGTTCGCTATCCGCTGGACCAAGGGTGGCGAGAAGGATGTTGAGCAGATCCGTCGTGCTCGCAAGATCCACGAGATCCAGACCATCGAGCAGGCCAACTCTGTGAAGGCCCAGCTCGAGGGTGTCAAGGTCCGCCTGGCCGTTCGCTCCGGCGACGCCGGTCGTCTCTTCGGTTCCGTCACCCCGGCCGACATCGCTTCCGCGATCAAGGCTGCCGGTGGCCCCGAGGTCGACAAGCGCCGCATCGAGCTCGGTACGCCGATCAAGACCCTGGGCGCCCACGAGACGTCCGTGCGTCTGCACCCCGAGGTTGCCGCCAAGGTCAGCATCGAGGTCGTCGCGGCCTGATCGCCGCGTGATCGCTGGGCTCGCTCGAGTCAGTGAGAGGGGCCGCACCCCGCGGGGTGCGGCCCCTCTTGCATGTCGTGGCTTTCCTGCCTCGACGTGGGAGTCGTCAGGGCGCGTGCGGTGGAACGCGCCGTGTTTCACGTGAAACGGGGCGGCGACGGTCACTGTTTCACGTGAAACAGGGAGCACGGGCCGCACGTGACGGGGTCAGCGCGTCGCGCCGGTGACGATCCACCGGCCGGAGCGGGCCCGCAGCCAGAGCGTCAGCATGCGCACGGTCATCATCAGCGTCATCGCTCCCCAGAGTGCGGTGAGGCCGCCTCCGAGGAGCGGGACCAGCAGCGCCACGGGAGTGAAGACGGCGAGGGTGAGCACCATCGCCCAGGCCAGATACGGTCCGTCTCCCGCTCCCATCAGTACGCCGTCCAGGACGAAGACGATGCCGCAGACCGGCTGGGACAGTGCCACCACGAGCAGGGCGGGCAGCGCGGCGTCCGTCACGCCCGAGTCGCTGGTGAACAACGGCAGGAAGGCGGGCCGGGCGACGATGACCAGGAGGCCGAGTACCAGTCCGACGGCGATGCCCCACTGCACCATGCGGCGGCATGCTTCGCGGGCGCCCTGGGCGTCACCCGCGCCGAGGTACCGGCCGATGATGGCCTGTCCGGCGATGGCGATGGCATCGAGGGCGAAGGCGAGCAGGCTCCACAGGGACAGCGCGATCTGGTGCGCGGCGATGTCGGTGTCTCCGAGGCGGGCTGCGACGGCCGTGGCGATCATCAGGATCGCCCGCAGGGACAGCGTACGAACCAGCAGGGGCACCCCGGCCTGGGCGGACGCCCTGATGCCGGCGGCGTCGGGACGCAGGGAAGCCCCGTGGCGGCGGGCGCCCCGGATGACCACGGCGAGGTAGACGGCGGCCATGCCGCACTGGGCGACGACCGTTCCCCAGGCGGAGCCGGCTATGCCCAGTCCGACGCCGTACACCAGCACGGCGTTCAGGGCGGCGTTGGCGACGAAGCCCGCGACGGCGACGTACAGAGGCGTCTTCGTGTCCTGGAGGCCCCGCAGTACCCCGGTCGCGGCGAGCACGACGAGCATGGCCGGGATGCCGATCACCGAGATCCGCAGATAGGTGGTGGCGTACGGCGCGGCGGTGTCCGAGGCTCCGAAGAGTTCCACCAGTGCCGGGGCCGTGGGCAGGACGGCGGTGATGACGACGGCGCCGAGCAGCAGGGCCAGCCAGATGCCGTCCATGCCCTGGCGGATGGCGGCGGGGAGGTCACCGGCCCCCACGCGGCGGGCGACGGCCGCGGTCGTGGCGTAGGCGAGGAAGACGAAGACGCTGACGGCCGTTGTCAGGAGAGCGGAGGCGATGCCGAGCCCGGCGAGCTGGGCGGTGCCGAGATGGCCGACGATCGCGCTGTCGGCCAGGACGAAGAGGGGCTCGGCGACGAGAGCACCGAAGGCGGGGACGGCCAGCGCGACGATCTCCCGATCGTGCTGGCGGCGGGTGGCCCGGGGGGTCGCGGGAGCCTGTGTCATGGCCACCAATCTAATCGTCCACAGGTAAGAGATGCAAAGCAGTTGTGACCCTTACCTCTCGTTGCGCTGCGTGTCGTCCCGCCCCTCGTTCGAAGCGATCTTGCGCTGACCGGGAAAGTTTTTCTTCTGCACAGCCGGTGGATCGTAAAGCAGCAGGTCAGCGACGGTCGGTAAGAAAAGACGAGGGCTTGTTCACAGGGCTGTCCACCGGCTCGTGCACAGGTTTCGCGGAGTTGTCCACAGCATCCGGGCCGTCGTCCACATGCCCTGTGGATAACCAGATTGGCTGACGGTGCCCGCGGGCCTACCGTGGTCCGGCGCCCGCTGCGTCCGACGGCCCGTGAAACCCTCACAAAACAGTCGCGCCTGAACCGGAGTTGGGCCTCTCAATTGTCAGTGTCGTGCCGTAGAACTGAGGGCACGGCGAGGTCCGCTCGGCGGACGGGAGGAGGTGGCTCGGTGAGCATTTCCGAGCCCTTGGACGACCCGTGGGCCGACAGTGGACCCAGTGATCGTCTGCCCTCCGCCCGTCGGCGCGGTGACGGCGGCCGCGGCCGGGACGAACAGCACGAGCGCGGCCGGGACAGCGGTGAGTGGGAGGGCGGCAGCGCCTTCGAGCGCGTACCGCCGCAGGACCTGGACGCCGAGCAGTCCGTCCTCGGCGGCATGCTCCTGTCCAAGGACGCCATCGCCGACGTCGTAGAGGTCCTGAAGGGCCACGACTTCTACAAGCCCGCCCACGAGACGATCTTCCAGGCGATCCTGGACGTCTACGCCAAGGGCGAGCCCGCCGACCCCATCACCATCGCCGCGGAGCTCACCAAGCGCGGTGAGATCAACAAGGTCGGCGGGGCGTCGTACCTGCACACCCTCGTCCAGACCGTGCCGACGGCGGCCAACGCCGAGTACTACGCCGAGATCGTGCACGAGCGTGCGGTGCTGCGCCGCCTGGTCGAGGCCGGCACCCGCATCACGCAGATGGGATACGCGGCGGACGACGACGTCGACGAGATCGTCAACCGCGCGCAGGCCGAGATCTACGCGGTCACCGAGCAGCGCACCAGCGAGGACTACCTCCCGCTCGGCGACATCATGGAGGGCGCCCTCGACGAGATCGAGGCGATCGGCTCGCGCAGCGGTGAGATGACCGGTGTGCCCACCGGCTTCACGGACCTCGACTCGCTCACCAACGGGCTGCACCCCGGTCAGATGATCGTCATCGCCGCCCGTCCCGCCATGGGCAAGTCCACGCTCGCGCTGGACTTCGCCCGGGCCGCGTCGATCAAGCACAACCTGCCCAGCGTCATCTTCTCCCTCGAAATGGGCCGCAACGAGATCGCGATGCGGCTGCTGTCCGCCGAGGCCCGCGTCGCCCTGCACCACATGCGCTCCGGCACCATGACGGACGAGGACTGGACGCGCCTGGCGCGCCGGATGCCCGAGGTCTCGTCCGCGCCGCTCTTCATCGACGACTCCCCGAACCTGTCGATGATGGAGATCCGCGCCAAGTGCCGCCGGCTGAAGCAGCGCAACGACATCAGGCTCGTCATCATCGACTATCTGCAGCTGATGCAGTCCGGTGGCAAACGCTCCGAGAGCCGGCAGCAGGAGGTCTCGGACATGTCCCGTAACCTCAAGCTCCTGGCGAAGGAGCTGGAGGTCCCGGTGATCGCGCTCTCCCAGCTCAACCGCGGTCCCGAGCAGCGCACGGACAAGAAGCCGATGGTCTCCGACCTGCGTGAGTCCGGCTCCATCGAGCAGGACGCCGACATGGTGATCCTGCTGCACCGCGAGGACGCCTACGAGAAGGAGTCACCGCGCGCGGGCGAGGCGGACATCATCGTGGGCAAGCACCGTAACGGTCCCACGGCCACGATCACCGTCGCCTTCCAGGGCCACTACTCGCGCTTCGTGGACATGGCGCAGACCTGATCCCGGCCGGAAACCCCCTGGTGACCGGTCCTGGTCGCCTTCGGTCGCTTTCAGCCGGGCTGGAAGAACGCGAGCAATCTCTGGGCGGCGTCCGGCGACATCAGCAGTTCCTGCATGTCCGCCGACATCCGGGCGGCAGCGCTGGTGCGTTCGAACATCTCGCGTTCGTATTCTCTGACGGCGGCGGGAAAGTCGGCGGGGTGCGCGGCCAGCGCGAGACCGAGCAGGGCGCCGTCGAGCAGCGCCATGTTGGCCCCCTCTCCCACCGGCGGCATCAGGTGCGCGGCATCGCCGAGCAGCGTGACGCCCGGCGTCGACGGCCAGGTCAGGCCGACCGGGAGCGTGGTGATCGACCGCGGCACGATCATGTCGTCGCAGGCCGCGATCAGCGCGGTGAAGCGTGAGTCCCAGCCGGGGAGCAGGTCGATCAGCCGCGCCCGGGCTGCGGCCGGGTCGTCGAACCGGATCCCGCTGGTGGCGAACCAGTCCTCGGCGGTGTTGTAGAAGCTGAGGCCGATGCGAACGCGGCCGTCGCCGTTGCGCTGCGCCGCCAGGGACACTCCGTTGCCGAGCACCCAGTAGTTGCCGCGCCCGACCATGGCCGCGAGGTCGGGGTGCGTGCGGTCGATGTCGGGGATGCCGAGCTCGACGACGTTCTGGCCGATGTGCGTCGGGCGGGCGTCGGTGAGCAGCGTGCGGACCCGGGACTGCGCGCCGTCCGCGCCGACCAGCAGGTCGTGGGGCGCACTGCTGCCGTCGGCGAAGTGCAGCAGGCCGTCCTCGGCGGATTCGAACGCGTGGCCCCAGCGCACCACGTCTTCCGGGAGGGAGTCCAGCAGCAGGGCGCGCAGATCGGCGCGGTCGACCTCGGGTCGCTCGAGCGGGGCGTCGTCGGGTGTGTCCTCCTGGAGCAGCAGGGTGCCGTCCGGCTCGAGAAGACGCATGTCCTGGCCTTCACCACGGGCAATCGCGTGGAACCGGTCGATCAGACCGGCCTCGCGCAGCGCCCGCTGGCCGGAGTGGATGTCGAGCATGCCGCCCTGACCACGTGCACCGCGTGACGAGTCACGCTCGTACACGACGGAATCCATGCCGTTCACGTGCAGAACGCGGGCGAGAGCGAGGCCGCCGAGGCCGGCTCCGACGATGGCGATGGTCATGGTCACTTCCCTCCGATACGCCGTACTGGTCGATACACTGTATGGCGCGATGCACAGTATTGTTGGCGGAATGTTGGTGTGGGAGAGACCGGAGCCACCGAATCGACCCGTGCCGGCCCCGTTGAGCCGGGACCGGATCGTGCGAGCGGCGATCCAGCTGGCCGACGCGGACGGCCTGGAAGCGGTGTCGCTGCGCAAGGTCGCCGCCGCGCTGGACGTCCGTCCGATGCGGCTGTACGGCTACATCGCCGGCAAGGAGGAATTGCTCGACCTGATGGTCGACGCCGCTTACGCCGGGATCCGGCCGGTCGGAGACGGCTGGCGGGAGGTGCTCCGGTCTCTTGCCGAATCCACTCGGCACGCCGCTCACGAGCACGAATGGCTCGCCGATCTGCTGGGTGGCCGACCCCAGCTCGGGCCGCACGCGCTGGCCAGTGGGGAGACCGTGGTGGCCGCGCTGGGCGAGGTCGACGTGGACGCCGTCATGCCGGTGGTCGCCGCGGTCAACGCGTACGTGATCGGCGCGGTGCGTCGGGAGATCGCCGAGCGGCGTGCCGAGCGGGCCACCGGGCTGGACGAGAAGCGTTGGCAGGCCTCACTCGGGCCCTATCTGGAGCGCACCTTCGCCACCGGCCGATTCCCCGCGCTGGCCACGGTGGTGCGCGATGCCGCCCACCTGGACGCCGACCACACCTTCCGGATCGGCCTCGACTGCCTGCTCGACGGCATCGAAGCCCGCATCTCACGGTGACCTGGGCGCAACGCACTCGACGCGGGCCGCGTGAGCGGGTGGACTGAGCCCATGACGACACCTCAGGAAGAGCTGCTGCCCGGTACCCGGCGGGCGCTGCTGCACCGGATCGCCGTGGCCCAGGCCGAGGGCCGTGCCCCCTCACTCGTCGCCGCGGTCGTACGGGACGGGCGGGCCGTGTGGCACGGGGCGCGGACCTCGGTCGACGGGCACGGACCCGACGAGAACGTGCAGTACCGGATCGGCTCGATCACCAAGACCTTCACCGCCGTTCTGGTGCTGCGGCTGCGCGACGAGGGAGCGCTCGACCTCGAGGACCCGCTGGACAAACACCTGCCCGGCACCGGGGCGGGGGAGCTCACGATCGCCCAACTGCTCGCCCATACGGGAGGGCTGGCGGCCGAGACGCCCGGCCCCTAATGGGAGCGGACGCCGGGTTCCCTGCGGCCCGAGCTCGCCGACGTCCTCGGCGACCGGACGGCCCCGCATCCGGCCGGCCGCCGGTTCCACTACTCGAATCCGGGCTATGCCGTCCTGGGCGCCCTGGTCGAGAAGCTGCGCGGCGCCCAGTGGGAGGAGGTGCTCCGGCGAGAAGTGCTCGAACCTCTGGGGCTGGATCGCACGGGTGTCCGACCGCAGGCCCCGTCAGCAGGCGGCTGGGCGGTGCATCCCTGGGCGGATGTGATGCAGCCGGAACCCGTCGAGGACTACGGGCCGATGGCCCCGGCGGGCCAGCTCTGGTCCACGACCGCGGACCTCGCGCGGTTCGCCGCCTTCCTGCTGCGGGGCGACGACCGGGTGCTGAGCGCGGAGACCCTGCGGGAGATGCGGACACCGGCGGCGCCGGCCGAGGCTGCGGAACTGGCGGACGGCTCCACGTACGGGCTCGGACTGCAGCTTCTGCACCGTGACGGGCGGCTGCTCGTGGGGCATTCCGGCTCGGTGCCGGGCTTCCTCGCGTCTCTCTTCATCGGGGTGGAGGACGACGTCGCCGCGGTGGTGCTCGCCAACTGCACCTCGGGCCCCTTCGTGGCGCAGGTGGCCACCGATCTCGTACGCCTCGTCGCGGAGGCGGAGCCACGGATCCCGGAGCCGTGGCGGCCGTTGCGGGAAGCAGACCGTTCCGTGCTGGAGTTGGCGGGCCAGTGGTACTGGGGGACCAGCCCCTCCGTCCTGCGGGTGACGGCCGACGGGCTCGTCTCGCTGGGGCCGCTGTCCGGTGGTGGCCGACGCTCGCGGTTCCGGCCGAACGCGGACGGCAGCTGGACCGGTATCGAGGGCTATTTCGCCGGGGAGGTCCTACGGGCCGTACGGCGGCCGGACGGCACCCTGGACCACCTGGACCTCGGATCGTTCGTGTTCACGCGTCAGCCGTACGAGGAGGGCGCCGACGTGCCCGGTGGGGTGCACCCGGAGGGCTGGCGAGGGATCGGCTGACCGCTCCGGCGGAGAAGGAGGTGCTGCGTTTCACGTGAAACACAGCACCTCTGTCGTCGAACCCGGCTCCCGCACGGCAGCGAGCCGGGCTCTCAGAGCTGCAGCTTGAAGCCCACGTGCGAGGCCACGAACCCCAGCCGTTCGTAGAAGCGATGGGCGTCGGTGCGCGTGGTGTCGGAGGTGAGCTGCACCAACTGGCAGTTCTCCCGCCGGGATTCCTCGACCGCCCACTCGATGAACCGGGTGCCCAGACCGCTGCCGCGCTCGTCGGCGTGCACCCGCACACCCTCGATGATCGACCTGGTGGCGCCCCGGCGGGACAGACCGGGGATGATCGTCAGCTGGAGGGTGCCGACCACGCGCCCCTCGCGCACGGCGACGACCAGGCGCTGGTTCGGATCGGT
Organism: Streptomyces sp. NPDC001381; assembly: GCF_042895685.1. Taxonomy (NCBI): domain Bacteria; kingdom Bacillati; phylum Actinomycetota; class Actinomycetes; order Kitasatosporales; family Streptomycetaceae; genus Streptomyces; species Streptomyces sp. NPDC001381. Next base: position 223,300 of record NZ_JBIAWO010000004.1, on the reverse strand, counting down.
GCTGAGCCGCTCCAGCGCCACGCGGTAGGGCGTGAGGTCGTCCGGGGATTCACGCTGGGCGCCCAGCGGGTCGTCCGCGAGCATGTCCACGATCGCGGGGATGTCCTCGGCGACCGCGGGCCGGATTTCAAGATCTCCCATGGCCGCACCCTAAGCGCCTTCCCCGCCGCGCCCTACGCGGCGGCGGGTGCCTTCAGTGACTCCACGACCCGTACCAGGGGTGCCAGTTCGGGATTCCTCGCGGCTTCGTCGAGGGCCTCGCGCAGAGCGGCGTCATTGGTCGGCCGTGCCGCGGCGAGCAGCGCCAGGCCGGCCTCGGTGACGTCGGTGTAGATGCCCCGGCGGTCGGTGGGGCAGAGATAGCGCTCCAGAAGGCCACGGTCCTCGAGCCGGCTGACCAGCCGGGTGGTGGCGCTCTGGCTGAGGACGACCGCGTCGGCGACCTGCTTCATCTGCAGATGGCCCCCTTCGCCGTCGTGCTGCCGGCTCAGCACGTCGAGCAGGGAGTACTCGCGCACGCTCAGGTCGTGCCCGGCCTGCAGCGCCCGCTCGATGTGGGCCTCGATCCTCCCGTGCAGCAGGGAGAGGGCGCACCAGCCCTGAGCAAGGGCGGTGAGCGCGGGGTCCGTCGCGGTCATGGGCGTTCTCCTCCGTCCCGGAGCGGCTGACACCAGGATAGAGCAGCAGTGCAATAGTCGGCGCTTGCATGTATGCCGCGTCTGCAACTATTGTGTGCGCACGTAAAGCGCACCTGCAATCTTCTGGGAAGGTCCACCCTCCATGCCTCTCGCGCTTCTGGCCCTCGCGATCGGGGCCTTCGGCATCGGAACCACCGAGTTCGTGATCATGGGCCTGCTGCCCGAGGTCGCCGGCGACTTCGGGGTCTCCATCCCCACGGCCGGCTTCCTGGTGACCGGCTACGCGCTCGGCGTCATGTTCGGCGCCCCGCTGATGACCGTCCTCGGCACCCGGGTCTCCCGCAAGCGGATGCTGATGCTCCTGATGGGCCTGTTCATCGTCGGCAACCTGCTCTCCGCCGTCGCGCCCGTCTTCACCGTGATGCTCGTCGGCCGCGTCGTCGCCTCGCTCGCCCACGGCGCCTTCTTCGGCATCGGCTCGGTCGTCGCGGCCGATCTGGTCGCCCCGGACAAGAAGGCCGGCGCCATCGCCATGATGTTCACCGGTCTGACCGTCGCCAACGTGGTCGGAGTCCCGCTGGGCACCCTCGTCGGGCAGAACGTCGGCTGGAGGGTCACCTTCGGCATCGTCGCCGTCCTCGGCGTCGTCGGCCTGGCCGGCATCGCCCGGCTGGTCCCCGAGATGCCCCGGGCCGAGGGCGTGCACCTGCGTCACGAGCTGGCCGCCTTCAAGAACGCCCAGGTCCTGCTCGCCATGGCGATGACCGTGCTCGGCTTCGGCGGCGTCTTCGCGGCCATCACCTACATCGCGCCGATGATGACCCACGTGACCGGCTTCGCCGACGGCTCCGTCACCTGGCTGCTGGTCCTCTTCGGGCTCGGCATGGTCGGCGGCAACCTCGTCGGCGGCAGGTTCGCCGACCGCGCCCTGATGCCCATGCTGTACGTCTCTCTGGGCGCTCTGGCGGTCGTTCTGGCCCTCTTCACGCTCACCGCCCACAACAAGGTCCTCGCGGCCCTCACGATCGCCCTGATCGGTGCCCTGGGCTTCGCCACCGTCCCGCCGCTGCAGAAGCGGGTCCTCGACCAGGCCCACGGCGCCCCGACACTCGCCTCGGCCGTGAACATCGGCGCCTTCAACCTCGGCAACGCGCTGTCCGCCTGGCTCGGCGGTCTCGTCATCGCCGCCGGCCTCGGCTACACCGCCCCGAACTGGGTCGGCGCCGTCCTCGCCGCGGCCGCCCTGCTCCTCGCCCTCGTCTCGTCCGCGCTGGAACGCCGTGACGGCGCTTCCGGCACGGTCGTCGCCGGCGCCGCGCCCGCCGCGCAGCGAACGGCCGTCCACCACTGACCCTCGCCCGCCCCGACGGGCCGGAGCCGCCCCGTCGGGCCCCTACCCCCTCACCGCACCCACAGCCTCAGCAGCACCGCAAGGAGAGACCCCCACATGAGCACCACCGCCGTCGCGCCCCTCACCACCGACGACGCCGAGGTCCTGGTCACGGCCGCCCGCCGGGCCGCCGAGGCGGCCGGGGCCACGGTCAGCGTCACCGTCCTGGACGCGGGCGGCCATCTGCTCGCCTTCCGGCGGGACGACCGGGCCGTGCTCGTGTCGGGCGAGACGAGCACCCGCAAGGCGTACACCGCGCTGCAGCTCGACGCCCCCACCGCCGGCCTCGTCGACGCCGTGCAGCCGGGAGGGCCCTTCCACACCCTCCCCACCGCGCTCGACCGGCCGCTGCTGTTCATCGCGGGTGGCATACCGGTCCACCGCGACGGCCGGCTGATCGGCGCGATCGGAGTCGGCGGCGCCGCCCCGGAGCAGGACCACGCCTTCGCCGCGGCCGCCGTGCGGACGCTGGGCTGACCGCGGCGGCCCGCTGAGCGCCGGATCGCAGACAGAACGCCGGTTTCCCACAGCCCCGGGGAACCGGCGTCGTCGTGTGCGGGTGCCTCAGCCGGCCGCCACCGTCAGCGGCGCGAACCGCCGGCTCCAGTCGCCCGGGAGGTCCGCGATGCCAAGGTTCATGACGGCGTTGAAGGCCACGGACTCCAGGCCCCGTTCCTTCACCCACGCCAGCAGTTCCTCGTGCCGTACGTCGATGTCGGTCCGCAGCGGCCGGTCGGTGCGGGCGGCGAGGGAGGCCAGCAGGGCCTTCGCGGTCTCGGTGTCCCGGGCGATCAGCGGACCCACGACATGGGTGGCCATGTTGGGCCAGGCGGCGGCGTAGCCGATGATCCGGCCGTTGTCCTCGGCGATCCGCAACTGGTCGGCGAAGGCGGGCAGCCGAGTGATCATGTGCGTGCGATCGGCGCCGAACACCTCTTCGTCGAGCCTGAGGATCGAGGGCAGATCCTCGGCCGTGGCCGGGCGGGTGACGATGTCCGACGGCGGTGCGTCCGGGCTGAAGTGCCCGCACACCATCTCCGCCCGCCCCGTGACGTTGAAGCCGAGCTCCTCGTACAGCGGACGGCCGTTCGGGGTCGCGTGCAGGGTCAGCGGGGTGGAGCCCATCGTGGAGACGATGTGTCGCATCAGCCGGCGGCCGACGCCCTGCCGGGCGTGCCGCTCGGCGACCAGCACCATCCCGACGGCCCCGAGGGCAGGACGGTCGGACGGACCGTACGCGGTGACGACGCAGGCGGTGACCAGCCCCCCGGTGGGGTCGTCGATGCCGTACCCCTGCCCGGCGGAGAGGAGGAGACCCCACTTGTGCTCCTCGCGCGGCCACCCCCGGTCCTCGGACAGGTCGGCGCAGGCGGTGAGGTCGCGGTGCGTCAGGCGGCGAACGGGCAGAGCGGCGAGGGAAGGAGTCGGCACGCGGGTCAGGCTGTCCGACGGGCACCCCTGGCGTCCACCGGATTCCCGGGTGACGTACGCGCTTTTGGCCATGTCGCGGAAACGGCACAGGACGGCAGGAGACCGTTTCACGTGAAACCGCGGTGCCCGGCGAAGGGCGGGATCTCCGCGGCTGACAGCACCCATGGTTAGCCCCGGCCCATGGCGAGACTTCATCTCTTCGACCTCGACGGCACTTTGCTGCACGGGACGTCCGCGCCCCTGGAGATCTCCCGCCAACTCGGCCTGGTGGCCGAGACGGTGGCGCTGGAACAGGCGATCTCCGCAGGTCGGATCGGGCCGCCCGAGTACGCGACCCAGGTGCACGCCCTGTGGACGAGCCTCACCGAGGACCATGTGACGGCGGCGTTCGAGGGAGCGCCGTGGCTGGCCCGCATTCGTGAGGTCTGGGCGGAGATCAGCAGCAGAGGGGAGTACTGCGCCGTCGTGTCGCTCTCGCCCTCCTTCTTCGTGGAAAGACTCACGGGCTGGGGCGCCCACGCAGCCTATGGATCCCGTTTTCCCGCGCTTCCTTTCACGGCGCCGGTGGATCCGGCGGGGGTGCTCAATGCCGCGGCGAAGGTGGTGATCGCCGATCGCTTGTGCGCCGAGTTCGGAGTGACGCGGGACGACTGTGTCGCCTACGGCGACTCGCTCTCCGACAAGGACCTGTTCGGCGCCGTACCCGTGTCCGTGGCGGTGAATGCGGACCATCATCTGGCGAGCCTCGCGACCCATTCCTACTCGGGTAGGGATCTGTGGGAAGCCTATGAATTGGTGTGTCCCGCCCGGTAGTTGAGGGAATCGACGGTTCACTCCCCGAGCCGTGCCCCGGGGAGGCAAGGGGGGACTTGTGCGGTCGACCGCGGCCGGTATGGTCGACTCCGGTTCGCTTCGGGAGCGGTGTTCGCCGGACCTGGCGCACACATTCCGGGCGGGCCGAGAGCAGGGCAATGCAGCCTAACGGGACGGAGAGATCGAAGACCCGCATTTCCGGTTGTGCGGCCGGAGCGTCTCCACGGGATGGGACGCTGCGGTGAGAGTGCTGCGGACCAGGTCGCACTCTCGCCTTGTGCGTTCATGCGGAGCGGAAAACGGGGACCGCGGCCTTGCCGGTCGCGGACCGCACGGAATACCAAGCCGTCTGCGGGGGAAGCAGGCCTCTTCCGAGCCAGGAAGTGCGCAGACCGACCGAAAGATGTTCGAGGCGAGGCACACCATGGACGCTCCGACCACCAAGTCGGCCGACAACGGCACGTCCGGCGGCGGGGACGGATGGTTCACCCCGCGCAAACAGCCGGAGCCGGCTGCCGCAGGCGAGCAGGGCGCGCCGGGCGGCCACCGCCTGGCCGCGCTGCGGCCGGTGGGCCGCGGCCGCGGCACCACCGTCGGCGACGGCGACCCGCCCCAGGGCGCTCCCGCCCACGCGGAGCAGCGGAGGGAGGACGCGGGCCGACGGAAGGAGACAGGGCCGACGCACCGACCGGACGCCGACTCGGCGCCGGGGCCGGACACCGATGCGGCGCGGGGGCCGGAGCCGGGGCCGCAGAGCCCGCTCAGCCCGCCCGCTCCGGAGCGGGCGACCTCCTGGGCCGACTCACCCCCGCCGCGGCCCGCAGAGGCCGTTCCTTCCCGGCCCGGGCTCGCCGAACCGCTTCCTCCCCCGGCGGTCCAGATGCCCCCGCTGACCGATCCGCTGGTTCCCGCCAAGCGTCCCGCCCCCGTCCGGGAGGCCTCGCCGGACGCCGTGCTCATCCGCCGGACCATGGTCGAGGTGGCCCCGGTGGCCGACAAGGTCACCTCGTACTTCTACGCCCTGCTCTTCGTCCGCCACCCCGAACTGCGCCCCCTCTTCCCACCGGCGATGGACGCCCAGCGCGACCGGTTGCTCAAGGCCCTGCTGACCGCCGCCGAGCACATCGACAACACCCCGGTCCTCGTCGACTACCTGCAGAACCTCGGCCGCGGGCACCGCAAGTACGGCACCCGCGCCGAGCACTATCCGGCCGTCGGTGAGTGCCTCATCGGCGCGCTGAGCAAGTACGCCGACACCGTCTGGGGCGCCGAGACGGAAGCCGCCTGGGTCCGGGCATACACGACGATCTCCCAGGTCATGATCGACGCGGCGGCCGCGGACGAACTGCGCGCTCCGGCCTGGTGGCACGCCGAGGTCGTCTCCCATGAGCGCAGAACGCCCGACGTCGCTGTCCTCACCCTCCGCCCCGACCAGCCCTATCCCTTTCTCGCCGGGCAGTACGCGAGCCTCGAGACCCCGTGGTGGCCGCGCATCTGGCGGCACTATTCGTTCGCGTCGGCCCCCCGCTCCGACGGGCTCCTCACCTTCCATGTGAAGGCCGTTCCGGCCGGGTGGGTCTCCAACGCCCTGGTGCACCGCGCCCACCCCGGCGACGTCGTACGGCTCGGTCCGCCGGCCGGATCCATGACCGTCGACCACGGCCGGGACAGCGGCCTGCTCTGTCTGGGCGGCGGCACCGGCATAGCCCCGATCAAGGCACTGATCGAGGATGTCGCCGAACACGGCGCGCGCCGCCCCGTCGAGGTGTTCTACGGCGCCCGCAGCGATCACGACCTGTACGACATCGACACGATGCGCAGGCTCCAGCTGTCGCACTCGTGGCTGGAGGTCCACCCCGTGGTGGACCGGCACGGCCTGCTCCAGCTGCCGGACGCCATCCGTACCTTCGGCCCCTGGACCGGGTACGACGCCTATGTCTCCGGTCCGCCCGGCATGATCCGCAGCGGGGTGGACGCCCTGCGCGGCGTCGGTTTCCCCGTCGAGCGCATACGGCACGACTCGGTCGAGGAACTCGTCGCCACGGGCGGCTGACGCCGGATCCGGATGCCGTGGGCCCTCACCCCAGATCGGGTGCGTGCATGGCCCGTACGCCCTCGATGTTGCCGTCGAGGTAGTGGCGCAGCGACAGCGGTACGAGATGGACGGAAGCGATACCCACCCGGGTGAACGGCACCCAGACGATCTCGTACTCGCCGGCGGGCTCGTCGATCTCGGGGCCGTGCCGCTGGGCGGGATCCATGGACTCCAGACGGCAGACGAAGAAGTGCTGGACCTTCACTCCGGTCGCGCCGCCGTCCTCGCCGATGTGCTCGACGGTGTCGACGAAGCAGGGAACCACGTCGGTGATCTTCGCGCCGAGTTCCTCGTGCACCTCGCGGTGCAGGGCGTCGACGACGGTCGCGTCATCCGGCTCGACGCCGCCACCGGGCGTGACCCAGTAGGGATCGACACCGGGCTTGGTGCGCTTGATCAGGATCAGGTCGTCGCCGTCCAGCAGAACGGCACGGGCGGTGCGCTTGACCACAGGTCGGACGGTCATGGGAGAAATGTGGCCCCGCATGTTCCACGTGAAACATCGCGAAACGTCACCAACCGAGCGCACGGTGTGACAGGGCTGCGCGGTCCCCCGGAGAGCCCGCTCAGCACCACCGGGCCGCTGCTCCCAGCAGCCACTCATGGGCGCGGGCGATGTGCGGTATCGCCAGGGTGCCGGTCCGTGTCACCAGGACGTACGTCCGCAGTGGCGGCACCGCCGGCTCGTGCGGCGCGACGACCTCACCGCCCTCCAGGGCGTCCGCGCACAGATAGCGGGGCAGCACCGCGAGCCCGGCGCCCGCGACGGCGCAGGCGAGCACCGCGCGCAGGTCGGGGACGATGACGGTGCCGGAGGCGGCGGGGCGTGAGTCGAAGACGGAGGCCCAGTAGCGGGAGACGAGGGGCAGCGACTCGTGCACCTCCACGACGGGGAGGTTCTCCAGCGCGGAGGCGTCCTTGCGGCGCAGTTTCCCGGCGTCGATCCGCTCCGCCCACTGCGGGGCGGCGACCAGGACGTGCTCCTCGTCGCACAGCGGGGTGGCCGTGAGCAGGGCGCCGCGCGGCCGGGCGGTGCTGATCGCCAGGTCGTGGTGGCCGGCCGCCAGTCCCTCCAGGACCTCCTCGGCGGTGCCGAAGGAGACCCGCAGGGCGAGTCCCTGGCCGTCGGCGCCGCTCAGCTCGGTGAGGGCCGGGAGAGCGCGCTCGGCGGTGAACTCGGGGGGCCCGGCGAGATGCAGGGACCGCAGGGAGGACTCGTCGTCGAGGCCGGTCTCGGTGATCTCCACCAGGGCGTCGAGGTGCGGGGCGGCTTTGTGCGCGAGTTCGTCCCCGATGGTCGTCGGTGTCACGCCGCGGGCCTGGCGCAGGAACAGGGGGCGGCCCACCTGCCGCTCCAGTGTGCGGATCTGGGAGGTGACGGCCGGCTGGGACAGGCCCAGCAGGGCGGCGGCGCGGGTGAAGGAGCCGGCCCGGTGCACGGTCACGAAGGTGCGCAGCAAGGCCAGATCCATGGAGCGTCCTCCTGCCTTCCCCTGTCTTTCTCCCGGCTCAGGGGCAGGCCTTAACTATAAATATGTCGATAGGTCTCTGTCGCTACGGTGATTGGACACTGACACAGAGTCAACTAGCCTTGGTCGCGCGGTTCTTCGTGGGGGGAACCGAGGGCGGTCCGAGCCACGAGGGGGGAGGCTCGGACCGTCCGACGTGCGGCGCGGTACTCCTCCCCGGCCTCCGTGAACCGGATCACGACGCCGACTCCTCCAGCGCACGCAGCACATCCGCCACCAGGTCCTCGGGGTCCTCGGCACCGACCGACAGCCGGATGAAGCCTTCCGGCACCGCGTCGCCGCCCCAGCGTCCACGCCGCTCGGCGGTGGAGCGCACCCCGCCGAAGCTGGTCGCGTCGTCCACGAGCCGCAGCGCCTCCAGGAACCGCTCGGCACGCGCGCGCGTGGGCAGCGTGAACGACACCACGCACCCGAAGCGCCGCATCTGCTGGGCGGCCACCTTGTGGGCGGGGTCGTCGGACAGCCCGGGATAGCGCAGCCCGGTCACCTCCGGTCTGCCCCGCAGGGCCTCCGCGACGGCCAGGGCGTTCGCGGCCTGCCGCTCGACGCGCAGGCCCAGAGTGGCGATCGACCGGTGCGCCAGCCAGGCCTCCATGGGGCCGGGAACCGCCCCGACGATCTTCCGCCAGCGCCGGACGGCGGTCATCGGTTCGCCGGCCCGCCCGGAGACGTAACCGAGAAGGATGTCGCCGTGTCCGGTGAGCTGCTTCGTCCCGCTGGCCACCGAGAAGTCGGCGCCGAGCTCCAGCGGGCGCTGCCCGAGCGGAGTGGCGAGCGTGTTGTCGACGGCGACGAGGGCGCCACGCGCGTGTGCCGCCTCGACGAGCCGCCGGATGTCGCACACGTCGAGCCCGGGGTTCGACGGCGACTCGATCCACAGCAACCGGGCCCCGTCGAGGGCGTCGAGCTGGGCGTCGCCGCCGGTGGGCGCGGTCCGCACCTCGACGCCGAACGCCTCCAACTGGGCGCGGACCAGCGGCAGCGCCTGGTAGCCGTCGCTGGGCAGGACGACGGTGTCACCGGAGCGCACCTGGGAGAAGAGCAGGGCCGAGACGGCCGCCATGCCGGAGGCGAAGACGAGCGTCTCGACGTCGTCCTGCCCGGGCGCCTCCAGCTCGCCGACGGCGCGCTCCAGAAGGGTCCAGGTGGGGTTCTCGTCGCGGCCGTAGGTGTACGGTCCCGTCGGCTCACCCGGCAGGTGGTAGTGGGCGGCGAACACCGGTCCCGGGAGGGTCGGTTCGTGCTTCACCGGCTCGGGCAGCCCGGCCCGTACCGCGCGCGTGCCCTCACCCGCGTCCCCGGGTACGCCGCCGGGCATGGTGGAGTCGTTCATGACACCCGTCCTTCCAGGTCCTCGCTCACGGCGGCCAGCAGTCCGTCGGCCGCCGCCTCCACCATCTCAAGGCACGCCGCGAAGCCGTCCCGGCCCCCGTAGTAGGGGTCAGGGACGTCGAGGTCGTCCCCTGCGGCGGGGTCGTAGGAACGCAGCAGGCGCACCTTCTCGGCGTCCTCCGCCGTGGGCGCCAGGCGGCGCAGGGCCCTGAGGTGCCCGGCGTCCAGGGCGATCACGAGGTCGAGGCGGGCGAACCAGGACGGTTCGAACATCCGGGCCGTGTGATCGAGGGCGTAGCCGTTCCCCTCCAGGACGGAGAGGGTGCGCGGGTCGGCGCCCTCGCCCTCGTGCCAGTCGCCCGTGCCGGCGCTGTCGACCTCGACCAGCCCGTCGAGTCCGGCCTCCGCCACACGCGCGCGGAAGACCGATTCGGCCATCGGTGAGCGGCAGATGTTGCCGGTGCAGACGAAACAGACACGGTAGGTCATTACGGGCTCAGTCCCCGTCGGGCAGGAAGGCGTTGAGCGCCCAGGAGACGACGGAGATGATCAGCCCGCCCAGGACCGCCGTCCAGAAGCCCTCGACGTGGAAGCTCAGGTCGAGCTTGTCGGCCAGCCACGAGGTCAGGAGCAGCATCAGGGCGTTGACCACCAGGGTGATCAGACCGAGCGTCAGGATGAACAGCGGGAAGGTCAGCACCTTCACGATCGGCTTGACCAGGAAGTTGACCAGGCCGAAGAGCAGCGCGACGACTATCAGGGTGCCGATCTTCTTGCCCGTGCTGTCACCGGTCAGAGTGATGTCGTCGAGCAGCCAGACGGCGACCGCCAGGGCACCCGCGTTGGCGATCGTCTTGACTACGAAATTCTTCATGTGTCTGATCGTGGCAGAGAGATCGGCAATGGGCACCGGGCGAGGGCGGACGAACACGATGAAGGCATTCCGGCTGGACGAACTGGAGGCGGAACGAGCCGCCAACGACGGCGCCTACCTGCAGTTCCTGCGGGAGCGGAACATGTCCGTGGGCCTGTACGCGCTCGATGCCGGAGAGCATGATCCGCAGAATCCGCACAACCAGGACGAGGTGTACTTCGTCGTGAGCGGCCGCGCCTCCATCACCGTCGGTCTGGAGACCACTCAGGTCGCGCGCGGCAGCGTGGTGTACGTCCCGGCCGGGGTCGCCCACAAGTTCCATCACATCAGCGAGGACCTGCGGGTCCTGGTGGTGTTCTCTCCGCCCGAGGCGTGACCCGGTGCCCCCGGTTCCCTAGGGGATCGATCAGGGGAGGACAAGGGGCGCGAGGCCCCCGCCGGCACCCCTCGCGGACCTAGCATCGACGCCAGGACACCGGAATCATCCGGACTCAGAGGGAGTTCCGGCCGGACGAGGACAAGGACTAAGGCGATGCGAGAGATCTTCGCGGGACTGCCGTGGTGGGTGAAGTGGGTGGCGGTGCCGGTCATCGCCCTGGTCGTGTTCGGCGGGCTGATAGCCAGCGTCGTCGGCTTCGTGGTCTGGCTGCTGTTCAAGGTGCTGATCTTCGTGGCCCTGGTCGGCGGACTGATCTATGTCGTACGGAAGTTCATGGCGGGTTCCTCGTCACGCGGCGACTGGTGAGCGGTACGGGCGGCGCCTGAGCGGTAACAGGAATCGCCTGTTCCCTCGCCCGGGGGAAGTTTGGCGCAGGGCCCGGCTGTGGGCGGTGGCGGACGGTTAAAGTCCGGAACTCGTCGCGGGGAAGAGCCCCGCGAGCGGCGTACACCCCCCTCCCGTGTTTCCCCGCACGGGCCGCCCCCTCGCGCTTCGGGAGTGACCCCTTGGCCATGGTCGACACCGCATCCGTGGAATCGCACGCGCCTCCCGCCCCGCGGTCCTCCGCGCCCCCGCTGCAGCGCCCGCCGAGCACGGCCCTCCCCGAGCAGCCCGGTGCCGCCACGCGATCGCCTCACCCCACCTCGACGCTCATCGGCTCCGTCCAGCGGGCGATGCGTCTGCTGGAGTCCGTCGCCGCGCACGAGTGCGGAGCCCCGGCCAAGCAACTGGCCCGCGAGACCGGACTCGCGCTTCCCACGGCCTACCACCTGCTGCGCACCCTCGTGTACGAGGGCTATCTGCGCCGGGACAAAGGGCTGTTCTTCCTCGGCGAGGCGGCCGAGCGGCTGGGCAGCAGCGGAGCGGCGCAGAAACGTCGCAGCACGGTTGCCGAGATCCTCGCCCAGTGGCGCGATTCGATCGGTGTCCCCGTGTACTACGCCCGGTACCGCGACGGCGAGATCGAGGTCATGTGCGTCTCCGACACCCCCGCCAACCCGGCGGTGGAGGAGTGGGCCGACTTCCGTGAGACCGGGCACGCGCACGCCGTGGGGCAGTGCCTGCTGTCCCAGTTGGACGAGGACGCCCGCCGCGACCACCTGAACCGCTACCCGGTCCGGTCGATCACTCCCTACACCGTCCGTGACGACCACACCCTGCTGCGGCGTCTGGAGCGCATGCGACGCATGGAACCGGTCGTGGAGCGGCAGGAATACGCACTGGGCACGGTGTGCGCCGCGATCCCGATCACCGTGGGCACCACGGCGGCGACGATGGCCATCTCCCTGCCCGCACATCAGGCCGAACGGCTGCTCCCCGCGGCACGGCGGTTGCAGAGCGAGGTCGGGCGCACGCTGGGGTCAATTGCGATCTCTATCAGCATCTGAAAACTCACTCCTTGTGATGTGTTGTGCACGTTCAGCAAGATGCGATGCAGTGTCATGGGTTGATTACCGGCCATTCGACGGCAAATGACGGGGTAACGCGATGCGCGAGTCCGTACAGGCAGTTCAGGCAGAAGTGATGATGAGCTTCCTCGTGTCCGAGGAGCTCTCGTTCCGCATTCCGGTGGAACTGGGCTATGAGGCGTGCGATCCCTATGCCGTGCGGCTCACCTTCCATCTGCCTGGTGACGCCCCGGTGACCTGGGCCTTCGGGCGCGAGTTGCTCATCGACGGGGTGGGCCGGCCGTGCGGGGAGGGGGACGTACGGGTCTCGCCCGTGGACCCCGATGTGCTCGGCGAGGTTCTGATCCGGCTTCAGGTGGGCGGCGACCAGGCGCTGTTCCGGTCGTCGGCCGCCCCTTTGGTGGCCTTCCTGGACCGCACCGACAAGCTGGTGCCGCTGGGCCAGGAGGGTGCGCTCGCCGATTTCGACACCCATCTCGACGAGGCGCTGGACCGGATCCTGGCGGAGGAGCGGAGCACCGGCTGACCCGCCGACGGCAAGCCGTGGCGGAACGCTTCGCCACGGGGGTGGGGGCCCGCAGTAACGCTTCTTCTCTGACCTGCCGGTGTCTCGTCCTCCGCAGGGGCGGGGGGGCGCCTCTCGGGCACCCCCCGTCTCAACGCTTGCGCCGTGTCAACGCTTGCGTCGCCTGCCCCGGCCGCTCCGGGGCTGGGCGGGGCCTGCCGCCGCTCCCGCCGGAATCGACTCCGCCGCCGAAGCGGCCGCCGTTCCCGGTTCAGGACGGTCGGCCGCGACCACGAGGGCCGCGAGAGCCGTCGTGACCGGAACCGACGCCACCAGGCCGATCGAGCCCACCAGCGTGCGCACGATCTCCTCGGCGACCAGCTCGCTGTTGGCGACCGCGCCCACGCTGCTCTGCGCGATCGAGAAGAGCAGCAGCAGCGGCAGCGCGGCACCGGCGTAGGCGAGGACGAGCGTGTTCACCACGGACGCGATGTGGTCGCGGCCGATACGGATGCCGGCCCGGTACAGCCCGCGCCAGCCCATCGCCGGGTTGGCCTCGTGCAGCTCCCAGACCGCGGAGGTCTGGGTGACCGTCACGTCGTCGAGGACACCGAGCGAGCCGATGATGATGCCGGCGAGCAGCAGACCGCTCATGTCGATCGACGGGTACAGGCCGTGGATCAGGCCGGTGTTGTCGTCCGTGTTGCCGGTGAGCGCGGCCCAGTCGATGAACCAGGAGCCGAGGAAGCCGATCAGCATCAGCGAGATGAGTGTGCCGAGCACGGCCACGGACGTACGGGCCGAGAGGCCGTGGCACAGGTACAGGGCGATCAGCATGATGGCGCTCGATCCCACCACGGCCACCAACAGCGGGTTCGAGCCCTGCAGGATCGCGGGCAGGATGAAGAAGTTCAGGATCAGGAAGCTGGCGGCGAGCGCCACCAGCGCCATGACGCCCCGCAGCCGCCCGACGATCACGACGGCGACCGCGAAGATGATCGCCAGCACCGTCATCGGGACCCGGCGGTTCACATCGGTGACCGAGTACTGCAGGTCCTTCGGCGCCGAGGGTTCGTAGGCGACCACGACCTTCTCGCCCTCGTGCAACTGCCGTGACTGGTCCGGCTGGACGATCTCGGTGAACGTACGGCCCTTGTCGTCGCCGGTGTCCACACGGATCGTGGCCTTCTTGCAGGTGCCGTTCGCCTGCTGCTCGGCGGAGGAGCCCTCGGCGGTCGAGGTGTCGCCGGTCGGCGTACTGCCGGAGGCGTTCACCGACTGGCAGCTCACGCTCACCACCTTGGTGACCGTGGCCTGCTGGGTCTGCCGGTCGAAGCCGACCCCGGTGCGCTCGTGCGCCGGGGCACCACCCGGCCAGAGCACCACGAGCCCGACCAGCACCGCCGCCGCGAACGGGATGAGGACGGCCGCGATGACCTTGCGCAGATGCTTGGAGACCGGGGCGGCCGGGCCATGACTGTGGCTGTGCCCGTGCGTATGCCCGTGGCCGCCGCCCGAGCCGGCGCCGTGCCCGCCATGCCGGCCGTCCCCCGGGCCGTGCCCGCCATGCCGGCCGTCCCCCGGGCCGTGGCCGCCGGTGTGACCGTCGCCGGCACCGTGCCCGGGTCCGTGTGAAGGGTCTCGGCCGTGTCCCGCACCGTCGCGGGACTCATGCCCGCCGCCGTACGCCTCACCGGCGTCCTGCCCCCGGTCCGCGCGGTGTCCCGCACCGTCACGGTGCTGGCGACCGCCGTATTCCTGCCCGGGGCGGTGGCCATGTTCTCCGCCGTATCCCTCGCCGCCGCCGTGCCCGGGACCTCTGCCCTGTTCTTGCCAAAGCGGATCACGGCCATGCCCGGGACCGGCCTCGCGGCCCTGGCCGTTGCCTTGACCGGGACCACGCGTGATGTCGTGGCCGCGGCCGGTGTCGGGTGCCCGCCCGGGTCCGTTGCTGAAGTCGCGGTCGTCTCCGCGGCCCTGGGCGGGCGCGCTCCGAGGACCGCCGAGAGGACCGTTCCCGGGGCCACCGCCAGGGCTGCTCCCGTGGCCGCCCCCGGGGCCGTTCCCCGGGCCGCCGCCAGGACCGTTTCCGGGGCCGCCGCCGGTGCCGGGCCTGCGGGGTGGCTCGGGCGGCGGATACGGGGGCTGGTGTGTCGTGGTCACCGCCCGATCATCGCAAGAACGAAAGAGGCCCACTGTTCACCGCGCCACAAAGGACGCTAGCGTGGAGCCACCTTTGCACACGCGGGAGCTCGGAGCACCGGGCTGAGAGGGCGCTGACCTCCGTCTTCGCGATGTTTCACGTGGAACGTCACTCGAGCCGAGTGATGTGTCACATGAACGTCGGCAGACGGTAGCCGCTGCGTCGACCGCCGAACCTGTTACCGGGTAATGCCGGCGTAGGGAGTAGGTCTCATGACCAACAAGGACGCACGCACGCCTGCCTTCACGCAGAACGCGGCCGGCGGAAACGCCGCCGACGCGACCGGTGAGAAGGCCGGGAAGTCCATCGGCTGGCACAAGGGGTATGTCGAGGGCAGCCGCCCCGACCTGCGTGTGCCGGTTCGCCAGGTGCATCTCACCAACGGGCGGTCGGTCACGCTGTACGACACCTCCGGCCCGTACACCGATCCGCTCGTCGACACCGACGTCCGCAGGGGCCTGGCGCCGCTGCGTGAGAACTGGATCATCGCTCGCGGCGACACCGAGGAGTACGCGGGCCGTCCCGTCCGTCCCGAGGACGACGGCATCAAGCACACCGCGCCGCGCGGCGGACTGCGCAATCTCGACGCGGTGTTCCCGGGACGCCCGCGGCTGCCGCGCCGAGGCCGGGACGGCAAGGCCGTCACCCAGCTCGCGTATGCGCGCCGGGGGGAGATCACGCCCGAGATGGAGTTCGTGGCTCTGAGGGAGAACGTTTCTCCCGAGGTGGTCCGCGAGGAGATCGCGGCGGGCCGGGCGGTGCTGCCGGCCAACGTCAACCACCCGGAGATCGAGCCGATGATCATCGGCAAGCGGTTCCTGGTGAAGGTCAACGCCAACATCGGCAACTCGGCGGTGACGTCCTCCATCGAGGAGGAGGTGGAGAAGATGACCTGGGCGACCCGCTGGGGCGCCGACACGGTCATGGACCTCTCCACCGGCCGCAACATCCACACCACCCGCGAGTGGGTGCTGCGCAACTCCCCCGTCCCGATCGGCACGGTGCCGCTCTACCAGGCGCTGGAGAAGGTCGACGGCAGGGCCGAGGAACTGACCTGGGAGATCTACAAGGACACCGTCATCGAGCAGGCCGAGCAGGGCGTGGACTACATGACGGTTCACGCGGGTGTCCGCCTCCCGTACGTCCCCCTCACCGCGAACCGCAAGACCGGCATCGTCTCGCGCGGCGGCTCGATCATGGCGGCCTGGTGCCTGGCCCACCACAAGGAATCGTTCCTGTACGAGAACTTCGAGGAACTCTGCGAGATCCTCGCCGCCTACGACGTCACCTACTCGCTGGGTGACGGCCTCCGGCCCGGCTCGATCGCGGACGCCAACGACGAGGCGCAGTTCGCGGAGTTGCGCACGCTCGGGGAACTCAACGCGATCGCCAAGCGTTTCCACGTACAGACCATGATCGAGGGCCCGGGCCACGTCCCGATGCACAAGATCAAGGAGAACATCGACCTTCAGCAGGAGATCTGCGATGAAGCTCCGTTCTATACCCTCGGCCCGCTGACCACGGACGTCGCGCCGGCGTACGACCACATCACCTCCGGCATCGGTGCCGCGATGATCGCCTGGTGGGGCACGGCCATGCTCTGCTACGTCACGCCCAAGGAACACCTGGGCCTGCCCAACCGCGACGACGTCAAGACCGGCGTCATCACCTACAAGATCGCCGCCCACGCGGCCGATCTCGCCAAGGGGCACCCCGGTGCGCAGGAATGGGACGACGCGCTGTCGGACGCCCGTTTCGAGTTCCGCTGGGAGGACCAGTTCAACCTGGCCCTCGATCCGGACACGGCCCGGGAGTTCCACGACGAGACGCTGCCCGCGGAGCCGGCCAAGACGGCTCACTTCTGCTCGATGTGCGGGCCGAAGTTCTGTTCCATGAAGATCTCTCAGGACATCCGCAGGGCACATGGCGGGAGCCAGGAGGAGATCGAGGAGGGCATGGCCCAGAAGTCGAAGGAGTTCGCGGCGAGCGGGAACCGGGTGTATCTCCCCCTCGCCGACTGAGGCGGCCCGGCGGGGGACCGAGGTCGTCCCGAGGGTCCCGGTCCGGGGAGTGGCCGACCCGGACCGGGAGCCCGGCCGGTCAGGCCGGGAGGTCCTGTGGGTACCAGCGGAGTTCCACGGTGTTGCCGTCCGGGTCCTGGACGTAGACCGACATGGCGGTGCCGCGTGCGCCGTAGCGCTCCACGGGGCCTTCGAGGACCGTGAAGGTTCCCGTCTTGATGAACTCGTCCCAGTCCAAGGGGTCCACGGTGAGACATATGTGGTCGACGTTGGACTCTCCGCGGGGCCGGTCCACCAGGTCGAGGATGGTGTCTGGGGTGATCCTGACCGAGGGGAAGGGGACCTTGCCGGCCCGCCATTCGGCGACGCGTACCGGTTGCAGGCCGAGGTGTCCGGTGTAGAAGTCCAGGGCCCGCTCGACGTCTCCGACGTTGAGGACCAGGTGGTCGAATGCCTTCACGCGCAGAGCGGCCGAAGCGGTCATGGTTGGCTCCTCGGGTGGGGGTGCGGGTGGACAGCGGGTGGACACCTCTCACGATCCGCTGGAGGGCATCCGTCATCAAGGCGGGATCGGCATAAGATCGTTGAGCATGGCTAAACGCCGGGGGGACCGTGCTGGAACGGGTGGAGATCGAGACCTTTCTGACGCTGGCCGAGGAGCTGCACTTCGGCCGTACCGCCGAGCGTCTGCGTGTCACGACGGGGCGGGTCAGCCAGGTGATCAAGAAGATCGAGCGGCGGATCGGAGGCTCGCTGTTCGAGCGGACCAGCAGAACCGTGCGACTCACGCCGATCGGACGGCAGCTGGCCGATGACCTGGTTCCCCTGGTCGCGGGAATGGAGGAGGCGCTCCGGCGGGCGGCTGACGCCAGTCGCGGTGTCACGGGAGAACTACGGGTCGCCTTCCTCGGCGAGGGGACGGCACCCGTCCTCCTGAAGGCGGTCGCCCTGTTCGGCGAGCGGCACCCCGACTGCAGAGTCGACGTACGGGAGGTTCAGCTGTCCAACTCCCGTGCCAGCCTGCTCGACGGCTCGGTAGACGTCCTGATCGCCTCGTACCCGTTCGACGGCATGGCCTGCGGCCCGGTCATGCTCACGGAGAGACGGGTCCTCGCGGTCCCCGCCGGGCATCCGCTCGCCGGCGAGGAGTCGGTGTCGGTCGAAGTGCTCGCGGACCATCCCGTGGTGCAGTACCCGGAGGTGACCTCGGCGGGGTTCAAGCGGGACCGCACACCGGACCGCACCCCCTCGGGCCGACCGGTTCCCAAGGGCCCGACCGGAGGGTCCTTCTCCGAGATGCTCACGCTGGTGGCGATGGGCAGAGGCGTCCTGCCGGTCGGCGAACACGCCCGGCGCTACTACCCCCGGCCGGACGTGTCCTACGTACCCCTCCACGACGCGCCGCTGATCGAACGGGGGCCGGTCTGGAGGGAGGCGAACACCACGCAGCGGGTCCGCGCGTTCGTCCGGGCAGCGGCCGACGCCGCGGAGAACCCCGCGTTCGCCTGAGCGTGCACGGCTCGGAAAGGCGGGGCGTCGGTGCTTGACTGAGCCCATGACTGCGCGATCCATGAGCAAGGGCGCGAACCTGCCGGTCGACTCGCCCGCAGTTCGTGTGGAACTGAGCTGGTCCGAGGGGACCGGAGGGCCGGACGTCGACGCCTCGGCCCTGTTGCTGACCACCGCCGGCCGGGTGCGGGACGACGGTGACTTCGTCTTCTACAACCAGCCGCGTCATACGTCCGGCGCCGTGACGCACCTCGGCAAGCAGCGGGGCGGCGGAGTCGTGACCGACACGGTTCAGGTGGACCTCGGTGCGCTGGAGAGCGCCATCGCGCGTGTGGTGCTGTGCGCGTCGGCCGACGGTGGCACGTTCGGACAGGTGTCCGGCCTGACGCTGCGGTTGCTCGGCCCGGACGGGCGGTCCGAACTGGCGCGCTTCGAGATGCGGGCGGAGACGGAGACGGCGTTCATCGGCGGCGAGCTGTACCAGCGCGAGGGACGCTGGAAGTTCCGCGCGGTCGGTCAGGGGTATGCCTCCGGACTCGCCGGTCTGGCCACGGACTTCGGGATCACGGTCGACGAGGAACCGTCCGGCGCCGCCGCCCCGCCGTCGCCCGCGGCGGCCGCCCCGGCACCTCCTGCCGCAGCCGCCCCGGCGCCTCACGCCGCAGCCGCCCCGCCACCCCCTGGGGCGGTCGCCCCGCCCTTCCCCGCGGCGGCCGCCCCGGCGCCTCCCGCCCCGCCCCCCTCGTCGCCCGCCGCGACCACGCCGCCTCCCGGCCCCCGCCTGACCAAAGGCGAGGAGCGGCTGCCCGTGGACATGCGCAAACGGCTGTCCCTACGCAAGGAACAGGTGGCCGTCAGCCTGAGCAAGCGCGGCGCCGCGGGGATCCGCGCCCGGGTCATCCTCGTCCTGGACGCCTCCGGCTCGATGGCGTTCCTGTACTCGCGCGGTGTGGTGGCGGACGTCGTGGAACGCATGGCCGCGGTGGCGGCCCAGCTCGACGACGACGGTGAGATGCAGGCCTGGACGTTCGCCAGCAACCCCGCACGCCTCCCCGACCTGCGCCTGGGCGAGCTCCCCGAGTGGCTGCGGCTGCATGTGCGCGTGGGCGAGATCAGTCTGTTCCGGCGGGGCAAGAAGCCGCGCAAGGGGCTGGAGGAGGGGCAGGTGGACATGCGGGCGGTCGGCATCCAGAACGAGGAGCAGAAGGCGATCGCCGAGGTCAGGGCCTATGTGCGGGACAATCCCGCGACCGCGCCCACCCTGGTCCTCTTCTTCTCCGACGGAGGGGTCTACCGCGACGCGGCGATCGAGCAGGAGCTGCGCGCGGCGGTCGAGGAACCGGTCTTCTGGCAGTTCGTGGGGCTCGGCCGGTCCAACTACGGCGTCCTGGAACGGTTCGACACGCTCCCCGGCCGTCGCGTCGACAACGTCGGCTTCTTCGCCGTGGACGACATCAGCACCGTCCCGGACCAGGAGCTCTACGACCGGCTGCTGTCGGAGTTCCCGTCCTGGATCACGGCGGCCGGCCGGGCGGGCATCCTCTGATCCGCGCCGGCCTCGGCTGATCCGCGCCGGCCTCGGCTGATCCGCGCCGGCCTCGGCTGATCCGCGCCGGCCTCGGTCGATCAGCGCAGACACGGGCGGACCCACGCCGGCACCGACCGAACGGCTTGCGCTCCCCCACGCTCCCCAGGTCCACATGCGTACGGGGGCGCAAGCCGAGGGCCTATTCCGGCTGGTGCTCCGGGCCTCCGAAGTCCGGGCTCGTGTAGTCCGGGCTGGTGAAGCTCGGGCGCGGGCCGGTCCCCGGGCCGCCGTCGGGGCTGGTGAAGCCCGGACGGTCGTACCCGATCTTCGGGAGGCGACCGGTGGGGGCCGGCGGTGAGGGTTCCGGGCGCAGCGCGGCCGTCGTGCCGGGGTCGGCGAGGGCTTCCCGCAGGAACGGCAGGATCCCGCGCTCCAGCAGGGCGTCCCGCCAGGCTTCCCTGGCGCGGTCGACCTCGTCGCTCAGTTCGCCGTACGGTCCGGCTTCCAGCGAGGGGCGGTTGCGCAGTGCGGTGAGCAGCAGCCCGACGGTGGCGACGAGGATCGCCGCGGCGGCGATGGCCCCGAACGCCCATCCGACGTTGAGCATGGCCTGGGCGACCGTCTGATCGGGTTCGACCGCCCTGAGGAGGTAGCCCACGAGCAGGAAGATCACCGCGGCGGTTCCGGCGAGGACGGGGGTGAGGACGGCGGCGACGGCGACGGCGCCCGCCCCGGCGGCCTCGGCGGCCTGCGCCGCCTCCCCCATGGTGGTGGCGAGCCCCATCGCGGCCGCGCCCGGCTCGCCCGAGCCGGACTCGCGCGGGGACGACGGGGTGGACGGCGCCGGGTGGCGCAGTTCCTCGCGGACCTTCACATAGTGGTGGTACTCGGCCGCCGCGGCGGCCGTGATCAGCGCGGTGGCGTTGAGCGCCATGGTGCGCAGTTGTTCGGGGTTGAGCCGCTGTCCGACCGCGGCCAGTTCCGGGTGGTGTGGTGCGGAGCGCAGCGCCTCGTCGAGGACCCGCTCGTACTCCTGGCGGTCCTCACTGTGCAGGTGCTGCGGAACGCTGTTCATGTGCATCCCCCGATGCTCCGTAGGGCTTGGGGCTCGCATGCCAACGAGCCGTCGGGCAGAAACGGAGGGGAGCCTGCTACGGATAAGCCGATGGTAGAGCGGCGACGGCCCACGGTGACAGGGGGTTTGCCGAAATTGGCCTCTGGCCTGCGACGCCGCGGGCCGCCCCGACGCGGGCCGCGCCCGCCTCGTGAGCGCCCGGCCGACCGATCGTGAACGCTCAGACGTCCAGCGGCAGTTGCTGGACCAGCAGCTTTCCGGCCATCGTCACTCCGCCGTCCATCGCGATGGCCAGCCCGTCGGCGTAGACGTGCGGTCCCTCGACGTGCGGGCCGCCGTCGTCCTCGCCGTCCTCGGAGCCGACCTCGCCCAGCAGGTACGGGATCGGGCTGTGTCCGTGAACGATGCGGGCGCCGCCGTACGTATCGAGCAGGGAGCGGACGGCGTCGGCGCCACCCTCGTCGCGGAAGGAGAAGCGCTTGGTGAACTTGCGGAACAGATCCCACACCTCGTCCGCGTCGTTGCGCGTGATCGTCTCGCGGATGGTGTCGTTCACCGCCTCGATCGAGTCGCCGTAGTCGAGGTAGGCGGTGGTGTCGGAGTGGACGAGCAGATGACCGTCGACCTCCTCGACGGCGTCCAGCCGGGCCATCCACTGGAGGTGGTGGTCCTGGAGGCGGTCCATGTCGTACTTCTGGCCGCCGTTGAGCAGCCAGGCCGCCTGGAAGGTGGCGGTGCCCGCACCGGAGTTGACGGGCGTGTCGCCGAACCGTTTGGCGCCGAGCAGAAGCAGCTCGTGGTTGCCCATCAGGGCCTTGCAGTAGCCGCCGGCCGCGGCGGCCTCGGCGGACAGCCGCATGACCAGGTCGATGACGCCGATGCCGTCCGGGCCGCGGTCGGTGAAGTCGCCGAGGAACCACAGCCGGGCGGTGCCCGCGCACCAGTGGCCGGCCGTGTCGATCAGGCCCTTCTCCTGCAGCGCGGCCACCAGTTCGTCGAGGTAGCCGTGCACGTCCCCGACGACGAACAGCGGTCCGGGACCGGTCGCGGGCAGCGGGGCCGGGGCGGCCGCCGGGTCCACGGCCACCTGGAGCGTGTCACCGCGGTTGATGACCGGCAGGTCGCGCTGCGTGGGCGTGTAGCCGTCCGGGTGCTCCAGGGGCTCCTCGAGGGGCGGGGCGACATTGCCCGGATGCGCGTCCTGGTCGTACGGACCGGTCTCGTGCACGTACGCGGGTACCCGGAAGTCGCGCAACGTCGCCGTCCGCTCCGCCTCGGGTCCCTGACCGGCCCCCTGAGTCATCAGACCCCTCCACCATCGCGCCGCATGCACCCTTCGGGCTGCCTGGTCGCAGCTGCCCGCGGTGCCGTGCGCCCATCATAGGAATGCGGATCGGGCCGTGTGATGACCCAGGGGTGGTGAATCGGAGCAAGGCTCCAGTTCCTCGCGGCTTTCGCCCCGATTGGGCCGGGCTTCGGCAGTCGACACGCACCCGGCGCACACCCCACTCATACGCGCCCGGACCTTCCGGCGGGGCGCAGTTCGCCTTCTCGCCAGGTAGCGGAAGGTGGCGAAGGGACGGGGGCGGTGGCAGGGGGCGCCTACGGCGGATGCGCGCCGAAGCCGTGCGAGGGCGTCGCGCGCCCCGCCGCACCCCGTGCGTCGCACGCGCCTCCCACCCCGCGCCCGGCGTGTCCGCCCACGCCCTACGACCACATGCCCGCAGTGCCCGTACACGCTGTCCGGCACAGCCCCCGCGAGCCCGTGCGCGCCGTCCGGCCCACATCTCGCGAGCCCGTACGCCCCGTCCGGCCTGCCCCGTGAGCCCGCACGCGCCGTCCGGCCTGCCCCCGCGTGTCCGCCCGCGCCTTATGGCACAGGCCCCCTCTGCCCGTACGCACCCCAAGACCAAGCCGACCGGCGGCCCGCCCGCCCGCCCGCTCCAAGCTCCCGCGTTCCGGCTTGCTGGGCATGCTCCGCGCGTGCGCACGGGCTTCCGCGGCGTGCTCCCGGGGCGCGTCCGAGCGGCGGGGCCGTGGCCTTGGCAACGCGTGCCGGGACCGGGGTCCCCGCCCCCGCCCCGAGAACGACACCGCGCGCCAAGACCCGAGCGACAAGGCGCACCAACCAGCCGCACCAACCCGCCGCGCCAACCCGCCGCGCCAACCCGCCGCCGTACCAGCGAGCGCCCCGCCCCCGACCCGTTACCCGTTCTCCGGCGCCCGGGGCGGGCTGACCGTCGTCCGGGGTGGACGTCGCTGAGAAGAGGTACGGACGATCAGCTCGGTCGGTATCACCTGTTCGACGGGCCGGTCGGACTCCACGCCCTCGATCGCGTCGATGAGGAGCTGGACCACCGCCGTGCCGATGCGGCGCGGCTTCAGGGAGAGCGTGGTGATGGGCGGCTCGGTGCTCGCGTACACCGTCGACTCGCTGCAGCACACCAGCAGCAGGTCCTCCGGCACCCGCAGCCCGTAGCGGCGGGCGGCGGCGAGCAGATCGGTGCCGTTGGGGTCGAACAGACCGTAGACCGCGTCGGGCCGGTCCGGGCGGGCCAGCAGCCGGTCGGCGGCGACGGCGCCCGCGCACGGGTCGTGGGCGGGGTACGCCTCGTAGACCGGGTCCTGGCCGACACGCTCGCACCAGCGCAGGTACGCGGTGGTCGACAGATGGGTGTACGTGTCCGTCGTGGTCCCCGTCAGCAGGCCGATCCGGCGGGCGCCGGCGTCGGCCAGGTGGTCGAGGATGTCGAGGACAGCGGCCTCGTGGTCGTTGTCGACCCATGCGGTGACCGGCAGCGGGCCGGCCGGGCGGCCGTCGGAGACGACCGGTAACCCCTGCCGGACGAGCTCGCTCACCACCGGATCCTGGTCGGAAGGGTCGATGACGACCGTGCCGTCCAGGGCGACGTTCGACCACACGTCGTGGCGCGAGGTCGCGGGGAGGATGACGAGCGCGTAGCCGCGGGCGAGCGCGGCGGAGGTGGCGGCGCGCGCCATCTCCGCGAAGTACGCGAACTCGGTGAAGGTGAAAGGTTCATCCCCGTATGTCGTCACGGTCAGACCGATGAGGCCCGACTTGCCGGTACGGAGTGTTCGGGCTGCGGCCGAGGGGCGGTAGCCCAGTCGGTCGGCGACCTCGCGGACATGGCGTCGGGTGGCGTCGGGGAGCCTGCCCTTGCCGTTGAGGGCGTCGGAGACGGTTGTGATGGAGACTCCGGCGGCGGCGGCCACGTCCCTGATGCCCGCCCGGCCCGGCCGGTTGCCTCGACGTGAGGTTTCCGCGCGGCTCACCTGGTGCTTCCCTGCTGCTGTCATGGCGAGCCGATAGTAGGGCTCATCCGGTGGGGTAGGGCGGACGCATATGCACGCGTTGACAGGCACGTTTCTGCAAGGGTAAACGGTGTCAAATCCCTTTGAAACCAAGGTAGTTGAGCGTTCGTATGTCAGGACGTGACGTGTTGGCGCGCATGAGCCTGCCAAGGCACCGATGTTTCGAAGAGGTCTCAACTCACCTGCACGAGGGATGCGCGCCACGGCGCGAGCCACCGGCGCGTAGATATATGTATGGCGCGCCCCCTGACGTGTACGCCTTCGTACGTCTTCGTCCGCAGAGATCACGGAAATGCGCCCGCACCCGAGAGAGACGGTCCCTCACCTGTACGCTCCCGCACCGAATCCTCATAAGGTGAGCAGTATTGAAGCCGGGAGCCGGTGGTGGTCACGAGGAGGACTGCGGTGAGCGAGACGAGCCCCAAGCTGCGTGCAGAGCTGGAGGGGATTCCCACCTACAAGCCGGGCAAGCCCGCGGCCGCCGGCGGTCCCGTGGCCTACAAGCTGTCCTCCAACGAGAACCCCTACCCGCCGCTCCCCGGGGTCATGGAGGCCGTGACGGCCGCCGCCGCCAACTTCAACCGCTACCCGGACCTGGCGTGCACGGCCCTGGTGGACGAGCTCTCCCAGTGCTTCGGCGTGCCCGCCTCGCACCTGGCCACGGGCACCGGTTCGGTCGGTGTCGCCCAGCAGCTGGTCCAGTCGACCGCGGGTCCCGGCGACGAAGTGATCTACGCCTGGCGCTCCTTCGAGGCGTACCCGATCATCACGCGGATCAGTGGCGCCACCCCGGTGCAGGTCCCGCTGACGCCGGGCGACGTGCACGATCTGGACGCGATGGCCGACGCGATCACCGACCGGACCCGGCTGATCTTCGTCTGCAACCCCAACAACCCCACCGGCACCGTCGTGCGGCGGGCCGAGCTGGAGCGGTTCCTCGACCGGGTGCCGAGCGATGTGCTGGTCGTGCTGGACGAGGCCTACCGGGAGTTCATCCGCGACCCCGAGGTCCCGGACGGCGTCGAGCTGTACCGGAACCGGCCGAACGTCTGCGTCCTGCGGACGTTCTCGAAGGCGTACGGTCTCGCGGGCCTGCGGGTCGGCTTCGCGATCGCCCACGAGCCCGTGGCGGAGGCACTGCGCAAGACGGCTGTGCCGTTCGGTGTGAGCCAGCTCGCACAGGAGGCGGCGATCGCTTCGCTGCGCGCCGAGGACGAGCTGTTCGGCCGGGTCGGCTCCCTGGTGTGCGAGCGCGCCCGGGTGGTCGACGGGCTGCGTGCCCAGGGGTGGACGGTCCCCGAGACCCAGGCCAACTTCGTGTGGCTGCGGCTGGGGGAGCGGACGGCGGCGTTCGCGGCGGCGTGCGAGCAGCACGGCGTGGTGATCCGGCCGTTCCCGGGCGAGGGGGTCCGGGTGACGGTCGGCGAGGCCGAGGCGAACGACATCTTCCTGAAGGCGGCGGAGGACTTCCGCAAGGAGCTGTAGCCGGCGGTTCCTTCGCGGGGATCGGCCGGCACGAGGCCGCCTCGGGTAGGCCCTCGGCAGGCCACTCCCGGCCCGCCGCGTGCCATGGGGCGTCCTGGTTTCACGTGGAACCAGGACGCCCTCACGCATGCCAGGGGCCGGTCGGTACCACCCCGCTGGGGCCGGGTGGTCCGGATTAGGGACCCCCCGCCTCTCCGACCTCGAACGGGTATGCGTCATAATTGCTTGTGAATGTGAACGCTTTCACAAGCGTGTTCCGCGATCCTGTGAGGTAAGGAGCGGCGACGTGGACCTGGCTTTGGCGCCGGAAACCCTGGCGCGCTGGCAGTTCGGCATCACCACCGTCTACCACTTCCTGTTCGTCCCCCTGACGATCTCCCTCGCGGCCCTCACCGCAGGACTGCAGACGGCCTGGGTGCGCACGGAGAACGAGAAGTACCTCAGAGCGACCAAGTTCTGGGGCAAGCTCTTCCTGATCAACATTGCGATGGGTGTCGTCACCGGCATCGTGCAGGAGTTCCAGTTCGGCATGAACTGGTCCGACTACTCGCGCTTCGTCGGGGACGTCTTCGGCGCCCCGCTGGCCTTCGAGGCCCTCATCGCCTTCTTCTTCGAGTCCACCTTCATCGGCCTGTGGATCTTCGGCTGGGACAAGCTGCCGAAGAAGATCCACCTGGCGTGCATATGGATGGTCTCCATCGGCACGATCCTGTCGGCCTACTTCATCCTCGCGGCCAACTCGTGGATGCAGCACCCGGTCGGCTACCGGATCAACGAGGAGAAGGGCCGGGCCGAGCTCACCGACTTCTGGGCCGTGCTGACCCAGAACACCGCGCTCAGCCAGGTCTTCCACACGCTGTCGGCGGCCTTCCTGACCGGTGGCGCCTTCATGGTGGGCATCGCCGCCTTCCACCTGTTCCGCAAGAAGCACGTCAGCGTGATGAAGACCTCACTGCGGCTGGGTCTGGTCACGGTGGTCATCGCCGGCCTGCTCACCGCGATCAGCGGTGACGTCCTCGGCAAGGTGATGTTCAAGCAGCAGCCGATGAAGATGGCCGCCGCCGAGGCCCTGTGGGACGGCCAGGACTCCGCACCGTTCTCGATCTTCGCCTACGGCGACGTGGAGAAGGGCCACAACTCCGTGGCCATCGAGATCCCCGGCCTGCTGTCGTTCCTCGCCAACGACGACTTCACCTCGTACGTCCCCGGCATCAACGACGTCAACAAGGCCGAGCAGGAGAAGTACGGCGCCGGCGACTACCGGCCGAACATCCCCGTCACCTTCTGGGGCTTCCGCTGGATGATCGGCTTCGGCATGGCGTCCTTCGCCATCGGCCTCGCCGGACTCTGGCTCACCCGCAAGAAGTTCATGCTGCCGCAGCACCTGCGGGTCGGCGACGACGAGGTGCCGCACCTGGTCCTCTTCAGGAACAAGGCCCTCAGCCCCAAGCTCTCCCGGCTGTACTGGCTGACCGCGATCTGGACCCTGGGCTTCCCCCTGATCGCCAACTCGTGGGGCTGGATCTTCACCGAGATGGGCCGCCAGCCCTGGGCCGTCTACGGCGTCCTGCAGACCCGTGCCGCGGTCTCCCCCGGTGTCTCCCAGGCCGAGGTCCTCACCTCGATGATCGTCTTCACCGCCCTGTACGCCGTCCTCGCCGTCGTCGAGGTCAAGCTGCTGGCCAAGTACGTCAAGGCCGGCCCGCCCGAGCTGACCGAGGCCGACCTCAACCCGCCCACGAAGATCGGCGGCGACTCCCGTGACGCCGACAAGCCGATGGCCTTCTCCTACTAGGCCGAGGGAGCTGCACAGTCATGGAACTGCACGACGTCTGGTTCGTCCTGATCGCCGTCCTGTGGATCGGCTACTTCTTCCTGGAGGGCTTCGACTTCGGAGTCGGCATCCTCACCAGGCTGCTCGCCCGCGACCGGCCCGAGCGGCGGGTGCTGATCAACACCATCGGACCCGTCTGGGACGGCAACGAGGTGTGGCTGCTCACGGCGGGCGGCGCGACCTTCGCCGCCTTCCCGGAGTGGTACGCCACGCTCTTCTCCGGGTTCTACCTCCCCCTGCTGCTCATCCTCATCTGCCTCATCGTGCGGGGCGTCGCCTTCGAGTACCGGGCGAAGCGGCCCGAGGAGAAGTGGCAGAGCAACTGGGAGACCGCGATCTTCTGGACCTCGCTCCTGCCCGCGTTCCTGTGGGGTGTGGCCTTCGGCAACATCGTGCGGGGCGTGCGGATCGACCGGAACTTCGAGTACGTGGGCACCTTCTGGGACCTGCTCAACCCGTACGCGCTGCTCGGCGGCCTGGTCACCCTGACGCTGTTCACCTTCCACGGCGCGGTGTTCACGGCGCTCAAGACCGTCGGTGAGATCCGGGAGCGCGCACGGAAGCTGGCCCTCCAGGTCGGCCTGGTCACCGCCGTCCTCGCCCTGGTCTTCCTGGTGTGGACGCAGATCGACAGCGGTGACGCGAAGAGTCTGGTCGCGCTGGCCGTGGCGGTCGCCGCCCTGGTCGCGGCGCTCGTGGCCAACCAGGCGGGGCGGGAGGGCTGGTCGTTCGCCCTGTCCGGGGTCACCATCGTGGCCGCCGTGGCCATGCTCTTCCTGACGCTCTTCCCGAACGTCATGCCGTCCACGCTCGACGCGGACTGGAGCCTCACGGTGACCAACGCCTCGTCGAGCCCGTACACCCTGAAGATCATGACCTGGTGCGCGGGGATCGCCACGCCGATCGTGCTGCTCTACCAGGGATGGACCTACTGGGTGTTCCGCAAGCGGATCGGTACGCAGCACCTCGCTGTCGACGCCGCCCACTGAGGTGTGTTTCACGTGAAACCGATCGATCCACGCCTGCTCCGATACGCCCGGGCCACCCGGTTCTTCCTGATGGCCGTGGTCGGCCTGGGCGCCGTCGGGGCTCTCCTGGTCATCGCCCAGGCGATGCTCATCGCCGACGTGGTGGTCGGCGCGTTCCAGCAGGGTCTCCCGGTCGCCGGACTCCGCACCCCCCTGGTGCTCCTGGCGGCCGTGGCCCTCGGCCGGGCTCTGGTCTCCTGGCTCACCGAACTCGCCGCACACCGCGCGAGCGCGGCCGTGAAGTCCGAGCTCCGGGGGCGGCTCCTGGAGCGGGCCACCGCGCTGGGGCCCGGCTGGCTCGGCGGGCAGCGCACCGGTTCGCTGGTCGCGCTCGCCACACGGGGCGTGGACGCATTGGACGACTACTTCTCCCGCTACCTCCCGCAGCTGGGGCTCGCCGTGGTGGTGCCGGTCGCGGTGCTGGCGCGGATCGTCACCGAGGACTGGGTCTCGGCGGCCATCATCGTCGCCACCCTGCCCCTGATCCCGGTGTTCATGATGCTGATCGGCTGGGCCACCCAGGCGCGGATGGACCGTCAGTGGCGCCTGCTGTCCCGGCTCTCCGGGCACTTCCTGGACGTGGTCGCCGGGCTGCCCACGCTGAAGGTGTTCGGGCGGGCCAAGGCGCAGGCCGAGTCGATCCGGCGCATCACCGGTGAGTACCGCCGGGCGACGATGCGGACGCTGCGGATCGCCTTCATCTCGTCGTTCGCGCTGGAGCTGCTGTCGACGCTGTCGGTGGCCCTGGTCGCCGTGACGATCGGCATGCGACTGGTGCACGGTGAGATGGACCTGTACATCGGACTGGTCATCCTGGTGCTCGCACCCGAGGCGTATCTGCCGCTGCGGCAGGTCGGGGCGCAGTACCACGCGGCCGCCGAGGGGCTCGCGGCCGCCGAGGAGATCTTCGCCGTGCTGGAGACGCCGGTCCCGGCAGCGGGCACGACGGCGGTTCCGACGGGCGGTCTGGCCTTCGAGGGCGTGACGGTCCGCTACCCAGGACGCTCGGCCGACGCCGTCTCCGACGCGTCCTTCACCGTCGAACCGGGGGAGACCGTCGCGCTGGTGGGCCCCAGCGGCGCGGGCAAGTCGACCCTGCTGCACGTTCTGCTGGGCTTCGTGAAGCCCACCGGAGGCCGGGTGCGGGCCGGGGGAGTCGACCTCGCCGACGCCGACCTGGAGCAGTGGCGGTCACGGATCGCGTGGGTGCCGCAGCGCCCGCATCTGTACGCCGGGACGATCACCGAGAACGTACGGCTGGCGCGTCCCGAGGCCGACGAGGCCGCCGTGCGGCAGGCGCTGGCGGACGCGGGGGCGCTGGACTTCGTGGCCGCGCTGCCCGACGGACCGGACACGGTTCTCGGCGAGGACGGGGCCGGATTGTCGGCAGGGCAGCGGCAGCGGATCGCGCTGGCCCGGGCGTTCCTCGCGGACCGTCCCGTACTGCTGCTGGACGAGCCGACCGCGGCGCTCGACGGGGAGACCGAGGCGGAGGTCGTGGCCGCCGTGCGACGGCTGGCGGCCGGCCGGACCGTGCTGCTGGTGGTGCACCGGCCGGCGCTGCTGGGGGTGGCCGACCGCGTGGTGCGGCTGGACCTGGCGGACCAGGAGGCGGCAGCGGCCCAGGCCGGGGCGGACCGGCCTGGGGCGGCCGTATCCGCGGCCCCGCCTGCTCCCGCACCCGCTCCCGCGGCGGAGGCGGCCGTCTCCGCCGCGAGCGACTCCGGGACCGGCGGCACCGGGACCGGCGGCAGCGTGCTCGCCCGGGTCCGTGGCATGGCGGGCGCCCGCCGCGGCCGGCTCGCCCTCGCGCTGCTGCTCGGCAGCCTGGCCCTCGGCAGTGCCGTGGGGCTCATGGCCACCTCCGGATGGCTCATCTCGCGGGCCTCGCAGCAGCCGCCGGTGCTCTACCTGATGGTGGCGGTCACGGCGACCCGTGCCTTCGGCATCGGGCGCGCGGTGTTCCGGTACGCGGAGCGGCTCGTGTCGCACGACGCCGTGCTGCGGATGCTGGCCGACACCCGGGTCGCGGTGTTCCGGCGCCTGGAGCGGCTGGCGCCCGCGGGACTGCGGACGACCCGCCGGGGCGATCTGCTGACGCGGCTGGTCGCCGACGTGGACGCTTTGCAGGACTACTGGCTGCGCTGGCTGCTGCCCGCCGGTGCCGCCGCCGTCGTGTCGGCCGGATCGGTGGCGTTCACCGCGTGGCTGCTGCCCGAGGCGGGCGCGGTGCTGGCCGCCGGGCTGCTCGCCGCCGGCGTGGGTGTCCCGCTGGTCACCGGCGCGGTGGCGCGCCGGGCCGAGCGCCGGCTCGCCCCCGCCCGGGGCGTGCTCGCCACCCGCACGGCCGACCTGTTGACCGGTACCGCCGAGCTGACCGTCGCGGGCGCCCTGCCCGCGCGTACCGCCGAGGTGCGCGCGGCCGACGGCGTGCTGACCCGGATCGCCTCCCGGGCCGCCACGGCCACCGCGCTCGGCGACGGGCTGACCGCGCTCGTCTCCGGGCTGACCGTCGCGGCCGCCGCCCTCGTGGGCGCCCAGGCGGTCGCCGCGGGGCGACTCGACGGCGTCACCATGGCGGTGGTGGTCCTCACCCCGCTGGCCGCCTTCGAGGCCGTCCTGGGGCTCCCGCTGGCCGTGCAGTACCGCCAGCGGGTGCGCAGGAGCGCGGAGCGGGTGTACGAGGTCCTGGACTCCCCCGAGCCGGTGCGTGAGCCGGAGCGGCCCCGGCAGGCGCCCGCCTCGCCGTTCCCGCTCGTCGTCAGGGGGCTGTCCGCCCGGCACGCCGGACAGGACCGGGACGCGCTCGCCGGGGTCGACCTCACGCTCGCGCAGGGGCGCAGGATCGCCGTCGTCGGGCCCTCGGGCTCCGGCAAGACGACGCTCGCCCAGGTACTGCTGCGCTTCCTGGACGCGGACGCGGGCTCGTACACGCTCGGCGGGGTGGACGCCGGCGCCCTGGACGGCGACGACGTACGGCGGCTCGTCGGACTGTGCGCGCAGGACGCGCACCTCTTCGACAGTTCGGTGCGCGAGAACCTGCTGCTGGCGCGGAAGGGCGCGAGCGAGGACGAACTGCGGGACGCGCTGGCGCGGGCCCGGCTGCTGGAGTGGGCGGACGGGCTGCCCGACGGGCTCGACACACTCGTCGGCGAGCACGGGGCCCGGCTCTCCGGCGGTCAGCGGCAGCGGCTCGCGCTGGCCCGCGCGCTCCTCGCCGGCTTCCCCGTGCTGGTGCTCGACGAGCCCGCCGAGCACCTCGACCTGCCGACCGCCGACGCGCTCACCGCGGACCTGCTGGCCGCCACCGAGGGCCGTACCACCCTGCTCATCACCCATCGGCTGGCCGGGCTCGCGGCGGTGGACGAGGTGGTCGTCCTGGACGCGGGCCGGGTCGTACAGCGCGGGCCGTACCAGGAACTGGCGTCCGTGGAGGGGCCGTTGCGGAGGATGGTCGCACGGGAGGAGGCGGCGGAGCTGCTGGTGGGGGCGCGCTAGGGCCTGTTGCGAAAGTGGCTTCGTCGCCCGAAGGGCGGCCGCGTGCGTTGAGCCATCAGGGGCGAGGCGTCCCCCGGGCGTACGACCACAACAGGACCGGAACCGCTTCGACGGGTCACGATCGCTGACATGCGCTCACTTCTGCGTCGCCCCAGGCTCGTCGCGGTTCTGCTGTGCGGGGCCGCCGTGCTCGTGGCCCGCCCCACGGCCGCCGACGGAGACCCCGGCGACGGCTCCGACTCCGGGCTCAGCACGCAGGTGGCGCGGCTCTACGACGACGCGGCCGCGGCCACCCAGCGGTACGAGGCGGGGCGGCGCGAGGCGGAGGCGAAGCAGGGCGAGGTCCGGCGGCTGGAGGGACTGCTGGTCCGGGAACGGCGGGAGATCGCCGTGCTGCGCGAGGAACTCGGGCGTATCGCCCGGGCCCAGTACCGCGGCGGGGGTGGGCTGCCGGTCGCCGCGCAGATGCTGCTGGCGGGTGATCCGGACCGGCTGATGCGCGGTCAGCACATGTTCTCCCAGGCGAATCTGGCCGTCGACAACGCCATGGACAAGAGCCGCCGGGCCGAGGAACGGCTGGCCGGCGACGAGGCGAAGGCTGTCGAGGCCTGGCGGGCGGTCGAGCGGCGCACCGCCGAGCTCGCCGCCCTGAAGAAGGGCATCGAGGACAAGCTCGAACAGGCGCGGTGGCAGTTGCAGGGCCGGGCGGACGCCTCGGTGGCGGCGGGCGCCTGCCGTGGCGCCGTGCGGCTCGACCAGCCGCCCCCGCAGGGCGCCGGCGAGTGGGTCGCCCCCGTCGAGACGTACACCCTGTCCGCGGGCTTCGGCAGCGGCGGTGAGCGCTGGGCGAACCGGCACACCGGGCAGGACTTCGCGGTGCCGATCGGGACGCCCGTGCGGGCGGTCGGGGCGGGGCGTGTGGTGCGGGTGTCGTGCGGGGGCGCGTTCGGCATCGAGATCGTGCTCCGGCACGCCGACGGCTACTACACCCAGTACGCCCATCTCGCCGCCGTCATGGTCGACCAGGGCGAGAGCGTGACGGCCGGTCAGTGGATCGGACAGTCGGGCACGTCCGGCAACTCCACCGGCCCCCACCTGCACTTCGAGGCGCGGGTCACCCCTCAGCTGGGCTCGGGGGTCGATCCGGTGCCCTGGCTGGCGGCTCGCGGGGTGCCCGTTGCCTAGCGTCCGCTCGCGGGAAACGGGGGACCTGCCCCGCGGGACCTCCCCCGGGTGACTGCCGCCGCTCGGGACACGCCCTGGGCGACTACCGCCGTTCGGCGATCAGTTGCTCGATGACGACGGCGACCCCGTCCTCGTTGTTGGCGACCGTCTGCCCCGAGGCCGCCGCGATCACGTCCGGGTGGGCGTTGCCCATGGCGTACGACCGGCCCGCCCAGGTCAGCATCTCGACGTCGTTGGGCATGTCGCCGAACGCGACGACCTCCTCGTGCGAGATGCCGCGCTCGGCGCAGCACAGGGCGAGGGTGCTGGCCTTGGAGACGTCCGGGCCGCTGATCTCCAGCAGGGCGCTGGGGCTGGACCGGGTGACGTTGGCGCGGTCGCCGATGGCGAGGCGCGCCAGGGTGAGGAAGGCGTCGGGGTCGAGCGTCGGGTGGAACGCGAGGATCTTCAGCACGGGCTCGGTGGAACCGGGGCCCTCCGGTGCCAGCAGGTCCTCGGCGGGCGCGAGGTCGTCGGGGACCTCCATGTGCATCTTCGGGTACGCCGGCTCCTGGTAGAAGCCGTACGTCTGCTCGATCGCGTACATCGTGCCGGGCGCCGCGCCGCGCAGCAGCCGTACGGCGTCCAGCGCGTTGTCCCGCTCCAGTTCGCGCACCTTCACGAAACGGTGGGTGCCGGGGCCGCCGTGGAGGTCCACGACGGCGGCGCCGTTGCCGCAGATCGCCAGCCCGTGCCCGTGGACGTGTTCGCTCACCACGTCCATCCAGCGGGCCGGGCGGCCGGTGACGAAGAAGACCTCGATGCCCGCCTCCTCGGCGGCCGCCAGGGCGGCGACCGTGCGCGGGGACACCGACTTGTCGTCGCGCAGCAGAGTGCCGTCGAGGTCGGTGGCGATCAGCCGCGGCGGGAGAGCGGGGGCCGGGGTCTCGGGCTGTCTAGTCGCTGAGGTCACCCGGCCATTCTCGCGCATATGCCCGCACGGCCGTGCGGGTGTCCGCACACATGAGTCACCGGTGCGGCTGGGACGGCCGGTCCCGGAGTCCCGCGCACGGCCGTCGGCTTCAGCCGAGTTGGGCCGGCGCCTCCATGGCGATCTGCTCGAAGACCTTCTGGTCCGCCGCGAAGTCGGAGTCGGGGATGGGCCAGTGGAGCACCAGCTCCGTGAAGCCGAGCTCCTGGTGCCGGCCCGCGAAGTCGACGAAGGCGGCCAGGGACTCCAGGGGGCGGCCTCGGTCCGGGGTGAATCCGGTGAGCAGGATCTTGTCCAGCTCCTTCACGTCCCGGTCCTGGGCCGCGCAGGCGTCGGCGAGCTTCTCGATCTGACCGCGAATGGCCTGAACCGACTGCTCCGGGGTGCCGTTCTCGTACAGCTTGGGGTCTCCGGTGGTCACCCACGCCTGGCCGTGGCGGGCCGCGAGGCGCAGCCCGCGCGGTCCGGTTGCCGCGACGGCGAAGGGCAGCCGGGGGCGCTGGACGCAGCCGGGGATGTTGCGCGCCTCGTGCGCCGAGTAGTAGTCGCCCTCGTAGGAAACGGAGTCCTCCGTGAGCAGCCGGTCGAGCAGCGGCACGAACTCGGCGAACCGGTCGGCCCGCTCGCGCGGGGTCCACGGCTCCTGGCCGAGGGCGGTGGCGTCGAAGCCGGTGCCGCCCGCGCCGATGCCGAGAGTCACCCGGCCGCCGGACACGTCGTCCAGGGAGATCAGGTCCTTGGCGAGGGTCACCGGGTGCCGGAAGTTCGGCGAGGTCACCAGCGTGCCCAGGCGCAGTCGGTCGGTGACGGCCGCGGCGGCGGTGAGCGTGGGGATCGCGCCGAACCAGGGCCCGTCGCGGAAGGTGCGCCAGGACAGGTGGTCGTAGGTGTAACCGGTGTGGAACCCGAGCTGCTCGGCTCGCGTCCACGCCGAACGGCCCCCCTCGTTCCAGCGTCGGTACGGGAGGATCACGGTGCTCAGGCGCAGACTCATGTCATCGAGCGTATGCGGCCGACCGTGTTTCACGTGAAACCGTCACCGTACGCGGCCGGCCAGCCACGGACTGAGGCCGACCGGGATGAACTCCTTGTGCACCCGGTCACCCGGCAGTGGCACCAGCAGGATGGCGCTCGGCGGGAAGCGGCGCGTCTTGACCCAGGCGTGGCCCTCGTAGAGGGCGCGGAGGAAGGCGGGGACGTCGTCCCGGTCCACGTCGGGGCATGCGACGCCGTCGACGGTGATCAGGGCGTCGCCGTCCGGGTAGAGCCGCACGCTCACGTCGGGACGACCGCCCAGCTCGACATGGGCCTCGTGGGGCAGCGAGCCGTCCGGGTCGGTGGTGACGCCGACGCCCGCGGTGGTGCGGCGGGAGGTCTGGTCGGCGCCGATGTCGTGAGTGACCTCGATCTCGAGGGCGTAGGTGCCGGCGATCGAGCGGAGGGCGGCGACGGCGGCCTCGGTGGTGGGGAAATGGTCCATACCACTGATCATGCAGGGTCAGTGCTGCTCGGGGAACCGCACGTACTGCGGCGGTACGGCCTTCGTCAGCCACACCCCGTTGGCGCTGACGTGGAAGACATGGCCGTCCCGGTGCATGGCGCCGGCGTCCACGGAGAGGACGACGGGCCGGCCCCGTCGGGCTCCGACCCGGGTCGCGGTCTCGCGGTCGGGCGAGAGGTGCACGTCGTGCCGGTTCATGGGCCGTAGCCCCTCGTCGCGGATCGCGTCCAGGTAGCGGGCCACGGTCCCGTGGTAGAGGTACGGCGGAGGCGTGGCCGGGGGCAGCCCGAGGTCGACCTCGATGCTGTGGCCCTGGCTGGCGCGGATCCGGGTGCCCTCGATCGCGAAGCGCTTCTTGTCGTTGGCGGCGACGACGTGGTCGAGCTCGTCGCGGGTGAAGGGGAAGCCGTGCGCGGCGCACGCAGCCATCAGCTCGTCGATCTCGACCCAGCCGGCCTCGTCGAGGGTGAGGCCGATGCGCTCGGGCTGATGGCGCAGGTGCTTCGAGAGGTACTTCGACACCTTCACGGTCCGTCTCTCGTCCATGCTCATGTCATGCGTGTCCTTCTTGCTCATCCCTTCAGGATGGCGGGAGAGACGTGGATCACGCATGTTCTTTTGCCCCCGAGGTTTGATCCACAAGCAACCAAAGTTATCCACAGGGGAGTTGGAGGTTCTGTGGACAACTGGGCCTCTGCTGGAGCTCTTTCCGCAACGGCACCTGATGGCAGCTCACTTCAGAGGGCGCGGTCCAAGTTCCTCTACAACGGCGGCTTCAACCGTGCGACACCCCTCAACACCCCGGGCGCGAAACGAGACAGAGCATGGGCTCCCCGCGCCTCCGGTGTCACCGGGACCACCGCCTCGTTGCGGACCACGGCACGCAGAATCGCGTCCGCGACCTTCTCCGGTGGGTAGTTGCGCAGCCGGTACGCGCGAGCGGAGCGCTTCTGCCGACGCTCCTCCTCCGCCGCGTCGACGCCCACGAAGGACGCCGTGGCGGTGATGTTCGTGTTCACCAGTCCGGGGCAGACCGCCGTGACTCCGATGTCCTGTCCGGCCAGTTCGGCGCGCAGGCACTCGCTCAGCATCAGCACGGCTGCCTTGGACGTGCTGTAGGCGGGCAGCACCCGGGACGGCTGAAACGCCGCAGCGGAGGCGGTGTTGACGATATGGCCGCCCTGCCCTCGCTCGGCCATCCGCCGGCCGAAGAGGCGGCACCCGTGGATGACTCCCCACAGGTTGACGTCCAGGACCCTGCGCCAGTCGTCGGCCGTGGTGTCGAAGAACGAACCCGACAGCCCGATACCGGCGTTGTTCACCAGGACGTCCAACACCCCGTACTCGGCATGGACCTTGGCCGCCAGTTCCTCCATCTCCCGTTCCACGGAGACGTCGACGGTCTCCGCCCAGGCCTCCGGGGCGCCGAGCAGCAGGGCCCGCTCGGCCGTGCGGGCGGCGCTCTCCGCGTCCCGGTCGACGGCGACGATCCGCGCCCCCGCCTCGGCGAACGCGAGCGCCGTGGCCCGCCCGATGCCGCTGCCCGCACCCGTGACCAGTACCAACTGCCCGCCGAAACGGTCGGAGTGCCGTCCGGTGGCCTGCCGGTGCGGCTCCCCGCCGGACTCGACCGACGTGACGAACTCGGTGATCCAGGTGGCGATCAGGTCGGGACGTGTACGCGGGACCCAGTGCTTCGCGCGAAGCGTGCGCCGGGTCAACCGTGGTGCCCACCGCTCCAGTTCGTCGTAGAGCCGCTCCGACAGGAACATGTCGCCCAGAGGCGTGACGAGCTGCACGGGAACGTGCGCGTGCGCGTCGGGGCGCGGGTGGCGCAGCCGGGTCCGTACGTTGTCCCGGTACAGCCAGGCGCCGTTGGCCGCGTCCGACGGCAGCGACGGCGTCGGGTAGTCGTCGCCCGGCACCTTCTCGACCCGCCGCAGAAGTCCGGCCCAGCGCTTGCCGAGCGGTCCGCGCCAGGCGAGTTCGGGCAGCGCGGGTGTGTGCAGCAAGTACACGTACCAGGACTTGGCTCCCTGGCCGAGGAGTTGACCGACCCCGCGCGGAGTGGGCCTGGCCAGACGCTTGTCGATCCAGTGGCCGAAGTGGTCGAGGGACGGCCCGGACATCGACGTGAAGGACGCGATCCGCCCCCTGGTCCGCTCGACGGTCACGAACTCCCAGGACTGCACCGAACCCCAGTCGTGCCCCACCAGGTGCACCGGCCGGTCCGGGCTGACCGCGTCCACGACCGCCAGGAAGTCGTCCGTGAGCTTCTCCAGGGTGAACCCGCCGCGCAGCGGCTTCGGCGCCGTGGAACAGCCGTGGCCGCGGACGTCGTACAACACCACGTGGAACCGGTCGGCCAGCCGGGCCGCGACCTCGGACCACACCTCCTTGCTGTCCGGGTAGCCGTGCACCAGCACGACCGTCGGCCGCCCGGGGTCCCCCAGCTCGGCCACGCACAGCTCGATCCCGCCGGTCCGCACCCGCCGCTCGCGCGCGCCCTTCAGCACCGTCACTTCCCCTCCGCCCAGCGCCGCACTCCGGCGTCCATCCGAAGCGGCACGAGCCGACTCCGGTACGTGTCCGTAACGTGACCCCGCAGAATCTGGCACTTGTTAGAGGAAGCGTCAATAGGGCGGGTGTCCCCGGGGCGGGGCTCTCAGGTAGCTCTCAGGCAGGGGATCCCCTCCGGACCCGTACATCTGAGGTCTGACGCGAAGACGGCTCTGAGGTCTGACGCATTCCGTGGCGTGCGTCACTACATTCGACGCTGTGACTGTGATCGCGACCGAAAGCCTGAGCAAGCGGTTCCCCCGGGTGACCGCTCTCGACCGGCTGTCCGTGGACATCGGACCCGGTGTGACAGGACTCGTCGGTGCCAACGGCGCCGGCAAGTCCACGCTCATCAAGATCCTGCTGGGTCTCTCGCCCGCCACCGAGGGCCGCGCCGAGGTGCTCGGCCTCGACGTGGCCACCAAGGGCGCCGCCATCCGCGAGCGGGTGGGCTACATGCCGGAACACGACTGCCTGCCGCCCGACGTCTCGGCCACCGAGTTCGTCGTGCACATGGCCCGCATGTCCGGCCTGCCGCCCACCGCCGCGCGCGAGCGCACCGCGGACACCCTGCGCCATGTCGGGCTGTACGAGGAGCGCTACCGCCCCATGGGCGGCTACTCCACCGGCATGAAGCAGCGCGTCAAGCTCGCCCAGGCGCTGGTGCACGACCCGCAACTGGTCTTCCTCGACGAGCCGACCAACGGCCTCGACCCGGTCGGCCGTGACGAGATGCTCGGCCTGATCCGCCGCATCCACACCGACTTCGGCATCTCGGTCCTGGTCACCTCCCATCTCCTGGGCGAACTGGAGCGCACCTGCGACCACGTCGTGGTGGTCGACGGCGGCAAGCTCCTGCGCTCCAGCTCCACCACCGACTTCACCCAGACCACGACCACCCTGGCGATCGAGGTCACCGACACCGACGACCACCCGGACGGCACCCTCGCGGTCCGCGAGGCGCTCCACGCGCGCGGTGTGGAGGTCCTGGACTCCGGCGGCGGCCTGCCGGGCGCCGGCCACATCCTGCTGCTGACCGCCCAGGGCGAGGACACCTACGACGTCGTCCGGGACGTGGTCGCCGACCTCGGCCTCGGCCTGGTCCGCATGGAACAGCGCAGACACCACATCTCCGAGGTCTTCAAGGACAGCGACACGACAAGGAAGGAGGCCGTCGGCCATGGCGGTTGAGCACCCCGTCACCACCCCCTCGGGGGACCAGACCCGCATCCACAACATCGGCTACCGCAGCTACGACGGCCCCCGCCTGGGCCGCTCCTACGCCCGCCGCTCCCTGTACTCGCAGTCCCTGCGCGGCGCCTACGGCCTCGGCCGCTCGGTGAAGTCCAAGGTGCTGCCCATGCTGCTGTTCGTGGTGATGTGCGTGCCCGCGGCCATCATGGTCGCCGTCGCGGTCGCCACGAAGGCCAAGGAACTCCCCCTGGACTACACGCGCTACGCGATCGTCATGCAGGCCGTCATCAGCCTCTACGTCGCCTCGCAGGCGCCCCAGTCCGTCTCCCGCGACCTGCGCTTCAAGACGGTCCCGCTGTACTTCTCGCGGCCCATCGAGACCGCGGACTACGTACGCGCCAAGTACGCGGCGCTGGCCTCGGCGCTGTTCATCCTCACCGCCGCCCCCCTGCTGGTGCTCTACATCGGCGCGCTGCTGGCCAAGCTCGACTTCGCCGACCAGACCAAGGGATTCGCGCAGGGACTCGTCTCCGTGGCACTGCTCTCGCTGCTCTTCGCCGGCATCGGCCTGGTCATTGCCTCGGTCACCCCCCGCCGGGGCTTCGGCATCGCGGCCGTCATCGCCGTCCTGACCATCTCCTACGGCGCCGTCTCCACGCTCCAGGCCATCGCCGAGGCGCAGGACAGCACCGGCGCGATCCCCTGGATCGGCCTGTTCTCACCGGTCACGCTCATCGACGGCGTGCAGTCCGCGTTCCTCGGCGCGAGCTCCGCCTTCCCGGGGGCCATAGGCCCGTCCACCAGTGAGGGCGTCGTCTACGTCCTCGTCGCCCTCGGTCTGATCGCGGCCTGCTACGGCCTCCTGACGCGCCGCTACCGGAAGGTGGGCCTGTGACCACGCTCAGCATCGACCACGTCTCCCGCTGGTTCGGCAACGTGGTCGCCGTCAACGACATCACCATGACCATCGGCCCCGGGGTCACCGGCCTGCTCGGCCCCAACGGCGCCGGGAAGTCGACCCTCATCAACATGATGGGCGGCTTCCTGGCCCCCTCCACCGGCACGGTCACGCTCGACGGACAGCCCGTCTGGCGCAACGAGGCGATCTACCGGCACATCGGCATCGTCCCCGAGCGCGAGGCGATGTACGACTTCCTCACCGGCCGCGAGTTCGTCGTCGCCAACGCCGAGTTGCACGGCCTGGGCGACAAGGCCGCCCAACGCGCGCTGGCCACGGTCGAGATGGAGTACGCGCAGGACCGCAAGATCGCGACCTACTCCAAGGGCATGCGCCAGCGCGTGAAGATGGCCAGCGCCCTCGTGCACGAGCCGTCGCTGCTCCTGCTGGACGAGCCCTTCAACGGCATGGACCCGCGCCAGCGCATGCAGCTCATGGACCTGCTGCGGCGTATGGGCGACGAGGGCCGCACCGTGCTGTTCTCCTCCCACATCCTCGAAGAGGTCGAACAGCTCGCCTGGCACATCGAGGTCGTGGTCGCCGGACGGCACGCGGCCAGCGGTGACTTCCGCAAGATCCGCCGGCTGATGACCGACCGTCCGCACCGCTATCTGGTGCGCTCCAGCGACGACCGCGCCCTCGCGGCAGCGCTGATCGCCGACCCGTCCACCGCCGGCATCGAAGTCGACCTGGCCGAGGGCGCGTTGCGCATCCAGGCCGTCGACTTCGGCCGCTTCACGACGCTGCTGCCGAGGGTCGCCAAGGACCACGGCATCCGGCTGCTGACGGTCTCGCCGTCCGACGAGTCCCTCGAGTCCGTGTTCTCGTACCTGGTCGCGGCGTAGGAGGCCCATGATGTACGACCCCACAGTCGCCCGGCTCACCTACCGGGCCCTGCTCGGCCGGCGGCGGGCCCTCATTCTGGGCGCCCTGCCCCTGCTGCTGATCGTGATCTCCCTGGTCGTGCGCGCCCTGGCCGGCGCCGACGACCAGACCGCGTCCGACCTGCTGGGCGGGCTCGCCCTGGCCACGATGGTGCCGATCATCGGCGTCATCGCCGGCACCGGCGCGATCGGCCCGGAGATCGACGACGGCTCCGTGGTCTATCTGCTGTCCAAGCCGTTGAAGCGGCCGACGATCATCTTCACCAAGCTGATCGTCGCGATAGCGGTGACGATGGTGTTCTCGGCCCTGCCGACCCTGATCGCCGGGTTCATCCTCAACGGCAACGGCCAGCAGATCGCGGTGGCCTACACGGTCGCGGCGCTGGTCTCCTCCATCGCCTACGCGGCGCTGTTCCTGCTGCTGGGCACGGTGTCGCGGCACGCGGTGGTCTTCGGCCTCGTCTACGCCCTCGTCTGGGAGGCCCTGTTCGGTTCCCTGGTGCCGGGCGCGCGCACCCTCAGCGTCCAGCAGTGGTCGCTGGCCGTCGCCCACAAGGTGGCCGGCGGGGATCTGGTCACCTCGGACGTCGGACTGACGACGGCGACGGTGTTCCTGGTCGCGGTGACCGTCCTCGCCACCTGGTACGCGGGACAGAAGCTGCGGTCGCTGACGCTGGCGGGCGAGGAGTAGGCAGGCCTTCCCGGAGGGCGGACCGTTCTTGACGGGGACTTCATCCCCCTCCGGGCACACTGGGCGAAGCGGATACGGCCAGGGAGGACGGGGATGGCGGACGACATACCGGTCAGCGACGGCACCGGACGCCCCGGGGACGAGGTCTGGGAAGACCTCGTCCTGGACGAGGAGTTCATCCGGGCCGCCGAGGCGTCGGAGCCGTCCGCCCGGGCCCGGATGCTCGCCGCACGCTGGCGGGCGGAGGAGCCCGAGCCCCAGCCCTGGCGCTCCGACGAGCCGCCCGCCGGATGGTTCTTCAGCAAGGCCCGCCGCCGCAGATGGCGCCGCCGTTAGCACGGCTGTTTTATTCGGTGGCGCCCAACTCGTGCGCCGGGCAGAGTGGTTGTCGTCCACCACGAACGGGGAGAGGAGCGGGGCGATGTCCATGCACGGCAGTACGTCCAGCTCCCGACAGGGCAGCCGGCGGCGGGCTTCGGAGTAGTTACCCCTCCGTGGAGCCTGTGTCGCACGGGGAGCTGCCCGGGGCGGCCGCTTCGAGCACGCGATGTCGCTCTCGCGTGGGCCGCCCACCCGGAGGATTGGCCGAGTGGTAAGGCACCGGTTTGCTAAACCGTGGTCGGGGGTCACACCTCGCGCACGTTCGATCCGTGCATCCTCCGCGAGACGTTGTCACTGGGACTGGGACGTGACCGACCAGGCAGCCGCAGGGATGCGGGAACGTCCTGGCCGGTCATGCGGTTCCCCGCGCCCCGGGATCGCCTGCGGCGATCCCTAGCCCAGCAGTCGCTCCACCACCACCGCGATCCCGTCCTCCTCGTTGGAGGACGTCACCTCGTCCGCGACCGCCTTCAGCTGCTCGTGGGCGTTGGCCATGGCCACGCCCCGGGACGCCCAGGCGAACATCGGGATGTCGTTGGGCATGTCGCCGAAGGCGATCGTCTCCGCGGCCTTCACCCCCAGGCGGCGGGCCGCCAGGGAGAGTCCCGTGGCCTTGGAGAGGCCCAGCGGGAGGAGCTCCACGATGCCCTCGCCGGCCATCGCGACGGTGACGAAGCCGCCCGCGGTCCGGTGGGAGGCTTCCGCGAGCTCGTCGTCCGTCAGCGTCGGATGCTGTATGTAGATCTTGCTCAGCGGTGCCGCCCACAGGTCGGACGCGTCCGTGAAGGGGGTCGAGGGCAGTCTGCCGGTGACCGCGTAGCCGGGGCCGACCAGCACGTCGCCGTCCAGGCCGTCCCGGCTCGCCGCCAGGTACAGCGGGCCGACCTCCGCCTCGATCTTCGCGAGGGCCACCCCGGCCAGCTGCCGGTCCAGGGTCACCGACGTCAGCAGGCGGTGCGCGCCGGCGTCGTAGACCTGGGCGCCCTGGCCGCAGACGGCGAGGCCGTCGTAGCCGAGGTCGTCGAGGATGTGGCGGGTCCAGGGGACCCCGCGGCCCGTGACGACGATGTGCGCCGCGCCCGCCGCGGTGGCGGCGGCGAGCGCGTCACGGGTGCGCTGCGAGACCGACTCGTCGGAACGC
The DNA here is from genome assembly GCF_042895685.1 of Streptomyces sp. NPDC001381. Taxonomy (NCBI): domain Bacteria; kingdom Bacillati; phylum Actinomycetota; class Actinomycetes; order Kitasatosporales; family Streptomycetaceae; genus Streptomyces; species Streptomyces sp. NPDC001381. The sequence goes on along the minus strand of NZ_JBIAWO010000004.1, from coordinate 179,867 downwards.
AACAGCGTCCCGTCGAGGTCGGTCGCGATCAGCTTGTACGGAAAGCCGGTACTCACTTGGCGACGGGCTCCAGGACCTCCCGGCCGCCGAGGTACGGGCGCAGCACCTCGGGCACGCGCACGGAACCGTCGGCCTGCTGGTGGTTCTCGAGGATCGCCACGATCGTGCGCGGGACGGCGCAGAGCGTGCCGTTGAGCGTGGCCAGCGGGCGGACCTGCTTGCCCTCGCGGACGCGGATCGACAGCCGGCGGGACTGGAACTCCGTGCAGTCCGAGGTCGAGGTCAGCTCGCGGTACTTGCCCTGCGTCGGGATCCACGCCTCGCAGTCGAACTTGCGGGCGGCCGAGGCGCCGAGGTCACCGGTGGCGACGTCGATCACGCGGAACGGCAGCTCCAGGGAGGTCAGCCACTGCTTCTCCCACTCCAGCAGGCGCTGGTGCTCGGCCTCCGAGTCCTCGGGGGAGACGTAGGAGAACATCTCGACCTTGTCGAACTGGTGGACGCGGAAGATGCCCTTGGTGTCCTTGCCGTGCGAGCCGGCCTCGCGGCGGAAGCACGGGGAGAAACCGGCGTAGCGCAGCGGCAGACGGTCCGCGTCGATGATCTCGTCCATGTGGTACGCGGCGAGGGGGACCTCGGAGGTGCCGACCAGGTAGAGGTCGTCCTTGTCGAGGTGGTAGACGTCCTGGGCCGCCTGGCCGAGGAAGCCGGTGCCCGCCATCGACTGGGGGCGGACCAGGGCCGGGGTGAGCATCGGGGTGAAGCCGGCCGCCGTGGCCTGGGCGATCGCCGCGTTGACCAGGGCCAGCTCCAGCAGGGCGCCGACACCGGTCAGGAAGTAGAAGCGGGAGCCGGAGACCTTGGCCCCGCGCTCGACGTCGATCGCGCCGAGCAGTTGGCCGAGCTCCAGGTGGTCCTTGGGCTCGAAGCCCTCGGCGGCGAAGTCGCGGATGGTGCCGTGCGTCTCGCGGGTGACGAAGTCCTCCTCGCCGCCCACGGGCACGTCCGGGTGCACGAGGTTGCCGAGTTGGAGGAGGAGTTCCTGGGTCTCGGCGTCGGCCGCGTTGCTTTCGGCGTCGGCCGCCTTGACGTCGGCCTTGAGCTGCTCGGCTCGCTTGAGCAGCTCGGCCTTCTCGTCGGCGGAGGCCTTGGGGATCAGCTTGCCGAGCGCCTTCTGCTCGGCGCGCAGCTCGTCGAAGCGGACGCCGGACGACCTGCGCCGCTCGTCGGCAGACAGGAGAGCGTCGACGAGCGCGACGTCCTCTCCACGGGCGCGCTGGGACGCGCGCACACGGTCGGGGTCCTCACGGAGCAGGCGAAGGTCAATCACGCGGTCAAGGCTACCGGTGCGCGCTTGCGGCTCACGACTCACTATTCCGAACCGCGCGCCGATCACTCCGAATCGCGGCTTACGTTCCGTTATGAGGGAATTGCCGAGCGTGTCAAGGAAAAGTGTCTCACTCCCTGGGACGGGGCATGTGACGGGCGTCGCATTGACTCGATTTCCTTGCGTCGCGCGGGACTTGGGAACTCGGTTGTCCACAGGGATCCACACCCCGAGTGAGTTATCCACAGGGTGTGCGAAAGATCTGTGGACATCGGAATGGATCATTCCAAGGGCGGGTCGCGGAGCGAGGAATTCCTGATTCAAACCCGCTCCACCTCCACTTTCGAGTGGAAATGGGTCGCCCCAAAGGGTTGATCGAAGGAAACGGGTGGACGAAGGGTGAGGAGCGCGGCTGTGGGCGCGCCTGGGTCCCCCAGGGCGATTTGTCGACCGGACGACCCTTTGTTGTCGACTTGTCCCCAGGTCGAGAAGCCTACCTGTGGATAACTCCTGTGGATAACGAAGATATGCAGGTAGGACAGGTCCGGACCGGACCCGGAGGCGGTCTAGAACCGGCCGTCCTGGCAGCGCGCCACCCAGTCCGCCGCCGCGACGAACTCCCCGTCCGAGGTCCCGGCCAGCGGAGCCGGGACGTCCGCCACCGTCGCGTCGGCGCGCGGGTACGAGCCGAGGAAGCGCACATCGCGGCAGATCCGCTTCAGCCCCATCAGCGCGTCCGCCACCCTTCGGTCGGAGATGTGGCCCTCGGCGTCGATGCAGAAGCAGTAGTTGCCGATGCCGGCGCCGGTCGGCCGGGACTGCAGCACCATGAGGTTGATGCCCCGGGTGGCGAACTCGCCCAGCAGGTCGCGCAGCCCGCCGGGGTGGTCGTCGCGCTGCCACAGCACCACCGAGGTCTTGTCCGCGCCGGTCGGCGCCGCGGGCCGGGCGGGACGGCCCACCAGCACGAACCGGGTCTGGGCGTTCTCGGCGTCGTGGATCCCGGTCTCCAGGGCCTCCAGGCCGTACCGGGCCGCGGCGAACTCGCCCGCGAAGGCGGCGTCGTAGCGGCCCTCCTGGACCAGGCGGGCGGCGTCCGCGTTCGAGGCGGCGGACTCCCAGACGGCGTCGGGGAGATGGGCCTTCAGCCAGTTGCGGACCTGCGGCTGGGCGGCCGGATGCGCGGAGACCGTCTTGATGTCCGACAGGGTCGTGCCGGGCCGGACCAGCAGCGCGAAGGTGATCGACAGCAGCACCTCGCGGTAGATCATCAGCGGCCGGCCGGCGACCAGTTCGTCCAGGGTGGTGGTGATGCCGCCCTCGACGGAGTTCTCGATCGGCACGAACGCGGCCTCGGCCTCGCCGCCGCGCACCGCGTCGAGCGCGGACTGCACGGACACATAGGGGATCAGCTGCCGGGTGGCGGTCTCCGGAAGCGTGCGCAGGGCGACCTCCGTGAAGGTGCCCTCGGGGCCGAGGTACGCATAGCTCGCTGGCATGACCTCACCCTAATGGCCCTTGTGCGACCGGGCCCCCGCGTCTCACGAGCGCCCCTCGCAGGAATGAATCCGCGTAACCCCGGAAGGAAGCGATGGACCAGACCGCAGGAGCAGGGCCCGATCACACGCTCCTGCCCGCGCACCCTGCCTGCCGCGCCACGTCCGCGCGCCCCACCCGCCGCACTCTCCCCACGCATCCCTGCGGCCTCCCGCTCATCCCTCCAGCAACGCCTGCCCCACGTACTCGCCCTCCGCCGCCCCGCCCGGCACCGCGAAGAGGCCGCTGGACTCGTGGCGGATGTACTTCGACAGGGCGTCCCCGCGGTCCAGCTTGCGCTGCACGGTGACGAAGCCGCGCAGCGGATCCGCCTGCCAGCAGATGAAGAGCAGGCCCGCGTCGGGAGTGCCGTCCGCGTCGATGCCGTCGTGGTAGGAGAAGGGCCGCCGCAGCATGGCCGCGCCGCCGTTCTGGTCGGGCCGGGTGATGCGGGCGTGCGCGTTGATCGGGACGACCAGATCGCCGTTCGCGTCCGTCTTCTCCAGGTCCATCTCGGTCGTCTCACCGCCTCCGGACAGCGGTGCCCCGTTGGACTTGCGGCGCCCGATCACCTGCTCCTGCGCGGTGAGCGACAGTTTCTCCCAGTCGTCGAGGAGCATGCGGATCCGGCGGACGACGGCGTAGGAGCCGTTCGCCATCCAGGCGGGGTCCTTCGTGCTCTTCGCCGGGACGAAGATGCGCTCGTCGAAGTCGGAGTCCGCCGGCTTGGGGTTGCGGGTGCCGTCCATCTGACCCATCAGATTGCGGGCCGTCATGGGGTGGGCGGTGGCGCCCGGCGTGCGGTTGAAGCCGTTCATCTGCCAGCGGACCTTCGCCGCGCTGCCCGCGTCCTTCTGGATCGCGCGCAGGGCATGGAAGGCGACCAGGGCGTCGTCCGCACCGATCTGCACCCACAGGTCGCCGTCGCTGCGGGCCCTGTCGAGGTGGTCGGAGGAGAAGTCCGGCAGCGGATCCAGGGCGACCGGGCGCTGCTTCTCCAGGCCGGTGCGGGCGAAGAAGCTGTTGCCGAAGCCGAAGGTGATCGTCAGCGAGGACGGCCCGGCGTCCCGGGCGACGTCCGTGTCGTCGTTCGGGGCCGCCTCGCCCGCCATCAGCCGACGGGCCGTCTCCGACCAGCGGCGCAGCAGCGCGGCGGCCTCCTTGCGGCCCGCGCCGGCCGCGAGGTCGAAGGCCACCAGGTGCCCGCGGGCCTGGAGACCCTGGGTGATGCCGGGCTGATGTTTCACGTGAAACGGCACCTGCCCCGCCCCGATCGAGGACAGCGGGGTCGCCTGCGCGGGCGCCGCCGCATAGCCGGCGGCCGCTCCCGCCGCCCCGAGCACCAGCCCGGTGGCACCTGCGGTGCCGAGCAGCTTGCGTCGCGTGAGACGCGTCGGGCCCTCGGCGGAAGGGGACTCGGCAGAGGCGGACCGGGGGGTGGGGGCCTCGGGGAGGGTCTGGTCGGGCATGGTGCGGTTCAGCCGATCTGCGCGTTCTTGGAGACGGTCACCTGGTCGATGTCGGAGGTCCGCACGGTCACGGCGATCTTCCATTCGCCGGCCATGGGGATCTGCACTCCGGTCGCCGCCCAGTGGCCGGTGGTGATGTGGTCGGGGACGACGGGCAACGGCCCGATGTCCTTGGTGTCGAGGGTGAAGGCGACCTTGACCTCGGGGACGTCGAAGGCGCGTCCGTTGGGCCGGGTCACATAGACGTGCATCTCGTTGGCGCCGGTGCGGGCCGGGTCGAGGTCGACGCTGACGACGCCCTTGCCGTCGGCACCGCCGGTGTCGAAGGACATGTCCAGGGTCAGGGCGCCCGAGGCGGAGTCCGACGAGGAGGACGGGGAGGAGGCGGACGACGCCGAGGCGGCCTTGGCGGCCTCCAGCTCCGTACGGCCGGGCTCGGTCGAGGTGAGGGAGGTGGTGACGGCGAGGAGCACGACGGCGACGCCGGCCTCGGCGAGCACCGAGCGGCGCAGACCGAAGCGGTTCGGGTCGCCGTCCCGCAGCCGCTTCTCGCGGGCCGCGTCGACGGCGGCCCGCTGCCGGGCGAGCTGGGCGGCACGGTGCGCGTCACCGGCGCCCGTGGCCGCGGCCACATGCTCCTTGGCGGGCTGCTCCGTCCCGGCCTCCTCCGTGGCGACCGCGGTGTCCGCCAGCCGTGCCGTCCACCGCCGGGAGATCCAGGCGATGCCGACGAGCAGGGCCACCAGGCCGATCTTCACGAGGAGCAGCTGCCCGTAGCGGGTCTCGGTGAAGGCGGACCAGGAGCCGAGCTGGCGCCAGGACTGGTAGACGCCGGTCGCGATCAGGACGATGACGCTGCCGAAGGCGACCTGGGAGAAGCGGTGGACCGCGGTGATCTCGACGGGCCGCTCCGCGGGCGCCCGGTAGAGGGCCACGAGGAGCGCGGTGAGGCCGCCCAGCCAGGTGGCGACCGCCAGCAGATGGAGGACGTCGACAGGCATCGCGATGCCGGGCTGCAACCCCGTCGAGGCGTGCTCGGCCATGGCCCAGCTCGCGGCGAGCCCGGCGGCCACGACGGTTCCGCCGACCGCGAGGCCGAACCTCAGGTCGCGCTTCTCCTCGTCCTCCCGCTTGTCGTAGGCACCGAAGAGGACGGCGATGAACAGGGCGGCCGCGGCGAGCAGCAGCAGCCGGGAGACGAGGGCCGCGCCCGTCTTGGTCTGCAGCACCTGCCCGAGCAGCCCCAGGTCGAAGACGTCGCCGAACGTGCCGGAGCCGGTGTAGGAGCCGCGCAGGAGCAGCAGGAACAGGGTGGCCGCGGTCATCGCGAGCCAGCCGGAGACCACCAGCCGCTGCAGCGCCCGTACCCCGGTGCCGCGCTGCCAGCAGGCCAGCACGAAGGCGGCCCCGCCCGTCATCACGAGGAAACCGGCGTACGACACGTAACGGCCGAAGCCGTACAGCCCGCCGACGACGCCGCCGCCCGCCTCCTGGTCGGACACCGAGACGCTGGTTTCGGAGGGGGAGCCGATGGAGAAGGTGTAGGCGCCGGCGACGGGGTGGCTGTCGGCGGACACCACCTGATAGGTCACGGTGTACGTGCCGTCCGGCAGCCCCGAGCGCAGCCGCACCGCGTACGAGGCGCCGCTCGTGTGGGACGCCTTGCCGCTGTCGACGCGGGCGCCCTTGGGGTCGAGGACGCGCAGCGAGTCGTCGTTCAGCGAGACGCTCTCGGAGAAGGTCAGCGTCACCTGGGTGGGCGCCTTGTCGACCACCACCCCCTGCGCGGGGTCGCTGCCGGTCAGCGCGGCGTGCGCGGAGGCCGGTCCGGCACCGGCGAGCAGCGCCGCGGTGACCGCCAGGATCAGCAGCACGAGCATCCGGACGCGGGGGGCGATGGTCTGCGTCAAGGTGGTCCCTCCCTCAGTGGCCGGTCTTCGGGGTGTACGTGGCGGACTTCACCGGGATCTCGACCGTGATTGGGCCGGACTCGGCGAAGTGCAGTTCGACGGTCACCTTCTCGCCCTGCACCGGCCTGCTCTTCAGCTTCTCGAACATCAGGTGGTTCCCACCGCTCTTGAACACGAGTTGACCGTGCGCGGGGACGTCGAGGGAGGTGACCTCCTCCATCGAGGACCCGACGGTCTCGTGGAGGGTGACGCTGCCCGCGGCGGCACTGGTGACGGAGGTGAGCTCGTCCTTGGCGCCGCCCTTGTTGACGACGGTGAGGAAGCCCGCGGCCATGGTGTCCGAGACCGGCTGCGGCATGTAGGCGGACCGGACGGACAGCTCCGCCTCGCCGTCCGAGCCCGAGCCCGAACCGCAGCCCGCCAGCAGCAGCGCCCCGGTGGCCACGGCGGCGGGCACGGCGAGGTGCCTGCCGCGGGTCGCCGGTTTCACGGGGTGGTGCGTTGCTCGGCACGTCACGGGGTCTGCCCCTTGATGATCTTCGGCAGGTCCTTGGTGTAGTCGTCGACCGTGGCGCCCTCGCCGTACAGCAGGTAGCCGCCGTCGGTCTTCGGGGAGAAGGCGATGACCTGGGTGCCGTGGGTCGAGACGGTCTTGCCGTTCTTGTCCTTGTGCGGCGCCTCGACCGAGATGCCGAGGGTGCGGGCGGCGGCCTGGATGGTGGCGAACTCGCCGGTGAGGCCGACGACCTGGGGGTCGATGCCCTTGAGCCACTTGCCGAGCGCGGCCGGGGTGTCCCGGTCGGGGTCGGTGGTGACGAACACCACGCGCAGCTCGTCCTGGTCCGCCTTGGACAGCTGCTTCTTGGCGACGGCGATGTTGTTCATCGTCAGCGGGCAGACGTCCGGGCAGTTGGTGTAGCCGAAGTAGACCAGCGTGGGGTGGCCCTTGGTCTCCTTGCGGAGGTCGTACGAGGCGCCGCGGGTGTCGGTGAGGACCAGGTCCGGCTTGGTGAAGGGCTGGTCGAGCACGGTCGCGGCCTGCTTCTTGCCGTTCTCCTCGGAGACGGCGGCGACGGAGCTGTCGCCGCCGTCCCCGCTGCCGCACGCGGAGAGAGTGAGGGTGGCGGCGGCGAGCAGCGCGGCCGCGGCGAACGTCTTCTTGCGCATAGAGAAATGTCCCAGATGTGTGAACTCCGGCACGCACCGGGGTCGTGCGCGCCCGTGCGGGTGCACGAGCCCCGGTGCGTGCGGTGGCGGAGCGGGGTGGGTCAGGCGTCGGACGTCGTCCGGCGGCGGCCGGCGAGCACGCCGTAGGCCACGCCCGCGGCGCCGACGACGATGCCGGCCACGCCGAGGACACGGGCGGTGGTGTCGGTGCCGCCGGAGGAGTCGGAGGCCGCCTCGGTCGTCGAGGCGGCGGCCTCGGCGTCGTCGGAGGCGTCCTCGGCGGCCGCGCCGCCGTGGTGGTCGTCCTCGGAGGCGTCGGCCAGGGCGAGCACGGGCGCCGGGTTCTCCGGCTCCTCCGCGCCGTCCTCCTGCACCTCGATCCAGCGCACGACCTCCTTGTTGGAGTACGTCTGGACCGCCTTGAAGACGAGTTCGTCGGCGTCCTCGGGCAGCGCGCCCATGGAGACCGGGAACCGCTGGATGTAGCCGGGCTCGATGCCCTTGCCGTCGGCGGTCCAGGTGACCTTGGTGACGGCTTCGGAGATCTTCCGGCCGTGCACCTCGAGCGGCTTGTCGAGCTTGCTCTTGGTGACGGTGGCCTTCCAGCCGTCGATCTTCTCCGGCATCACCGAGGCCAGCGGGTGGTCGGTCGGGAAGGTGACCTCGAGCTTGGTGGTCGAGGCGTCGTCGCGCTCGTTGGGGACGCGGAAGTTGACGAGGGCGTACCCGCCCTTGGCGGCCGTGCCGTCCGGCTGCACGCTGACGTGCGCCAGGGCGGGCGAGGACAGCGCGAGGACGGCGGAACCGGCGACGGCGACGGCGGCGGCGATACGAGAGGCCTTCATGGCAGGGAGCACTCCACTCCGAGTGAGGTCTGACGGTGGGAGGCGTGCGCGGCGGGCCGGAGGAGACCGGCGGGCCGGGCGCACGCGCGCGTGCCGCACGACGGCGGCCACGCCTCCCACGTGACGTACGGAGTACGGAGCGCGGAGTGCTGGTCGGGTCGTGTCAGGCAGCGAGGACGAGGACGGCCACGGCCGGCGGGCCGCGTCTGATCACCGTGTGCTGGAGTGCGGTGGTCCGGGGACACGGGAGCGGGAGAAGGGCGGTGCGCGGGGCGTGCGGGCCCGCTTCCGGCGCGGCCGGCAGCCCCGCGAGCAGGGCACGCACCAGCCCGAGCGCCCCGCGCAGGGACCGTACGAGCGCCCCCTCGGCGACGCCGTGCGTCGACAGCTCGATCAGCCGCCGCAGGGCCGAGTCGCCGCGCCGCAGCAGCCAGCCCGCGGCGAGGGCCGCGAGGAGATGGCCGAGCAGCATGGGCAGGGACGGCAGCAGGGACATCGACGAGCCGGTGGTGGTCAGCGCGTCCGCGGGATGGTGCATGGAGCCCATGCCGCCCATCCCGCTCATGTCCGTACCGCCGGTGTCGTCGAGGAGCCGCGCGTCGGTCAGGATCTTCCGGGCCTGGGCGGGACTGATCGCCGCCGCCGTCGCCCCGCAGGCCAGCCGGGCCGCCCGCGCGACGAGCGCGGCGTCGGACGCGGGCATCGGGGCGGCCGCGGTGGAGGCGGCGGCGGTGTGCTGTCCGAGCCCGAACAGCGTGTGCAGCACGGTCTGTCCGACGGCGAGCAGCGCCACGACGCCCGGCAGCGAACGCTCGCGCCCGGCGAGCGGCAGCACGACCGCCAGAGCGCCCAGGAAGCCGGCTCCGAGCGTCCACAGCGGAACCGTGGCGCAGGAGGCCAGGGTGTGCCCCGCCGCGGCCAGCACGACGCAGACCGCGGTGAACACCGCGGCCCGCAGCAGTCGGACCTCGCGTCCGGAGCGCGCGCCGCAGCGCTCGCTTCGGGGGCGCGCCGCACGCTGGTGGGGGGCAGTCATGGCGGGCTCATCATCGCACTGGCCCGACGGCCGCCGTACGGCAGGTCCACAAGATGCGGTCCGCCTCCCTACGATGCGGAAGATCCCCTTCTGGTAAGACTGGTGCGGCTGATGCCTCCTGCGCCCCACATACACCGATTCCGGTCATCCGTGCATCCCCCATATGGGCGGCATCACGTCGAATTCGCGCTTACATACCCGCCGGGGCGGCAATACGTATCGGTATGTCGAGCCGCGGCCAGGAGGCTGGAGCATGAGCATCTGGTGGTCACTCCATCTGCGGCGCGAAGCCGCGAGCGTTCCGCTCGCCCGCCGTCTGCTGCTCGGCACCATGGAGACGGCCGGGGTCGATCCCGACGTCAGCTACGACCTGTCCGTCGCCCTGAGCGAGGCCTGTGCCAACGCCGTCGAGCACGGCGGGGACACCGCGCACGGCGGCTCCTCGGAGGCGTACCGGGTCACCGCCTACCTCGACGGCGAGAAGTGCCGTATCGAGGTCGCCGACTCGGGGCCCGGCTTCACCGGCGAACGACCCGCCCCCGTACCGGTGCGCACGAGCACCGACGCCGAGCAGGGCCGGGGCCTCTTCCTCATCCAGGAGCTCGCCGACCACGTCCACATCGGCAACAAGCCGGGGCGCGCCGGAGCGGTGGTCAGCTTCGACAAGATCCTGAAGTGGCGCAAGGACGCCCCGCTGATGGCGGTATGACGCTCAGTCAGGAACACTGAGCGGCAAGGAACTTCAGGTTCCTCAGCACTCACAGCTTCCTCTCAGCGTTCTTCCAGCCCGTTGATGGGCGGCGTTCCTAACTTCCTGGTCATGACGGGAAACCACAAGGACACCAGGATCACCCGGCGCCGCGCCCTCGCGGTGACGGGCGGGACGGTCGCGGCCGGCGGACTCGCCGTGGCGGGCTACCAGTCGGCGTTCGCCGACACCAGCGCGGAGGCCGGGGCGACCGCGGACGCCACCTCGACCGCCAGCGCGTGCATGACGCTGATGAGCAGTGTCACGGAAGGGCCCTACTACCTCGACGGTGCCTTGGTGCGCAAGGACATCACCGAGGGCAAGAGCGGCGTACCGCTGACCCTGCGCCTCACCGTCGTCGACGCCACCGACGGCTGCACCCCGGTCAAGGGCGCCGCCGTCGAGATCTGGCACTGCGACGCCTGGGGCTACTACTCCGGCTACACCACCGCCAACCCCGGCGGCTCGGCCCCCGCCGAGAGCGAGGACGGCTCCACCGCCGACGACAGCACCTACCTGCGCGGCTACCAGATCGCCAACGCCAACGGGGTCGTCAAGTTCGAGACGATCTTCCCCGGCTGGTACACGCCCCGCACCTGCCACATCCACGTCAAGGTGCACACCGGCGGCGAGAAGGAGGACGGCACCTACGAGGGCGGCAAGGTCAACTACACCGGCCAGCTCTTCTTCGACGACGCCGTCGCCGAGGAGATCTTCGCCCTGGAGCCCTACTCCCGGCACTCCGGCAGCTACACCACCCTCGACAACGACATGGTCTACGACGGCGGCGGCGCCTCCAGCGGTCTGCTGACCCTCAAGGCCGTCCACAAGGCCGACCCGTCCCAGGGCTACAAGGGTTCCCTCACCCTCGGCATCGACCCGGACGCCGAGAACACCGGCGCGGGCGGCGGCAGCGGGGGCGGCGACGGCGGCACTCCCCCGGGCGACGCGCCGACGGGCACCCCGCCGAGCGACGCGCCCACGGCTTCCGCGTCCTCGTAGGCGCGTTCATGACGCGCCGTGAGGACGACGTGCTCGCGCAGGCCGCCGTGACCGCGCTGACCGGTCAGCTGGCCCTGGCTCCCAAGCCGGGCCTGCCCGACCCCCGTGACCTGGACGCCCGCGTCACCCGCAGAGACCACTGCGGGCTGCGCTGGTCGGCCAAGGCGCTCGCACCGGGCCTTGCGGCGATGGCCGCCGCCGCCCGCCGCACCGGCGAACCCACGCCCCGGCTGCGCGCCGAACTCGGCGCGATCGGACGGTGCACCGAGCACTCGGTGGGCCTGGCCGGCGGCGGACACCGGGGCGCGCTGTGGACACTCGGCCTGCTGGTCGCGGCGGCCGCGCTCAACCCGCGCGCGCGGGGCGCCGAGGTCGCCCAGGCCGCCAAGCGGATCGCCGCGCACCCCGACCGGGGCGCCCCGCGGCGGCCGTCCCGCGGCTCGACGGTCTCCGCCAAGTACGGCGCCGCGGGCGCCCGGGGCGAGGCCCGCGCCGGGTTCCCGCACGTACGGCGGGCCCTGGACGCCCTGGCCAGGGCGCGCTCGGCCGGGGCGGGCGAGGCGGAGGCGAGGCTGGACGCCCTGCTCACCGTGATGTCCACCCTCCAGGACTCCGAACTCCTCTACACGGCCGGGCCCTTGGGCCTGCGGCACGTGCAGGCGGGCGCCCGCGGCGTCCTGGAGGCGGGCGGCACCGCCACGGCGGCCGGCCGCGAGGCGCTCGCCGCCCTCGACGCGGATCTGCACGAGCGGGCGTGGAGTCCGCGGGGGAGTGCGGGGTTGCTGGCGGGGGCGCTGTTCGTGGACTCCCTGCCGGTCGTCGGCGCGGGAGCCGCGCGGGTGGCGTGAGCGGGGGCCCGGTCCGGTGGCGTGACGGGTGCCCGGCGTGAGGGCTGGGGCCGGGTGGGTGTCGCTCGCCCGCGCTTGCGGGGTGCCGCTGCGCCCACCCGTGCCGGCCCCAGCGGCACGACTGCCCGCAGCTGCGGTGTGGGGTTGCCTCCGCCCGGACTGGTCCCGGGGTACGGCTGCGGGGTGCCGGGGCGCCTCGGTGAGCGGTGGGTCAGCTTTCCTTCAGTACCTTCGCCAGTACCTCCAGCGCATCCGGATACACCCGCTCACGGGGGGTTCCGTAGCCGACGACCAGTCCTTGAAGGCGTTCTCCGCCGTCCCCGTCGGGTCCGTGCCAGTGCTCCCCGAGGCGTCCGACCGCCAGTCCCTCCGCCGCCGCGCGCGCCAGCACCTCCGCCTCGTCGCCGACCTCCACCAGCGCGTGCAGCCCCGCCGCGATCCCGCGCACGCCCCGGCGCGCGCCCAGCCGGTCCAGCAGCAGGTCACGCCGGCGCCGGTAGCGCAGTCGGCACGCGCGTACGTGACGGTCGTAGGCGTGGCTGTCGATGAGTTCGGTGAGGGCGAGCTGCCCGATCGACTCGGTGTGGTGGTCGCTGTGCAGCTTGGCGTCGGCGACCGCGTCGACCAGATGCGGCGGCAGCACCATCCAGCCGAGCCGCAGCGCGGGCCCGAGGGTCTTGGAGGCCGTGCCCAGGTAGACGACCTGCCCCGGGGCCATGCCCTGCAGCGCGCCGACGGGCTGCCGGTCGTAGCGGAACTCCCCGTCGTAGTCGTCCTCGACGATCAGCCCCTCACGCGCGCGTGCCCAGTCCGTCAGCGCCCGTCGCCGCTCGGGGTGGAGGGTGACTCCCGTCGGGTACTGGTGCGCCGGTGTGACCACCACGGCCCCCGCGCCCCCCAGTTCCGCGACGCGCACCCCCTTCTCGTCCACGCCCACGGGCACGACGGTCCCGCCGTTGCGCCGCACGACCTCCCGGTGGAACGGCAGCCCCGGGTCCTCCATCGCGACCTCGCCACCCTCCAGGACGCGGGTGAGCAGCGCCAGCCCCTGCACATAGCCGGAGGTGATCACGATCCGCTCCGGCGGCGCGACCACGCCCCGGGCCCGCCCCAGGTACCCGGACAGCGCCGTGCGCAGCTCGATGCGGCCGCGCGGGTCGCCGTAGTCGTACGCCAGGGAGGGCGCGGTGGCGATGGCGCGGCGCAGCGCCCGCAGCCAGGCCGCCGCCGGGAACGCGCCGACGTCCGGGCTGCCGGGCCGCAGGTCGAAGCGAGGCTCACGCGCACGGGTGACGGCCTCCGGCGGTTCGGTGCCGGCGGAGCTCAGCGAGGCGACCCGGGTCCCCGACCCCTGCCGGGCGGTGAGGTAGCCCTCGGCGACGAGCTGGTCGTAGGCGGCCTTCACGGTGTTGCGCGAGATGCCGGTCTCGACCGCGAGCCGCCGGGTGGCCGGCAGCCGTGTCCCGGGCGCCAGCCGCCCCTCCCGCACCGCGTCCCGCAGCGCCCGCTCCAGCCCGGCCCGCCGTCCTTCGCCGGTATCGGGTTCGAGACGCAGACCGACACCGACACCGGACCAGAAGTCGTTCACGAAGTCCCCCCTAGACATGTGAACGGCCGGGCACTCAGCAGTACCCGGCCATCGGCTCGAACCCTCAGCCCTTGAGCGAAGCCATCCACGCCTCGACCTCGTCGGAGCGGCGCGGCAGCCCGTCCGACAGGTTCCGGTTGCCGTCCTCCGTCACGAGGATGTCGTCCTCGATCCGGACGCCGATGCCCCGGTACTCCTCGGGCACGGTCAGGTCGTCGGCCTGGAAGTACAGCCCCGGCTCGACGGTCAGCACCATGCCGGGCTCCAGCGTGCCGTCGACGTACGACTCCACGCGCGCGGCGGCGCAGTCGTGGACGTCCATGCCGAGCATGTGACCGGTGCCGTGCAGTGTCCAGCGGCGCTGCAGGCCCAGCTCCAGCACCCGCTCCACCGGCCCCTCGACCAGTCCCCACTCGACGAGCTTCTCCGCGAGCACGTGCTGCGCGGCGTCGTGGAAGTCGCGGTACTTGGCGCCCGGCCTGACGGCCGCGATACCGGCCTCCTGGGCCTCGTACACCGCGTCGTAGATCTTCTTCTGGATCTCGCTGAAGCGGCCGCTGACCGGCAGGGTGCGCGTGACGTCCGCGGTGTAGTACGTGTGCGTCTCGACGCCCGCGTCCAGCAGGAGCAGGTCGCCGGAGCGGACCGGGCCGTCGTTGCGCACCCAGTGCAGCGTGCACGCGTGCGGGCCGGCGGCGGCGATGGTGCCGTAGCCGACGTCGTTGCCCTCGACCCGCGCGCGGAGGAAGAACGTGCCCTCGATGTACCGCTCGGAGGTGGCCTCGGCCTTGTCGAGGACCTTCACCACGTCCTCGAAGCCGCGGACCGTCGAGTCGACGGCCTTCTGCAGCTCGCCGATCTCGAACTCGTCCTTGACCAGCCGCGCCTCGGAGAGGAAGACCCGCAGTTCCTCGTCGCGCTCGGCGGTGACCTTGTCGGTCAGGGCCGCCTCGATGCCGGCGTCGTGCCCGCGCACGACACGCACCGGGCCCGTGGCCTCGCGCAGCCGGTCGGCGAGTTCGCGCACGTCGGCGGCGGGGATGCCGTACAGCTTCTCCGCCTCGGTGAGGGAGTGGCGGCGGCCGACCCACAGCTCGCCCTGGCCCGACAGCCAGAACTCGCCGTTCTCCCGGTCGGAGCGCGGCAGGAGGTAGATCGTCGCGGTGTGGCCCTCGCCCTCGGGCTCCAGGACGAGGACGCCGTCCTCGGTCTGGTTGCCGGTGAGGTAGGCGTACTCGACGGACGCGCGGAAGGGGTAGTCCGTGTCGTTCGAGCGGACCTTCAGGTTGCCGGCGGGGATGACCAGGCGCTCGCCCGGGAAGCGGGCGGAGAGCGCGGCGCGGCGGGCGGCGGTCCGGGCGGCCTGGGCGATCGGCTCCAGGTCGCGCAGCTCGGTGTCGGCCCAGCCGGACTTCATGTTCTCGGCCAGCTCGTCGGACACGCCCGGGTACAGGCCGTTCTTGCGCTGCTTGATGGGCTCCTCGGTCTCGTCCGGGCCCGCTGCGTCAGCAGCGGAATCGGACACTGCCGGGGTGAGCTCGTCGGCCACGGTCATCCTCCTCGATACGGCACTGGACCCCCTCCATCGTACGGTCGTACGTAAGGGGGCCCAGGGGCGAAGGTCCTGTCACCCGCCGTTCACTCGAAGCGCGCCGCCAGCAGTACCACGTCCTCCTCGCCGTGCTGCTCGGCCGACCCGTCCGGCAGGACCGTGCGCAGCACGTGGTCGGCGATCGCGCCCGGGTCGTGGCGCAGCGCCCTCGGCACCCCCGCGGCCGCGGCGTGCAGCCGGGCGAAGGCGCGGTCGACGGGGTCGCCGGTGCGGTGCAGCAGCCCGTCGGTGTAGAGCAGAACCGTCTCTCCGGGTTCGGGCTCCAGCTCCACGCTCGGCGCCTCCCAGCAGGCCAGCATGCCCAGCGGCGCGGAGACGGAGGTCTCCACGAACTCCGTGCGCCGCTCGCCCACCAGCAGCGGCGGGCAGTGCCCGGCCCCGGCCAGGGTGATCTTGCGCAGGGCGGGCTCGCAGTAGGCGAACAGGGCGGTCGCGGAGCGGGCCGGCTCGGTCAGCCGCAGCAGCAGCTCCAGGTCGGACAGGACCGCGACCGGGTCCTCGCCCTCCATCACGGCGTACGCCCGCAGGGAGGCGCGCAGCCGGCCCATCGCGGCGATCGCGCTGGGGCCCGAGCCGGTGACCGACCCGACCGCCAGTCCGAGGGCCGCGTCCGGCAGCGGCAGCGCGTCGTACCAGTCGCCGCCGCCGCGCGGGCCGGTACGGTGCCGGGCCGCGAGCTGGACGCCGGGCACCCTCGGCAGCCGGGACGGCAGCAGTTCCTCGGTCATCGTCGCCATGGACGCCCGCGTGCGCTCGACCTCGAGGAGCCGGGACAGGTGCTCGGCGGCGGTGCGGGCGTACAGGCCGACCAGGTGGCGCTGGCGTTCGCCCGGCTCGGCGGGCTCGTCGTAGAGCCAGACGGCCGCGCCGACGCGGCCGTCGGAGGCCTCGGCGACCAGCGGCAGGGCGTAGCTGGCGGCGTAGCCGAGGCGGGCGGCGACCTCGCGGTGGCGGGGGTCGAGTCCGTCCTCGGCGAACAGGTCGGGTTCGGCGATCTCGCCCTCGCCGCCGGGCAGCCCGTCGAGGATCCGGCCGTAGGAGAGGGCGCTGCGCGGCACGGTCTCGATGTGGCCGAGATCCGCGCGGCCGAGGCCGAGGCCGATCGTGGTGTCGGGACCGAGGCCGTCGGCCGGTTCCAGTACGACGAGACCGCGCCGGGCGCCCACGAGGGCGGCTCCGGCGCGCAGCAGTTCGGTCAGGGCCTCGGGCAGTGCGTTAGTGCGGGCCAGGCGTTCGGTCAGTTCGTGCAGGGTCGTGAGGTCCGAGACCCAGCCGGCGAGCCGGTCCGTCAGGAGGGCTCCCGGGCCGGAGGAGGCCGTGGCGGCCGGTGGGGCCCCCGGGGAGGCGGGCGCGGGCGCGACAGTGTGTGCGGGCGAGGGAACCGTTGAATCGATTCCGGCCACTTTCGGAGCGTGAGGGGCGTTCATGGCGTCCGGCTCTCGGACCGGCGCCTATTGCTCAAAAGCATCGCAAACCCCCATGTCAATCTGCGCCGCCAGCAGTGTCTCCACATCTACACGCACTCGTAAGGGGATGTCCAGCATTGTCCTGCTGGGATTAGTGGTGTCCGCGAGGCCTTCGGGGGGAATCCGACCTCCTTCGTCCGACCCCCTTGTGGATTCGCAAAATTGGCTTAAAACTGACTCGGGTTACGGTTGTTTGCGGTCGACTGGCCTTGCTCCACGGAGCGTCACAGCGGTCGTGATGGGTACGTACTCGGTAAGGACCAGGGGTCGTCGGGAGCCACCCGGAACCTGGTGACCGATCCGGGCGTCATAGCCACCGACGACCGTGCCCCATCCTCCCGTGGCGGAGGCGGAGAGAAATACAGCGGGCGGCAAAACGCCAGACTTCGCCACCCCGCGCCACGCCCAGCCTTTTGATGGACGCAAGTCGGCGGAGCGGCCGCGGAAGCGGCCGGTACTCGGCCCCCAGGGGTTCCCCTTGTCGCGGACAGGGGTGTGATGCGCCAACAGGTACGCCCAGTGAAGTGATCGACACATGGTGTGATGTGGCCCACGGTGTTGCCAGCGGTGCAACGGAAAGGAACGAGCGCTCATGCGCGAGATCCTCGGAAGGCGACGCAGGCTCCTGTCCCAGCGCAGCGACAAGGGGTCTGAGTTGGTCGACTCGGCCCTGACCTTCGCGACGGAATGGCAGTGGCCCGTTCTCCCGGGTGTGACGGCGGACCAGCGGAGCACGTCCCGCTGCGGCTGCCCCGACCCGGAGTGCGTGATGCCCGGCGCTCATCCCTTCGACCCCGGCCTCCTCGCGGCCACCACCGACGAACGCATGATCCGCTGGTGGTGGGGCAACCGCCCGGCCGCGCCGATCGTCCTGGCCACCGGGGGCACGGCCCCCTGCGCCGTCAGCCTCCCCGCCCTCGCGGCGTCCCGCGCGCTCGTGGCGCTGGACCGGCAGGGCATGCGGCTCGGCCCGGTCGTCGCCTCGCCCACACGCTGGGCGATCCTCGTACGGCCCTACACCATGGAGCAGTTGGGCGAACTGCTGTACGCCAAGGACTTCGTCCCCGGCTCCCTGCGCTTCCACGGCGAGGGCGGCTACCTCGCCCTGCCCCCGTCCGAGACCGGCCGCGGCGACATCCGGTGGGAACGCGCCCCGCTGCCCGGTTCGGCCGCCCCGTGGGTGCCCGACGTCGAGGCGGTGGTGGACGCCGTCGTCGACGCCCTCACTCGTACGGGTGTGAGCGCGCCCGAGTTGTAGGGGTGTCGGGCGCGCGCCGGTCGGGAGGCCCGCGTTCGCCCCTTATCTTCCGCAGTATGCAGCTTCCTTCCGGGGGGCCGCCCCCAGACCCCCGATGGGTTCGTCTCCTCCCCCTCGGCGGAGCCGTGGCCTGCGCGCTCGTCCTTCCCCTGGCCATGGCGTCCGCGGGGCCGGCCGGAGGCGAGGGGCCACCGGTCACGCGCTCCCTCACGTCCGCCGGTGACGGTACGGATCCGAAGGCGCCCTCCGCCGCGCCGTCCCCCGCTCCCGGGCTGCTCGGCCTCGGTCTGGCCACCGCCGTCCGGTGCGGTCCCGAACTGAGCTCCCCCGAAGGCGTCGAGGCCCAGACCTGTGTGCTGACCCAGGGGCAGGACACCTGGGCGCGCACCTACTACCGCAACGCCACGGGACGCGCCCTGGAGGCCGTCCTGAGCCTCATGGGGCCCGGGGAGCGCACGGTGCAGATGCGCTGCGCCGTGGACGCCGAGGACGAGCCGGACACCTGTGAGACGCCCCGTGAGCGGACACGGGGGGCGCTGGACGCGTACACCGCGATCGCCGAGTTCTCGACGGTCGAGGGGGCGGCGGGCGAGCGGCCGCTGCTGCTGCGCTCCGGTAGCAACTCCGCTACGGGCGACGGCAGTTGACGCGCTGCCCGGTGCTGCCCGGGTCGGCCGGACATGGAAAGACCCGGTTGCTGGCGACGGGGGATGCACCAGCAACCGGGCTATTGGAACGGTAACAAGAGATCGGCTCCAAGCAAATTCGATCTCTTGTTTTCATCGGGCTTTCGGACACCCGCTGATCGGCGTTTTCTGGCTCCGACTCACCTTGCGTGCACGGGAGTTGTGAGCGGAGTCACGCCCGCCGTCCGCGGGGTCCGGCTGACCGACCGGTCAGCCGGACCCCGGGCCGTGCCCGTGTCTCAGCTGAGCGTCACCTGGCGGTTGGTGAGCCCGCCGCGCGCGCGACGCTCCTCGGCGGTGAGCGGGGCGTCGGATGCGAGGGCCGCGGCGAGACGCTCGGCGAACTCGGCGGCCGGCTTCTCCACGTCGTCCGCGGAGACCCCGCTCGGCAGGTCCCAGACCGGCACCGTCAGGCCGTGCGCCCGGAAGGAGCCCACCAGGCGCGTGCCCTCACCGAGGCTGGAACGGCCTGCCGCGTGCAGCCGCGCGAGTGCGTCCAGAAGCCGCTCCTCCGGGTGCGGCATGACCCACCGCAGATGGTTCTTGTCCGGCGTCTCGCACCAGTACGCGGCGTCCACACCGGTCAGCTTCACGGTCGGGATCGCCGCCGCGTTGGCCCGCTCCAGGGAGGCGGCCACCTCCGGCGAGGCGTTCTCCGGGTCCGGAACCCAGAACTCGAAACCGTCGTGCACAACTGGCTCGAACGCGCCTTCGGCGTCGAGCAGATCCTGCATCCGAGGGCCGCCCGCGGGGGCACGCCTGGCCTGCACCGGAGTACCCGGGTCCGCCTCCAGGGCCCGCTGGAGCGTGTCCGCCAGGTCACGGCTGATGTCGCCGGACGGCGTGTCGTTCTGCAGGCCGAGCAGCACGGAGCCGTCGTCGCGGCGCAGGGCCGGCCAGGCCATCGGCAGGACCGTGGCGAGCGTGACGGAGGGGACGCCCTCGGGCAGGCCGTCCTTCAGCGTCAGCTCGACCGTGGCGGCCGGCACCAGCTCGCGCAGCGCCACCCAGTCGCACTCGCCCGGCAGGCCCTCGAAGGGACGCTGCACCAGCTCGGTCACGGCATGCGCGGCGGCCCGGCCGTGACAGGCCTTGTAGCGGCGGCCGCTGCCGCAGGGGCAGGGCTCCCGGGCACCGACGACCGGAACGTCCACATCGGTGCCTGCGGCGCGGGCACCGCCCGTGGTCTGCGGCCTGCCGGCCTTCGTCTGGGGTCGCTTCTTGGCCATCTGGGTGTCTCCCGGGTACGGCTCGTCTGGTACGGGCGGGAGCCTAGCCGCTCGTACCCGCGACCACGGGAACCTGTGGACAACGCGGCGGTTGTCCCGGCCGGGTGCCGGCCGGTGGCTGCTGCGAAAGTGGCGCCGCCGCCCGGAGGCGGTGCGGCGAGCGGGGCCGCCTCCCGCGCCTTCAGGGCCGCGGGGGAGCGTGCCGGGCGCCGCGCGGCAGGCGCCACTTCCGCACGGGTCCTAGTCCAGGTCGTCGAACGCGTCGGCGAAGTCCAGTCCGGGCATCGACGCCACCGCGGGGGCCGCGACCCGGGAGGCGAAGTCGTCGCGCCGGCAGCCGGCGTCGGGGTCGTAGACGTCCGCGTGGACCAGGACCCACACCGTGACCTCGCCGTGGACGTCGTCCCGCACGCCCCAGTCGTCGGACAGGGCCGTGATGATGTTCAGCCCGCGGCCGCCGTGCGCGGTGACGGAGGGGGTGGCCGGTGACGGACGGGTCGGGCCGCCGCCGTCGGTCACCTCGACGACCAGCCGGCCGCCCGGATCGACCCGCCACGCGGCGCGGACGTCACCGTCCCCGGCGAGGGCGTCGCCCAGAGGTCTGCCGTGTTTGCACGCGTTGCTCAAAAGTTCGGAAAGGATCAGTACGGCATCGTCGATGACCGCTTCCGACACCCCGCCCCTGCGCAATTGATCGCGCATGCGGTGTCTTGCCTCCCCCACGCCCGCAGGGCCATGGGGTACGGCCATGCTCGACGACGTGGGCACCTCCTGTGCCACCACCAACGCCACCCCCGAGACCTCCTTCGCCCCACGCCACGGTGTGGATGCCCCATTGGCCTGTACCGGAAACCGGCCAATCCATGTCCTCAGACGCATTCGCAACGATCGAACACGGAGCGAACACGCCGGAGCACTCCCCGTGAGCACATGGCTGAAATTCGTCGGAGTGGCCGATTTGGAGGATGCGGGAGGGTTGGCGTGGGGTCAAGGGGACGTGAGGTATCTGTGAGGTGTGAGTGACCTGTGGGGAGGTTCAAGCCGCGCTGTGTCCCGCACGACGCACGGCGACGGGCCGTCCGGCGCCGTGCCGCGCGGCTGACGTGCCGCACGGGGACGCACCGTACGGGGACGCACCGTACGGGGACGCACCGCGCGGGGACGCGGTTGACGTCATCGGCCCAGCCGGTGCAGCACGGCGCGCGGCCGGTTGGTGATGATCGCGTCGACGCCCAGCTCGACACAGGCGTCCACGTCCTCCGGTTCGTTCACCGTCCACACGTGCACCTGGTGACCGGACTTCTTCAGCCGCTCGACGTACAGCGGATGGTTGCGCACGATCCGGATCGAGGGGCCCGCGATCCCCACCCCGACAGGCAGCCGTCCGTCGCGCAGCCTGGGCGAGACGAACTGCGTGAGATAGACCGTCGGCAGCGTCGGCGCCGCCGCGTGCACGCGGTGCAGCGAGCGCGCGGAGAAGCTCATGACGCGCACCGGCGACTCGGCCGCCGAGGCCGGCGCGTCCAGGCCGAACCGCTTCAGGAGGGCCAGCAGCCGCTCCTCCACCTGCCCGGCCCAGCGGGTCGGATGCTTGGTCTCGACGGCCAGCTCCACCCGGCGGCCCGCGTCGGACACCAGCTCCAGCAGCCGCTCCAGCGTCAGGACGGACGTCTCCTCGCGGTCCTCGGGCCGGACCTCCCAGTCCGGGTCCTCCACGCGCGCGTGCCAGGCCTCGCGTGCCTCTCTGGTCTTCCAGGAGCCGAAGTCCAGCGCGGCGAGATCGGCGAGCTCCAGGGCGGAGACGGCACCGCGGCCGTTGGACGTACGGTTGACGCGTCGGTCGTGCACGCAGACGAGATGTCCGTCCGCGGTCAGCCGTACATCGCACTCGAGGGCGTCCGCACCGTCCTCGATCGCCTTCTTGTACGCGGCCAGGGTGTGCTCGGGGGCCTCCTCGGAGGCTCCGCGGTGAGCGACGACTTGAATGTGGTGCTGGCGTACGTGGGTCACCGCGTCATGGTGCCACCGGAACCATCTGAGAACAGTCTGAGATGTTTCGGGGATGCCTGCTTAGTGCACTAAACGTCCCTTATAAAGAATGCCCATGGACCCACAGGCACCGCTTATGGTGCTCTGACGGCCCGTGGGAAAAGCTGAGCAGTACAAAAGCACACGCACAGCTACCGCCGCGCCGGGTCGACGACAAGCGTGAACGGGCGAGACCTAGTGCGACCGACGACAACAGCCGTGGATCGAGGAGAAGAGCTGTGAGCACCGAGAACGAGGGCACCAACGAGGGCACCCCGGTTCCCCCGGCGCCGTCCGCACCCCCCGTGCCGGTGGAGACTGCCTCGGCCGCCGCCCCGCAGACGCCCGCGCCGGACGCCGGCGCGCCCACCACACCCCTTCCGCAGACCCCGCCCGCGGCCCCGGCCGCCCCGGCGGGCGACTGGCCCCCGCCGACCGCACCCCAGGCCGCCCCCGCGGCGGCCGAGGGCGAGTGGCCGGCCCCCGCCGCTGCGGCCGCCGCGCAGCACGTTCCGGCCGCCGCCCCGGCGGACGGCTGGCAGAACCCCCCGACCACTCCCCTCTACGCCGATGCCGGCGCCGGCGCGCACGCGTACGGCGACGGCGGTGCCGTGGGCGCGGGCGGAGCCGGTGGCGTGGGCGGTGTCGGTGGCCCGGCCTGGGGCGCCTCCTACCAGCAGCCCGCGCCCAAGTCCGGCCGCGGCCGGGGCGGGCTCGTCGCCGCGGTCCTCGTCGCCGCGCTGGTCGCGGGCGGCCTGGGCGGCGGCCTCGGCTACACCCTCGCCAAGAACGACGACAACAGCGGCTCCACGACCGTCTCCGCCTCCACCAGCGGCGGCGCCGTCAAGCGGGACGCGGGCACCGTCGCCGGGGTCGCCGCGGCGGCCCTGCCCAGCACGGTCACCATCGAGGCCGAGTCCAGCAACGGCGAGGGCGGCACCGGCACCGGATTCGTCTTCGACACCCAGGGCCACATCGTCACCAACAACCACGTCGTCGCGGACGCCGTCGACGGCGGCAAGGTGACGGCCACCTTCCCCGACGGCAAGAAGTACAACGCCGAGGTCGTCGGCCACGCCCAGGGCTACGACGTGGCGGTCATCAAGCTGAAGAACGCCCCGTCGGACCTCAAGCCGCTCACCCTGGGCGACTCGGACAAGGTGGCGGTCGGCGACTCGACGATCGCCATCGGGGCCCCCTTCGGCCTCTCCAACACGGTGACGACGGGCATCATCAGCGCCAAGAACCGCCCGGTGGCGTCCTCGGACGGCAGCGGCAGCTCCTCCTCCTACATGAGCGCCCTGCAGACCGACGCGTCGATCAACCCGGGCAACTCCGGCGGCCCGCTCCTCGACGCCCAGGGCAATGTGATCGGAATCAACTCCGCGATCCAGTCCACCGGCAGCGGCGGCCTGGGCGGCACCTCGCAGTCCGGCTCGATCGGCCTCGGCTTCGCCATCCCGATCAACCAGGCCAAGTACGTCGCCCAGCAGCTGATCAAGACCGGTGAGCCGGTGTACGCGAAGATCGGCGCGTCCGTCTCCCTGGAGGACTCCTCGGGCGGCGCGAAGATCACCGACCAGGGCTCGGGCGGCTCCTCCGCGGTCGAGTCGGGCGGCCCCGCCGCCCAGGCCGGCCTCAAGCCCGGCGACGTCATCACCAAGCTCGACGACACCGTGATCGACTCCGGCCCCACCCTCATCGGCGAGATCTGGACCCACCAGCCCGGCGACAAGGTCACCATCACCTACGAGCGCGACGGCAAGACCCACACCGTCGAGCTCACCCTCGGCTCCCGCACCGGCGACAACTGACCCGCACACGCGCCTGCCCACCCGTTACTCTTGTCCCCGCGCCGCCGATCAACGACGGCGCGGGGAGACGTGCCCGAGCGGCCTAAGGGAACGGTCTTGAAAACCGTCGTGGCAGCGATGTCACCGTGGGTTCAAATCCCACCGTCTCCGCACGTGAACGGCCTCTGACCAGGTGAATCGGTCGGGGGCCGTTCCTGTGGTCTCTGCCTGTGAGTAACCGTCGTTCCCCGACATTGCCCGCTTGATCGGGCACGGAAGGGGCACGCCTCGTTAGCTGCTGATCGGCGCCCAGCTCGCTGTGAGGTCCGCGCACTCGATCCGCACGGTTCCGGTCGTCAGCCTTAGCTCATGGCTGCATCCGGCCTCGTGCGGAAGGACTTCGTCCAGGCGGACGCTGTTGTAGTCCGACAACTCGACAGGACCGCCGTCGTCAGACGTGATTTGAACGCTGCTGACGCCCATGTAGCGGATGGTGAGCACGTCGCTCTCGCCCCCCGACCAGGTGAATCGAAGCTCGTACTGACCCTGGCCATCAGCAGCTGAAGGCAGCTCTTGGGGTTTGAGATCCTTCACGCAGCGCGGCGCCGAGAAGTCGTAGTGCTCGGGATGCGAAGCAAAGGCTCGTGCCCCGGGCGGCAGCGCCGGAAGGATCTCGGACAGCTTGGCGATATAGGGGCTGGGGTCATGCCAGTAGGTGCCTTGCCCCTGCTTCTCCACGACTGCGTACTTCACGCTTCTCCTTCGGCCGGTGGTCAAAGGTACTTGCACGGCTGTTGATCCACAGTGAGACAGGTCTGCGTCGGCCCTCCGCAACCCGGCTACGCACCCCAGCTCCCATCCCGTTTGCCGTCGACCCACACACCGTGGAGCGGGCGTGGTTCCTGGCGTCCAGGTGGAGCGCGCCACTGTACGAACGACCTGGACGCCAGGGGCCACGTCTGCTCGGCTTTGCCTGGGTCGACGGTGAACGGGATGGGAGCTCCCCACACACGCCACAACGAGCCCGCACTCGGGAACGGCGCCCCCTCCATCCCGGCGTCGACCGATCCCCCGCCGGAGGCTTGTTCTGACCTCATGCCCGTGTGCCTACCTCTTGGGCGGGAGCGGGCCGTCGGCCGTGCCGAGCGGGGCGGAGACATGAGCGCGGGCGCGGACGGCGGCCCGCGCCCGCCCGGAGGAGCGGAGCGACGACGGGTGCTTGATGAGGTAGGGATTCCTGTAACAGCTCAGCTGCTCAGGCGGTACTCCAGGACGTACGAACCGGCGTCCAAGAGCATCTGGTTGACCTCTACGGGGCGCTCGTCCTCGGTGAAGGCGGGGCGGCAGATCTCCAGGACCGGAGTGCCGGCCGCGAGGGCCAGGGCGGTGCGCTCCTCCTCGCTCGGCATCCGCGCCCGCAACTCCTCGGAGAAGAGCACGGGTTCCGCGCCCAGCTCGGCCAGGCGCGCGTAGCTGCCTCCGGGACCCGTGTTCGGCTGGGCGATCGCCGTGTCCCGTACCAGGTCCGCCGGGAGATACGACGTCGCGATCTGCACAGGGCGGTCCTCGACGACGAACTTCCGACTCCGCACGATGACGGCCGCGCCGGGTTCCAGGTTGAGCAACCGGCCGATCTGGCGCGGGGCCTCGGCCTCGTAGACCTGGACGTCGGTGACCAGGGGGCGTTGGGCGACATCGGCCGACCAGATGGACTGCCCTGCGTCTCGGCGCGTCTTGGAGAGGCGATCGTTCGCGACCCGGCGGATCGGCCTGAACTCCCTTACGTAGGTTCCGGATCCCGGCCGCGCGACCGCCAGGCCCTCGCTCACGAGGATCTTCAGCGCCTGGTTCGCGGTCATCTTGGCGACGCCGTACGTCTTCACCAACGAGGGTTCACCGGGCAACCGATCGCCCGGCCGTAGCTCACCGGACTCGATCCGCGCCCGGAGATCGTCGGCGATCTGCCGCGCAGTCTCGGGCATTGTCTCTCCCACTTGTCGATGCTCCCTAGGGTGGTCAGCCTACCTGCCACCCCCTTCCGGTCGCACGAACGCGTACCCGATCACTTCCCCAACCCACCTGTCATCCGCAGGTCTCGTTGACATCCCTAGGGAGGTTTGGTTTCAATCTCCCTAGGGAGGTGAACACTCCCTGAAGAAGGGCGGCGCCCCTACCGCCAAGCAGATGCGCCGCCCTACCCCTCTTCCAAGGGAGCCTCCATCATGCCTGTCTCGCTGATCCACCCCGGCCGACAGACCGGGGTCTCAGCGCCGAGGATCGTTCGGCGTACGACCCGTAGCTGCGCGGTGTGCGGCAAGACGCGCTGCCAGGACAAGAACGCCTGCCGTACGGCCTTCGGCACCACCGAGTGGCTGGAGTGCCCGGCCTGCGCGGGCAGCGGCTACGACACCACCGGATTCCAGCTCTACTGCCCCGACTGCGGCGGCGCGAAGGTCCTGGAGGTCGAGATCGTCGACGCTCCGGGGGTGGTCGAGTGACGGTCTTCCCCGTCGCCCCTGCGGCCGTCGCCGGTGCTGCGGCCACCATGGGCACCGACCCCGTGACTCTGGCCGATCTGCTGCGGGTCGCTTCGGCTCCCGGGTTCGACCGGTGGCGCGATCAGGTACGCCGTACGGGTGGCTGCTCGGATCCGATCCACCTCTCCGGTACGACGGTCACCCGTGACGCCCGGACCGGGGATGTCCTCTACTCGTACTCCACGGCCGAGGAGCCGGGCGGACGTCTGCGGGTCGCCTGCGGCAACCGGCGGGCCTCCCGTTGCCCTTCCTGCGCCTGGACGTACGCGGGAGACGCGTACCACCTGATACGCGCCGGGCTCACCGGGGATTCGCGGATGGGTATCCCGGACGGCGTACGCGTCCATCCCGGTGTGTTCGCCACGCTCACCGCCCCCTCCTTCGGGCCGGTCCACAACCGTCCCGAGAACGGCCGCTGCCGCTGCGGTGTCGCCCACTCCGAGGACGCCCCCGAACTCGGTACGGCCCTCGACCCGGCCACGTACGACTACGCCGGGGCCGTCCTCTGGAACAACCACGCCGGTGACCTCTGGCGCCGGTTCACGATCTACCTCCGCCGGGAGATCGCCGCCCGTGCCGGGATCACTCAGAGCGTGCTCCGGGAGGTCTGCCGGATCTCCTTTGGCAAGGTCGCCGAGTTCCAGAAGCGCGGGGCTATTCACTTCCATGCCATCGTGCGCCTGGACGGTCCGGCCGGTCCCGACGACACCCCGTCCGAGTGGGCCAGTACGGCGCTGCTCGGCGACGCCATCCGCGATGCCGCCGCCCGTGTCTCTGTCCCGGTCGCGCCTGCCGGTGACCTCCCGGCGCGCGTCCTGCGCTGGGGCGCCCAGGTCGACGTACGCGCCATCGGCACCGACGGCCAGGAGCTGACCGAACAGGCCGTGGCCGCGTACGTCGCGAAGTACGCCACCAAGGCTGCCGAGTCCACCGGCACCGTGGACCGACGCGTCGGGGAGCTCTCCGAGCTCGACAAGCGGCCCGAACTTCCCGACCACACCCGGCGCCTGATTCGAGCCTGTCATGCCCTTGACCGGGAGTACCCGGACCGCAAGCTCTGGGCCTGGGCCCACATGCTCGGCTTCCGTGGCCACTTCCTCACCAAGTCCCGCCGGTACTCCTCGACCTTCGCCGAACGTCGCCAGGTCCGCGCCGACTTCCGCGCCCGCCAGGAGCGTCGGGAACGGGGCCTGCCCGAGGACTCCGCCGACACGGAGGGCTCCACGCTCGTCGTCGCCCACTGGTCCTACGCCGGGCACGGCCACACCCCCGGCGAATCCTGGCTCGCCGCATCGATCGCAAAGGAGATCCGACTGAACCGAGAGACGGCCCGTGAAGCCCTGGCCGACATTTCTGATCTTGAGGCTGAGGGGGAGTGGTGAGTGTGGATCGACTGCTGAGCGTGCAAGAAGTCGCCGACCGGCTCGGTACCGGCGTGAGGTTCCCCCGTCGGCTTGTTGAAGAGCGTCGCATCACCTTCGTGAAGGTCGGCCGACACGTGCGGATCCCTGAATGGGCTCTGGAGGCGTACGTGGCCGAGAACACCGTGCAGCCGATCGCCTTGCGGCCCAACGCGCTCAGGAGGGCTGCCTGATGGCTGGCAAGCGCAAGTCCCGCCGTGCCTTCGGCCGGGTCCGCAAGCTCCCCTCCGGTCGCTTCCAAGCGCGGTACCCGGGGCCCGATGGGGTCCTCCGCCCTGCAGATCGGACGTTCGCCACCTCGACGGACGCTGACCGCTGGCTAGCTCGGAAGCGCATCGAGATCGAAGAAGGGCACTGGCTGGACCCCGCCGAGGGGCAGACGACCGTACGAGACTGGGCGGCCCGGTGGCTCGCAGCCGTTTCCCCACAGCTCAAGCACAAGACACAGGCGTCGTACCGGTCTCTGATCAACTCGCTGATCGACCCCGCGCTCGGGGACCGTGAGCTGTCCAGCCTGCGGCCGATCACGGTTGCCGAGTGGGTCGGCGGGATGAAGACCAAGGGGCTCAGCGCTTCGCGGATCCGGCAGGCGTACCGCGTCCTGTCCCAGGTCATGCGGGCCGCCGTCGACAACGACATGATCCCGCAGACCCCCTGCCGGGGCGTCAAGCTGCCTCGGATGCCGCAGACCGAGCCGCACATCCTGACCCCGCTCGAAGCCTCCCGGATGGTGCGGAGTGCGGCCAAGCCTCACGACCTGCTGATCGCGCTCCTCGCGTACGCGGGCCTGCGAGTCGGCGAGGCGTTCGCCCTCCGGCGCGCGGACATCGACGTGTCCGGCGGCTTCGTCCTGGTCGACGAGAACCTCGCCGAAGCCAACGGCACCTTGGTCTTCGACACCCCGAAGTCCCATCAGAAGCGGCTTCTACGCGTCGGCCCGTCGCTGGCGAAGCAGCTCGGCCGGCACCTGGAGACTC
The DNA here is from genome assembly GCF_042895685.1 of Streptomyces sp. NPDC001381. NCBI lineage: Bacteria > Bacillati > Actinomycetota > Actinomycetes > Kitasatosporales > Streptomycetaceae > Streptomyces > Streptomyces sp. NPDC001381. The sequence goes on along the minus strand of NZ_JBIAWO010000004.1, from coordinate 151,384 downwards.
TGCCCGGCGGGGATGACGCGCTCCTGTTCACGACCCCGGGCGGCAAGCCGCTGCGCTACAACCAGTGGCGCAAGGCCTACTTCGACCCCGCCGTCTCAGCGGCCGGGCTGACCGACGTGACCCCGCATGACCTCCGGGCCTCGCACGGCACTTGGGTCGCCGACCGGTACGGCGTCATGACCGCCGCCCATCGACTCGGCCACTCGAACGCGAGCGTCACCACCCGGCACTACGCCCAGCCCGTCGCCGGTCGCGACGACCAGGTCGCCGAAGCGGCCGACTCCTGGCTCAGCGGGCACGATCACGAGCCTGGGGCACGTAGCGGGCACGAGGAGGATGACGACGGGTCCGCCGGGGTGCTCGTACCCGTCTGACCTGCTGCGGAGCGTCCCGCCCGCCCGATCGGCGAGAGATCTTGAAAACCGTCGTGGCAGCGATGTCACCGTGGGTTCAAATCCCACCGTCTCCGCGTGGTGAGCAGTGAGGACGGCCCCTGACCAGGTCATTCGGTCAGGGGCCGTCGTATGGCGAGGTGCCCGCCCGGCACCGGTGTGCACCGCGGTTCCCCGGCAGGCCGGGCACGGACGGGGCGCGACCTCTGGTCCGGACCGGTGGCTCAGCTCTCCGGGTCGTACATGATCTCGCGCACCTCCTGTGCGCACCGGCACGCCCCGGCGAGCTTCGCAGCCCACATCAGCGCGTCCTCACGCGACGGGACCTCGATGATCGCGAAGCCGCCGACGACCGCCTTGGTCTCGGGGAACGGTCCGTCCGTGACCGTGCCGTCGGTGGCCACGACGCTCGCCTGCTGACGCTCCACTCCGGCGCCGAAGATCCAGACACCTGCCTCCTTGGCCTCCTGGACCACCCGGCGGGCTGCCTCCTCGACCGCCGGGAGGTCCTCCTCGGGGAAGTCCATCGATCCGTCGTCGAACGAGATCAGGTACCGCGCCATCGTTCTCGCCTCCTTGTTCGGCGACCACCCGGCCGCCTCTCCGATGCTCCAGCTCGGACGGATCCCACGGCAGCTTCTCATCGGTCGACCCGCCCCGCCTTCGACGAGAGGCCGGTGGAGCGGATTCGGGCCGGAGTTGCTCAGGGGCGGGTGATCACGGCTCCGGGAGCTGATGGCGCGTCGGGCAGGGTGGGACGGCCGCGGCCCCGCCCGTGCGGGTGCGGAGCCCGGGCAGGAGCTTCAGCAGCCGCCGGACGCGCCGGCAGGGGCGCCGATGCCGATCCGGAGGGTGGCGGGGGCCGCACAGCACCCGCCGGACTGCTCGGCGTCGTCCGGTTCGTCGAAGAGACCCGCGCCGCCGCAGACTCCCGTTTCCGGGAGGGTGAGCTCGACGCGGTCGGCGGATTCCAGGTCGCCCGCGATGGCGGAGGCGACGGAGCGGACCTGCTCGTAGCCGGTCATCGCCAGGAACGTCGGGGCGCGGCCGTAGGACTTCATCCCGACCAGGTAGATGCCCTGCTCAGGGTGGGACAGCTCGCGGTGGCCGTGCGGGTAGACGGTGCCGCACGAGTGCTGGTTGGGGTCGATCAGCGGCGCCAGCTCGACCGGGGCCTGGAGGCGCTCGTCGAGGTGGAGACGTACCTCGGACAGGAAGGACAGGTCCGGGCGGAACCCGGTCAGCACGATGACCTCGTCCACCGGTTCCAGCCGCCGGCCGTCCTCGGCGACCAGGACCAGCCGGCCGCTGCCGTCGCGCTCGATCGCCTCGGTACGAAAGCCCGTGACCGCGTCGGCGTACCCGTCGTCGACCGCCGCCTTCGCCGCCAGGCCCAGGGCACCGCGGGCGGGAAGCTGGTCGGCCGTACCGCCGCCGAAGGTGGAACCGGAGATGCCACGGCGCAGGATCCACACCGCCTTCGTGCCGGTGCCCGCCTCGGTCCTGGCGAGGTCGGCGAGGTAGGCGAGCGCGGTGAAGGCGGAGGCGCCGGAGCCGATGACGGCGGTTCGCCGGCCGGCGTGGCGGGCCCGGACGGCGGGGTCCTGGAGGTCGGGGACGCGGTAGGTGACCCGGTCGGCCGCCGACTTCTCGCCGAGTGCCGGAAGCCCGCTCGCACCGGCCGGCGAGGGCGTGGTCCAGGTGCCGGACGCGTCGATCACCGCACGGGCGAAGATCCGTTCCTCGCGGCCGCCGGCGTGGTGGACGTGCACGACGAAGGGCTGGGTCTCGCGGTCGGCGTCGACGATGCGGTCACGACCGCTCCGGGACACACCGGTGACGGTCGCGCCGAAGCGGACGCGCTCCCCGAGGAGGTCGGCCAGAGGCTCGAGGTACTGCGCCACCCAGTCGCCGCCGGACGGGTACGTCGCCGGGTCGGGCTTGGTCCAGCCGGCCGGAGCGAGCAGCTTCTCGGCGACCGGGTCGACCACCTCGCCCCACGTGGAGAACAGCTTGACGTGCGACCACTCCCGCACCGCCGCCCCGGCGGCCGGTCCGGTCTCCAGGACCAAGGGCTCCAGGCCCTGGTCGACGAGGTGGGCGGCGGCGGCGAGGCCGGCGGGACCAGCTCCGACCACGACGACGGGCAGCTCGGTGGGGGCAGGCGCGTTCACGGTGACTCCCTTGCTTGTTTCGACGTTTGTCGATGTCTTACGCGGCCCAGCATGACACTTGCATCGATGGACGTCAACATAGACATTCGTCGAAACAGGGAGGGGCGCGGCGCGTCGGCATTGCCGGGTGGAGGGGCTCGCCGGTGATCCTGGGCCTCCTCGGGGCCCTCCCTGTCTGGTTCGACATGTGTCAACATAGACGCATGTCGAACATCAAGGCGTTGCCGCTGCTGGACCCCGAGGTCGCCGAGGGTGTCGTGCCGTGCTGCCCGCCGCTCACCGAGCGCCCGCTGACGGCCGAGGAGGCCGAGCGGACCGCCGCGATGTTCAAGGCCCTCGGTGACCCCGTCCGCCTGCGGCTGTTCTCCTTGGTCGCCTCGCACGAGGGCGGCGAGGCCTGCGTGTGCGACATCTCCGACGTCGGCGTCTCCCAGCCGACCGTCTCCCACCACCTGAAGAAGCTCAGGGAGGCCGGTCTCCTCACCTCCGAGCGGCGCGGCACGTGGGTGTACTACCGGGTGGAGCCTTCGGTGGTCGCGGCGATGGGGCAGATGCTGAGGATCGTCGGCTGATCCGGCCTGACCGTGTTATTCGGCCGGCCGGGCGGGCAGGAAGATCAACGCGACCAGGGCCAGGCCTGTCGCCGCCCCGACGAGTTGGGCGCCGATGAACCCGGCGACCGACGCGGGGGCGATGCCGGCGAACGTGTCGGTGAAGGCGCGGCCGATCGTCACTGCCGGATTGGCGAAGGACGTCGAAGACGTGAACCAGTACGCGGCGCCGATGTAGGAGGCGACCGCGACGGGGGCGAAGCGGAGCCGGTCGGTGCGGGCCAGGCCGAAGATCAGCAGGATCAGGCCGGCGGTGGCGACGGTCTCGCCGAGCAGGAGGGTGCCCGCCGAGCGGTCGTGGGTGGACCACTTCACCAGGGGCTCGCCGAACATCGCGTCGGCGAGGACCGCGCCCGCGACCGCCCCGGCGATCTGGGCGGGGACGTACGCGGCCGCCTCGCGCAGGGTGACTCCGGCGCCGCCCCGGCGGGCGGTGAACCACTCGGCGAGGGTGACGGCGGGGTTGAAGTGCGCGCCGGAGACCGGCCCGAGGAGGGTGATCAGGACGCCCAGGCCGAAGACCGTGGCCGTGGAGTTGGCGAGCAGCTGCAGGCCGACGTCCTCGGTCAGCTCGGTGGCCTGGATGCCGGAGCCGACCACGACCGCGACCAGGGCGGCGGTGCCGACCAGTTCGGCCGCTACCCGTGCGACCAGGGGCGGTGACGGAGGCGGAGTGGCGCCCGGTGCGGGCTGAGGTTCCGTCGCCGGGGTCGCCCCGGGCTTCCCGGATCTGTCGTGCTCGGTGGCGTCGGTGGCGGTCAACAGGACTCCTCGGTGGGGTCGCCGGTGTGGCGGGGATCAGGGGCAGGACCGCTTGACGTCGTTCTCGGCGGTGGTGCGCGCGGTCTCCGCCAGGTCGGCGAACTGGCCCGCGAGGGTGGCGATGACGTCGGGCCTGAGCCGGTAGTAGGTGAACCGGCCGCACGGCTCGGTCTCCACGACTCCGGCCTCCCGCAGCACCTTCAGGTGGTTGGAGAGGTTGGTCTGCCGGGCCCCTGTCTCCTCGATCAGGTGCGTGCTGCACAGCGTCTCCCTGGCCAGCAGGGTGACGATCCGGAGCCGGAGCGGGTCCGCGAGGACCCGCAGCAGATCAGTGTCGACCGGCATCATCATGGGCTGATACTGTCACATCACTCTGGGCTGATACCAGTCTGAGGTGATCTCCTGCTCCGCTGACGAAGGAAGAACCGATGTCCTCCAGCCCGCTCGCCTCCGTGCTGTTCGTCTGCGTCCACAACGCCGGCCGTTCGCAGATGGCCGCCGGGTTCCTCGCCCACCTCGCGGGCGACCGGATCGAGGTCCGCTCCGCCGGTTCCGTCCCGGGCGACCGGGTCAACCCCGCCGCGGTCGAGGCCATGCGGGAGGCCGGGGTCGACATCTCCGGGGCCCAGCCGAAGGTCCTCACCACCGAAGCCGTCCAGGCGTCCGACTACGTGATCACCATGGGCTGCGGCGACGCCTGCCCGGTCTTCCCCGGCAAGAAGTACCTCGACTGGGCCCTGGAGGACCCGGCGGGCAAGGGCGTCGAGGCCGTCCGTCCGATCCGCGACGAGATCAGGACCCGTATCGAGGCCCTGATCGCCGAGATCGACGCCCGGCGGGACGGCTGACCCCTGCGACCGGTACCGGCGGGCGCGAGGGCAGCCACCCGGACCTCGTCGTCGCCGGCGGCGGTCAGTGAGGGGTTCCCGGGGCGAGCAGGCGCCGCAGTGCCGTCGGGGTGTGGCCCAGGTACCGGCGTACGGTCCGGCTCAGGTGCGCCTGGTCGGCGAAGCCGAGGTCCGCGGCGAGGGCGCTGAGGCTGTCCTCGCCCTCCTCCAGGCGGTCGAGGGCGCGGCCGACGCGGACGCGGTTGCGGTAGTGGGTCAGCGAGACTCCCAGCGCGCGGCCGAAGGACCGGCTCAGACGGTAGGGCGAGACGCCCAGCGCCTCGGCGAGCGGGAACAGCCCGGCCGAGGCGGGGTGGTCTTCGGCGATCGCCTGGCGGGCCGCCGTGACGAGAGCGGCGTCGCCCGCCGGGGCCGGCGCGCCGAGCGGCGCGGTCCCGGAGACGGCCTGGCCGACGGCGGCGGCGAGGAGTCCGAGCAGTTCTTCCGCCAGCGCGTAGTCGACGTCCCCGGCCCGGGCGGTCGCCAGGAGCCGGCGATGGGCGAGGTCGAGGCGGGCGTCGACGTACACGCCCCGGGCGGCCGGGCGGGCGGCCTCGCCGGCCATGGTGTGCCAGAGCGCCGGCGTCAGGCTGACGGAGGTGCACTCGTCGCCCCCGGCGGGATGGGCGAAGCGCTCCTCCTCGCCCGGCACGCCGACATAGGCCATGGTGGCGTCGATGTCCGCGTCCGCTCCGGCCGCGCGCCTGCGGAACCGGCCGCGGCGCACGAGCACCACCCGGTAGTCCCCGCGCACTTCGGCCTCCGACCAGCGCGGGTGGTCGCCCCGGCAGGTCACGGCGGTGACGCTGAAGTCGGGCCGGGTGGCGAGAGCGGTCGCTGCGAGCACCCTTCGCACGCTACGCCGGGGGTCTGACAATCACCGCGCAAGGATGTTCAAGACGGGGCCCCGCCGCCACGGGCAAGCTGGCCGAGAAGCCACTACGGCAGGACAACAGCACTCACACGAAGGGGTCTTCGGCATGCCCGCTCTCGCGGAGTTCACCACCGTCGTCATCGACTGCGCGGATCCGGCCGCGCTCGCCGAGTTCTACAGGAAGGCCACCGGCTGGGACATCACCTACAGCGACGAGGACTACGTCTTCCTGGGCGGCGGCGCCGGCGGCCGTACCCAGATCGCCTTCCAGCGCGTCGAGGGCTACCAGGCGCCCGGCTGGCCCGACGCCCGCAAGCACATGCACCTCGACTTCGCCGTCGCCGACCTGGAGAGCGCCGCCGCCGAACTGCTCGCCATCGGGGCGGCGAAGCCCGAGTTCCAGCCCGGTGAGGGCAAGTGGGTGGTGTTCACCGACCCCGAGGGCCACCCGTTCTGCATCGCCGCCGGCGGCTGACGACCTGGCGAAGGGAGCGGCGGACGGGGCGTGCGTCCACCAGGAGTCCTGGTCGAGAGCGCGCCCGAGCACGTCCGGGCGGCGGTCCATGACGTCAGCGCGGTGCACCGGCGCGTGGGGCCCGGGGCGTCACGAACCGGGGAAGCCGCGGAGGGCGGGCGAACGTCCCCCGCCTGCTCCCCCAAGGCCTCTCGCCGGGGCCTTCCTCCCTCAGGGCCTCCCCCCGGACCGCGGACGCCCCGTCACACCCGTCCCCGCCCGGTGACGGCTTTGTCCCGGCTGTGTGACGCAAGGGCTTGCCGTGATGTGGTGCGGTGCGGTGCGTTGTTACCGTCCCGCCACCGGGTGCGGCCGAGTGGGCCGCCCGTGACCAGGGGGGACGTCCCGTATGAAGGCCAACCGGCTCAGACCTGTCGTCGTCGCGCTCGCGGCGGTCACGCTGACCGCCGTGCTCACCGGATGTGAGAAGGGCGGTTCCGCCACCGGTTCCGCCAGTGGCTCGACCGCCGGATCCGCCGCCGGATCCGCCGCCGGATCCGCCGCGGGGGCCGGCGCAGGTACCGGCGCGTCCGCCAAGCCCGCCGCATCCACCGCCGCCGCCACGCCCGCCGGGGCCACGCCGTCCGCCGTCCCGTCCGCCGCCTCCAAGAAGCCTTCCGCCGCGCCCCCCGCCACGTCCGCCGCCACCGCCGCAGGCTGCTCCGACGAGCCCCCCACCCCCGACGAGGTCGACCCCGACGAGCTCGCCCTCTTCCGGATCGAGGAGATCGACGGCGTCACCGACAAGGTGAACCTCGTCATCCAGCACGGCGTCTGGGGCTGCCCGGGCAAGGACACCGACGGTGCCCCCTTCGTCGTCACCGGGGAGGACAGCCGCTGGGCGATGGACCAGGCGGCGTACGTCACCGCCGTCACCCCGATCACCGACAGCACCGAGAACCGGCGCATCGGCGTGCAGGAGCTGATCGACTGGGTCGACGCCCACCCCGACTCCGGGCTGGTGTTCCGGTACGAGACCGGTGACGACGGTGCCATCCACCGGCTGGAGCAGGTCTTCACGCCGTAGGACGGGCCATGCGGGCCGCCGACGCGATCGTCGAGCGGGCCTCGCGATCCGTCAGCCCGGTGCGGATCGCGGCCGCGACGAGCGCGTCGGCGAGCGCCTCGCCGATGCCGTCCTCGTAGGCCCGGCAGGCCGCCCAGAACAGCCGGGTGTTGCGCTGGCCCTCGTGGGCCGCGAGGACGAACTGGACCAGGCCCCGGCCGTGCGCGCCGCCCGCCCAGGCTCCCGCTCCCGGTGTGCGGGGCGGGGGCAGCAGGAGGCGCAGGAGGGCGCGGGGGCAGGGGGCCGGGGCGAGGTGGGCCGTGCCGGGGGCCGTGGTGTAGACGCCGTGGGCGGTGCGGGAACCCGGGCCGACCAGATAACCGCCGGCGCCCCGGATGTCGATCCCGGGGGCGAGACGGCCGGCCGAGTTGGGGACGACGACGTCCGGCGGGCCGGTGAGCCAGAGGTGACGGCCGCCCGAGGGGGTGATGACCACGATGGTGGGCGGGACGGTGAACAGGTGGCGCAGGGCCAGTGCGCGCAGGGCGCCCGTGGAGTCCGTGCCCGACTTGGTGTCGAGGTCGACGCCGATCAGATGGTGCGGGGGCAGGCCACAGGCGATGCCGTAGCCGGTGGCCCAGGGGGCGGCGGCGAAGAGTTCGCGGATGCGGGCGGGGTCCGTCGAGGCGTCGTACACACCGTGGCCGAAGCGGCCGCACTCGCCGTGGCAGGGCGGTCGCGCCGGGGCGGGGGCGTCGCGGTGGGGGGAGCGCAGGGCCGGGAGCTTCGTCCGGGACAGGGGGATGACGGCCAGGCCGCGTTCGGCGGCCGACAGGGCGTGGGCGAGGGCCAGGGTGCCGGCCTGCCGGGGGTGCCGGTCCGGGTGCCGGGTGCTGTGCCGGTCGGGGATGGCCATGCTTCCAGTGTCGTACTGGTGTTCGAAAAAGGAAAGGGGAGCGCGACGGGCGACGCGCCGGCGGGCGGCGACCGCGCCGGACGCCTGACGGAACGCTTCAGCCCGTGCGGGGCCTGCGCGACGGGTACCCGGTCCGCCGGGAGTCAGGGCGTCCTGGGCGGGAAAATCCGGGATCCGGGTTTATCGACTTGTCATCACGCTTGCGTGCTAATCAGGGCTTCCGGGGCGGTTCGCCGGGGATCCGGTGGGCAACTCTGGTCTCGCGACGTCGTCACCGCACCGGGCCGGCCGGCCGGCCGCCCTGGTGGAAGCCGCGGTTCAGGGCTTCTCACCGCGTATCCCGATGGTTCTGGAGGACCTACATGGCAAGCATCCGTACCGCCCGCGTCATCGCCGCCGTCTCCGCCCTTCCGCTGGCAGCCGCCCTCTTCGCCGGCGTCGCGGCGGCGGACAACGGCGGCGCCGCGGACGACGGATCGAACGCGGGTGTCGCGAGCATCGTGGGCAGCGGCGTCGGGCGCGACAACAGCGGCAACTCCTCGACCACCCAGCAGAACGCCGTCGGCTCGGGCGCCTCGAACCAGAGCAACACCGCGCAGGTCAAGGGCTCCGCGTTCACGGCCGTCAACCAGGGCAACCGCAACACGGCGGTCTCCTTCTCGCCGCTGTGGTGGTGAGCTGAGGAGGCCGGGGTCTCGGCCCCCGGCCTCCGCCCGGGTGTGCTCCGTGGGGGTGGAACGGCGTCTGCGCGGCGGTGCTTCGGTGCCGCCGCGCAGGCGTGTTCGCGTGACCTTGACAGTTCCCGCTGTCTGACGGACAGTCAGAAACCTGCCCGGGCCGTGGTATCGGCGCATCGGAGGGAGCGGCGACGTGGACGACGACGGGCTCTACTCACGTCTGAAGGCCTACGAGGGCCGGCCCGCCGCCGTCTCCGGCACCGGCCGCGACCCCGTCAACGCGCCCATGATCCGGCACTGGTGCGAGGCCATGGGCGACCGGAACCCCGCGTACACCGGACCCGGCGCGATCGCCCCGCCCACCATGCTCCAGGCGTGGACCATGGGCGGCCTCGGCGGCCACCCGGGCCGGGCCCGGCCCTACGAGGAACTGCTGGCCCTCCTCGACGAGTCGGGCTGCACGGCGGTCGTCGCCACCGACTGCGAGCAGGAGTACCTGCGCCCCCTCCGGCCCGGCGACGAGGTCACCTTCGACACGGTGATCGAGTCGGTGTCGGAGCGGAAGAACACCAAGCTGGGCGCCGGGTACTTCATCACCACCCGGACCGACGTCAGGGCCGGCCCCGACCTGGCCGGCACCCACCGCTTCCGCATCCTCAAGTACGCCCCCGCCCGGGGGAGGACGGCACCACGGGAGCGCCGGCCGCGCCCCGTCGTCAACCGCGACAACGCCGGCTTCTGGGAGGGCGTACGCGACCACCGGCTCCTCCTCCAGCGCTGCACCGCCTGCGCCGGCCTCCGCTTCCCGTGGCTGCCCGGCTGCCACGCCTGCGGCTGCCCGGAGTGGGACACCGTCGAGGCGGCCGGCGAGGGGACCGTCTTCTCGTACGTCGTCCTGCACCATCCGCCGTTCCCGGCGTTCGAACCCCCGTACGCGATCGGGCTGATCGAGCTGGCCGAGGGGGTGCGCGTGGTGAGCAACGTGGTCGGGGTGCCGTACGACAAGGTGCGGATCGGGATGCCGGTACGGCTCGAGTTCCGGCGGTACGACGACGAGCTGACGCTGCCCGTGTTCCGGGGGGTGACGGCGTGAGAGCGGGTGAGGTGCTGCCGCCGCTGGAGATCGAGATCACCCGGACCCTGATCGTCGCCGGCGCGCTGGCCTCGCGCGACTACCAGGACGTGCACCACGACCCCGAGGCGGCCCGCGCCAAGGGCTCCCCGGACGTCTTCATGAACATCCTCACCACCAACGGCCTGGTCGGCCGCTACCTCACCGACCACTTCGGGCCCACGGCGGTGCTCCGCAGGGTCGCCATCCGGCTCGGGGCGCCCAACCACCCGGGCGACACCCTGGTGCTGAGGGGCACGGTCGAGGAGGTCGACGGGGACACGGCCGTGGTCAGGGTGACCGGGGACAACGGCGTCGGCCGGCATGTCACCGGCACGGTGACGGTCACGGTCCCCGTCGGGGAGGGGGACGCGCGATGAGCGTACGGACGCGGGACTCGCTCGGCGGACGGACCGCGATCGCCGGGATCGGGGCCACGGAGTTCTCCAAGGACTCGGGCCGCAGCGAGCTGCGCCTGGCGGCGGAGGCGGTGCGGGCCGCGCTCGACGACGCCGGGCTCACGGCGGCGGACGTGGACGGTCTGGTGACGTTCACCATGGACACCAGTCCGGAGATCACCGTGGCGCAGGCCTGCGGGATGGGGGAGCTGTCCTTCTTCTCCCGGGTCCACTACGGCGGCGGGGCGGCCTGCGCGACCGTGCAGCAGGCGGCGCTCGCGATCGCCGCGGGCGTGGCCGAGGTGGTGGTCTGCTACCGCGCCTTCAACGAGCGCTCGGGCCGCCGCTTCGGATCCGGCGTCAGACACCGCGAACCCTCGGCGGAGGGGGCGGCGCTGGGCTGGGTGATGCCGTTCGGGCTGCTCACCCCGGCCTCGTGGGTGGCCATGGCGGCGCAGCGGTATCTGCACACCTACGGGCTGAGCCCCGAGGAGGCCTTCGGCCCGGTCGCCGTCACGGCGCGCCGGCACGCGGCGGCGAACCCGGCGGCGTACTTCCACGGCCGCCCGATCACCCTGGCCGACCACGCGGCCTCCCGCTGGATCGCCGAACCGCTCCGGCTGCTGGACTGCTGCCAGGAGACGGACGGCGGCCAGGCCCTCGTCGTCACCTCGGTGGAGCGGGCCCGCGACCTGCCGCACCCGCCCGCCGTGGTGGCCGCGGCCGCGCAGGGCTCCGGCCGGGCCCAGGAGCAGATGACCAGCTTCTACCGCGACGACCTGACCGGCCTGCCGGAGACGGCGGTGGTCGCCCGCCAGCTCTGGCGCACGTCCGGGCTGGCGCCCGCCGACATCGACGTGGGCGTCGTGTACGACCACTTCACCCCGTTCGTGCTGATGCAGCTGGAGGAGTTCGGCTTCTGCGCGCCCGGCGAGGCGGCCGCCTTCGTCGCCGAGGACCGGCTGCCGCTCAACACCCACGGCGGGCAGCTCGGGGAGGCGTACCTCCACGGGATGAACGGCATCGCGGAGGCCGTACGGCAACTGCGCGGCACCTCGGTCAACCAGGTGCCGGGCGCGGAGCGGACCCTGGTGACGGCGGGGACGGGAGTGCCGACCTCGGGCCTGGTCCTGACCGCCGACCGCTGAGCCCGCCCCGAGCGCCCTCAGGGTCGTCCCGTAGTAGACACCCCCCTTCCGTCCACCTTCAGGAGGTGGAGCGGGCACCACCCCTACAACCTGAGGGGGACTCGTCTTCGGCACCTGCGGGCGATCCGCCCGAGCGGGGTCCGCTCCTAGCGTGGAGCCATGACCACACCCGTCTGCACCAGCGCCTCGCACGGCAAGAGGCGGTCATCCCCGTACCCGTCCTTCGCGTCGTACGTCAGAGCCCGCCAGCCGGTGCTGCTGCGCACCGCCCGGTCGCTGACGGCGAACCCGAGCGACGCCGAGGACCTGCTGCAGACCGCGCTCACCAAGACCTACGTCGCGTGGGAGCGGATCGAGGACCACCGGGCGCTCGACGGCTACGTCCGCCGGGCCCTGGTGAACACGCGCACCTCGCAGTGGCGCAAGCGCAAGGTCGACGAGTACGTCTGCGAGGAACTGCCGGAACCGGAGCCCGCGCCCGGCGAGGACGACCAGGCCGAGCGGCAGGCGCTGCGCGACGCGATGTGGCGGGCGATCATGAAGCTGCCCGACCGGCAGCGGGCGATGGTCGTCCTCAGGTACTACGAGGATCTCAGTGAGGTCCAGACGGCCGAGGTGCTCGGCGTCTCCGTGGGGACGGTGAAATCGGCGGTCTCGCGGGCCCTCGGCAAGCTCCGCGAGGACCCTGAGCTGGGACTTGTGCGATAGCGGGCCGACATGGTGTTTTGACCCGGGCTTTGTCGTGACGTGATCGTTCGTCGTTACCTAGTGACATACCGCGCGGTATGTGCGCAGAATCAGCGCAACCGTTACCACCGCGTAGGCAATGTCGCCGCCCTGGGAGGACGCCGTGCTGAGCACCATGCAGGACGTACCGCTGCTGATCTCGAGGATCCTGACCCACGGGGCGAGGATCCACGGCTCGTCGCAGGTGACCACCTGGACGGGCGAGGGCGCACCGCAGCGCCGCTCCTTCGCCGAGATCGGCGCCCGCGCCGCCCAGCTGGCCCACGCCCTGCGCGAGGACCTCGGAGTCCGGGGCGACGACCGGGTCGCCACCCTCATGTGGAACAACGGCGAGCACGTCGAGGCGTACTTCGCCATCCCCTCCATGGGCGCGGTCCTGCACACCCTGAACCTGCGGCTGCCCGCCGAGCAGCTGGCCTGGATCGTCAACCACGCCGCCGACCGGGTCGTCCTCGCCAACGGCTCCCTGCTGCCGCTGCTCGCCCCGCTGCTCCCGCACCTGAAGTCGGTCGAGCACGTGGTCGTCTCCGGCCCCGGTGACCGCTCCCTCCTCGCGGGCGCCCGTGCCCAGGTCCACGAGTACGAGGACCTGATCGCCGGGAAGCCCACCGACTACGACTGGCCCGAGCTGGACGAACGCTCCGCCGCCTCCATGTGCTACACCTCCGGCACCACGGGCGACCCCAAGGGCGTGGTCTACAGCCACCGCTCGATCTACCTGCACTCCATGCAGGTCAACATGGCCCAGTCGATGGGCCTGACCGACGAGGACACCTCGCTCATCGTGGTCCCGCAGTTCCATGTGAACGCGTGGGGTCTGCCGCACGCCACCTTCATGACCGGCGTCAACATGCTGATGCCGGACCGCTTCCTGCAGCCCGGACCGCTCGCCGAGATGATCGAGTCGGAGAAGCCGACCCACGCGGCCGCGGTCCCCACCATCTGGCAGGGCCTGCTCGCGGAACTGAGCGCCAAGCCCCGGGACGTCTCCTCCCTCGGCAACGTCACCATCGGCGGCGCGGCCTGTCCCCCCTCCCTCATGAAGGCCTTCGACGACCTCGGCATGCGGGTCTTCCACGCCTGGGGCATGACCGAGACCTCTCCGCTCGGCACCATCGCCCGGCCGCCGGCCCATGTCGTCGGCACCGACGAGGAGTTCGCCTACCGCCTCACCCAGGGCCGCTTCCCGGCCGGTGTCGAGGGCCGTCTCACCGGCCCCGGCGGCGAACGCCTCCCCTGGGACGGCGAGTCCGCAGGCGAGCTGGAGGTGCGCGGCCCCTGGATCGCCGGCGCCTACTACAACGGCCCCGACGCCGAACCCCTCCGCCCCGCCGACAAGTTCAGCGAGGACGGCTGGCTGAAGACGGGCGACGTGGGCACGATCAGCCCCGACGGCTTCCTCACCCTCACCGACCGCGCCAAGGACGTCATCAAGTCCGGCGGCGAGTGGATCTCCTCGGTGGAGCTGGAGAACGCCCTGATGTCCCACCCGGACGTCGCCGAGGCGGCCGTCGTCGCCGTCCCCGACGACCGGTGGGGCGAGCGCCCGCTCGCCACGGTCGTCCTCCGGGAGGGCGCCACCGCCGACTTCGAGACCCTGCGCGCCTTCCTCGCCGAGGAGGGGAAGATCGCCAAGTGGCAGCTCCCCGAGCGCTGGACGATCGTCGAGGCGGTGCCGAAGACCAGCGTGGGCAAGTTCGACAAGAAGGTGCTGCGCCGGCGGTACGCGGAGGGCGAGCTGGACGTCACCCGGCTCTGAAGGTCCCCCGGCTGAGAGCCACCCGGCTCCGAGAGCCGGGTGGCTCTGAGTACCGTTCCGGTGTGCGCCGGGCAGGTCACCTCGCGGCACCTGCCCGGCGTGCACCGGCGGCACGGCCGTACCCCGGCGCCCGTCATCGCCGTACGACGGTGGTGGTCCACCCCAGCAGCAGCCACAGGCCCGACACCGCGACCACCCCGCCCCAGCCGTAGTGGGTGAAGGCGAGGCCCGCCAGGGCCGAGGCGGTCGCGCCGCCGGCGAAGCCCGCGACGACGTAGGCGCTGTTGGCGGTGGCCGGGGCCGAGGTGGTGGTCAGGGCGAGGGTCTGGTTGGCGACGTGGGAGGCGACCAGGGCCGCGTGGATCAGGACGGCCGCCGCGAAGAGCGCCGCGAGCGCGTGCCCGCCCAGCCAGAAGAGGGGGACGGAGACGGCCGCGAGGACATAGGCGTGGCGTACGACCTTGGCGGCGCCGAAGCGGTCGACCAGGCCGCCCGCCAGCGGGGCCACCACGCTCGCCGCGAGCCCGAAGAGGCCGAACAGGCCCGCGGTCGCGGTGGTCATCCCGTACGGCTCGCCCGTCAGCAGCAGCGCCAGCGAGGTCCACAGCGCGCTCCACGCGCCGTACATGCCGGCCTGCCGTACGCACGCCCGCCACAGGTCGGGGGAGCGGCGGACCAGGCCGGGCATGGTGCGCAGGCCGGTGAAGAGCCCGCCCTCGCGCGGCCGGCGGGGCTCGGCGGGGAGGGCGGCGGCGGTCAGCAGGCCCAGGACGGCGGTCAGCACCGCCGCGCCGACGAACACCGCGCGCCAGCCGAAGGCCTGACCGGCGAGACCGCCGAGGACGCGGGCCGCGACGATCCCGGTGAACAGGCCCGCGATGACGGCGGCGACGTGACGTGCCCGGTGGTGGGCGGGGGCGCGTTCGGCGACCAGCGGCACCAGGAGCTGCGGGACGACGGTCGCGGCGGAGGCGACGAGGACGGCGGCCGCGAGACCGGCCGTGCCGGTGGCGGCGGCACCCGCGGTCAGCGCCGCCGTGGTGACCAGGGAGAGCACGGCGACCAGCCGGCGCCGGTTCACGCGGTCCCCGAGCGGGGCGAAGAGGAGCAGACCGGCCGCGTAGCCGAACTGGGCGACGGAGGCGATCCAGGCCACGGCGGAGGACGTCGAGCCGAAGTCGCGCGCGATGAGCGGGAGCAGCGGGGCCGCCACGTAGATGTTGGCGGCGGTGACGGCGGTGCAGAGGGTGATGAGGACGAGGAGAAGCTGCCCGCCTCGCGTGGCGGACGGCCGCCGGGTGCCCTGGGAGGCGGCGGTGGCGGTGACTGCGGTCGGCATGACCGGGATGCTCCTTCGAGCCGGGTCTCACAACTAACCAGTTGGTTGGAACGGTGGGTGCAACAGTGTGGGAGGCGGAACGATTCCGTGTCAACCAACTAGTTGGTTGCCTGCCTGGCTACCATGTCCCCATGGCAACGACCAGGACGACGAACCGGGACCCCGAGGCCACGAAGGCGCGGATCTTCGACGCCGCCGTCGCGGAGTTCGCCCGCCACGGCATCGCGGGCGCCCGCATCGACCGCATCGCCGCCGAGGCCAAGGCCAACAAGCAGCTCATCTACGCCTACTTCGGCAACAAGTCCGAGCTGTTCTCCCAGGTCCTCGGCCGCTGCATGGTCCACCTCGCCTCCGCCGTCCCCGTCGACCCGGACGACATCGAGGGCTGGCTCGACCGGCTGATGGACTACCACGCCGCCCACCCCGAGCTGTTCCGCCTGCTGTACTGGGAGGGCATCGAGTACGGCACCGCCGACCTCCCCGACGAGGCGGAACGCCGGCAGCACTACGCCCTCAAGATCGCCGCGGTCCAGGACGGCCAGGACCGGGGCGTGATCACCGACGCCATTCCGGCCCGCGACCTGCTCTTCCTGCTGATCGCGATCGCCAACTGGGCCACCGTCGTCCCCCAGATGAGCCGCATCCTCGCGGGCTCCGAGGACACCGACCGCGCCCGCCTGCGCGCCTCCGTGAAGGAGGCGGCGCGGCGGATGATCGCGCGGTAGGCGTAGGTCAGTTGGTGCCGATGCGCGCCAGCAGGTCCACGATCCTGCTCTGCACCTCGGCACTGGTGGACCGCTCGGCCAGGAACAGCACCGTCTCCCCCGACGCCAGCCGCGGCAGGTCCGCCTGGTCGACGGACGCCGTGTAGACGACCAGCGGGGTGCGGTTGAGCTGGCCGTTCGCCCGCAGCCAGTCGATGATCCCGGCGTACCCCGGCTGCCGCCGGTGCACCTGCATCAGGTCCATCACCACCAGGTTCGGCCGCAGCTGCCCGGCGAGCGTCACCGCGTCCGCGTCGCTCGCGGCGCGCGCCACCTGCATGCCGCGCCGCTCCAGCGTCGCGGTCAGGGCCAGCGCGATCTCCGCGTGCTCCTCGATGAGCAGCACCCGCGGCGGGTGCTGCTCGCTGTCCCGGGGGGCGAGGGCCTTCAGCAGGACGGCGGGGTCGGCGCCGTACGCCGCCTCACGCGTCGCCTGTCCCAGCCCGGCCGTGACGAGCACCGGAACCTCGGCGGCCACCGCCGCCTGGCGCAGCGACTGCAGCGCGGTCCGGGTGATCGGCCCGGTCAGCGGGTCCACGAACAGCGCGGCCGGGAACGCGGCGATCTGCGCGTCGACCTCCTCGCGCGAGTGCACGATGACGGGCCGGTAGCCGCAGTCGCTGAGCGCCTGCTGCGTGTTCACGTCGGGCGCGGGCCACACCAGCAGCCGGCGCGGGTTGTCCAGCGGCTCCGGCGGCAGCTCGTCGTCCATCGGAACCGGCCGCGGCGGATCCGCGACCTCGACGGCCCCACCGGGACCGTCCAGCGGTTCGGGGCCCTCGGCGGCGTTCTCGTCCGGCGCCCCTATGGCGTACGACCGCCCGGCACCCTCGGTGGTGCCCGGAGCCAGCCGCGTCTGACCGGCGAGGGAGGGCTGAGGGGGCGGCGCCTGGCCGCCGAGGGACGGCTGCGGGACCAGCGGCTGGCCCGCGAGCGAGGAATGCGGGGGCAGCGGTGTCTGGCCGGCGACGGGCTGCTCGGCCGGCGGATGCGCCCGCGCCGTCTGCTCCGGGCGGGCGGCCGGGTCCGGCGGCGTGCCCAGCTTGCGGCGCCGCCCGGAACCGCCCGGCATGTGCGGGGCGGGCGTGGCCGTGGCCTGCGCGGCGGACTGCGCCTGCTGCACCTGGGCGGCCTGCCGGGTGAAGGGGACTCCCTGCCCCAGCGTCCGCACGCTGATCGCCCGGCCCTGCGTCGAGTTCGGGTCCACGGGCAGCGCCGCCGCCTCGGCGGGCAGCGGCTGCGCCACGGGAGCGACCGGGGGCACGGGGGCCTCGGGCGGGAGCGGGGTGCCGGTGCTGGGGGTCGAGGTGGCGGGGACCGGAGCGGGGGCGGGCGCGGACGGTACGGCGGGCTGCTGTACGGCCGCGGGCGCGGGGGGAACGGCCGGAGCGGCCGGGGTGGCGCCGGGGACCGCTTCGGCGGGGAGCGGCCGGCCCTGCGTGGGGGTCGCGTTCACGGGCTGTGCCTGCGGGACCGGAGCCGCTTGGGTTCCGGTCGGGGCCGCGACCTGGGGCGGGACGCCCGCGACCTGCGGCGGGACCGGCTGGGCGGGGCCGCCCTGCGCGGGGAGCTGAGGTGCGGGCACGGGCTGACCGGGGACCGCCTGGCCCGGAACGGTCTGCCCGACGGACGGCTGCCCGGGATGGGGCTGACCGGCGGTTCCGGCCGGCTGACCGGGGGCCGGCGGCTGGGCCGGAAGCGGCTGGCCGGGAAGGGGCTGGCCGGGAAGGGGCTGCCCCGCGGGGGGCACGGTCTGGCCGGGGACAGGATGACCGGCGGGAGGCACGGCCTGCCCGGGGACGGGCTGACCGGCAGGGGGCACGGTCTGGCCGGGCAGCGGCTGCGCGCCGACGGGCTGCGCCGCCTGAGCCGCACCCTGCTGTCCCGGAATCGCCTGCCCGACGGCGCCCTGGGCCTGAGCCTGCGCGGGCAGCGGCGTCGACGACGGTGACGACGCCGGAGCCTGGGCCTGCGCCGGAACGGCCGCTGCGGCCGCAGCGGTTCCCGCGCCCTGCGCCGGAACGCCACCCGGCGCCACCGTGCCCGCCGCCTCCGCGGGCTGGGCCACGGCCCGCCGGCGGCGGCCGGTGGGCGCGTTCGTGGGGTGCGGCTGGGGCGGGGTGTGGTCGTCGGCCTGGTCGTGCGGTACGGCGTCGTGCCGGCCGTGGTCGATCAGGGCGTCCTCGGACGAGCCCTGGGCGGGGATCTGCGGCACCGGAGCCTGGCCGGGGACCGGGACCGGAACGGGAGCCGGAACCGTCCCGACCTCCTGCGCCTGTCCGGGCACGCCCGAGGCGTCCGCCGTCCGGTCCGCCTCCGCCGGCGGCAGGGCGAACACCGTACGCGGCCCCGCCTCCTGGGCGGCGGCGCGCTCGGACGCGGCGGCCAGCGCACGCCGGCGCCGCCCGGTCGGCTGCCCCTCCTCGTCGGGGGCGGGAGCCCCGGCGACCGCCGGCAGAGCGGGCGGCAGGGCGTTCTGCTGTCCGTCGTCGGCGCGCCGGGCACGCCGTCCGCCGGGCGGCGCGGGTACGCCCTGCGGCGGCACGGTGCCGCCCAGTCCGGTCCCCGCGGCGGCGGTCCCCGCCGCGTGCTCGGCGGCGGTCATGACCGCGCCCTCGGCCACACCGGCACCGGCCGCCGCGTCCTCGGCGGGACGTCCACGCCGCCGCCCGGAACCGCCGGAGGCCTCCTCGGCCCTCTCCTGCACCTCACCCGGCGTCTCGTCGGCGGCCGGACCGCGCCGGCGGCGCCGCCCGGTGGGCGCGGCCTTCTCCGTCTCCGCCTCCTCGGCCGAGCCCGGAACCTCGCCCTCCAGGAAGGCGTCCACGGAGGACCGGCGCGCCCTCCGGCGCCCCGGGGCGTGCTCCGCGGGCACGTTGTCGCCCGGGACGTCTTCCGCGACGGGCAGTGCGGCGGGAAGCGCGGCGGGCGCCGGAGCCGCGACGGCCCCCGCCCCGCCCCCGAGGGGGACCTCCAGGACGTAGGCGCTGCCGCTCATGCCCGGCACCTCGTGGGTCTGCAGCACACCGCCGTGCGCGCGCACGATCCCGCGCACGATCGGCTCGTGCACCGGGTCGCCGCCGGCGTACGGCCCGCGCACCTCGATGCGTACGACCTCCCCGCGCTGGGCGGCGGCGACCACCACCGTGTTGTCCATGTAACCGCCCGCCGAGACGGGCGCGTTGCCGGTGGCGTCGACGCCCGCGACGTCGGCGACGAGATGCGCGAGCGCGGTCGCCAGGAGCCGGGCGTCGACCTCGGCCTCGATGGGCGGCGCGTGCACGGCGAACTGCACCCGCCCCGGCCCGATCAGCTCGACGGCCCCGTCGACACCCGCGGCGACGACGGCGTCGAGCATCACCTTCGTACGGGTGATCTCCGCGCTGCCGGCGTCCAGCCGCTGGTAGCCGAGGACGTTGTCGATCAGCGTCGTGATGCGGGAGTACCCGGCGGACAGGTGGTGCAGCACCTGGTTGGCCTCGGGCCACAGCTGTCCGGCGTCGTCCGCGGCGAGCGCGGCCAGCTCGCGGCGCAGCTCGTCCAGCGGTCCGCGCAGGGATGTACCCAGAAGAGTGAGCAGCTGCTCGTACCGCCCGGCGAGCGCGTCGTGGCGGTCCTTCTCCCGCTCGCCGAGCGCCGCGTAGCGCTCCTCGGCGGCGGCGACCTCCTCCGCGTGCTGC
This sequence comes from Streptomyces sp. NPDC001381, assembly GCF_042895685.1. Lineage (NCBI taxonomy): Bacteria > Bacillati > Actinomycetota > Actinomycetes > Kitasatosporales > Streptomycetaceae > Streptomyces > Streptomyces sp. NPDC001381. Next base: position 131,625 of record NZ_JBIAWO010000004.1, on the reverse strand, counting down.
TCGCGCAGCTCCTCCAGCTCGGTGACGTGCTGCTGGCGCAGCGCGGTGAGGTCGGAGGCGTGCTCCTCGGAGAGCCGCTCCAGCTCGTCCTCGTGCTGCTTCTCGACGGCTTCCTTCTCCGCGGCGAGGGCGTCGTAGGACCGCCGGTCGGTGAAGGTCATGACGGCGCCGACGAGCTGGTCCCCGTCGCGCACGGGCGCGGTGGTCAGATCGACGGACACCTTCTCCCCGCCCTTGGACCACAGCACCTGGCCGCGCACCCGGTGCTTGCGTCCGGAGCGCAGGGTGTCGGCGAGCGGCGACTCGTCGTACGGGAAGGGCGAACCGTCGGCGCGCGAGTGCACGACGAGGGTGTGCAGCTCCTTGCCGCCGAGGTCGCTGGCCCGGTACCCCAGGATCTGGGCGGCCGCCGGGTTGACGAGCACGATCCGCCCGTCCGTGTCGGTGCCCACGACCCCTTCCGAGGCGGCCCGCAGGATCATCTCGGTCTGCCGCTGCGAGCGCGCCAGCTCGGCCTCGGTGTCGACGGTGCCGGACAGGTCGCGCACCACGAGCATCAGCAGTTCGTCGGCGGCGTAGCCGTATCCGTCGTAGGCCTGCTGACCGTTCTCGAGGTTCGCGCTGGTGACCTCGACCGGGAACTCGGAGCCGTCGGTCCGCCGGGCGATCATCCGGGTCGGCTTGGTGCGGCCGCGCGGATCCATGTGATCGGGCCGCCGCATGGACCCGGGGATGAGCTTGGAGTCGAACTGCGGCAGCAGGTCGAGCAGCCCCCGCCCCACCAGAGCCGTACCCGGGGTCTCGAAGGCCTCGAGCGCGATCGTGTTCGCGTTGACGACGGTCCCGTTCGCGTTGACCAGGAGCAACGCGTCGGGAAGCGCGTCGAGTATGGCTGCGAGGCGAGCAGCGCCTCGGGATGGCCTGCTGCTCACGAGTCGCTTCCTCCCTGTTACCGCACCTTGCCGACCGCTCGGGCCATCTTGCCAACCGGCCCGCAACGTGTCACGCGAGGGAGTCTAAGGGCTGGGTTCCCGTCGGCGGCCCCGGATGAGAGGGAGCTCGCACGACGAAGTGACACAGAACGTGTGACCGTACGCATGACCTTCGCGGGAGTTTTACGAGACGGGTGAATCCCCGGTGCGACGCCTGTGCGAACGGGCCCCGTCCGGGGGACGGGGCCCGTTAACGGAACCCGGCCCACCGCCCTTGGCGGGCGGGCGGACCGGTCGCGGGCGGGGCGGGGCGGGGCGGACGCGGGTGAAGCGACGGACGTTCAGGAGATCGCGGGGCCGTGGGGACCGCCGGCACCCTGGGAACCGTGGGGCGCGGCGCTGCCGCCGGCCCGGGCCGGGGTGGCCCCGAGGCCGGGCAGCAGCGGCACCATCCGATCCCACCGCTCGATCTCGCACCCGTTGCTGCGGTCGTACGTCGCGTCGACGGGCCGCCCGGCCCAGCGGCCGGTGACCCGGGCGGTGGCCGGCCCGCCGTACCGCATGGTGCACACACTGCCGCCCGGTACCGGCGCGAAGGCGTCCCGCCCCCACCGGGTGTTCCGCTCCACGGCCCGGCACGCACCCGACACGTCCGGGTGACGGCCGCCGCCGGGGTGGCACCACACCTCGAAGACCCCGTCGGCCTTCCCGCCCGCCCGCCGGACGGTGACGACGAGGTGATCTCCACGGGCCCGGTCCTCCTCCCGGACCGGAGGAGGGGCGAGGGCCGTCCCGTCCGGGCGGGACGGGGCGGAGGCGGAGGCGGCGACGGCGGGGAGCACGGTGCAGAGGGCGGTGACGGCGGCGACGGCGACGGCGGTGATCGCGCCGCCGAACCGTCGGGGGTCTCTGAGCGAGGTGACCTGCGACATGACCGGACTAACGCGGCGCCACGGGCGACGTTCCGCAGGGGAAGCCCTTTGCCCTGTGACCCGACTGCCTAGTACCGTGGACGTCGATTGGTGACAGCACGCTCGACTGTGTCATCATCTGCACGCACCACTCGCACACACGCGAGCGGTTGTGCTGGAGGCGTCGCCTAGTCCGGTCTATGGCGCCGCACTGCTAATGCGGTTTGGGCCTTAAAGCCCATCGAGGGTTCAAATCCCTCCGCCTCCGCAGTCACAGAAGCCCCGGTCCGTTCACGGCCCGGGGCTTCGCCGTTCCCACCCCCGCCCAGCCCCCGTCCCCGGCCCCCCCGCCCGAACCGCCTCCGAGGGCGTTTTCGCAGCTCACAAGGGGTGCGGCAAACGGATTTCACATGTCGGCGGCAGTCATGTAATGTTCTTCCTGTCGCCGCGAGCGGGCCGGAAGGGCCGGGAGCGAAGGACAGAAAAACTGAACAACAAGCACTCGTAGCTTAACGGATAGAGCATCTGACTACGGATCAGAAGGTTGCAGGTTCGAATCCTGCCGAGTGCACAAAGAAACGCCAGGTCAAGGCCCTGATTCTCCCAAGTGGAGGTCGGGGCTTTTGCGTTGGCGTCTCACAGAATCTCACGCGTCACCGTCCGTGGTTGATCAGTTACAGCTCAGCCGAGCAGTTCCATCAGCTTCTCGGAGCCCGCCATGAGCGACTGCGGGTCGGGGTGGACGTAGGTGCGCTTCGTGAAGGACAGGTCGCTGTGCCCGGCCCACGCCGAGACGACCGTGTCCGGCACGCCGTTGTTCGCCATCCACGACAAGCAGGCGTGGCGAGCGTCGTACAGCCGGGTCTTGCGGACCCCGGCGGCGGCCATGAGCTTGTACGCCTCGCGCCGCAGCTTGTCCGTCTTCCAGTCCTTGCCGAGATCGTCGACCACGACCCGGCCGGACGCCTCGTACGCCTCGCCTGCCTTGAGACGCTCGCGAAGCTGGCGGGTGTGGAAGGCCTTCAGCGCCTGCAGGACGACCAGGGGCAGCGGAAGCCAGCGGTCGCCCGCGACCGACTTGGTGTCCTTCTCTACGACCTTGCCGGCAACCAGGGTGCGGGTGATCTCGATACGGATGGTGCTCTGCTCCAGGTCGACGTCCATCCAGCGCAGGCCGACGACCTCGGCGGGGCGCAAGCCGATCAGGGACAGGAGCATCACCGCGTACAGCCGGGTGTTGGCGCAGTGCATGAGGAAGATCTTGACCTCTTCCTCGTTCCAGGGCTTCCTCTCCTTCTTCTTCCTGCGGGCCTCCTTGCGGGCGGCGCGCGGGACCTTCACGTACTGGGCGACGTTCCTGGTGAGGACTTGACGCCGGATGCCGAGTTCGAGCACGGCGCGCAGGCGCCCCAGAGTCAGGTCTGCGGTCCGGACGCTCAGGCCGGTGCCGGGCTTACCCCCGATGCGCCGGGCCTCGGTGAGCATCCAGGTGATCAGGGCGTCGACGTCGTCCTCGGTCAGCTCCTGCACGGGCTTCTTGCCCAGGCGGGTGCGCACATAGCGCATGGCGTCTTCGTAGGAGCGCTTGGTGGCGACCTCGACGTCCTTGGTCGCCTCCACCAGCCAGGCGTCGACGAGTTCCTCGACGGTCATCTTCGAGGGGGCGACAAACGTGCCCTGGGACCGCTGGTGCTTGATCCGGGCGTACTCGGCCTCCGCCTCCTTCTTGGTGTCCTTGGTGACGGTGAGCTGCTTGCGCTTGCCCGTCTGCGGGTCCTTGCCGACGTCGATGACGAAGCGGTAGCGGACCGTTCCGTCGCCGAGCGTGATCTTCTTGATGGGGTCTGCCATCAGCCTTCTTCCTGTTGTTCTCCGAATGGCGCCCAGCCTTGCCACCCTTGGGCTTCGCGGACGGCGCCAACTAGCTCGCCGACCGCCCGTTCGTAGGCATCCACGGCGTGCTGTGGCGCGTCCAGGAGGGCGCACAGGTGGCCGAACTGGTTCACCGGAGGCAGGGCTTCTTCCAACACCTCGCGTCCGTGCTCGCGGAGCCAGCCGATGGTGCGGAGCTTGACCTGCCCAGTGGGAATTGGAGTCGTCGCGGTCGCGGGTTCGGGCTCTTGGGTACCGAGGGGGAGCCGGCTCGGCTCCTTGTCCGCGAGGACCGCCTCCATGCTGCCCACGCTCCACCCCAGAGCTTTTTCAATCTGTGTCAGGCTCTGCGGCCAGCGCAGGCCCTTGGGCACGCGGCCCGCCTCGGCGTTGCGCACGGTGCCGACGGAGACTCCAGCCCTGTCCGCGAGTTCCTCCTGCAGCAGCCCTTGCCGTTCGCGTTCCGCACGGATCGCTGCTCCGAGGCGCGCCCAGGCTTCAGGGTCCTTGGTCCAGGGCATGCGGTGGTCTCCCTTTGTCGGTGCCGTTGGCGGTGGTGTTGGCACCTCCTTATCAAATCTCGCCGTGCACCCCGTTGTGGCCATCAGTCGAGCGCTAATTTAGCACTAACATGGCGAGAAAATCCGTCCCTTGATTTCTTTGCGTTGGTGCCCGGTTGGTGATTACGTTGATGATGTGAAGACGAACGGACTTGCGATCCGCCGTAAGCGGATCGAGGACGGCATGACCCTCCGTGACCTGTCCGCCAAGGTGGGCATGGGGATCGACGCCCTGAGCCTCATCGAGCGCGGCAAGCGCCAGCCCCGTCCCGCGACCCTCCAACGGATCGCCAACGGCCTCAACGTAGCTGTCGGTGTGTTGCTGCTGGAGGTAGGCGGGTGACCGCCCAGCCGACGCTTGCCGAGGTCCGCTCCTGGCCCGCGACCGTCTCGGTGCAGCGGGCTGCCGAGGCGCTCGGCTGCGGCAAGAGCAAGCTCTACGACCTCATCGCCCGGGGCGAGGCGCCCGTGCGAACGCTGTCGTTCGACAAGCGGGTGGTCGTCATCACCGCGTCGCTTGTGCAGGTCCTCGGAGGCGACGTGGCTCCGACGACTGCGAGCGAGTTGCTCAGCGCCTAACGCGTTCGCCGACGCCACGAGAAGCCACTGCCGCTGTTCCTGGCACCGGCCGACTACGAGACCGCCGTCGGCAGGCCAGGCACGACCCTCCGGCTCGGCCGATGACGAGGAGAACGAGGGCGACCATCACGCCCCTGAAACGCGAGAAGCCGCCCGTTCGCCCCGGGCGGCCGCTCGAAGGTCCGAGTCTCCAAGGGAGATCGAAACCACAATGACGCTGTCCACGATACCGGAGCGGCCTGTGCGTCCCAAGCGACCGCTGAAGGCTGAGCACCAGGACGCGCTGGTCACCGGCGAGCACGGATACGCCTCCCGCAACGAGGCCGTCATGGCGGTGACCATGGCGATGGTCAACGCGGGCTGGGACGAGGCCGACTTCCGTTACGAGATGTCCGATCCCGAGCGGAATCATCTCGCCCGCTGGTTCTACTACCGATCGGGTGACCAGGCGCACCGTCGGCGCTCCCGCTCCGACACTCTCTCCCGCCTGGACAAGACCTGGACCAAGGCCGTGGCACGCGTTCGTGCCAACCCGGCCATTTCCGACCCGCAGGCTGCTCTACAGGAGGTCGGCGAGATCCGAGCGACCTTCAGGGCCCAACCACTGCAAGGGCGTACGGCCGTCGTCGACTCTCTGGTCCTGGAGTTCTACCACCAGGAGGCCACCAGGATGCGGCGTGTGCGGGTGTACCTGCCGGTCCGCACCATCGCTGAGAAGGTCGGTGTCTCCAGGGCCACCGCTGCACGTGCGGTCAAGCGGCTGGCCGAGGCCGGGTGGCTGGCCGAGACCCAGCGCAGGGAGCTGGTCTCTCACGCCAACGAGTACCGCCTGACCGTACCCCCTGCTGCGCAGGCCGTGTTGCACAGGGAGACACAGGGGCGTAGCCCCTCCACCGGGCGTGAGGACTGTGTCTCCTCCTGCAACAGGCCCGTGCACCAAGCGATACACACCAGCGGAGAGGACATCTTCCTGCTCCTGGGCAAGCACGCTGCGCTCGTGCACGCCGCCCTGACCGGCGAAGGCATGACCGTCCGCCAACTTGCCGAGACGGCAGGCGTCCACCGCACCACGGTGTGGAGGAACTTGAAGAGACTTCAGGAACTCGGCCTGGCCGCCGAGGCTGCCCACCTGTGGATACGTACAGAGAAGCCTCTGGACGACGCGGCCCAGGAGGCCGGTGCTGTCGGCATGAAGGAGCAGCGCCAGTTCCGCCACGAGCTGGAGAAGGCCCACTGGCTGTCCATCGTTGAGCGGGTCCAGTTCAAGGCCGACGAGCAGCGCTACGACCGCACCACGGCCGTACGCAACGCCATCGAACGAGGCGCCTGGAAGTCGGAACCGGCACACACCGAGCTGGTCGACACCGCCACGGGCGAGCTCCACACGGCCGAACAAGAGGTTCAGGCGGCCGACCAGGAACGTCAGAGGCCCGCCACCGTCATCTTCCTTGCCTCGGCCCGCCGTGAAGCACACAACCCGCAGCTCGGGGCGGCGGTGGCCGCCTGAAGGCGGCCTTCTGACCGTGGCCACCGTCGCCACGCCTGATTCATCAACCCTCGCCTGACGGGAGTACGACATGGCTTCGAGCCACAGCAAGCACAGTATGACCGCACAGGTGTCTGAGCGTGTCACGGCCACCGAGGAGCAGCGGCTCACCCACGGGCACCGCAACTCGTACCGCATACATGGCCCGGGTCATGTCGCTCAGCGCACCCCGTGGTGGGTCACGGTGCTGACCGACGGAGGGCGCCCCGTCGTCGCCGTGATTGTCCTGATCATGTGCGCCCCCGGTGAGCACCACCTTGCTCGGCTCGCCGGATGGAACGAGACCTTCGCCTGGGGCATGCCGAGCGTCCTCGCTGCCTACGCGGGCATCGCAGCCGCTGTCGCGAGCAAGCGCCCCAAGGGAGCATCCGGAAAGAAGTCAGCCGTCATCGGAGCCTGGCTTGCCCTGGCAGCCGCCATGACTGCGCAGGGCCTGTCTCACGCCATCGTCACCGGCCACCTGCCGACCCGGCCCCTCGTCCCGCTGTGGCTCGTGCTTGCCGTCTCGGCTGTCCCGCCCCTCGTGTTCGGGCACCTGCTGCACCTTGCGGTCACCCCCGTCGGCTGCGCTGGTGAGCAGCCCGCGGCAGCGCCCGAGACGTCCGCCGTGCTCGCCATGCCGGCTAGACGGGCATGGCCGGGCTCGGCACCCGCAGGGGCAGGCCTGCTGCCTCTTGTCCCTCCCGCTGCTGAGCGACCCCATGAGCAGCTCACTGGGCGGGCCGAGCAGGTCCCGAGCAACGGTGAGCAGACGCGCTTCCTCACGACTCGCGAGGTCGCGGCTCGCTACGGCGTGAAGTCATCGACGGTCGGCACCTGGAAGGAGCGCGGCAAGATCTCTCCCGCGCTCACGGATCCGCGCCTGGGCAACCTCTACGACCCCGAGACGCTCCCCGCCCTGGCCTCGCTCACCTGAGAGGCAGTTGCCGGCTCACCATGATCGGAGCGCTCATCGCTGGTGCTGCCTGGCTCGGTCCTCCGAACCTCGCCTTGGCCAATCCATCATGGCTGAGCTACGAAGGCAGATCGCTATCCGTACGGAATAGCTCGTAGTGCCAGGACAGCGCCAATACGACCGCTTGCCGGATCAGTCCTTCGTTTCCTTCTCGAATATCTCCAGTGCCGAGTTCCTCATTGATGAGCTTTGCGATGACGTCGGTGTGCTGTCCCGTGATATCCGAGATTTCTCCCATGATCCGGAGTAGCCGTTCCCATGGGCGGGGCCAGGACGCGATCGTCTTGTACTCCGCCAGGTCCGCTCGGGAGGTCCCTCTCAGCCAACGGGAGTGCTCTTGGTACCCCCAGCGGTCCCACGCCGTTTGCTCGGCACATGGGTGGCAGGACCCCATCAACTTATCGGAGGGCGCCTTTCCGCACGTCGTGCAGACGTATCCCGAGCAGTTGACGCAGTACGACGAAGCGTTTTCTCCCAGCTCTGCGTAGGCGTAGCCACCATCCTTGAATTCGGCGGGGAGATGAGGGTGATCCCGACCCCATGCGGTCTTGAGGGAAACGCATTGCCCAGGGCAGTCGGACTCTTTGAGCATGCCGGGACACTATGGGCAAGGTGCCGTAAATGTCCAATCGTCCCTCTCGGTGACATTTTCTCGTTTTTGCGAGGTGTCGATTGAGAAAGTGTCACTCAGCCCTACCGGTGGAGTAAAGGGGCAGAAGGCGGGACAGGTGAGGGGCAGGTGAAATCAACTGCCCATACTAATATGTGAGGGTATGTGGAATTGTGAAGGCGTTACGGCACCCCCATCACGGGGGTGCTCAAGGGCCGCTGCGGGGCGCGCCTCCACCTGCCCCGAGACGTGGCGTGCACGAGATGGCGACGCGGCGACAGGAACCGACACCCGACAGGCTGGGAGTCAGCAGGTCCAGACGAGAGTGACGGCCCGTCAGGGCTCTGCTCGCGTCAGAGGCTGTAGTACGCGGCGTTCGAGGCGTATAGGTCGTCGGCGACAGTGGCCAGCAGGTCGTCGCTGGAGCCCTTGTCACACGCGGTGCCCAGGTCGGCCTCGAACTGCTTGATGATGCTCGTCGAGGGGGCCTTGTCACCCTCGGTGCCGTCGCTGCCCTTGGCGTTGGTCAGCAACTCCTTGGCCGCATCCCAGTGCTCGCTGTCGTCCATGTGCCCGGCCCAGTCCGAGCATGTCTGTGCCCCGTACGCGACCGACGTGTCCTTGCTGTCGTCGTCCGAATCGCTGCCGCACGCGGTGACCAGGCTCGCCAGCACGGCGACGGTCGACATGATCAGGCCCGCTCTACGCATCAGGTTCCCGCCCCTTCTGCCGGGCCTCGCCTGGCCCAGCCGGGCCATTCAAGCACTCCGCCACCCGAACTATCCGGAAACGGGAACTCGCCGAGCGAGGAAGCCTGTTGCCCCGGCAAGGTTGCTGCTGGAGCCCGGCTTCCAGTCAGCCGTCCTATCCGACCAAGGGGCACGGGACCGTCCAACGTCCCCGGCCCGAGTCGTCGAAATCGGCTGGGCCCACCCGCCTGTCGGACATGAGCTTCAGCAGGAGCTCAACGCTCGTCTTGCCGCACTGATGCGGTTCTGCGCGTCAACGCCGTACACGGCGGACTCCCGGAGCGTCCTCCAGGTCCGCAGATACGTGTCGACACTCGCCTCGTCGTCGATCCACAACTCCGCGTGCCAGTTCTCAACGATCACCTGACGGTCGTCGTAGATCCAGAAGGCGGTCGCCGGGGGGATCTTGAGTGAGGCGGACAGCGGGATGATCCCCAGCTCTACCGTGTCCAGGCCGACGGCTCCTGCAAGTCGGTCGAGCTGGGCCGCGAGCACCGAGGGCGGACAGATCAGAGCGTGAAGGGCGGCCTCCCACAGGATGAGGTGGAAACGCTTCGAGGAGTCGTACAGCGCCTCTTGCCGTTTCATGCGGGACCGGACTGCTTCCTCGGTGTCGCGTGGCGATCGCTGCAGCTCCGCGTACCTCGTGAAGATTGACCGAGCGTAGTCCGGAGTCTGGAGAATCCCGAAGATCATGGAGGACTCCCAGCCACGGAATAGGAAGGCGTCGGCGTGAGCGCTCAGGTGGGTGTCCTGGACTGGCTTGTGCCCGGCGGCCAGCTGTCGCCGCCATGACCGGATGTGGGACTCGAAGCCACGGAGGCGGGCTAGCAGCTCGTCGTACGCCTCGGGCCGGCCGGTTGCCTCCGCCCACTTGCGCAGGTCATCGGGTGTTGGCGTCTGCCTGCCGTTCTCCAGCCTGCTGACCTTGGACTTGTTCCACCCGTACTGCTCGGCGAGTTCCGTACCGGTGAGCCGGCGTCCAGGGGCGGAGAGCCGGAGTTCGCGTAGCCGTACCCCGAGCGCTTCTCGTGCCTGCTGATAGTCCGTGCTCACCGGTGCTCACCTGCTCTCAGTCCTCCTTCGCGGTCAGCTGCGCCGCGAACTGCTCGTACGGGACGGCGTGATGCATCGCCGCGTCTCGCGCCATGGCGTACCGCAGGACTGCCGCAGGCTCCGTAATCAGTTCGACGTTGACCAGGTTGTCGGCGTCATCGAAGTTGAGGAGCGCGATCAGCCGGGAGTCGAAGATCCAGAAGTCTTCGTCGGGCAGGCTGAGCCGGTCGGCATTCTCTCGCCACAGGTTGTGGATCTTCTCGCCGACGGCGCTGTTGCGGCGCGCGTTGTCGAGCAGATAGAGCTGGCCAGCCGTCGGCGGGTCGTCGACGATGCGGACACGCTCGAATCGTTTGCCGAGCCCGGTCTGCTCGCGGCGCTCGGCACACCACTCGGCGTCGACGCCTTCCCAGTTGACGGGCTCGCCACGGGTGAACTGCGCGTACGTATCCGTGAGCTCGTCGGACGCGTACCGGCGGCGGGTTTCCAGGCGCCATGCCGTGTGCTCGAACTGCGTGAAGAGCCGGTCGAACTCATCCAGCCCGATGATGTTCGGCACGCGAGTGACCTCCTTGGGGGCGAAGTCGACGAGCAGTTCCCGTGGCACCACGATCGGCACCTCCCCCTTGTTCAGGTGCCGAAGCTGGGCGACGTCGTCAGGGTCGGTGAGGGTGGGGCCGTGCACGATGACCTCGCCCGTGTCGAGGTCTTCGTGAATGGACGGGCACCCGTTGACGCCGCTGCCCGTGCCGTTGAAACGCAGTCGTCGGGCCATGATCACGTCCTTCCACTGGGGACTGATCTCCCAAGCTTCCCCGAGATCGGCGTCTTCTGGTGGGGGTCCTGTCGACCCACAGCAGCAACCTTGCGCAACCTCGCCGAGCAGTCAAGCAACTTCGCGCAACTTCCATGGCGGCCATCAACTCCACCTCCTTAGCGTCCTGTTCATGCCTACGACGGAACTGCGGGACGTCGACCCGCACGCGGCGGTGGGGTCTCTGAGGGCGGCGCTCACCGAGGTCGGGATCATTTTCCCGTCCCTCGGCGTCGACTTCGCGAACCCCGAACTGAAACTCGTCGAGCTGGGGCGCGTCCGCGCCGACGTAGCCGAACGACTGGCAGAAGCACTTCGGCGAGGGGGCCGTGAGTGATGGCAACGCGGGAAGAGAACGGCACCCTGGTCGTCGACACGAAGACGGACAAGATCGGCTACGTGATGGGGCACGCTGGCCCCTACGTCCAGCTCCGACCCCCCGGCGGCGGACGTGAGTGGGACGCGGACCCCGACGCCATCCGGCAGGCCACGGACACCGAAGTGCTGCGCGCCCGTGTGACCGAGATGAACCGGGCGGAGCGCCTCGGATGACCGTGCCCGCCACCGAGACCTTGCCTCTGTCTGCCGAGTGCGCGCTCGCCGCCCAGCCCGACTACACGGACCTTCACCGCGAGTGCCGCCAGACCGAGGACATTCCGCTGCCCCACGCCCACGGCATCTGGCTCGTCCGCCGCTGCGGCTGCCCTCACCACACCTATAACCGCAAGCGGCCCGCGCCCGCCGATACGACCGGGGCAGCTCCTCCATGTTCTCGCTGACACGGCGCCTCGACATCAGCCCACCCCCATTCCCATCCCGTCGAAGGACCACAGACCTTCGGCGGGGTGGGTCTCCAGCCCCCGCCCCAGCTGCCCCACCCTGCACAGGTTGAGCCTGAGGCGGGTTACCAGCACGGCACGACACCTCCCAGAAAGGGAACGTCCATGACCGTCACGCTCGACAGCCCTTCCAGCACTCGCACCAGGGATCCGAAGGAGCTGCTCAACGGCGTTGAGCCGCACATCAGGCACCTGACCGTCAACATCCTGGACAGCGGCATGACCCTCTGGGACCGCGAGGTCGCTCTGCTGCTGCGCGACCACACGATGGTCCGTGACATGGCCGAGCGCATCCTCGGCAACGCCGTCATGTACACCGTCGGCTGCATGGAGCACCCCGAGGTCCACCTGGGCGTCGGCAAGCTCGTCGACATCGGCGTCCACCAGCTCATCCTCGACACGCCGGTGTGGTGGGCCCTCTGCGACGTGTACAACGAGGGCCGTTACAAGCACCACGCCCCGTTCATCGAGCGCCGCCGCGACGGCCTGTGCCTGCGCACGGCGGACTTCCTGAAGTCCATCGGCTTCGACGTCGACGAGGAGCTGTGGGCGATCGACGGCACGGACTGCTCGCCGTGCGACAACAAGGTCCCCGACAGCCACTGAACGGCCCTACGCTGGGCCCCTGTCCTCGGTCCCCAGGAGGACAGGGGCCCAGCCTTGCGAAGAGGAATCGCCTTGCCCGCACAACACGACATCGCCGCCGAGACGGAGCTATGGGACACCTTCGCCGCTTCGGCCTTCAAGGACGACGCGGAACCGAGCTTCTGCTGGACCCAGTACGTCGGTCACGGACCCGGCCCAGAACTGCTCGGCGACCCTCGCTCCGTCCTGGAGATCGGCTGCGGCACCGGCCGCGCCCTCGCCTTCCTCGCGCAGCGCGGCGTCGCGGCTCGGGGCGTGGACCTGTCTCCCGTCATGGTCAAGAAGACCACCGCGAAGTGGGCCAGCACCGGCGCGCAGTTCGTGTGCGCTGAGGTCCTGGAGTACCTGGGCGAGCACGAGGACGCGTACGACGCCGTCTACTCGATCTTTGGAGCCGCCTGGTTCACCGACCCGAGCCGCCTCTTCCCCCTTGTCCGGCAGCGGCTCAACCCCGGCGGTGTCTTCGTTCTCTCGCAGCCTCCAGCCATCCCCGGCGCGTACGGACCGCAGGGCATGTACAAGGGGGGCTTCGCCGGCAAAGCGATGTTCACCTACCGCTACAGCTACCGCCCGGCGGTGTGGGAGCGCCTGCTGACCCGGGCCGGGTTCGCCACGGCAGAGGCTCAGGTGCTGGACGCGCCGTACCCAGCGCACATTGGGACTCTCCTGGTCCGCGCTACAGCTCCGTGACTGCGCGGTGGCGGAGCAGCCGTAATGCTGGCACCACGCTGCCCCGGCGCCGGTCAGCGACCCCAAGCGGTGGCAGCTGATCGACGCGACTGGTGGGTGGCATGTCCGACGGCCGCCCCTGGAGCGCCGTTGCAGAAAAGCCAGAATCAAACACTCACCTTAGCTCTTGCCCTCCTCGTTCCAGAACAGCTTCTCGAATCGCTGATACTCGCGCCCTAGGCTCACCCTCCCTGTGTAGCCAGCGAGCGTTGCAAGGAAGAGACGCGGCCCCGCCCAAGCGCCGGTCGACCACAATCGGATCAACCACGCCGGAGCCGTGCCAAGGTCTTGGGACAGCTCAACCCACGATGCCGTGTCGGCGGCATGCTCGCCGTGCGCCATCGACGACCCGCTCGTCCAGGCGTACCCCTCGATGCCGATTCGGCGCTCAAGGTTCTCGCTGAGCCAGTCGATCGAAAGGGGCGTGATCTCGGAGGCGCGGTGGCGCTTCTTCACGGGCCAGCCCCGGCCCTTGGCGTAGATCTCGATGTCGGCGATGTCCTTCGCAGGATCGCGGTTGGTCCCGTGCTCGTCGTCGACGTGGCCGTCGTTGTCGATGACCTGGTCGGCGTCAGTGACGCCATCGCCGAGCATGGCCTTGAGACGGATACCTGCCGAGAGCCGTGCGAGGCGACGCGTCAGGGCACGTTGCAGACGCTCGTCAGTGGTAATGGTCGGGTCGATCACCGCTGTGGCCCACAGGCACGCCTCGAAGATGCCGCGCGCGACCGAGACCGCGCCCATCAACGATGCCTCCGCGCGAAGCAGGACGGCGAAGCCCCGAAGCTGATCGGCGGCGCTAAGGATGTTGACCACTGATTCATATCTGAGAATCGTCGCGGCTGGTTCGGCGCGGTCACCGAGCAGGACGTCGGGGGCCTTCATGTCCTCTCGCGCTGGGCTCTTTGGCTCCATCGTCCAAGGCTTGAGACCCAACTGCGTAAATCCGTACGCCATTTCGTCGACCGCTGCCGCGAGCGCGTCGCGATGCTCATGCGCTTCCTGCGTGCCTCGATTCAGCTGGTCGAGGATTTCCATCGCCCACGCCTCGTCGTGCTTGCTGGCATCGCCCTCACCTGTCACGCGGCACAGCGTGCCAGAAGACGCCGACGGGGGAAGGGCATTTTCCGTTAGGGGGAGTCACGCCGGGGTACGGTTCAGGTACTCATGCTCACACCGATCTGAATGCACGCGACCTCCCGGTCGAGAAGTCCTACGAGGCCTGCCGAGCCCCCAGGGGTGGCTTCACGCCGACGAGACGCCCTGGATCCCACCACCCACCAGGATGATCGGGGGCCTGTCGTCGTCTCACGCGCGTCTCACGGACGGGCGGAGAGACGACGGCCGGACGGTGACGCGTGGGGCTTCCAAGGGCTCCGCATGGACCACATGGATGGCCAGGAAGTCCTTCATTGCACTACGGATCAGAAGGTTGCAGGTTCGAATCCTGCCGAGTGCACACAAGTGAGAGGCCCCGGAGAGATCCGGGGCCTCTTGCATTGAGGACTCGTACAGCAGCGGAGTACGGCAATGGGCTTTGCCTAGTCGGTCGCGCTCCCACCCGTGGCAGCTGAGAGCTTGCCGAGCGCGGCTCGCACCTCCTCCTCGCTCGCCTCCGCGGAGACCTCCGTCGTCATCGCGATCTGCGAGTGCCGGAGAACCCGCTGGGCCACCTTCGGGTGACCGGAACCCAGGCGGCGAAGAGAGGATCTTCACGAGTGGGCGCGTCGGCGAGGAAGCGCCCCGCCTCCACAACGGACCAAGGCTTGATCCGCCTACGGCGCGGCTTGGGGACCTTGACCAGGGAGACCACGTTCTTGCTGATCTCCTCCTCGGTCACCGCGTGGGTGAGCGCGGCGCGCAGGGCGTCACGGGCGGCCTGGACGACTCGCCGGGAGACGTACTTCCGCTTGCGGTCGCCGTCCGGTGTGGTCACCCATACGTATGCGGCGAAGCCGTTTCTGTAGACGTAGATCGAACCCTCGCCGTGGGCGCGCTTGCCGCGAAGCGCCAGTGCGAGAGCACGAGGACGGTGTCCGGGCCGGGGAGCGGGTGACCGGCTGCGGCGGCGCGTTCGCGGGTGAGCGCTTCGTCGTGGCCGGCGCGCCCGGGCGTGACCGTCCGCAAGAGCCTTGTGAGAGTGGGGAGTTCGCGACAGCAGCCTACGTCTGCCCCGGCTACGCTCCTGCCTTGTCGTGCCCGCCGCCACTCACGGGCAGACTCGAACAATTAACCTGTTTTTGGAGGTTTGATGAAGTCCGTCATCCGGAAGGTCGCAAGCTTCGCCGGGGTGGGCGTGGCCGTCGCAGCCATCTCCGTGACCGGCGCGATCGCAGCCCATGCGGAGGCCCCCACCCACGGCTGTCCGTACCCCTACGTCTGCTTCTACGTCGACAACAACGCCCTGCTCGCGGGCACGCCGATCTCGAAGTACAAGGACGTCACCAGTACCTACCAGGCCGTCACGCCCCGGCCGCACTACGGGGTCATGAACACCCGGAACGACGACGTGGTGTACCTGCGGCTCCAGGACGGCACCTCGATCTGCCTTCCGCCGAACACCTCAACCGTGTTTGCCAACGCCTACAGTGTCACCGGAATAAAGATCTCCAGCAGGTCCACCTGCTGAATCGCGATTTCACCCGGTTTGATCATGTGATGTCTGGCGTGGTGAGCGAGTAAGCGGGATTGCGGGCGCGGTGGCGAAGGCCTCCGGCGATGTCGGTGCGGCCGGCACTCGTACAGTCGCGGCATGGTGACTGCGACTGTCCGTGAGTGGCACGACGAGGAAGGGTGGGGGGTACTCGACTCTCCCGAGACACCCGGCGGTTGTTGGGGCCACTACGCCGACATCCAGACGAAGGGCTTCCATACGCTGTCGCCGGGGCAACGTGTAGATCTCCATTGGGAAGCCCCTGGCTTCAAGCAGGACGGCTACGACTACCGGGCAGTGAAGATAGTGCCTCGGCCGGCCTGACATCCACATCTGCCATCACGGAGCTCCCGAGCCCACCACCACAGTTGGAAAGCGTGCACTGCGACGGCACTGTCAGAGCCTGGGCCTACGGTCCACACATGGCAACCAGACCATCAGCACGTTGGCGTGCCCGCGTGGACGAAGAGGCGGCAGAGCTCGCTGCTGGGACACGGGCCCCGAGCGATGCCTTCCTGTCGGAGCTCTTCCCCGAGTCACTGCTGGCGGCGACTGACGAGGCACTTCACGCGTTCCTGCTCTGGCGGTGAGGCGAGGCGTCAGCCGCACCGAGATCACGGATGACCGGCGGGACTGGTAGCCGTTGCTGTACAGCAACGAAGTACGGCTCCGATGACCGATCTCTCCAGGGCTGCGGATCAGAAGGTTGCAGGTTCGAATCCTGCCGAGTGCACACAGGTGAGAGGCCCCGGAGAGATCCGGGGCCTCTTGCGTTGTGGGGGTGTACGGCAGCGGACGGGTCGGAGGGGCTGGCCGCTGTTCGCCGCCAGGCGGGTGCTCCGTCGGACCGCGGGGCGGAATGGCGCTGACTTGGGACGCGGTCCATGAGTTATTTCTTATTAAGTGACCGTATGGAATGGGTCGGCTTCAGCGGCGGTCGCCGCTTCCCCTGTGGCTTTCGGGTGTGCGGAATTTCGGGGTCGGTGTGTTACGCCCATAGCTTTATATGATATTCCGTTTCGGGTTGGACGGTATCCGTCGAAAGTCCACCCGGATGGATCGTGCGTCAACGTTATCTGTCGTTCCTCGCCAGTTAATGTGAATCCAACTTCTTTCCGGGCGTTGCCGAGCAGGCGATGGAAGCCCACGGTGCTTGTCAGCGAGAAGAGGTTCCGGCTCGCGGTAACTCGACAAGGACAGCAAAAATCATTCACTGTCTTTCCCCAGAGGAGTGGTCCCCTCGATGACACAGAGCATCCCCGGTGCGCGTCAACGGCGCGCAATGCCCGCCTGGATCGCGACGGCGGTCACGGCGTTGATCGCCGCTACCACAGTGGTAATGGTGCCGACGCAGGCAAACGCCATTACCACGCCTGTTCCTCTTGGCGCTGCCGCCAGGTTCGCGGTGCTGGGCGGCGAGGCGGTGACCAATACCGGTTCCTCCCTGATCAGCGGAGACGCCGGCGTGTCACCAGGTACATCGGTCACTGGATTCTGTGACCCGCCGCCGCCGGGGATCCCCGCGTCTCCGCCGTGCGCCAATGTGATCAACGGGTCCGTCCACATCACGGACGGGCCGGCCAACTTCGCCCACGCCGCGCTGCAGAACGCGTACGGCGTCGCCGCGGCCCGCGGCCCCGTCGACGGCACCCTCAACTCGGAGCTGAGCGGCGCGGGCGGCCCGACGGGGCTGGCCCCGGGCCTGTACAACTTCGTCCCCGGTGTGGTCACGAACTCGGGTGTTCTCACGCTGAACGGCGGCCCCGACGCCGTCTGGGTCTTCCAGGTCCCCTCCGCGCTGACGCTGGCGTCCGGCAGCCGCATGGAGTTCACCGGCGGCGCTACGGCATGCAATGTCTTCTGGCAGATCGGAAGTTCCGCCAGTTTCGGTAGCGACTCCTTCTCCGTGGGCACCTTCATGGCCCACACCTCGATCACGATGGAGAACAGGGCGGCGGTCGAGGGCCGCGTGCTGGCCGGTGCCGTCGCCGAGTCCGGGATCGTGTCGTTGATCAACAACACCATCACCCGGCCGATCTGCGGGACCGCCACCGGCGGCACGACGACGGGTACCACCACCGGAACGACGACGGGTACCACCACCGGCGCGACGGCTGGGACCACCACCACCGGCGCCACCACCAGCGGCGGTCTGGTCACGGGTGGTCTCCTGGGCGGAATCCTCGTCGGCACCGGCGGCACCCAGGGCAACGTCGCCGGCAACACGTCCGGTAACACCGCGGGCAACACCGCCGGGAACACCGGCAACACCGTGGGCAACACCGCCGGGAACGGCACCGGCGGGAACGATCACGCGCCGGGCGGGCCGGGTCACGACGACAAGCCGGGCAGGCCGGGTCACGACGACAAGCCCGGCAGGCCGGGCCACGGCGGCAAGCTGGACCTCGAGCCCTACTTCCAGCCCGTCAAGCCGGGCCACGGCAAGCCTGGCCACGGTAAGCCGGGCCACGGCAAGCCCGACCACGGCAAGCAGCACGACGAGAACTACGGCTACGGCAACAAGCCCAAGGGCTACGCGGACGTCGACTCCAAGAGCCACGAGGGCTGAGGCAGCCCACCGCGGCCAGTCCGCTCACCGGATGACGGCGCGCGGCGGAATTCTCACCGAATCCGCCGCGCGCCGTCGACGGCCTTCAGCGGAAATCGCCGGACGTGAGTAGCTGATACGAGAAAGACAGGTAGGCGGTGTCGAGCGGAATCGACTCAGCGGATGTGGTGGAACTCCAGCACTCCGGCTCCGGTCCGGCCACGCAGGAATGTCCCGACGCGGTGGCCCAGCCCCTCAAGCTGCCGAGAGGTGTCCGTGCATGCAGAGCCGGGCTGTGTGCAGCCGTGGTCCTGTGCCTGGTGGTGACGGTCGTCCACGTGGTTCTGGTATTCCTTCACGTGGCACCGGCCAACACCGTTTCCAAACGATACGGCCCGCAGGTCAATGCATGGGTCTTCCCTTTCTTCGAACAGAATTGGCGACTCTTCGCTCCGGACCCCGAATCCGTCAACCGGCAGATTCTGGCAAGAACCGCGCACACCGGCTCCGACGGATCGGTTCAGGTGAGTCCCTGGTTCGACCTGACCGCCGTGGACCGTTCCGCCGTCGAGCATCACGTGTTCCCGAGCCACACGGCTCAGAACATGTTGCGCCGGGCCTGGGCCGGCTACGTCGACTCGCACGGAGGAGGCGACAACGCGCGAACGGAACGCGCCCTGATGATGCAGAAGTACGTGACCAACATTGCCGCGGACCGCGTCGCCGCCCACAACGGCGGCGCTTTCGAATTCGTTCAGCTCCGTGTCGTCACACTGTCCGTCGCCGAGGCCGGCACCCGCGTCGGCAGTCGCCCGCCGACACCGGTCGAGAACCGGCTTCTGCCCTGGTGGAAGGTGACCCGCCATGCACAGTGAGGCGCAGAAGTCCGCGCTCTCCGCCGCCGAGCGGTGGCTCGTCGGCCGGATCACCTCCCTGTGGGACCTCCTGACCGGCCGACCGGTGTCCCTGTACGCCGCGGCGGTGCTGCGCATCGGCTACGGGCTGCTCTACCTGGTCTTTCTGTTGCGTGAGTTCCCGCACCGCGACGAGATCTGGGGTCCCGGCTCTCCGTGGACGCCCGCCTTGGCGCACCAGCTCTTCGACCAGACGGGCTGGTTCAGTGTCCTGGCCCTGTCCGAGAGCCGCGCCTACTTCGAGTTCTGTTACGTACTGGCCCTCGTCACGTCCGGGCTGTTCATGCTGGGCTGGCGGACCCGCGTCATGTCCGTCCTCTTCGCCGTCGCGGTGACCTCGTTCCACGGCCGGGCGATCTTCATGACGGACGGAGGCGACAATCTGATCCTGCTGATGTCCATCTATCTCGCCCTGACCGCCTGCGGCCGGCGCTGGTCCCTGGACGCGCGCAGAAGCCGGCTGAAGGCGATGCGTGCGGGCGAGACGACGAAGCCGACGAAGCCGACGGAGCCGACGCAGAGCCTTTTCGCGCGACAACTCCTCGATGCCCGGACCGCTTTGATCACGGTGGTGCACAACTGCGGCATGTTCGTCATCGCGGCGCAGGTCTGTTTTCTCTACGGATCAGCCGGTCTGTACAAGGTCCAGGGCGCCTCCTGGGGCAGCGGCACCGCTCTCCACTACGTCCTGAACCTCGAACTCTTCCGGCCCTGGCCCGCACTCTCCCACTTCGTGGACGAGCACACGCTCGTGGTCGCGATCGCCGGCTACGTGACCGTGCTCTTGCAGGTGGCGTTCCCGTTCGTGCTCTTCGGCAGGCTGAAGTACCCCGTTCTCGCCATGCTGCTGGGCATGCACACCGGTATCGCGGTGCTCATGGGGCTGCCTCTCTTCTCCGGCGCGATGATCGTTGCGGACGCCGTGTTCCTTCCCGACCGCTTCTACACCTTCCTGCCCCACCTCTGTCGACGCGTGGTACGGCGGACCGGCAGCCGGCGGCCGGCACCCGGGCGAGCGGCGGGATCCGGAACGGTACCTGCGCAAGGCGGGCCCGGCGTACTCGGTTCCAAGCACCGAGTCGTGCTTCCCGCAGGGCGGAATGACATGACGCTCGCCACCGAGCCCCCGTCCGCCCAAGTCCCGCCGAAGAACGGCTGAGCCGGAAGCCGGACCGGATCGACGGCAGTTCTGACGGCAACGGCAACGGCAACGGCAACCGGATCAGAAGGGTGCGGGTTCGGAAGCTGCCGAGTGCGCACAGGCCCGGCGTCGGCGGACCATGTGTCGGATCGCGCTCGGGGCCAGTCCCACCCCCACGCTCACCATGACCGCCGCCGCGGCCAGCAGGGTGGACCGCCAGGGCCAGGACGCGCCGGTCAGCTCCAGCTGGGCCGAGGGGTACTCGGAGAACTTCGCGGTGGTCAGCGCCGTACGACGGTCGCTGTGCTCGGCAAGGTCCCGCAGCACCGGATCGAAGCCGAACTCCCCCGACCGCCGTCCCCCGCCGGGCAGTTCGGCGGCGAGCCCGTTGCGGCGGGCCCAGGCGCCCAGCGTGCCGCCGAGGCCGGAGGCGTTCCTGACGCCGGGCACCACGAAGCGGTCCGCGCCGTGGGCGCCTCCCTTCGCAGGCCGGGTGACGAGGACCAGGCCGTGGCGAGTGGTGACGGTGTCACCGGCGCCGATCACCAGCGTCCGGTCGGCGAAGGAGACCCCGCCGTATCCCTCGAAGGCGGCGGCCGCGTCGATCTCCTCGACGCCGTCGACCAAGCCGATGGCCGTGGTGGGGCGCAGCCACGGGAACGCGGCGTTGAGAGCGTAGGGGAGGTCGCCGAGGGTGAGATGGTTGGCCGGTATCTCGGTCGGTCCGTCCGGAGTCCAGCCGGGGTAGGACAGGCCGGTGCCGATTCGGGTCGCCTCCGTCTCGCCGGCCAGTTCCTCGACCAACCGCAGCGCTCCCACGGTGCCGGAGGTGACGCCCGCGGTGGTGGTCACCCGCCCGTCCTCGACGTAGCGCTGCCCGCGCTTCCAGTCGACCTTCGGATAGTCGCCCTCCAGGGAGCCGATGTTGGACCAGAACGACGTGGCGTCGCGGTCGTCGAGCAGACCCGAGGCGGCCAGCAGCTCGGAGCCCGCGCACACCCCGAGGATCCGGGCGCCCTCGCGGTGACGTTCGACGATCCACCGGCGCAGGCGCTCCTCGCCCGCGCCGGCGGGGTCGGTCACGGCGGGCACGACCACCACGTCGGGTTCCGGCAGCGTGCCGTCCGCCACCTCGGTCAGCGTGTGGTCGGGCAGCAGATGGGCGCCGCCGGACAGCGGGGAGACACGGCGTTCGGCGGCCACCGTGTAGACGAACATTCTCCGCGACTCGGCGAACACCTGGTAGGGCGCGAGAACATCAGTGGCCACGGAGCCCTGGTTGCTGACCGCGACCGCCACCGTGATGCGGTCGTCCGGCACCGGCCGGGCAGCCGGCCACACCCTGGCGTCGGAGCCGCGGGGGGCGGCGGCGAAACTGTCGGCCATCGACGCGCTCACCCCCGCGAGGGCGATCCCCGCGAAGGACGCGGCCGCCAGGGCCGCGCCCAGCAGTACCCAGCCGATACGGCGCAGCGCCCGGTGCCCCTTGCTCGGCTCGGGACTCATCTTGAACAAGACATACCTCAACAATCCGGGCGCATGTCGGCAGCGTTGTGCCGTCGGCCCTCGCGGAAGCGGGAAAGGGGGGAGCGGGAAAGGGGGAGCGGGAAAGGGGGAGCGGGAAAGGGGGAGCGGGAAAGGGGGAAGAAGCGCGGGAAGCAGTCGGGGAGGAGGCCGCCGGCCGATGAGGTCAGGTCCGTCAGGCAGTCGGCCGCAGCGGTGCGCGCAGCAGCGAGGGCGGGGCTCCGAAGGCGTCGGCGACCACCCGGCGCAGTTGCCGGGCGTCACGGAATCCGCAGCGGAGCGCGACCGCCTCCACCGTCAGGTCGGTACCGGACAGCAGGGTGCGGGCCCGCTCCAGCCGTAGTTGCCGCTGGTAGGCGAACGGGGTGATGCCGGTGGCCGTGGTGAAGGCCCGCGTGAGACCGCGCGGGGACAGCCCGGCGAGGGCGGCGAGTTCACGCAGGGTGAAGGCGGTGTCCAGATGCTGGGCCAGATGGTCCTGCACCCGGTGCACCGCGGGCTGGACGTGGTCGCGGTGGCGCAGGAACGGACTGATCTGTGCCGCTTCCCCGTCCCGCCGCAGATAGAGCACCAGTTCACGCGCGACTCCCGCGGCCAGTTCCGGGCCGCGTTCCCGCTCGACCAGGGACAGCGCGAGATCGATGCCCGACGAGATGCCCGCGCTGGTGCTGATCCGCCCGTCGTGCACGTAGAGCGCGGCCTCGCGCACCCGGGCCCGCGGGTAGCGGTCGCGCATCGCCGAGGTGAGCGACCAGTGGGTGGTGCACGCCCTGCCGTCCAGCAGCCCCGCCTCCCCCAGAACGACCGCGCCGGTGCACACGGACGCCACCCGGGCGCCCGCGTCGTGGGCCTCGCGCACCCAGCGCACCACGGCGGGTGCCACCAGCCGGTCGGATGCGGTCAGCCGGGGGCCCGGCACGAGCACCAGATCACCGGCTGCCGCCCGGCTCGCCGGCAGCGGTGCCAGCCCCGCCAGCCGCAGGCCCTGGGCGGACCGCAGAACCTCCGTCTCGGCGACGTACTCCAGCCGGTAGCCGCCGCCGAGATGCGCCGCGGCGTCGAACACCTGCACAGGACCACCGAGGTCCAGCAGATTCACCTCGGGCAGCACCAGGACCAGCACCCGCCCGGTACACCCGTTCATCTCCTCGCTCACGCCGCCACCGTAGGCCGCCACGGACCGCCCGCACGAGGTCTCCCAGGGGCGGACGGCGGACAGATCTGGCACTGGCGCTCCAGCTGCCCCACGGATCCGGCGCGACATCCGTTCCGTCTCATCGCCCCCCCGCCCCAGCACCGGCCCCGGTGCCAGGTGCTGGAGACTGCCGCCATGGAGTTCTTCTGCTACCACCGGGACAGGGCCGGATCCGCGACGCTGCGGGGGGAGTTGCTGGAGGCGCACTGGGGATACATGGACCGGTTCGCGGCGGAGATGATCGCCCGGGGGCCCACCTTCGCTTACGGGGGTGAGGCGCCGACCGGCAGTGTGCACATCGTGGATCTGCCGGATCCCGCCGCCGCCCGCGCGTTCGCCTTCGACGAGCCCAACTACCAGGCCGGCGTCTACCGGGACGTGCTGGTGCGGCGTTGGCGCAACCTGCTCGGGCGGACCATGTGGGAGTTTCCCGGAGGGCCCAGCGGCGGCCTCCGGTACCTCGTGCTCGGCTTCGGTTCGGGACCCGCGGCGGACCTCGAAGTGCCGTGGGACCGGGGCGAACTGATCGCGTACGGTCCCTTGCTGTCCGACGACGGCGTCGTCTGGGTGGGCACGGCGGCCCTGGTGCGGGCGGCCGGCCCGGATGCGGCGCGCGCCGTGCTGACCGCCGGCCGCTACGCCGGAATCGAGGTCCACGAGTGGGAGTTCGGGGGGCGGAGGTAGTCCCGGCGGCCGGGACCGCCGGCCGGGTGCGTCGTCATGCGGAGTCGCCTTCCCGGGCGCGCAGTTCCTCGCGGTAGGCGTTCGCGAGGGTGGTCGCCCGGGTGAACCAGTCCGTCAGCACCGCGATCTCCTCCGGGGAGTAGTCGGCGAAGAGGGTGTTCAGGCGGACGTAGTACGGCTCGTAGAGGGCGTACGCCTTGGCGACCGCGGACGGTACGGCGGCCACGCGGACCCTGCGGCGGTCCTCGGGGTCCGTGCGGCGGGTGACGAAGCCGGCGCGTTCCAGGCGGTTGAGGATGCCGGTGACCGCGCCGGTGGTCACGTGGACGCGGGTCGCGAGGTCGCCCGCGGTGAGGAGGTCCTCGCCGGCCTGGAGGACGTAGGCGAAGCAGGTCAGGTCGGTGACGTTCAGGCCGAGGCGCTGGGCCATCTCCTGCTGGCCGATCATGCTCGCCGCGATGAGGTCGTCCATGGCGGAGAGCGCTTGGGCGGGGGTCGCCGCGGGACGGGACGGATTGGCTGACATCGCGGGGCCTGGTTCCTCTCCGGTGATTCGTGCTGGGTCCTTGTTATCTGCTTTCGGTTTCTCTTACCTTGTAAGAGGTTCAGATCATCAACCTCTTAGATTGTGAGGGAATGCCGTGGCGGGGCATCAGTACGACGAGGGGCACACGATCGCCGGCTGGACCGGCTTCGGCATCGCGACCGCGGGGACCGCGGTGATCGGGGTGGGGGTGTGTCTCGTCTCCCCTGTCCTGCTGGTCGCCGGGGCGGCCGTCGTGGGCGTGAGCGTGCTGGTCACCTGGGGGCTGCACCTGGCCGGATGGGGCAAGCCGCCGGGGGTACGGCCCCGGGCGGAGTGGGGGATGCGGGTCCGGGACGGCGGGGCGCGGGTCGGTCATCCGGGATGTGTCGGATGCCGGCTCGCCGGGCGCGCGCCCGCGGGCCGGGGCGCGTTGTCGGTGCCGGCGGCTAGCGTGGTGAGTGATGGCACAGACTTGGACGTGCGCGGGGCTGCGGTGGTCGGCGGAGGGTCCCGTGCTGATGTGGGACGGGGGGCGCGGTAGCCCGCTGTCATGGGGGAAGCGGGTGGCCTTCGCGGTCGCCGAAGGGGGTGTGCGGCAGTGTGTCGGGGCCCGGGGGCACGCGTGTCCGGTGCGGGCGGCGGTGCCGGGGAGGAGCGCCGGGGCGCGGTGCGAGGAGTGTGCGCGGCTGGACCGGGCGCATTCCGTCGCCGCGGACGGGATCGCCGACGATCCCCGGCCGTACCGGGTGTACCTGGCCTGGTTCGGGCCGGAGCTCGTCAAGGTCGGGATCACGGCCGTGGAGCGGGGGCCGGCGCGGCTGCTGGAGCAGGGGGCGGTCTGTTTCAGCTGGCTGGGCAGCGGGCCGCTGATGGCCGCCCGGCGGACGGAGGAACTGCTGCGGGCGGCCCTGGGGGTGCCGGACCGGATTCCGTACACCGTGAAGCGGGCGGTACGGGCCGCCCTGCCGCGAGAAGAAGAGGAACGGCGCGGTGAGCTCCGGGAGTTGCACGCGCGGGCCGTGGAACTGGCGGACTGGCCGGAGTCGTTGGACCGGGCGCCTTTCCGGCCCGTCGACCATCTGCGGGTGTTCGGGCTCGACTCGGCACCCGCCGCCTTCGGTGAGGTGAGCGAGCTCGTCGCCGGGGGCGCGGTGAGCGGTGAGCTGGTGGCGGCGGCCGGTCCCGATCTTCATCTGGCGAGCGGGGAGCGGGTGGTCGTGCTCGACACGCGGTTGATGAGGGGCTGGGAGCTGGTTCCGGCTCCCTCACGGAACGGTGCGGAAATGCGGCCTCCGGTACGGGAGTTCAGGGAGAAGAGGCATGTGCAGGACGGCTTGTTCTGAGCCCCGGATGGTGCCGAGCCATGGCTCGTTCTGAGCCCGCACGTGATCGGAGCGGGCGGCCGGGGGAGAGGGGCGCGGTCAACCTCGGGTGAGGGGCGCGGGATCCGCCCAAGGAACGCACCGGCGGCGAGCGGCGGCGGCCGGAGGAGGACCCGAGATCAACTCGGCGTCAGGGGTTGCCAGGCATTGCCTGAGAGCCTCCTGTGAGTTTCTCAGGGAAATCACAGGTTGTCGAAAGAGTGCTCTCAGAGGACATCGACAAGGTGTTCCCCATGACCACGACCTCGCCCCAGGGGCGCACCGAACTGCTGAGGCCGGACGGGAGCCCCGTCCGAGTGCTTGTGGTGGACGACGAGTTGTCGATCACCGAACTGCTGTCCATGGCCCTGCGCTACGAGGGATGGCAGATCCGCAGTGCGGGAGACGGCACCGGTGCCATCCAGACCGCCCGGGAGTTCCGTCCCGACGCCGTCGTCCTCGACATGATGCTCCCCGACATGGACGGCCTGACCGTCCTCGGGCGGCTGCGCCGTGAGCTGCCGGACGTTCCCGTCCTCTTCCTCACCGCCAAGGACGCCGTCGAGGACCGTATCGCCGGTCTCACCGCGGGGGGCGACGACTACGTCACCAAGCCGTTCAGCCTCGAAGAGGTCGTGGCCCGGCTGCGGGGACTCATCCGGCGCTCCGGTGCCGCCGACCGCCGCTCCGACTCCGTCCTCGTCGTCGGTGACCTCACCCTCGACGAGGACAGCCACGAGGTCTCGCGGGCCGGGGAGAACATCCACCTCACCGCCACCGAGTTCGAGCTGCTGCGCTTCCTGATGCGCAACCCGCGCCGCGTGCTCAGCAAGGCGCAGATCCTGGACCGGGTCTGGTCGTACGACTTCGGCGGCCAGGCCAACGTCGTCGAGCTGTACATCTCCTATCTGCGCCGCAAGATAGACGCCGGACGTGAGCCGATGATCCACACCCGGCGCGGGGCCGGATACCTGATCAAGCCCGCGGCGTCATGAGCGGGCGACGACGGCCGCGTCCGCAGAAGCGACGAGCGGGGAAGCCGCGCACCCTGCGGACCCGGCTCGTCGTCGTGTCCGTGACCCTGATCGCCGTGGTCTGCGCGGTGATCGGCACCGTCACCACCCTGGTCCTGCGGGACCACCTGTACGGGCAGCTGGACGGCTCCCTGAAGGAGGCCACCATGCGGGTCTCCGGCGGGCCCGCCGGAGCACCCGGTGGCGAGGACGGCGCCAAGAACGGCAACGGCACCGCCAACGGCAAGACCGACGTGCCCCAGCAGCAGACGGACCCCCTCACCGACTTCGTCACCCGGGGCCCGGGGCCGCAGAAGGCCCTCGCGGCGACGGTCGAGAACGGCTCCATCACCAGCGGCAAGGTCGGCAACAAGACGAAGACCTCCGCCGGCATCCCGGACGTGAACGCCGAGACCCTCTCCGAGTCCCAGCTCAGGGCGCTCGGCTCGGTCGCGCAGGACGGGAAGCAGCACACCGTCGACATCCCCGGCCTCGGCACCTACCGGGTCCAGTACATCAACGGCAAGAACGGTGACTACTACGTCGGCATCCCCACCTCCGACGTGGACGGCACCATCAACACCCTGATCATCGTCGAGGTCAGCCTCACCGTCGCCGGCCTCGTCGCCGCCGGTCTGGCCGGCACCGTGATGGTCAGCGTCGCCACCCGCCCCCTCCGCAAGGTCGCCGCCACCGCCACCCGCGTCTCCGAACTCCCCCTGCACACCGGCGAGGTCAACCTCAGCGAGCGGGTGCCCGAGTCCGAGACCGATCCGCACACCGAGGTCGGCCAGGTCGGCGCCGCGCTGAACCGGATGCTGAACCACGTGC
This sequence comes from Streptomyces sp. NPDC001381, assembly GCF_042895685.1. Lineage (NCBI taxonomy): Bacteria > Bacillati > Actinomycetota > Actinomycetes > Kitasatosporales > Streptomycetaceae > Streptomyces > Streptomyces sp. NPDC001381. The sequence continues at coordinate 104,438 of NZ_JBIAWO010000004.1, read as the reverse complement.
ACGGCGCCCTGCACGCCCGCCAGGAGAGCGAGATGCGGGTGCGGCAGTTCGTCGCGGACGCCAGCCACGAGCTGCGCACCCCCCTCGCGTCCATCCGCGGGTACGCCGAGCTCACCCGGCGCGGACGCGAGGAGGTCGGCCCCGACACCAAGCACGCGCTGGGCCGCATCGAGTCCGAGGCCGGCCGGATGACCCTCCTCGTGGAGGATCTGCTCCTGCTCGCCCGCCTGGACGCGGGCCGCCCGCTGCAGTTCGAGCAGACCGACCTCGTACCGCTGGTCATCGACACGATCAGCGACGCCCGTGCCGCCGGACGCGACCACGTCTGGCGTCTCGAACTCCCCGACGAGCCCGCGCTCGTGTCCGCCGACTCCGCGCGTCTGCAGCAGGTGCTCGTCAACCTGCTGGCCAACGCCCGCACGCACACCCCGCCCGGTACGACCGTCACCGCGCGCGTGCAGCGACGCGGCCCGTGGCTGTGCGTGGACGTCCAGGACAACGGCCAGGGCATCCAGCCGGACCTGCTCCCCCATGTCTTCGAACGGTTCGCGCGCGGCGACTCCTCGCGCTCCCGTTCCTCCGGCTCGACCGGTCTGGGGCTCGCCATCGTGCAGGCCGTGGCGACCGCGCACGGCGGCGCCGTGACCGTGGACAGCGTGCCCGGCCAGACCGTCTTCACCGTGCACCTGCCCGCCCTCGCCCCCGCCGTGCCCCAGCCCGCCCCCGAAACGAACTGGCAACTGGACTCACAGGTGCAGCACAGTGCCACCACATGGGTGCAACAGGGCGCTTGACGAAAGTCGTTGGCATGCGAACCGACTCTTCTCCCGGCACCCTGCCGGCGCGGGAGCACCTCCCGGCCGCCACAGCCGGTACGCCTGTCCTGGACGTAGTGATCCCCGTCTACAACGAGGAGAAGGACCTCCAGCCGTGCGTCCGGAGACTGCACGACCACCTGACGCGCACGTTCCCGTACACGTTCCGCATCACGATCGCGGACAACGCGTCGACGGACACTACCCCCGAGGTGGCGCGGCGGCTGGAGGCACGGCTTCCGGAGGTGCGGAACTTCCGGCTCGAGCAGAAGGGCCGCGGCCGGGCGCTGCGGACCGTCTGGTCGGCGTCGGACGCCCCGATCCTCGCGTACATGGACGTGGACCTGTCCACCGACCTCAACGCGCTGCTGCCGCTGGTGGCCCCGCTGATCTCCGGCCACTCCGACCTGGCGATCGGCTCCCGGCTCTCCCGCAGCTCCCGCGTGGTGCGCGGGCCGAAGCGGGAGTTCATCAGCCGCGCCTACAACCTGATCCTGCGCGGCTCGCTCCAGGCCCGCTTCTCGGACGCCCAGTGCGGCTTCAAGGCCATCCGGCGCGACGTCGCCCAGGTCCTGCTGCCCCTGGTGGAGGACACCGGCTGGTTCTTCGACACGGAGATGCTGGTGCTCGCCGAGCGGGCCGGACTGCGGATCCACGAGGTGCCGGTCGACTGGGTCGACGACCCGGACTCCACGGTGCACATCGTGAAGACGGCGACCGAGGACCTCAAGGGCGTGTGGCGGGTGGGCAAGGCCCTGGCCACCGGCTCCCTCTCGCTCGACCGCCTCACCCGCCCCTTCGGCGACGACCCGCGCGACCGTGAGATCCAGGACGTGCCGGGGGGCCTGGCCCGCCAGCTCGTCGGCTTCTGCGTCGTGGGCGGTCTGTCCACCCTGTTCTACCTGCTCCTCTACAGCGGCTTCCGCCAGTTCAGCGGCTCGCAGTTCGCCAACGCGCTCGCCCTGCTGGTGTCCGCCGTGGCCAACACCGCCGCCAACCGGCGTCTGACCTTCGGGGTCCGCGGCCGGGGCGGGGCCGTCAAGCACCAGGCGCAGGGCCTGGTGGTCTTCGGCATCGGCCTCGCGCTGACCAGCGGTTCGCTCGTCGCCCTGAACGCGGCGACCACCGACCCCGCGCACGCCACCGAGCTCGCGGTGCTGATCGCCGCCAACCTCGCGGCGACGATCCTGCGCTTCCTGCTCTTCCGCGCGTGGGTGTTCTCGGACCGGCGGGAGGCCGGCGACGCGCCGTCGACCGTGATCGCCTCCCACCTCCCGGCACAGCCGACGCCGTACCCGGCCGCGCCGGCGCACGGACCGCGGCACCCGGCCCGTCCGTCCGCACCGGCGTACGGCTCGCAGGGCCAGGCCGGGGCGTACGCCTCGCCGTACCGGAACACCACCGCCACCCAAGAGACCACCCAGTTCCGCGCCGGTGAAGCCGCGGACGGCACCTGGAGGGACGCCACCATGCGACTGCAGCCGGTGCGCCCCCACGACACCGACCCGGGGGACCCCCGATGAGCACCCACCTCGACCGACCGGCGGCCACCTGGGGCCCGCCCCCCACCGCTCCTCCCACCGAGCCGCGGGAACCCGTCGTCCCGGCCCCCGAGTCGGGTGAGCCGAAGCAGCCCCTGCACCGCAGACTCTGGCGCGGCCGCCCCGAGGACCCCCGCTGGGCGCGCCCGGCCTTCCTCGGCCTGCTGCTCGCCACGCTCCTCCTCTACCTCTACAACCTGAGCGCCTCCGGCTACGCCAACTCCTTCTACTCGGCGGCCGTCCAGGCGGGCAGCCAGTCCTGGAAGGCCTTCTTCTTCGGCTCGCTGGACGCAGGCAACGCCATCACCGTCGACAAGCCCCCGGCCTCCCTGTGGCCGATGGAGCTGTCGGTGCGGATCTTCGGTCTGAACTCGTGGGCGATCCTCGCTCCCGAGGTGCTGATGGGTGTCGGCACGGTCGCCGTCGTCCACGCCTCCGTGCGCCGCCGGTTCAGCGCCGCGGCCGGCCTGATCGCGGGCGCCGTGCTCGCGCTCACCCCTGTCGCCGCGCTGATGTTCCGGTTCAACAACCCGGACGCGATGCTGGCCCTGCTGATGGCCGTGGCCTGCTACCTCGTGGCCCGCGCGGTGGAGGACGGCCGGACGAAGTGGCTGGTGTGGGCCGGTGTCGCGATCGGCTTCGCGTTCCTCGCCAAGACCCTCCAGGCCTTCCTGATCCTGCCGCCGCTGGCGGTCGTCTACGCGGTCTGCGCCCCGGTGAGCGTGAAGAAGCGCTTCGGACAGCTGGCGCTCGCCACCGGTGCGCTGGTCGCCTCCGGCGGCTGGTGGGTCGCGATCGTCGAGCTGTGGCCCGCCTCCTCGCGCCCGTACATCGGCGGCTCCCAGAACAACTCCTTCCTGGAGCTGACCTTCGGCTACAACGGTCTCGGCCGCCTCAACGGCGAGGAGACCGGCAGCGTCGGCGGCGGCGGTGGCAACACCGGCCAGTGGGGCGAGACCGGCTGGGACCGGATGTTCAACTCCGAGATCGGCGGCCAGATCTCCTGGCTGCTGCCGGCCGCGCTGATCCTCCTGGTCGGCGGCCTGGTGGCGACCCTCCCCCACTCTCGGCTCCGCTCGAGCGGGGGGACCCCCATGCTGAAGCGGACGTCGACGACCCGCGGACTGTTCCTGGTCTGGGGCGGCTCGCTGCTCATCACCATGGTCGTCTTCAGCTACATGGCGGGCATCTTCCACCAGTACTACACGGTGGCCCTCGCCCCCTACATGGCGGCCGTGATCGGCATGGGCGCCGGGATCCTGTGGGAGAAGCGGTCCGAGCTGTGGGCCTCGATCACCCTCGCGGCCTCGGTCGTCGCGGCGGCGTCCTGGTCGTACGTCCTGCTCAACCGCACCCCGGACTACCTGCCCTGGCTGAAGTGGCTGATCCTGACCGGCGGTCTGGCCGCCGCGCTCGGTCTCGTCTTCGCGGGCCGGATCAACCGCCGGCTCGCCCTCGCGGCGGCCTCCGTCGGCCTGGTGGCCTCCCTGGCCGGCCCGACGGCGTACACCCTCAGCACCGTGCAGGAGGGCCACACCGGCTCCATCGTGACGGCGGGCCCGGCGGGCGCGTCCATGATGGGCGGCGGCGGTCCGGGCGGTGGCGGCGGCCGGGGCGGCTTCGGCGGCGGTATGCCCGGCCAGCAGGGCCAGAACCAGCAGAACGGCAACGGCGGGACCCAGAACCAGCAGGGGCAGGGCTTCCCCGGCGGCGGCATGCCGGGCCAGAACCAGCAGAACGGCAACGGCGGCACCCAGAACCAGCCGGGCCAGGGCCAGCAGGGCCAGGGCCGGCAGGGCGGCCCCGGCGGTCAGACGGGTGACGGCGGCGGCATGGGCGGCGGCGGTGGCGTCGGCGGCCTGCTGAACGGCGCGAGCGTCTCCGACGAGGCGAAGAAGCTGCTGGAGACCGACTCCGGCCAGTACACCTGGGTCGCGGCGGCGATCGGCGCCCAGAACGCGGCGAGCTACCAGCTCTCCACCGGTGACCCGGTGATGGCGATCGGCGGCTTCAACGGCACCGACCCGTCCCCGACGCTGGCGCAGTTCAAGAAGTACGTGGCGGAAGGCAAGATCCACTACTTCATCAGCAGCGGCACCGGCGGCGGCATGGGCGGCAGCAGCAGCGGCACGTCCTCGCAGATCACCTCGTGGGTCGAGGCCAACTTCAAGAAGGTGACGGCCGGTTCGTCCACCTTCTACGACCTGACGCAGAAGGCGAGCAGCTCCGACAGCTGACGGCGGCACACGAAGAGGGGGCGGTGGCTCAAGGGCCACCGCCCCCTCTTCGTGTCTGAACTGGGGCGTGCGGCGGCTCGCGCGCCCCCGCCCGCGCCCCTCACGGGGTGCCTGCGCCTGGCATCCTTCTCAGTGTCCGGAGTGTGAGGAAGGTGCCTGGCCATGGCCGAGACCGGCAAGGGAGCCGCACAGCGGAGCGTCTGGCTGGACGGCGGCAAGGCCCGGCGGCGCGGCCGGGGCGGCGGTCAGCCCTCCGGACTCGACCGCGACCGCATCACCGAGGTCACCGTCCGGCTGCTGGACGCCGAGGGGCTGGCCAAGTTCTCCATGCGGCGGCTGGCGGCCGAGCTGAACGTGACGGCGATGTCCGTGTACTGGTACGTCGACACCAAGGACGAACTGCTCGAACTCGCCCTGGACGCGGCCTTCGCCGATCTGAGCCTGCCCGACCCGGACGCCGACGAGGACTGGCGCGACCAGCTGCGCGGGCTGGCCAGGACGTACCGGACCCTGCTGGTCCGTCACCCCTGGCTGTCGCCGCTGGCCGGCACGTTCCTCAACATCGGCCCGAACAACCTCGCGTTCTCCCGCGCCGTCCAGCGCGTGATCCGCCGCACCGGACTGCCGCCGCACGGGCTCGCGGCGGCCATCTCCTCCGTCTTCCAGTTCGTGTACGGCTTCGGCACCATCGAGGGCCACTTCATCGCCCGCTCGGTGTCCGTCGGCCTCACCCCGGACGAGTACTTCCGGCAGGCGCTCGGCGCGGTGACCTTGGACCCGGACGCGGCCGACCTGGTCCGGGAGACCGAGGACATCACGGAGGCCCGGGGCGGCGACACGGTCGAGGAGATGTGGGAACGCGACTTCGAGTTCGCCCTGGACCTGCTGATCGCGGGCATCGAGGCGATGGCCGAACGGCACGGCTCCGCAGCGCCCTGAAGCGGCGCGGCGAACCGCGCCGCCCGGCGCCGCGGAACCCGCGGCCGCCCGTCCCCGGAACCGTCCGGCGGCCGTCAGTCCTGCTGCGCCAGCCGCGCCGGGAACCCGCCCGTCGCCACCGGCCCCCAGCGTTCGGGGGTCACGCGGATGAGGGACTTGCCCTGCTTGATCATGGCCGCCCGGTATTCGTCCCAGTCGGGGTGCTCGCCCGCGATGGTGCGGTAGTACTCCACCAGCGGCTCGACCGAGTCGGGCGTGTCGATGACCTCGGCCGTGCCGTCGACCTGGACCCAGGGTCCGTTCCAGTCGTCGCTGAGGACGAGGACGCTGACCCGCTCGTCCCGCTTGGCGTTGCGGGTCTTGGCGCGTTCCGGGTACGTGGAGACGACGATCCGGCCCGCGTCGTCGACACCGCAGGTCAGCGGCGACGCCTGGGGGCTGCCGTCGGCCCGCCGGGTCAGCAGGATCGCGCGGTGACGGGGTCGTACGAAGTCCAGCAGCTCGTCGAACGAGACGGTCGTGTTGGTCGCGATGTTCCGTGCCATGGCGCCAGCCTAGGCGGACACGGCCCAGGGGCAGCGGAGCCGCCCGTACGTGACCCTGCCGGGTCTACGCCTGGGGGAGCGACTCCCCCTGCACCGCCTGGATCTCCAGTTCCACCCGCAGTGTCGTGCCGATCGCCGCGACGCCCGCCCGGACGACCTGGTTGTAGTTCATGGCGAAGTCCTCGCGATGGAGTTCGCCCGTCGCACGGAAGGCGGCGCGGGTGCCGCCCCAGGGGTCGGCGCCGGTGCCGAGGTGGACGAGGTCCAGGTCGACGGGCCGTACGACACCGCGCATCGTCAGGTCGCCATGGACCGTCCAGCGGTCCGGGCCCGCCACCGTCAGACCGGTCGAGCGGTAGGTGATCTCCGGGTACGTCTCGACGTCCAGGAAGTCCGCCGAGCGCAGATGGGTGTCGCGCGGGCCGTTGCCGGTGTCGATGGAGGCCGCGCGGATCACGGCCTCCACCCGGGACTTGGTGACCTCGTCCGGGGCGACCTCGATCGCCGCCGAGAAGTCGGTGAACCGGCCGCGCACGCTGGAGATGCCCAGGTGCCGGGCGACCGCGCCGACGGTGGAGTGCGCCGGGTCCACGGTCCACGGGCCGGGCGGCGGCAGCTCGTCCCCGCCGCCCTGGCGGGCGAGGGTGATCGTGCCGGCGTCCACCCGGCCGCTCGCCGTCACGATCGCGGTGGACGCGGCGGGCCCGTGGCCCACGGCCGTGACGACGACCGTGTACGCCCCGGGCGCGAGCCCGGTCGGGTCGCCCACGACTCCCTTCTCGTCCGCCTCCGCCCGCAGCACCTGCGTGCCCGCCATGTCGGTCACCGTGACCACCGCGTGCGACACGGCCCATCCGTCGCGCGTGCGGATCCTCGCGGTCAGTCCCATCCTGTCCCACTCCTCCACCGGACCGGCCCGGTGCGGGGCGAACACCCGCACCGGGCCGGAGCCTCGCAGTGTCTACTCGCCGGGGTGGGCGAGCTCGATGTCATGGCCGTCGACGCCGGCCCCGGCGACCGTCAGCGCGGTCGCCACCGGCGGGTAGCCGGTCGCGATGACGGTGTAGTCGCCGCCGTCCAGGTCCGCGAAGGCGTACGCCCCGTCCGCGCCGGTCGTCGCCGTGCCGACGACGTTGCCCGCCGCGTCCATGAGCGTCACCCGCGCGTCGGCCAGCGGCCCGTGCGGCGCCCGTACGACACCCCGCAGCTGCGCGCCCGCGTCGAGCACGACCTCCACCCGGGTCACGCCCGTCCCGCCGATCTCCACGGGCAGCGCGCGCGGCCGGAACCCGGCGGCGTTCACCGCGACGGTCACGGCACCCGGCACCAGCTCGGCGAAGGAGAACTCGCCCTGCTCGCCGGTGGCGGCGGTGGCCAGCAGATCGCCGCGCACATCGGTGACGACGACCATCGCGTCCTTGACGCCCTCGCCCGACTCGGCGGCCCGCACGACCCCGCCGAGCCCGCTGGTCCCGCTGAGCAGGACGTCGTACGCGAGCGGCTCACCGTTCACGACGACCGTGGACGCCTGCGGCTGGAACCCGTCCGCGGAGGCGATCAGGACGTACGACCCCGTCCCGGGCGCGTCCAGCGCGTAGGCACCGTCGGCCTGGGCGACCGACCGGCCCAGCTGCCGCCCGGACAGGGAGACCAGGGTCACGGCGGCCTGCGGGACGGGCGTGCTCTCCGCTCCGCGGACGAAGCCGTGCAGCGGGATGCCACCCGAGGGGGCCTTGCGGGCCTCGACGGTGGCGACGGCGGAGAGCCGCCGCGTGCCCTCGGGCGCGGCCTCGGTGGCCGAGTCGGTCACGGCCCAGCTCGGGACCTTCTCCTCGGCGGCAGCCGCGGTCGCGGTCGTGGCCGGAGCCTCCGCCGGGGCCGCCGCCTCCTCGGCGGCCGTCTGGGACACGGCCCCCCTCGTCTTCAGCGGGACCTCCTTGATGAACAGGGTGATCAGGAAGGCGAGCAGTGCCATGCCGGAGGCGATCAGGAAGACGTCCGCGATGCCGTGGCCGTACGCGCTCTCCATGACCGTGCGCAGCGGCGCGGGCAGCTTGTCCATGTCCGGGATCTCGCTGGAGGAGCTCGAACCGGACGCGAGGGCGGCGTACTTCGGGCCGAGGCCGGCGATGCCGTCCTTGGCGTAGCCGGTGATGCGGTCGGCCATGACGGCGCCCAGCGCCGAGACGCCCATCGCACCGCCGAGGGAACGGAAGAAGGTGACCGTGGAGCTGGCCGAACCGAGGTCCTCGGGGTCGACCTGGTTCTGCGTGGACAGCACCAGGTTCTGCATCATCATGCCGACGCCGAGACCCAGCAGGGCCATGAAGACGGCCGTCTTCCAGTAGTCCGTGTCGTAGCGGATGGTGCCCAGCAGACCGAGGCCCGCCGTGATGAGCACACCGCCGCTGACCAGCCAGGCCTTCCACTTGCCGGTGCGGGTGATGAACTGCCCGGAGACCGTGGAGGAGACGAAGAGACCGCCGATCATCGGGATGGTCAGGACGCCGGACATGGTCGGCGACTCGTCGCGGGCCAGCTGGAAGTACTGGGCGAAGAAGACCGTGCCGGAGAACATCGCGACACCGACGAACATCGAGGCGATGGAGGAGAGCGTGATCGTCCGGTTGCGGAACAGCCGCAGCGGGATGATCGGCTCGCTCGCCCTGGACTCGACGAGCACGAAGACCAGACCGAGCAGGATCGAGCCCGCGACCATCGTGTACGTCTGCCAGGACAGCCAGTCGTACTTGTCACCGGCGAAGGTGACCCAGACCAGCAGCAGCGAGACCGCGGCCGAGATGAAGAACGCGCCGGCCCAGTCGACCTTCACGTCCCGCTTCACGACCGGCAGGTGCAGGGTCTTCTGCAGCACGATCAGCGCGATGACGGCGAAGGGGACGCCGACGTAGAAGCACCAGCGCCAGCCCAGCCAGCTGGTGTCGGTGATGACACCGCCGAGCAGCGGGCCGCCGACGGTCGCGACGGCGAAGGTCGCGCCGAGGTAGCCGGAGTAGCGTCCGCGCTCACGCGGGGAGATCATCGCCGCCATCACGATCTGCGCGAGGGCGGACAGACCGCCGACGCCGACGCCCTGGACGACACGGCAGGCGATCAGCATGCCGGGGTTCTGCGAGAGCCCGGCGGCCGCGGAGCCCAGCACGTAGATGACCAGCGCCATCTGGACGAGCGCCTTCTTGTTGTAGAGGTCGGCGAGCTTGCCCCACAGGGGGGTGGTCGCCGTCATCGCCAGCAGGGTGGCGGTCACGACCCAGGTGTAGGCGGACTGGCCGCCGCCCAGGTCGCCGATGATCTCCGGGAGGGCGTTCGAGACGATCGTGGACGACAGGATCGCCACGAACATGCCGAGCAGCAGTCCGGAGAGCGCCTCCATGATCTGCCGGTGGGTCATGGGAGCGTCGGCGGACCCTCCGCCGTGCTTCGCGTGGGCCCGCACACCGGCTGGTGTGGTCGTTGCCATGGACTTCCTTCTCTTACGCGGGTGTACGGGTGGTCTGGTGAGGCAGTGCCCGCGAGGGCGGGGGAGGCGGTGGCCGGTGCGGGGTGGCCCGGCAGTCGCCGAAGCTGGCGCGCAGCCGGGTCATCAGCCGGATGAGCTGGCCCACGTCGTCCTCGGACCAGTCGCTCAGCCGCTGCGCCAGGAGGTCGGCGCTGCGCCGGGAGAGTTCGGCGAGCATCGTGTGGCCCTCGGGGGTGAGGCGCAGGATGCGGGAGCGCTTGTCCGCGGGGTCGGGGGAGCGTTCGATCCAGCCCCGTTCGGCGAGGTGCGCGGCGTGCCGGCTGGTCACCGACATGTCGACGGCGAGCAGTTCGGCGAGGTTGCTCATGCGCATGTCCCCGTGGCGGCCGAGCAGCGCGAGCACGGCGGCCGAGCCGGAGGAGCAGTCGGACGGAAGGATCCGCCCGAGGTCCCGTTTCACGGCCCCGACGGCACTGAGCTGGCGCGCCAGTTCCTCGTACTGCGTCTGCGCGGCCATCACACCTCCTACTTTGTTGCTTAGGGCAACCATAGGATGATTGGTTGCCGCAGGCAAATAAAGCCGGGGTGTGCGGCGCAAAAAGTTGGCAAAGGCAAGTATTGCGAGGGTAAATGTGCAGGTGGACTGGGTGGCCGAGGCTCGGTCGGGGGACGCGGGGGGCCCGTACCGCCACCGCCCGGCCCCGCCGCCGAACACCCCGTCGCCCTGGCCGGACGCGCGCACGTTGCGGGCCCCCACTTGGGCGGCCGCCCCCGTCTTCGCTAGTGTCTCGGCCCATGGCTAACACCCAGGGCCCGCAGGGCAACTACGACCCCGCCGGCAGCACCCAGATGTTCCGCGCGTTCGTCGACGAGGGCGCCCCCCAGCCCACCTCCCGTCAGGCCGCCGCGCCGGCCGGCCCGCGCATCGGTCTGATCGTCGGCGTCATCGCCGCGGTGGCGATCGTGGCCGCGGTCGCCTGGCTCGCGCTGAAGTAACCCCTCACCAGCCCGTCACTCCCACCGCACGGACACCACGCGCGTCTCGACCCGCATCCCCAGCGGCACGCGCCAGGCGTCGACGCACACCGTCCAGGTCTTCTCCTTGCCGGAGCCGGGCGCGACGGGCGCGGGGAGCTGCTCGGTGGACTCGACGGTGGACCAGTCGGTGCCGAGGGCGTCGATGACGTGCGTCCCGAAGGTGACCGTGCCCGAACGCACCGCCGTGCCGCCGGAGTTGCGGAAGGTGAGTGTCACGTCCTCGCACCAGCGGCGGTCCGTGGGCGTCCGCACGGGTGCGCTCGTGGTCAGGACGGCAGGACCCGCGGGCGCGGTGGTGGGAGGGGCCGGCGGGGAAGCGGGCGGCGACTCCCGCGCGGGAGCGGAGCCCGGGGCCCGCGGCGGCGTGGCGGTGGGCCGCGCAGGCGAGCCCGAAGGCGGTGAGCCCGACGGCGGTACGGCCGCCGGTTCCCCGGCGCCGCCCGGTGTGCCCCGGCCCGCGGCCGGGCTTTCCTCGGCGGCGGGTGGGTGCGCGCCCGCAGGGCCGTCCAGCGGCACCAGGCGTACGTCTCCCGTGGGCCCCGCCCCCGGTGGTCCTTCCCCCGCGCCGACCGCGACATAGTCGCCTCCGCGCCCGCCGCCCTCGCACGCCCCGAGCAGCCCGGCCGCTCCCGCCACGACGACGACGGCCGCCGACATGCCCCACAGGGCGCGCCGACGGCCGCGTGACCGTTCCGTTCCTTCCCGTGTCGCGCGCATCGCGCCAGTGTGGCTGACGGTGCGTCAGGAAGGAAGCCTCGGGTCCGGCTCCGGATGCGGGCCGGGGGTCAGTCCGAGATCAGGCCCTCCCGCAGCTGGGCCAGGGTCCGGGTCAGGAGCCGGGAGACGTGCATCTGGGAGATGCCGACCTCCTCGCCGATCTGGGACTGGGTCATGTTGGCGAAGAAGCGCAGCATGATGATGCGGCGCTCGCGCGGCGGGAGCTTCGCGAGCAGGGGCTTGAGCGACTCCCGGTACTCCACGCCCTCCAGGGCCGTGTCCTCGTAGCCGAGGCGGTCGGCCAGGGAGCCCTCGCCGCCGTCGTCCTCGGGTGCCGGGGAGTCCAGCGAGGACGCCGTGTACGCGTTGCCGACCGCCAGGCCGTCGACCACGTCCTCTTCCGAGACGCCCAGGACGGCGGCCAGTTCGGCGACCGTCGGCGAGCGGTCCAGCTTCTGGGACAGCTCGTCGCTGGCCTTGGTGAGGGCCAGCCGCAGCTCCTGGAGCCGGCGCGGGACGCGCACCGACCACGAGGTGTCGCGGAAGAACCGCTTGATCTCGCCCACGACCGTCGGCATCGCGAAGGTCGGGAACTCCACGCCCCGTTCGCAGTCGAAGCGGTCGATCGCCTTGATCAGGCCGATGGTGCCGACCTGGACGATGTCCTCCATCGGCTCGTTGCGCGAGCGGAAGCGCGCGGCGGCGTAGCGGACGAGGGGGAGGTTGAGCTCGATGAGGGTGTCCCGGACGTAGACCCGCTCCGGGCTGTTCTCGTCGAGTGCGGCCAGTCGCAGGAACAGGGAGCGGGACAGGGTGCGGGTGTCGATGGCACCGGTGGACGGGAGGGCCGGAGCCGGCGCGGCCTCGAGGGCCGTGACGTCGTCGAGCACATCGGGCTCGACAAGCGCGACGGGCTCGGCCTCGCTCTTCGTGAGCGTGAGCACCTTCGAGCTGCCCTGGTCTGCGGACATGCCACCCCCTTTGGGTCGCGGGACGGTCGCGGCCGACGATCCCCGTCGTGGAGAACGTCAGCCTTCACCTGAATACCGGAGCCGAAGGCCCGGCAAACGCGCTTCCGGCAGAATGTCACATGTCGGCAACACGCTGTAGTGACATGTCGACATCTCAGTGACGAATCGGCCCTGGAAAGAGGGGGTGTGACGGACTTTCAGCGGAGTTATGTCGGGAAGTGCTTCTACGGGTGATTCGCTCTCACCGGTGACTTCTCGCTCCTGCTTGCGATCCCTGTCGGATTGCGTAACCAGAGCTGTGCGCCCTATGCATGCGCCCCGCCCGTGCGCCTGTGCATGCGGTCGTGCTCCCGCGTCCTATGCGTCGATTCGGTTCGCGGAACGCAGCCGCTGAAAGCTACGCGCGAGTAGCCGGGAGACGTGCATCTGGGAGACGCCGAGTTCCGCGCTGATCTGAGACTGCGTGAGATTGCTGTAGTAGCGCAGCAGAAGGATTCTCTGCTCGCGTTCCGGGAGCTGGACCAGGAGATGGCGGACCAGGTCACGGTGCTCGACGCCGTCCAGGGCCGGATCCTCGTAGCCCAGACGGTCCAGCAGGCCCGGCAGGCCGTCCCCCTCCTGGGCGGCCTCCAGGGAGGTCGCGTGGTACGACCGTCCCGCCTCGATGCAGGACAGGACCTCGTCCTCGCTGATCCGCAGCCGCTCGGCGATCTCGGCGGTGGTCGGGGTGCGCCCGAAGGCGGTCGTCAGGTCCTCGGTCGCGCTGTTGACCTGCACCCACAGCTCGTGCAGCCGGCGCGGCACGTGGACCGTGCGGACGTTGTCCCGGAAGTAGCGCTTGATCTCGCCGACGACCGTCGGCATCGCGAAGGTCGGGAACTGCACGCCCCGGTCCGGGTCGAAGCGGTCGATGGCGTTGATGAGGCCGATGGTGCCGACCTGGACGACGTCCTCCATCGGCTCGTTGCGGGAGCGGAAACGGGCGGCCGCGTAGCGCACGAGCGGGAGGTTGGCCTCGATGAGCGCCCCGCGGACCCGGTTGTGCTCCGGGGTGCCCGGCTGGAGCTCCTTGAGCTGGGCGAAGAGCACCTGGGTGAGCGCCCGGGTGTCGGCGCCCCGGCGCCGCTCGGGTCCCGGGGCGGGTGCCTCTTCCTGAGGCGGCGCAGTACTGGCCGACACGGTCAACGCCACCTCTTCGTCAGGCCGACAACAGCGGTCAACTCATCCATCAAAAGCGGTCATAGCATCACAAGACATGTGCACTGTGTGCAAGCACCCCATAACACCGTGTTGAGGGAGAAGTTGGGGCATAAGGGGAAGCGGGGGCCGTGGACGCACGGGAGCCCCCCGCCGTCCGGCGGGGGGCTCCCGGTGGGTTCCCGCTTCCGCGGGCGCGGCTCAGAACGCGTAGTCGGCGACCACCCAGGTGGCGAACTCCCGCCACAGCGCGACGCCCGCCTGGTGCGCCGGATGCTCCAGGTACCGCTTCAGCGCGTCCGCGTCCTCGACCGCCGAGTTGATCGCGAAGTCGTAGGCGATGGGCCGCTCGCTGATGTTCCAGCCCAGCTCCCAGAAGGCCAGGTCCTCGATCTGGTCGCCGAGCGCCCGGAAGGCCGCCTCGCCCCGGACGACCCGCGGGTCGTCGCGCTCGACACCCTCGTTCAGCTTGAACAGGACCAGGTGGCGGATCATGGGCACTCCCGATGCGTACTACTGGGCCCCGTTGGCGAGCCAGGTGAAGAAGTCGCCGATGGCCTTGGCGGCGTCCGATATGCCCTCGAAGCCTATCTGGACGTAGTCGGCCGCCTTGGACGGGTCCGTGATGATCACATAGAGCGCGAAGACCACGAGTACGTAGACGGCGATCTTCTTGGCGTTCACCGCCACCTGGCCTCCCCTGTATGTGCCCCTCGGGCCCCTGTTGACGGCGGCGAGTGTAACCGCAAGTGCGCTTTTCACACCGCTTTTGATTGTCGGCGGCGCGCCCATGAACGGTTCGCGTGAACGCGGTCGCGCGAAAGGGACACGTGAACCGTGAACCGATCGGGGGGCCTCGTCCGATGAGGGGGTGAATGCCGGTCCGAGGCCGAGTCCGAGGCAAGGGAGAAGACGAATGCTGGGAATGCTGGACCTGCCGACCGCCGCCGTGATGGTCCTGGCGGCCGCCATATGGCTGTGGGCCCTGCTCGACTGCGTCCGCACCCCTGCGGACCGCGTCCGCTTCGTGCCGAAACTGCTGTGGCTGCTCTTCCTGCTCAACGGCTCGGTGGTGGCCGCCGTCGTCTGGGCGTACCTGGGCAAGAAGGCGATACCGAACACGGCGAAGGGCCCGGTCCAGCGGACCGAGCCCTTCGCTCAAGCGCGGTAGCGGAGGGATTTGAACCCTCGGTGACTTGCGCCACACTCGCTTTCGAGGCGAGCTCCTTCGGCCGCTCGGACACGCTACCGAGGGAGACCTTACAGCACGCGGGGGCGTGGTTTGAAATCGGTATTCAGGGAGGCCGTCAGCGTGAGCGGAAGAACTCCGTGAGGAGCCCCGCGCACTCGCCTGCGAGGACGCCCTCGACGACCTCGGGCCGGTGGTTGAGCCGTCGGTCGCGGACGACGTCCCAGAGGGAGCCGGCCGCGCCCGCCTTGTCGTCCCGGGCGCCGTAGACCACCCGGTCCAGCCGGGACTGCACGATCGCGCCCGCGCACATCGTGCAGGGCTCGAGCGTGACGACGAGCGTGCAGCCGGTCAGCCGCCACTCCCCGACGCGCGCGGCCGCCCGCCTGATGGCGAGCACCTCCGCGTGGGCCGTGGGATCACCGCCGGCCTCCCGTTCGTTGTGGCCCACCGCCAGGACCGTCGTACCGTCCGCGGCCAGCACGACGGCGCCGACCGGGACGTCCCCGTCCCGGACGGCCAGCCGGGCCTCGTCCAGGGCGAGCCGCATGGCGGCCCGCCACGGGTCGCGCACGGGGTCCGGCGGCGCCTGCGGTGCGGTCAGCGGACGGTCTCCAGGACCTCCGAGGCGCCCAGGGCGTCGGCGATCTCGCTGAGCGCGTCCTCGGACAGCGCCTTCAGCTCCTTCTCGCTGACGCCGAGGTCGTCGAGGACGGCGGCGTCACCGACCGGGCCGTGCGGCACCGCCTCGGCGGAACCGGAGGCGCCGTCGGCGTCGTCGTCCCCGTCCTCACCGTCCTCGGTGCCGTCGAGGTCGAGGGCGTCCAGGTCGTCGTCGTCACCCGGCTCCCTTCCGAGCAGTTCGTCGGTGAGCAGCAGCTCGCCGTAGGAACTGCGGGCGGCTGCGGCGGCGTCGGAGACGTAGATGCGAGGGTCTTCCTCGCCATCGATGCGGACGACACCGAACCACGAGTCCTCCTGCTCGATGAGCACGAGCACCGTGTCCTCGTCGGGAGAGGCTTCCCGGGCCAGGTCGGCCAGATCCGACAGGGTCTCCACATCGTCGAGCTCTGTGTCGCTCGCTTCCCACCCGTCTTCGGTGCGCGCGAGCAGTGCGGCGAAGTACACCGTGACTCTCCCACTGGTCATAGGCGTGCCGGTTGGGGGTCCCCCCGGCGGAGGTTACGGGCGGAGAGAGCTGTGCTCCGAGCCCCACCCACTCGGAATCGTGGCAGAAACAAGGCGTTCAGGGGACGTCTTCGGCTCCCTGTGTCCGGTGGTTTTGATCGCACGTCCCTGAGTACGTCCGCAGGCAACTCACCAGCACACTCGTTGCGGCCACTGCGGATCGTACGCGGCTTTCCCGTGCGTCCAAGCACGCCCACCCCCCGGCGCCACTCGTGGCGGTGGTGATCTTCCCCGAACGTCCCAAGTGCCGTACCGCCGCGAGCGGATCGTTCGGCTACCAGCGGAACGTGCGCATACGCATGGCATGGCGCAGGCGGGCGCTCTTGGCGCGGCGGGGCTGGACCCGGTCACGCAGCTCACGGGCTTCGGCCAGTTCGCGCAGGAAGCGGTCACGGCGCCGGCGGCGCTCGGTGTCGGTCTCCCGCGGCGGGCCCGACGGCTCGGTCGGTTCCGGCGCGTCGCGCTCTGGCAGGTCGGGCATGGGCTCACCTCCCGGGTCCGTCCCCACCACTTTCCCCCGGCCGGGCGGTTTGATGCCAGGGTTCGGCCCAAGCCGGTCGGCGAGGTCCCGACCCGGGGGCAGAGGTTCACCCAGAGTGGGGACGCCGGGCGGGTTGGGCCCGGTTACTGTTGTGGACATGCGTCTCCACGTCGTCGACCACCCTCTGGTCGCCCACAAGCTCACCGCGCTGCGCGACCGGCGCACGGACTCCGCGACCTTCCGTCGCCTGGCCGACGAACTGGTCACCCTGCTCGCCTACGAGGCCACGCGTGACGTGCGCACCGAGCAGGTCGACATCACCACGCCGGTCGCCGGGACCACCGGTGTGAAGCTCTCCCACCCGCGCCCGCTGGTCGTGCCGATCCTGCGCGCGGGCCTGGGCATGCTGGACGGCATGGTCCGGCTGCTGCCGACCGCCGAGGTGGGCTTCCTGGGCATGATCCGCAACGAGGAGACGCTGGAGGCGTCCACGTACGCCACGCGCATGCCGGAGGACCTCTCCGGCCGCCAGGTGTACGTCCTGGACCCGATGCTGGCCACGGGCGGCACGCTGGTCGCGGCGATCCGCGAGCTGATCAAGCGGGGCGCCGACGACGTGACCGCGGTGGTGCTGCTGGCCGCCCCCGAGGGCGTGGAACTCATGGAGCGCGAGCTCGCGGGCACGCCGGTGACGGTCGTGACGGCGGCCGTCGACGACCACCTCAACGAGCACGGCTACATCGTGCCCGGCCTGGGCGACGCGGGCGACCGGCTCTACGGCGCCGCGGAGTAGTCCCCGCCCGGGTTCAGCAGCTCTTCTTCGTACCGGCCGTCGGCTTCGGCGCGGTCAGGGCCGTCAGCGCCCTGGCCGCGTCCGTCTCGGTGCTGAGCGCCTTGAAGCCGTCGCCGATGATCAGATCGACCTCGTTGCCCTTGCGGGCCGCGTCGGTGCGCCGCTCGGCTCCGGTGAGCTGGGTGGACAGCACCGTCAGCGAGGTGTTCAGCGAGGGGGCGGGGCCGAGCAGCAGCCCGGTGCCGGCGACCTTCTTGTCGTACTCCTTGGGCGCGTTGCCCACCTCGCCGATCTTGAAGCCGCGCTTCTCCAGCTCGTCGGCGGTGCTCTTGGCGAGGCCGCTGCGGGTGGTGGCGTTGAGGACGTTCACCGTGATCTGCGCGGGCTTCGGGAGCGCGGCCGGGGAGGCGGACGCCGAGGGGCTCGCCTTGGCCGACTTCACCGCGCAGGAGGACTTGGAACCGGCCGCGGAGGCCGTCCCTCCGCCCCCGGTGAAGACGTCGATGAGCTGCAGAGTGCCCCAGCCGGCCACGCCGAGCGCGGCACCGCAGGCGACGACCACGACGACCAGCCTGCCGCGCCGCCGGCGCCGGCGCATGCGGGGGTATTTGTCCCCCGTGATGCGGTATTTGCCGCCCATGCCGGGGGGAGTCAGCATGCTCATGGGCGCAGCGTAGTGCGCCGGGGCTGCCGTGACTAATAAACGATCATCCGACATCGCCCTGGGGCGTGGGAAAGAACCCGAAAGGGTCAACCCCGCCGTCGGCGGAGGTGTCTCAGTCCAGCTCGAGCACGCGCGCGTGCAGCACCTGACGCTGCTGGAGCGCCGCCCGCACCGCGCGGTGCAGCCCGTCCTCCAGGTACAGATCGCCCTGCCACTTCACGACGTGCGCGAAGAGGTCGCCGTAGAACGTCGAGTCCTCGGCGAGCAGGGTTTCCAGGTCGAGCTGCTGCTTGGTGGTCACCAGCTGATCGAGGCGGACCGGGCGCGGCGCCACGTCCGCCCACTGCCGGGTGCTTTCCCGGCCGTGGTCGGGGTACGGCCGGCCGTTTCCGATGCGCTTGAAGATCACACGGAAAGCCTACCGGCCCAGACCTTCCGGGCGCAGCCATGGCGACGGAGTGCGACGCCGGAAAAGCCGTGATGAACGGGGTCAAAACAGGAGTGAGGGGGCTGCCGGTGCGGGGCGCCGGCGAGCCCACCGCGGAACTGCCCGCTGTGCATGACCCGGTCACCCTCACCGTTCGGGCGATTCGCCCGAAAGGGGGTGGCGTGTTCTTCGTCACGAGGTCCGGCGCGTCGCGGCGCAGGCGATATGCACAGGCTGTGGACGGAGGGCCGGGGACTTTTCGGGAGGGTCCTGCCGAGGCGAGGCCCGTGGGGGGGGGGGGAGGGTCCTGGGGAGGCGGGGTCTGTGGGGCGAGGGTCCTGGGGAGGCGGGACTCCGCGGAGGCGGGGCCCACCGGTTGCCCGCCGGGCCCTGCCTCCGCCGGCCGGTCAGCGGTCCCGGTTCTCCGGGGTCCGCTGCTGCTTCGGCTGGGCGGCTTGCGGCTTCGGTGCCGCGCTGCGCACGGCCTCCGCGCGCAGCAGGGCGCGCAGGACCGCGTACGGGTCGATGGGCATGGCTGTGCTCCTCGCGTCGTACTGACTGACCTGGTGCGGGTCCGGTCAGCAGCGCAGGACCACGGTGCGCAGGGCACGCAGGGTGTGCGGTGTGTGCGGCGGCAGCGGCGGCCCGGGCCGCGGCCGTCCCGCCACCGCTCCGCGCGCCGGACCCGCCGGGGGCTCGGGGCGCAGGGGTACGGCGGGACGGTGGGCGCAGGGGACCGGTCGTACCGCGGTGCCGAGGAGGTCGTACTCGGTGATCTCGCCGGCCACGACGGGCGCCGCGGACGCCTCGGGGGACGTGGCCGGCACGAGCACGGCGAGGAGCAGCACGAGCACCCGCAGCCAGGCGCGGCTGCGGGGGAGGCGTGCTGCGGTGCTCATGGAGGGTCATCTGCCCGCGCCGCGCCCGTCGTTCAGCATGCCGGGCGGCGGATACGCCCGTTCGGCGGACAGGCCGGCCGGAAGGCTCACAGGGAGCGCGGGACCTGCCGGGCCCGGCCGCGGATGCGCAGCGCGGTGACGACCTCGACCACGCCGACCGCCACCAGCCAGATCCCCCCGACGAGAGTGAGCACGGCGACGGACTCGAAAGGCGCGTCGATGAGCACGATCCCGGCGGCGAACGTGACGAGCCCGAGGAAGATCTGCCAGCCACGCGCGGGCACGGTGCTGTCGTGGGCGGCGGCCAGGATCTGGGTGACACCCCGGATCAGCCAGCCGATGCCGATCCACAGGGCGAGCAGCAGGACCGACTGCATGGGGCCGCGGAAGCAGAACAGGCCGAGCAGCAGCGACAGGGCGCCGCTGACGAAGCCGAGCACCCGCAGCGAGGTCGCCCGGTGGGTGCCGAAGGCCGAGGCCAGCTGGAGGACACCGCTGGTCACCAGGTAGAGGCCGAAGAGGACGCCGGCCGCGAACAGCGAGGCGCCCGGCCAGACCAGGACCAGGACGCCCAGGACGAGGGAGGCGACGCCGGTGCCCAGGACGACCTGCCAGGCGGCGCGGGACAGGGCGTGCAGGGGGCCCTCGAAGGGCGGCTCGGGTTCGTGCGCGCGCTGCGGGACGTGGTGGGCGTGGACCCTGCGGTCGTCGTACGCCGGGCCCCGGGGGGAGCCGCTCGGTGGCTCGGTCATGCTCCCAGCTCAGACCGGCACCCGGCGGCCCGCCACCCGGGACGGGCCACTTGACCTACGTCCTGCTCCACGTCCTGCTCTACGCCACGCTCCACGTCCTGCTCTGCGCCCTGCTCCACGTCCTGCCCTGCGCCCTCCCTTACTTCTTGGCCGCCTTCGCCGCCGCCTTCATCTCCTGTTTGTGCGCCCGCACCTTCGAGAGCGACTCCGGGCCGGTGATGTCGGCGACGGACCGGAAGGACTCCGGCTCGCCGTACGCTCCGGCCGCCTCGCGCCACCCCTCCGGGCGCACGCCGAGCTGCTTGCCGAGCAGGGCCAGGAAGATCTGTGCCTTCTGCTTGCCGAACCCGGGCAGCGCCTCCAGCCGTTTCAGCAGCTCCTTGCCGGTGCCGGCGTCCTTCCAGAGGGCCTCGGGGTCGCCGTCGTAGTGCTCGACGAGGTACTGGCACAGCTGCTGGATGCGCTTGGCCATGGAACCCGGGTAGCGGTGGACGGCCGGCTTCTCGGACAGCAGCGCGGCGAAGGCCTCCGGCTCCTGGGCGGCGATCTCGTGCGCGTCCAGGTCGCCGGCGCCGAGACGGTCGGCGATCGTCCGGGGGCCCTTGAACGCCCACTCCATCGGGACCTGCTGGTCCAGCAGCATCCCTACCAGCGCGGCCAGCGGGGAGCGGCCGAGCAGCTCGTCGGCTTCGGGGTCCTGGGCGAGGTGAAGGGTGACGTCCATGCGTCGATGATCCCGCGGTGGCCCTCAGCTCGCGCGCCAGTACCCCAGCGCGTGCGTGCGCTCCCTGGGAACGCCCAGCTCCTTGCGGACGTACGCGGACAGCGTGCGCGTGGTCCGGGTGTCGCAGGCGATCCAGACGTACGGGTCGGGCGTGGCCGCCAGCAGGGCCGGCAGCTCGGCCCGCACCCGCTCGACCAGCTCCGCGCGCGGGACGTGCCGTATCTCGTGCCGGGCCGGGTCCGTGCGGAACGGCAGCCCGACCGCCGTGCCCTCGGCATCCTCCGCGCTTTCGGCGTTCCCTGCGTTCTCGGTGTTCTCTGCGTTCTCGGCGTTCTCGAACCAGACGGTCGCCGGGGCCGTGCCCAGCGCGTCCAGCAGGGAGTTGATCGCGGGCAGGGAGGCCGGGTCGCCGATCGCGAGGATGTGCGAGGGGGCGGGGGAGGGCTCCTCGAAGCCGGTGCCCTGGACGGTCGCCTCGATGGTGTCGCCGGGCCGGGCGGCGCGCGCCCAGTCGCCGGCCGGGCCCTCGTGCAGGGCGAACTCCAGCGAGAAGGTGCCGGCCGCCGGATCGGGGTCGACCAGGGTGAACGCCCGCTGGTGCGGCTTGCCCGCGTTGTCGAACCACAGCCGCACCCACATCGTCGGGTGGACGGCGGTCGCGGCGAGCAGCCCGCCGTCGGTGAGGTGCAGCCGGCGGAAGCGCGGGGTGACGTCCTCGGCGCCGGTGACGGTCAGGGTGAAGTCCTTCGCCCGCATCAGTCTGAGGACCGCGCCCTCCCAGCCCCGCCCCTGCGCCATGACCGCTTCACCCCTCGCGTACGATTCCTGCACGATTGATTAGGTAAGCCTAACCTAAAGCGCTGAGCGCTTGTCAGTGACAGAAGGGCCACAGGGTGACGACCGAGATCCACAGAGACGCGTGGGGCGTCCCGCATCTGCGCGCGGCCGACGCGCGGGAACTCGCCCGCGCCCAGGGCCTGGTCACGGCCCGCGACAGGGCCTGGCAACTGGAGGTCGAGCGGCACCGGGCCCAGGGCACCTCGGCGTCCTTCCTCGGTCCGGAGGCCGTGGCCTGGGACGTCTTCGCCCGCCGAGTCCGCCTCGCCGACACCGCCCGCCGCTGCTTCGACCGGCTGGAGCGGCAGGATCCGGACACGGCCGCGTGGGTACGGGCGTACGTCGACGGCGTCAACGAAGGGCTCCACGCGACCCCCGAGTTCACCCGGGTCGGCCTGGCCCCCGGCCGCTGGGAACCCTGGACCCCGCTCGCCGTGTGGCTCTCCGTCCACATCCTGTTCGCCGGTTTCCCGGCCAAGCTGTGGCGCGAGGAGGCCGCCCGGCACCTCGGCCCCGACGCCGTCGGCCTGTTCGCCGCCGACGGCCCCGGCACCTCCGGCAGCAACGGCTGGCTGGTGAGCGGGGCCCGGACCGTCACCGGGCAGGCGGTCATCGCCGGCGATCCGCACCGCTTCATCGAGGATCCCGGGGTCTACCAGCAGATCCGCCTCGCCTGCGACGAGTTCGATGTCGTCGGGCTCGCCGTGCCGGGCGTCCCCGGCATCGCCCACTTCGGCCACACCGGCACCGTCGCCTGGGCCATCACCAACGCCATGGCCGACTACCAGGACCTCTACCGCGAACGGCTGCGCCGCACCGGCGCGGGCATCGAGGCCCTCGGCCCCGACGGCGCCTGGCACCGCGCCACCCGGCACATGGAGACCGTCGAGGTGGCCGGTGAGGACCCGGTCGAGATCGAGGTGATCGAAACCGCCCGCGGCCCGGTGATCGCGGGCGGCCCGGAGGGCCTGGAGAGCGGGGTGGTGTCGGAGGGGTTGCCGAGCGGGGTGGGGCCGGAGGAGTCGTCGGGCGGGGTGGTGCCGGACGGGCTGGGGAGCGGGGTGCTGCCGCAGGGGCTGGGGAGCGGAGTCGTGCCGGAAGGACCGGCGGCCTCCGGCCCCCGGAGCACCCCGGACACCCCGCAAGCGGCCCCTGCCTCGCAGGCGGCTCCTGCCTCGCAGGCGGCTCCTGCCTCGCAGGCGGCCCCCGCCCCGCAAGCGCCTCACACCTCACAAGCCCCCAACCCCCCGCACCCCCCGCACCCCCCGCACCCCCCGCACCCCCCGCACCCCCCGCACCCCCCCACCCACCCCCTGGCACTCGCCCTCCGTTACCCGCCCCGGGTCACCGAGGATCTCGGCTTCAGTGCGCTGCTGCCGCTGTTGCGGGCCCGGCGGGTCGGGGACGTGGACCGGGCCTTCGACCGGTGGGCCGAGCCGGTCAACGTCGTCCAGGCCGCCGACACCGAGGGCGGTCTGCTGCACCGGGTCGCGGGCCGGGTGCCCGTGCGGGCCGAGGCCAACGGCACCCGGCTGGTTCCCGCCTGGGAGCCGGGCCACGAGTGGACCGGCTGGCACGAGATGCCCCGCGCCGGTCTCACGGACGGCATCGCGGTCATGGCCAACCAGCGGGGCCCGGCCGCCCCCCTGGGCGTCGAGTTCGCCCCGCCCCACCGCGCCGACCGCATCCGCGCCCTGCTGGGCGAGAAGGAGTCCTGGGCCGCGTCCGACATGGCCGCGATCCACACGGACACCCACCTCGCCTCCGCCGCGCCGCTCCTCGACCACCTGGCGGCCCTCGACGACCTCACCGGACCCGCCGCCGAGCTGCGTGAACGCCTGCTGCGCTGGGACCGCCGCATGGACGCCGACAGCGAGGAGGCCGCCCGGTACGCGGCGCTGCGCGGTGCCCTCGTCCGCCGGCTCGCCGCGCACCCGGCCTTCGCCGCCCTGACCACCCCGCCCGCCTACCCCGAGGTCCTCCTCCCCTGGCTGGCCCTCCTGCCGCGCGTGGGCTTCGCCCTGGAACACCTCCTGCGCGCCGAGCACCTGTACGGCATCGACCGGCCGCAGCTCGTCCGGGAGGCCGTCGAGGAGGTCGCCGGACAGCCGCCCGCCCGCTGGGGCGACACCCACCGTCTGGCCCCCTGGCGGGCCCTGCCCGACCCCTCGTACGAGGGCCCCGCCCTCTCGGGCGACCACGACTGCGTGCTGTGCACGACGGCCGTGCCCGGCTGGACCGACCTCGCCGCGCGCGGCCCGGCGGCCCGTTACGTCTGGGACCTGGCCCGCCGCGAGGACAGCCTGTGGGTGGTCCCGCACGGCGCCTCCGGCCACCCCGACAGCCCGCACCACCACGACCAGCTGCCCTTGTGGCTCAAGGGCGAGCTGGCCCCGGTCGTCACCGACTGGGCACAGCTGACGAAGGAGAGCGATGTCTGACCGCCCTGTCCACACCTACGTCCACCAGGAGCACGTCGACGGCTTCGGCACCGTCGGCATCCGTCCCCTCGACGCCGAGGGCGACGCCGGCGTCGTCCACGGCTGGGTGAGAGAGGAACGGGCCGCGTTCTGGGGCATGACCGGTCTGACGCGGGACCAGGTCGCCGAGATCTACGCCCACATGGCGGGCCTGGACACCCATCACGCCTTCCTGGCCGAGCTGGACGGCACCCCGGCCGGCCTCCTCCAGACGTACGAGCCCGCCGAGGACCGGGTCGGCGAGTGCTACGAGGTCCGGCCCGGCGACATCGGTGTGCACGTGCTTCTCGCGTCCCCCGGTGAGCGGGGCGTGCGGCCGGGCTGGTCGGCGGCGCTGATGACCGCGTTCGCCTCGTACGTGCTGCTCGGCCTGGACCGGCAGCGGGTCGTGGTGGACCCGGACGTGCGCAACGAGAAGGCGATCGCCCGCTTCCTGCGCCAGGGCTTCGAGCCCGGGCCGCTGGTCACGCTGCCGGAGATCGACCTGCCGGACGTGTACCTGCCGGAGAAGAAGGCCCGACTGGCCTTCCTGCGGCGGGAGGTGGCCTTCCCGTAGCCTTCCCGGGTGACCGCCCCGCTCACTCCGGAAGACCTCGTCGCGCACTACGGGATGGAGCCGATCCCCCGTGAGGGCGGCCTGTTCCGCCGTACCTGGGCGGGGCCCGCCGGCCCCGACGGCCGCCCCGCCGGGTCCGCGATCGTCGCGCTGCTCACCGCCGACGACCACTCGGCCCTGCACCGCCTGCCCACCGACGAGGTCTGGCACTTCTACCTCGGCGACCCGCTGGAGCTGCTGCTCCTCGCCCCCGACGGCACCTCCCGCACGGCCGTGCTCGGCCCGGACGTGCTCGGCGGGCAGCAGCCGCAGCTCACGGTCCCGGCGCGCACCTGGATGGGCGCGCGGACCCGGGGCGCCTGGACCTTCTTCGGCTGCACGATGGCCCCCGGGTTCACCTACGGGGACTACGAACACGGGGACGCGGCGGCTCTGACGGCGCGTTATCCGGACCGTGCCGCACAGATCGCGGGACTGTGCCGTCCATGACGTTGCTGGCGGGCCAGGTGGCCCTGATCACGGGTGCGGGCGGCGGGATCGGCCGCGGCATCGCGCTGCGGTTCGCGCGGGAGGGCGCGGCGGTGGCGCTGCACTGCCGTACCGGGGACGAGGCGGCGCGCGCCCTGGCGGAGCAGATCGGTGACCGGGCCGTCGTGCTGCCGGGCGCCGATCTCACCGTCGAGGACGAGTGCCGCAGGGTGGTGGCGCAGGCCGCCGAGTGGGGCGGGGGACGGCTCGACGCGCTGGTGAACAACGCGGGCGTACAACCGGTGCGGGAGCTGCCCGGGATGCCGGCGGCGGACTGGCGGGCGGTCGTGGACACCAACCTGACCAGCGTGTTCGCCTGTACGCAGGCGGCTGCCGAGGTGATGCGGGAGCAGGGCGGCGGGACCGTCACGCACATCGCCTCGGTGGAGGCCCGGATGCCCGTGGAGGGGCACGCCCACTACGCGGCCTCCAAGGCGGCGGTCGTGATGCACGCCCGCGCGGCCGCGCTGGAGTACGGGCCCCACGGCATCCGCGTCAACACGGTCTCGCCCGGCCTGATCGACCGTGCGGGACTGGAGGAGGCCTGGCCGGAGGGGGTGCGGCGGTGGCGGGAGGCGGTCGCGGTGGGCCGGCTGGGCCGCCCGGAGGACGTCGGTGACGCGTGCGTGTTCCTGGCCTCGCGGCTGGCGTCCTGGGTGACCGGCCACGACCTGGTGGTGGACGGCGGTGTGTCGGCGCGGCCGACGTGGTGAACCGGAGCCGGGGTGGTGAACCGGATGTCCTGTGCATGCGTACGTATCCCCGAGCACGCGAGTCTCGAGTGGCGGCAAGACGGAGCGGGTGACGTGAGCGAAGGGCGCGATGGCGGACGACACGGCAGTGGGCGAAGGCGACTTCAGGGGCTGGTGCTGCTGGGCACCGTGCTGGTCCTGCTCCTCCTCGGCGGCGGACCGGCCTCGGCGCACGCGGCCCTCCGCTCCACCGATCCCACCGACGGAAGCGTCGTCAGGACGTCGCCCCGCAGCATCACCCTCACCTTCACCGAGTCGGTAGGCCTCCTCGACGACTCCTTCCGCCTCCTCGACCCCGACAACCAGCGGGTCGAGCTGGGCGGGTCGGGGCATGTGGAGGACCGTTCGGACACCGTGCGGGTCGACCTGCCGAAGAAGCTCGGCACCGGCACGTTCACGATGGCCTGGCGCGTGGTGTCGGCCGACAGCCACCCGGTGTCCGGCGCCTTCACCTTCTCCGTGGGCAAGGCGTCGCCGACCATGGCCGTCCTGCCCTCCACCGCCACCGAGGACCCGGCGACCGACGGGCTCTACAACATCGGCCGCTACCTCGCGTACGTCGCGGCGGCCCTCCTCGTCGGTACGGCGGGCTTCGTCGCCGTGTGCCGTCCGCCGGACACCCGCCCGCTGCGCGGGCCACTGCTGACCGGCGGCTGGACGCTGGCCGGCTCGACCGTGTTCCTGTTCTTCCTCCGCGCCCCCTACGAGGCCGGCGCCGGCCCGTCCGGCGCGCTGGACCCGTCCGGCCTGACCCGCACGCTGGACGGCCGCCCCGGGCTGGCCCTGGTGGCGCGCCTGCTGCTGGTGGCCGCGGCGGCGGCGCTTCTCCTACGACAGCGCGGGCGCCCGGAGCCGTCCCGCGCCGCCCTCGCGGGGGGCGCCGCCCTCGCGGTCGGCCTCGCGCTGACCTGGGCGGCGGCCGAGCACGCGTCGGCCGGCATCCAGGTCCCGCTGGCGATGGCCTCCTCGGTGCTGCACCTGCTGGCGATGGCGGTGTGGCTGGGCGGCCTCGTGGCCCTGCTCACGCTGCTGCCCCGCGCGTCCGTGCCCTCGCGGGTGGTCACCCGTTTCTCCCGGCTGGCCGGGATCTCGGTGACCGTCCTGGTGGTGACGGGTGTCTACCAGTCCTGGCGCGGTCTCGGGTCGGCCTCGGCGCTGACGGAGACGACGTACGGGCGGGTCCTGCTCGCGAAGCTGGCCGCGGTGGCGGTGCTGCTGGCGGCGGGGGCGTGGTCGAGGGCCACGGTGACCAGGCAGGGGAATGTGACGAAGCAGAGGACGGTGACGGTGGAGGCGGCCGCGCAGAAGGAGGCCCGGGTGCTGGAGACGGTACCGGCGGGCGGACCGCCGGCGCGGAAGGAGCCGACGGACACCAGGGAGGCGACGGACACCGGGGACGGCACCGACTCCCCGGAGGCCGCGGACACCGGCGCCACCGCGGCCGGCACGGCCGCGACGGACACCGTGGAAGCCGGAGACGTCGGGGAAGCCGGAGACACCGCGGACGCGGCGGACTCCGCTGCCCCCGCCGGCTCCGGGCGGTCCGTCCCGTCGGCCGGCACCTCCGGGCCGGCGCCGCGCCTCACTCCCGCCGAGGCCGCGCACAGCCGCGCGCTGCGGCGGTCGGTGCTCCTGGAGGTCGCCGTCTCCGTCGTGGTGCTCGTCCTCACGACGATCCTGACGGGCACCCTGCCGGGCCGGGCCGCGGCCGAGGCGGCCACCACCCAGCAGTCCGCGGGGCTGCCCGTCGCCTCCGTCACCACGATCCCCTTCGACCTCGGCAAGCCCGGCCTGCGCGGCAAGGTGCAGATCACCCTCGACCCCGGCCGGGTCGGCGACAACTCGGTGCAGGCGGTGGTCTACGGCCCCGACGGCGGCTTCGTCACCATCCCCGAACTGCGGCTGTCCTTCACTCTTCCCGGCCAGGACATCGGCCCCCTCGACGCCAAGGTCACCGACCGCGGCGGCTACTGGGGCTCCGACGACCTCAACCTGCCCATCCCGGGCACCTGGGAGATGAAGGCGACGATCCGGGTGTCGGACATCGACCAGGTGAGCGAGACGAGGGACGTGCGCATCGACCGCTGAGGCCGGTGGGGAAGGCGTGGGCGGTTCCGCCTTCGGCGGCCCCGGCGACCCGACGGCCGCCGCCCTGAGGCAGGCCTACGGCGCCTCGCGCACCCCCGTCGGCACGTCGGCCGAGTCCGACGTCCTGGTCCTGCGCGGTACGGGCCCTGGATCACCCGGGACGGGCTGGGAATCCCCGGCGACCCCGGCGACACCGGCGACCCCGGCGGCCCCTGCAACCCTGGCGGCCCCATCAGCCCCGGCGGCCCCGTGCCGCCCGAGCACGTCTCCGACGCCGGAGGGATCCCCGCCCGGGCGGCCAGGATCTGGCTGCGCTCCGAAACGACCGGAGGGCGCTCCACCTGCCACAACGGTCGAAAAATGTCCCCTGCCGAGCACATGTGGCCAACGGAGGACAGCTTTGTTTCTGAAACGGTTTGTGTTCGACCCGTTGACACTCCGTACACGCCCCCTTACAGTCTCGCCAGCATTCCGACCGTGTGACGGTATTTCGAACAGCTGAAAGGCGAGTGCCCTGCGCATCACCGGAATCAGCACCGACGTCGGCGATCCGCGGGACACCGAGACACTCGGGCATCGCCTGAAGCGAGGTGCCGGGCGGTCTGACGCGCGCACACTCCCGCGCGATCCACCGGCTGTTCACGGCTTGTGAGACCCCGCGCACCGAGATCTCCCACGACCTGGGCGGACCGTGTGCGCGTTCACATGGCCGCGGAGCCCCCCGGCACCCCTGCGCCGGAGCCGGGCACCGGCCACCGCCCGGGAGCGGGTGCGGCGCGCGAACGGCCCGCGTACGACCCACGTACGACCGCGCCCGACCTGCTCGACGGCTGCCCGGCCCGCGCCACCGCGTCCGCTCCGGCATCTGACGCGCCGTCATCCTCTCAACGACGAGAAGAACAAGGAACGATCACCATGCGCAACCGAAGAGCCGCCCTCGCCTCCCTCGCCGGAGCCTCCCTCGCCCTCACCCTGTCCGCCTGCGGCAAGGACAGCGCGAGCACCACCAAGGGCGGCACCGTCGGCATCGCCATGCCGACCCGGGCCTCCGAGCGCTGGCTCAACGACGGCAAGAGCATGGTCACCGACCTGAAGAACAAGGGCTACCAGACCAAGCTGGTCTACGGCGACGACGACCCCAAGGCCCAGGTCTCGCAGATCGCGGACCTGATCGAGCAGCGCGTCGACGCGCTGGTCGTCGCGGCCATCGACAACAGGTCGCTGAACGACGTGCTCAAGAAGGCCGCCGCCGAGGACATCCCGGTGATCTCCTACGACCGGCTCATCCTCGGCACCGAGAACGTCGACTACTACGTCTCCTTCGACAACGAGCAGGTCGGCCGGCTCCAGGCCCTCTACATCGTGGACAAGCTCGGCCTGGACGACGGCAAGGGCCCGTTCAACATCGAGCTGTTCGCCGGGTCCCCCGACGACAACAACACCAGATACTTCTTCGACGGCGCGATGCACCTCCTCCAGCCGTACCTGGACAAGAAACAGCTGGTCGTCCAGTCCGGCCAGACCGCGCTCAAGCAGGTCACCACCCTGCGCTGGGACGGGCCGACGGCGCGCAAGCGCATGAACGGCATCCTCAGCTCGTCCTACGTGAACAGGAAGGTCGACGCGGTCCTGTCGCCGTACGACGGCATCTCCATCGGCGTCCTGTCCGCGCTGAAGTCGTACGGGTACGGCTCCGCCGGCAAGCCCTTCCCGGTCATCACCGGCCAGGACGCCGAACTGGCCTCGGTGAAGTCCATCATCGCGGGTGAGCAGTCGCAGACGGTCTACAAGGACATCCACCAACTCGCCGAGGTCGCCGCGGACATGGTCGACGACATCCTCAACGGCAGGACCCCGCGGCTGAACAACAGGAGGTCCTACAAGAACGGCGCCAAGGCCGTGCCCTCCTACCTGCTGCAGCCCACGAGCGTCGACAAGAGCAACTACGAGTACGTCCTGGTCGCGGGCGGCTACTACACCGACGCCGAGCTCAAGTAGCCCGCGGGAAAGGCTCGTCGGGCTCCCGCGGCACCACACCCCGGCGTTCGAACGTCGTGCTCGAACGCTCCGCGGTCACAGTCGGCCGCCCCGCGGTGTGAGAGCGGTGCAACGAGATGTCCCACACGGTCTAACAGGCGGGAAACCGGCCGTCGCCACGGCCGGACTAGCGTCGTGGCATGAGGGTGTGGACGCCGGTGCGGCCGCTGCACGACAGGCTCGCCGTGATCGCCAAAAGCGTTTTAGGCAAAGGGAGTTCGGTACGTCACCGTGGGGGCCGAACGGCTCGCGGGAGGCGGCCGGTGCCCGGCTGGCGCAGCATCAGGGGCCGGGTGGCCGTGGTCGTCACCGTCCCGGTCTGCCTGCTGCTGACCGTGGCCGGTCTCGCGGTGTACGGCCGCGCCGAGGCCCTCGGCGACGCCCGCGCCACCCGCGCCGAGGTCGGCCTCAGTCTGCGCATCCAGGGCCTCGTGCACCAGCTGCAACGCGAACGCGGCCTGACCAACGGTCTGTTGGGCGGTGAGGAGCAGTTCCGCCCGCTTCTCGCCACCACCCGCGAGCACGTCGACACGGCCCTGCGGGACATGCGCCGCGAGAGCGCGGTCGAGGACGTCGTCCAGCGGCGCCTGCGACGCCTGGCCGGCATCCGCTCCGCCGCCGACGCGGGTACCGCCGACCAGGCGGCCACCCTCACCTTCTACACCGGCGCCGTCGACGCCCTCAACGCCGTCGATCCGGTGGCGGGGAGCGCGACCGGCACCGACCGCCGGCTGCGCGACGGGCTGGCCGCACTGCGGGAGCTGGCCGCCGCCGAGGAGTCCGTCGCACTCGAACGAGGGCTGCTCAACGGCGTGTTCGCCCAAGGCACCTTCCACGGCCGCACGTACATCGACTTCACCGAGGTGCGCGCGACACGGGTCGCCGCCCTCGACCGCTTCCGGACCGTCGCCACCGCACCGCAGCGCGCGGCCCTGGAGAAGGCCTTCACCACCGCGGACGCCGAACGCGCCACGACCTACGAGAAACAGGCGGAGGGCGCCGCCGAGGGCACCCCGCTGCGCGCGGCCGCCGGTGCCTGGTGGGACGCGATGACCGTACTCGTCGACGATCTGTACGCCGTCCAGCAGTCGGTCGGTGACGACGTACGGCACCGGGCCGACCGGCTCAGTCACGAGGCCGAACTGGCCCTCACCGCCTACCTCCTCGCGGGCACGCTCATCGCCGCCCTCGTCATGGGCCTCGCCGCCTTCGCCTCCCGGTCCCTCACGCGCCCGCTGCGGGCCCTCGCCGAGACCGCCCACGACGTGGCGCGGCACCGGCTGCCCGAGGCCGTCGCCCGTATCCAGCACGCGCCGCAGGACCATGCGCGGCCCCTCCCGCCGAAGGACGCGCCGGACGACCCCGACGCTCGGCTGCTGGGCGGCGCGGCGGAGATCGCCGAGGTCGCGGTGTCCCTGCACCAGGTGGAGCACACCGCCCTCCAGCTGGCCGCCCAGCAGGCCGGCCTGCGCCGCAACACCACCGAGTCGCTCGCCAACCTCGGCCGCCGCAACCAGAACCTGGTGCGCCGCCAGCTCGGCCTCATCACCCGCCTCGAACGGCAGGAACTCGACCCGGACGCGCTCGCCGAGCTCTTCGAACTCGACCACCTCGCCACCCGCATGCGGCGCAACGCCGAAAGCCTGCTGGTCCTGGCCGGGCAGAACTCCCCCCGGCCCCCCATGGCACCCGCCGACGGCCTGGAGGTCGTCCAGTCCGCGGTCGCCGAGGTGGAGCAGTACCGACGGGTCCTGATCGCGGCCGTGGAGCCGGTACGGGTGCGCGGGCACGCCGTCGCGGATGTCGCGCACCTGCTCGCCGAACTCATCGAGAACGGGCTGAACTTCTCGCCGCCGACGGAACCGGTCGAGGTGCACGGCTGGTTCGACGCCGAGGACGACACCTACTCGTTCGCCGTCGTCGACCACGGCGTCGGCATGTCCGCGGCCGACAAGGAACGTGCGGGCGCCCTGTTCTCCGGCTCGGGCGAGGACGTGCTCCTCACCGCGCCCACCCGCTTCCTCGGCCATCTCGTCGTCGGCCGGCTCGCACACCGTCTCGGCGAAGGCACCCGCGTCCACCTCTTCGACACGCCCGGCGGCGGCTTGTCCGCACTCCTCGTCCTCCCGGGGCGCCTCCTCGCACCGGCCGAGGACTCCCCGACCGCAGCACCACCCCCGCCCGCCCGGCCCTCCGTCTCCTCACTGCTGAACGGCTTCCGGGCAGGTGTCGCCCGCGCCGAGGCCAGAAACCCCCAAGGAGCGTCATCGTGACCACCGCCGTCCAGAGCTTCGGCTGGCTCGTCTCGGAGTTCGTACGCACCACCGACGGCGTCACCGACGCCGTGGCCGTCTCCTCCGACGGCCTGCTCATGGCCGCCTCGGACACCCTCGGCCGGGACCGCGCCGACCACCTCGCCGCCGTCGTCTCCGGCATCACCAGCCTCGCCCAGAACGCGGCGACGACCCACGGCTTCCACGGCATGAAGCTCGTCATGATCGAAATGCTCGGCGGCTTCCTCATGGTCGGCCGCATCCGCGACGGCAGCTGCCTCGGCGTCCTCGCCGCCGAAGGATGCGACGTCGGTCTCGTCGGCTACGAGATGTCCGTCCTCGCCGACCGCGCCGGCGAACTCCTCACCCCCCAGCTGATCCTCGAACTGCAGGCGGCGCCCAGATGACGGCGGCCACTGGAGGCAGTCGGCTCCCGCACGCGGAAGCACCACGACGGGAGCGCCGTCCTGAGTGCCCGCACGCCGCACCCGCCGCACGCGTCATCCACGCAGCTGGGCGGGTGCCCCCGGGGCAGGAAGATCCGGCTCTCCCCCGTCGTTCATCGGCGTGCCCGACGGATAGCGGGCGCACTCGGCGTACGCGGCGACTTCCAGACGGCCACGGGGGTATGTCGCGACCCACACCGTGTCGTCGCTGTCAGGAGGCTGCAGACGCAGTTGGATCGCGTGATTGACGCTCTCGTACGTGGTGACCTTCCACCCTCGTTCCGTCAGTTGCTTCCGTGCCCGTCGCAGCGCCGTCATGGCCTGGCCCGAAGGGACACCCTTCAGTGCCCATTCGCTGCTCACACTGACCACGCCCGGCATGCTCGGCGGGGTGTCGTTCAGTTGCCCGGGGAAGTGCTTCAGACCTCGATAGGTGCAGCTGGAGTCGGCCTGCTGACCTTCTCCAGGCCAGTCGGGGTCCAGTTCGGCGTCCGGCAGAGCAAGCGCGTCGTAGACGGACTGGGTGTGACCGTCCAGCCGTAGGGCTGTGACGGACGGATCCTCGACGGGATAGGGATCGCCCTCCCAGAGCCGCTCGGCACACCGAGCCAGCCCCACCGCCCCGGCCACTGCCAGCACCGCAGCCGACGCAACGAGGATCTTCCGGCGCCGCCCGAGGCGGTTGCGTCGCTGTGTCATGCGCAGCATCGTGCGCAGGACACCGGGCGGCCGGCATGAGCACCTGTACTCAGTCGTCCTTGGGTACGGTCGCGCGACCTCGGACGGCCCGGAGACGGCCCCAGCTCTGCCGCACTCGACCGTCAGACGGACAACGTCGATGGGCCCCGCTGCAAGCAGCGGGGCCCATCGACATCGTGCCCGGTGAGGCACTGGCGGAGGATACGAGATGCGAACTCGTGAGGGGTTGCCCCCAACACGCTTTCCAGATGTTCGTCCGGGGGGTCGGGCTTGATCAGCGGTGTCCTGACCTGCGGTGAAACAGGGCTGTGGTCAGGTGATGAACGGGCCTGAACGGCAGCGAATGCAACCAGAACTGCAACCAGGGGTTCAGTTCCTGCTCACTCCCTGCGCCAGGCGCTGAGCAGTTCCTCGGGGCCGTACACCGCCTGGAGGCCGGAACAGCCGACCCCGCTGCGGGAGACCGCCACGAGCGGTACCGGCTCGTCGGTGATCGCGGCCCGGTGCTTCTGGAGTGCGGCCAGGTCGTGGCTGTCGAACGCGGAGTTCTCCAGCCACTTGACCGAGCCGAGGAAGCGCAACTGCTTGGCTACTGGCTGCCGGTCGGCGCCCACCAGGTCGATTTCGACGTCGTTGCTGCGGGTCCAGTACCCGCCGACCGCCGGGGCCGCGGGCAGGAGACCGTCCGGCAGGAGGCGGGCGAGGGATTCCCGGACCAGGGGCTCGATCGCGCGGCCTCGCCAGCTCGTCCACTGCTCCTTGATCCGGCTCAGGGTGAGATCTCCCCGCATCCGCTCGATCTCCGCCATGTGCGGATCCAGAAACGCGAGCCAGAACCGGAGATAGGGGTCGGCCACGCGGTAGCGGCGTTCCTTCGACGGCCTCAGCGAGAGCGGCAGCTCGGCGGCCACGACCCGCTTCTCGGTCAGGACGTCAGTGGCTCGGGTGAGAGTGGTGTGGGCGATGCCGCCGGCCGCGCGAGCGATGTTGGTGAAGGTTCGCTCCCCGGATCCGATGGCCCGCAGCACCTCCCTGCTCATCGCCTGCGGTGGAAACTCCGCGGCCAGTGAGCGCTCGGCGGAGACCAGCAGCGCCGAGATCGGGTTGTCCAGCGAGTCGCGGAGGAACTCCCAGACGTCTGCTCCGGCCCGCCACTCGGCGCAGATCAGGGGGAGCCCTCCAGTGATCAGAGCGGCGTCGAACGCGGCTGCCGCTGACAGGCCGAGCATCTCGCCGATGTCGGCCGGGCTCAGAGGCCCCACGATCATTTCCCGGCCCCGTTGGTGAAAGGGGCGGTCGTAGCTGTTCAGCGCCTCCATCATCGACAGATCGGATCCGACCAGGAGGAGAAGTACCGGCTTGCGGCTGAGCAGCCGGTCCCATGCCCGCTGGAGCATGCCCTCGAAGGCATCGATGCGGTCCATGAGATACGGAACCTCGTCGATGACGACCACGCTCGGGCTGTCGTCGGGAAGGATTTCCGCGAGCAGCCTGAACGCCGCGTTCCACTGCCTCGGGGTCTCCTCCGAGAACAGTCCCCGCTCCGGCAGGGTGGACCTGGCGACGGCATCGAGCAGCTCCGACAGTTCGTCCTCCGCGGTGCCGCCCGCCGCGGTGAAGAAGAGGTACGGCGTCTCGGTGCGCCGGAGGAACTCCTCGACGAGGCTGGACTTGCCGACCCGCCGCCTTCCCCGCATGAGGACGCACTGCCCCGGTTTCGCCGACCCAACGGCAGAGCGAACCGCCTGCAAGGCGTTGCCGAGCACGCTCAGCTCGCGATCCCGCCCGATGAAACGACGCACACAAACCTCCCGGCAGGGATAGTATCGACAGAGATACTATCGCTGTCGATACTATCCTGCTCTAGTCCGGCGTGAGGCTCATGACGCTGTGGATACGGGAGAGGGTGAAAACGCGCTCGTCGTCTCGCAGGTGGCACCAGGCTTCTAGGTAGGGCGGGTCGAGCATGAGGCGGCTGAGGGTGCGCACCGTCCGGTTCCCCGAGGTGGCGACGTACTCGACGGTGATGGGTTCACCGGTCTCGATGGCGTGGGCGAGCTGACGGACGTCGCTGTACGGCAGGCGCTTTGCCCACCCTGCGACGATCTCCTCGGTGTCCGTGGCGAAGGCCGCTCCTCCGTCGAACGGCGAGGGCTCGGGAGACGTCGGCGGGGCCTTCAGTAGTTGGGTCGCCAAGATGTTCGGGTCAACTGCGGTGGGTGCCTTCGCCACGTCTGTGGCAGCTTTCCGGCCGCTGTCCCGCGCGCGGGTGCGGCGCGGAGCCGGCACAGGAGCGGCGGCGCGCCGGAGCTGGGTTTTCTCGATCCGTACCGTGCCTTCGGCGGTCTCGGCGACGGGGGCGTATCCCTCGGCCCGGAGCGCGGCGACGGTCGTGTCGAGCGGGCTGCGGCTGACCAGTACCGTCGGCGCCAGCTGCCGTAGCCCAAGTTTGGTGAGCTTGCGGTGGGCGGCGAGTTCCGCCAAGAGTGCGGGCTCGTCGCCGTGGAGGACGCAGGCGGCGGGGGCGATGCGCACGCGCCCGTGGCCACGTGCGGTGTCGTTGATCAGGTACGACAGAGGCTGAGGCAGGGGCCCGGCGGCGACGGCGGCCAGGTCGGCCGTGATGTCGTCGCAGGTACGGCCGGCGTCGAGTGACCGGCGGATGCTGCGGGAGCTGATGCGCCACACTGATGCCGTGCCACTGGACTCCCGGTCGGCGACGGAGTCCAGGAGCGAGGCCAGCCGCGCGGACGGTGTGCCGGTGACGACGGCGGTGAGGTCGGCGCCGATCCGTGCCGTCGCGGTGGCCGAGGGCAGCAGCCGCCGGCACTCGACGCCCAGCGCCTCCGTGTCGCCGGTCCGCAGATGGATGCCGAGGGCGGACAGGGCACCGCGAGCGAGTACCCCGAGGATCTCGGCCTCACGGATCACGGTGGCAAACGGTGTTCCGTCCAGGAGCGATGAGTGGGCGAGTGGCCGATGCCATGCGATCAGAGACCCCAGCTCCGAGGTGACCGTCGTGCCCTGCCCTGCCGGAAGCTGTGCGGCTGCGGTCAACAGCCCGTGGCGAGCCTGCATGCAGCCATTGCAGGGCGGTGCTCCCGCGAGAGCCGGAAGCGACTTGCTGTCCTCGTCACGCGCCTGGGTCGGGGTGAGCGGCAGGTTCCGCCAGGCCTGAAGCAGTACCGCGAACTGCTCCGGGGGTTCCTGTTCCGCCCAGGCGTCATACGCCTCCGTGGGCGCCACGCGATCGCCGTCCCGACCCAGGAGCCCGGCCGCGTGCGCGGTCTCGAGAGCCAGGCGTACGACGGCGTCGTCGGCCCGGGCGGCCTTGCTGATCCGCGCCAGCTCCCGCGCACCGATTCCGCCGGACTTCAGCCGGGCAGGCGCGGCCGTCGAACATGCCGACAGGACTGAGACGGCATGGGTCACGAACGCCGTGGCCGCGGCCGACGCCTCGCTGTCCACCTCCCTCGGGGTGACGGGCGTCAGCCGCGCGAAAGGCGGTATGGGCTCGAACGGGGCGTGCCAGCCGGGTCCGCGCAGTGCGCGCGCCACCTCTGCAGGCATACGGGCCGGGCCGTAGCGGTGACGGTCCTGGATCAGGAGCCCCCTGTCCAGCGCCCATCGCTCGCCCGGTTCGAGGCCGGGGCCGACAGCACCGAACACGATGAACTGCGGCTGCCCCGGCACGCCCTCAGCTCGGCGGTCGAGCAGCTCCCGGGCCGCTGCAGGAGCTTTCGCGACCACCGAGACGACCTGTTCCGGGTCGCTGTGGTGTTCCACCAGTGTGGCCAGTCGTTGCGGCTTGGTGGCCGCCGGCTTGACGCCTAGTGCCGCCAGCATGCCGCGAAGTTCGTCGGAGGTCGCGCCCGCGAGCAGTTGCTCCAGCGGAGCGTCCAGGCCCAGGGGCGCCTCCCAGACCTGCCGCAGCGGTCCGGCCATGCGGAGCGTCCCCGCGTCGTCCGGCCAGACCAGAGCGTGATCGGCCAGCACTTCCAGTACGGCGTCCAGTTCGCTGGCGTCGTCGTCCGCCACCCCCAGCAACTCCGCCAGGGCTTCGCGCGAGGCCGGCGCACCCAGCGCCGCCAGAGCCTCGGCCACCTGGAGGTGTGGCAGCGCGAGCCGCGGCAGGGACAGTGCTACCGATCCCGGGCGCTGAAGACGGTCCGCCAGCTCACCCACCGAGCGTGGCTCCGGAGGGGACATGGCGTCCTTCCGCGCTTCGAGCACGCGTGCCAGACGAGAGCCATCGAGGCTGCCCAGCCATGTCGCCAGCGTTGATCGGGACTTCACGCGGAATGCACCTCGTCGCACGAGTGAGTCGCAGCGGGGCCGGAGAACCCGCGCCGGGTTCAACAATGGCGTATCCCCGTGACCAGCGGGTGCCGCACGGAGGCAGTTGCCCCCAGGGAGCGTCGGCAGGGTGCGGCCCGCCCCACTGAGGCGCGAGAGGTGACCGGATCCCGCACCGGTACTCCGAACTCCCTGCGCATCCTGTACCGCCTCGCGGAACGCCGGAAGAGCCGAGCCACATGCGTGGCTCGGCTCTTCGTATCGCCTGTTCAGGCGGCTGCGGAGGATACGAGATTCGAACTCGTGAGGGGTTGCCCCCAACACGCTTTCCAAGCGTGCGCCCTAGGCCTCTAGGCGAATCCTCCGCCGGAAACATTACATGACCGAGAGGAGTGCTCGCGAACTCGTTCCTGGCCGTCGGCATCGGGTACTGTTTGGGCAGCCCCTCACGCGGCGCTATCTGACTGAACTCCCCCAGGGCCGGAAGGCAGCAAGGGTAGGTCGGCTCTGGCGGGTGCGTGGGGGGCGCTTGCGTTCCGGGGTGGGCAGGGGTGGGCGGTGTCCGGGCCCGGTGCCCGGTGCTCGCGCGGATCCCGGTTGTCGGTGGGCGCCTATAACCTCGTAGGCGTGTCGTCTCTCGCGCTGTACCGCCGCTATCGCCCGGAGTCGTTCGCCGAGGTCATCGGGCAGGAGCATGTCACCGACCCGCTGCAGCAGGCGCTGCGGAACAACCGGGTCAATCACGCGTACCTGTTCAGCGGTCCGCGTGGGTGCGGCAAGACGACCAGCGCGCGGATCCTGGCCCGGTGCCTGAACTGCGAGAAGGGCCCCACGCCGACCCCGTGCGGCGAGTGCGACTCGTGCCGGGACCTGGCGCGCAACGGGCCGGGATCGATCGACGTCATCGAGATCGACGCCGCGTCGCACGGTGGTGTGGACGACGCCCGTGACCTGCGGGAAAAGGCCTTCTTCGGGCCCGCCCGCAGCCGCTACAAGATCTACATCATCGACGAGGCCCACATGGTCACGTCGGCCGGGTTCAACGCGCTCCTCAAGGTCGTCGAGGAGCCGCCGGAGCATCTGAAGTTCATCTTCGCAACCACCGAGCCCGAGAAGGTCATCGGGACCATCCGCTCGCGGACGCACCACTACCCCTTCCGGCTCGTCCCGCCGGGGACCCTGCGGGACTACCTCGGTGAGGTGTGCCAGAAGGAGGACATCCCGGTCGAGGAAGGCGTCCTGCCCCTCGTCGTGCGGGCCGGGGCCGGGTCCGTGCGTGACTCCATGTCCGTCATGGACCAGCTGCTCGCCGGCGCGACCGACGCGGGTGTGACGTATGCCATGGCCACCTCCCTGCTCGGGTACACGGACGGCTCGCTGCTCGACTCCGTCGTCGAGGCCTTCGCCACGGGCGACGGAGCCGCCGCCTTCGAGGTCGTCGACCGGATCATCGAGGGGGGCAACGACCCCCGGCGGTTCGTCGCCGACCTGCTGGAGCGGCTGCGCGACCTCGTCATCCTCGCCGCCGTCCCGGACGCGGCCGAGAAGGGGCTCATCGACGCCCCCGCCGACGTCATCGAGCGGATGCAGGCCCAGGCCGGCGTCTTCGGCGCCGCCGAACTCAGCCGCGCCGCCGACCTCGTCAACGAGGGACTCACCGAGATGCGGGGCGCCACCTCGCCCCGCCTCCAGCTCGAGCTGATCTGCGCGCGCGTGCTGCTGCCCGCCGCCTACGGTGACGAGCGCTCCGTCATGGCCCGCCTCGACCGCATCGAGCGCGGCGTGAACTTCTCCGCCGCCGGTGCTCCCCAGGGGCTGCCCGCGATGGGGTACGTGCCCGGGCCGGAGGCGCACGGCGGCGGCGCGGCCGCGGCCGGCGGCGCCCCCATCCCGCCGGGAGGCGGAGCGGCCGCCGCCCGGGCCGCGGTGCGGGGCGGTGCGGGCGCGGGTCCGGGTGCCGGACCGGGTGCCGGGCCTGCGGCGGGTGCGGGATCGGGTGGCGCCTCCGTTGCCGCCCAGCATCCCGGCCAGCCGCCTTCCCCGTACCCGGCGCAGCACCCCGACCACCGACCTTCCGCCGTGCCCCCCGCTGCCGCGGCGGCCGCGCCCTCCGCGCCTCCCGCACAGGCTCCCGCCGCCGCGGAGACCGGTCCCGCGCAGCCCGCCGCCCCTGCCCCCGCTTCGGCCCCGCCTGCCCAGCCCCCCGCCGCCGCTGCCCCCGCCCCGGGCGCGTGGCCCACCGCCGCCCCCGCGGGCGGCGGGCGCCGGCCCGGCGGCTGGCCCACGGCCACCCCTGCGGGCGGTGGAGCGGTCCGTCCCCCGGCGGCCACCGCCGCCCCCGCGGCCTCCGTCCCGGTACCGGCCTCGGCCACCCCTTCCGCCCCTGCTGCCTCCGCCCCGACGGCCTACGCACCCCCCGCCGGCGGCCTCGACCCCCGCATGCTCTGGCCCAATATCCTGGAGGCGGTCAAGAACCGCCGCCGCTTCACCTGGATCCTCCTCAGCCAGAACGCGCACGTCGCGGGCTTCGACGGCACCACGCTCCAGCTCGGCTTCGTCAACGCCGGTGCCCGCGACAACTTCGCGAGCAGCGGCAGCGAGGAGGTGCTGCGGCAGGCGCTGGCCGAGCAGTTCAGCGTCCAGTGGAAGATCGACGCGGTCGTCGACCCGTCCGGCGGCGGCTCGGCCCCCGCGCCGGCCGGCGGTCACGGCGGCGGCGCGGCGCCGGGCGGCTACGGCAACGCGGGCGGCGGTCACGGCGGCCCCTCGTCGTACGGCGTCCCGGGCGCCGGCTACGGCGGCGGTC
Organism: Streptomyces sp. NPDC001381; assembly: GCF_042895685.1. Lineage (NCBI taxonomy): Bacteria > Bacillati > Actinomycetota > Actinomycetes > Kitasatosporales > Streptomycetaceae > Streptomyces > Streptomyces sp. NPDC001381. The sequence continues at coordinate 64,042 of NZ_JBIAWO010000004.1, read as the reverse complement.
CGGCCGCACAGCCCCCGGCGTCCGTCACCCCGGCCCAGTCCGGTCCCGCGTCCGCGTCCTCGTCCGGGTCGGCCCAGGCCTCCGCCGGCGCCGCTGCCCCGCCCCGGCCCTCCGCCCCCGAACCGGTCGCTCCCGAGGACGACATTCCCGAGGACGACGACCCCGACCTCAACGAGTCGGCCCTCTCCGGCCATGAACTGATCGTGCGCGAGCTGGGCGCGACCGTGGTGGAGGAGTACACCAACGAATAGGCGAGGCCGCCCTTCGGCCCCGGTTCCCGCAGACCACCGCCGCGTTTCGGAGGAATCTACGAAGGCCTGGCCTCCCGGTCCTCGGAAGCCCGCACAAAGGCACCCCGCCGCCTCCCGTTAGGCTGACCCCCGTGAACGTCCTCGTCATCGGCAGCGGCGCCCGCGAACACGCACTGTGCCGCTCACTGTCCCTCGACCCCGCCGTCACCGCGCTGCACTGCGCTCCCGGCAACGCCGGCATCGCCGAGGTCGCCGAGCTGCACCAGGTCGACGCCCTGGACGGCAAGGCCGTGTCCGCGCTGGCGCTGGAGCTCGGCGCCGACCTGGTCGTCGTAGGCCCGGAGGCGCCGCTGGTGGCCGGGGTCGCCGACGCCGTCCGGGAGGCGGGGATCCCGGTCTTCGGACCGTCCGGGGAAGCCGCGCAGCTCGAGGGGTCCAAGGCCTTCGCCAAGGAGGTCATGGCCGGGGCCGGCGTCCCGACCGCCCGCTCGTACGTCTGCACGAACGCCGAAGAGGCCGCCGAGGCCCTCGACGCCTTCGGCGCGCCGTACGTCGTCAAGGACGACGGTCTGGCCGCGGGCAAGGGCGTCGTCGTGACCGGCGACCTCGACGCGGCGAAGGCGCACGCCGCCGCCTGCGAACGCGTGGTCATCGAGGAGTTCCTCGACGGCCCGGAGGTCTCCCTCTTCGCGATCACCGACGGCGAGACGGTCCTCCCGCTCCAGCCCGCCCAGGACTTCAAGCGCGCGCTGGACGGCGACGAGGGTCCCAACACCGGTGGCATGGGCGCGTACTCGCCGCTGCCGTGGGCCGACCCCAAGCTGGTGGAGGAGGTCCTGGAGACGGTGCTGCAGCCGACCGTCGACGAGATGCGCCGCCGTGGCACCCCCTTCTCCGGGCTGCTGTACGCCGGTCTCGCGATCACCAGCCGGGGCGTGCGGGTCATCGAGTTCAACGCCCGCTTCGGCGACCCCGAGACGCAGGTCGTCCTGGCCCGGCTCAAGACCCCGCTCGCCGGCGTCCTGCTCGCCGCCGCGACCGGCACCCTCGCCGACGTGGCGCCGCTGCGCTGGAGCGACGACGGGGCCGTCACCGTCGTCATCGCCTCCCACAACTACCCCGGCACCCCGCGCACCGGCGACCCGATCACCGGGCTCGACGCGGTGGCCGCCGAGGACGCGCCGCACGCGTACGTCCTGCACGCCGGGACCAGGCGGGACGGCGAGTCGGTCGTCAGCGCGGGTGGCCGCGTGCTGTCCGTCACCGCGACCGGCACCGATCTCACGCAGGCCCGTGAGCGGGCGTACCAGGCCGTCGCGCGGATCGGTCTCGACGGTTCCCAGCACCGTACGGACATCGCCGCGAAGGCGGCGGCGGGCGCGTAACACGCCCTGCCACCAGGCAACATCCTCCAGGCCCCGGGTGCCGTGGGAGTCCCTAGCGGACGCCCCCGGAACCCGGGGCCTGATCGTTGCCCATCGTCATCCACCTCTCCCCAAAGCCATTCCATCGAGTGAGCGCTGAGCTATCCGGCTGACGGGGGCCGGAGGGCCAACTAGGGTGCGGCGCAAGCATTCCGGCACTTGGCCCACCGGCATTGCGATGTCAGTGGCGGGTGCCACAGTGGGGGAGTGAGCAAGAGCAGGCAGGCGAGGACCGCGAGACGGTGAGGGGGTGAGTTCCGGTCGTGACCGGTATGGGTGTGGAGGCGGGCGCGCAGGCCGCGAGGGCCCGGGCGCTGGCCGTGCTGCGCATCCGCAGCCGGGCGCTCGCCGTCGCACTGCTGCCCGTGGCCGCCGCCGTGATCCTGCTCGTCGGCGGTTCCACGGGGCACTTCGTGGGCCCCGGCTGGGACACCGCCCGCTGGGTGGTCTCCGTGGTCGCGCTCGTCGTGCTGCTCGCCGCCGCTGTCGTGGGCCTGGTCGTCGCCCGCGCCCGCCCCGCCGTCAGCCCCACCGTCGCGATCGCCGAGGATGCGGCCCCCGACCTGTACCGGCTGGTGCGCGACCTCGCCGACCGCCTCGACGTCCCGGCACCCTCCGCCATAGCGCTCACGCCGGACTGCGACAGCTGGCTGGAGGACCGCACCCATCCGGCGCACGGCCCGCCCGCGCCCCGGGCGCGGGACGAGATAGCCGGCGCGGGTTCCGGCCGGCACCTCCACCGCCGTACGGCGACCGCGCCCGTCCTCGTGATCGGCTCCCCGTTCCTGTGGTGGATGCGCGTCGGCGAGCTGCGCGCCGTCCTCGCCCCGGTCGTCGCCGGTACGGGTCCTTCGGCGCACCCCGACATAGCTGCGGCCCGGCGTTTCGTGCGAGGGCTGGACGCCGCGGTGGCCGTCTCCGCCGACCGGGGCCGCTGTCCCGGCGTCCGCCTGGTCTGCGTGGGCATCGGCTGGGTCACCCGGCTGATGCTGCGCGGCTGCCAGGCGCACGCCGCCGAGATGGAACGGGGTGTGGCCGCCGCGGCCGCCGAGCGCGCACAGGCTGTGGACTACGGCCTGCGGATCGTCGCCCAGGAGCAGGTCGGCCTGGCGTACGCGGGCTGGGACCGGCTGCTGACCCGGGTCGCGCTGCCGGCCTGGCGGATGGGCCGCTGGCCGTCCCGGCTGGACGCCGGCGTCGTGGCCGCGCTGACGGAACTGTCCCGCCGGGACCGCCTGGCCGAGGGCTTCGCCTCCCGCCTAGGTGAGCGTCCCGCCTGTGACCTGCTCGAAGAGCCCGGCGTCGTCGACGAGGCCGCCTCCCTGCTCGCCGCCCGCCTCTTCCACGGCGGCCCCGCGGAGTCCGGTCCCGACTGGTCCCCGGTGGGCTGGCACGAGTACCCGGACGAGGTCGTGGACCGCAAATGGCGCACCGACGCGGCCCGCCTCCACCGGGTCCTGGACTCCCTGGGCGTCCGCCCCGCCCCCGACCCCACACCCCACCATCCGGTCGGCCCCACCCTGGCCCGCGTACTGGACCACCTCACGGACGCCTCCACCCCGAAGACGATCACCCCCCTCACGGACGACCCCGGCCCCACGGCCCTCACGCCCTTCCTGGACGACACCGACCCGACGACCATCACCTCTCTCACGGAGGGTTCCGGTCCGGCGCCGGCCACGCCCTCTGCGGACGGCCGTGGCTCGGCGGACCTCACGCCTCTCGGGGACCGAGCGGCCTCGACAGACTCCCCGAGCCTGCCGGACCGCGTCACCCCGACGGGCACCCCCGGCCCGCCGGACCCAGCTTGCTCGACGGAGGCGACGAGCCTCTCGGACCGAGCGGCCTCCGCCGACCTTCCGAGCCCGGCAGGCACCCCGGCCCCCTCGGCCCACCCGCAAGCCCCGGACCGACAACCGGACCCGTCCCACCTCCCGGACCCGTCCCACCTCCCGGACCCGTCCCACCTCCCGGACCCGTCCCACCTCCCGGACACGGCCGACCCGTTGGACACCCCGCACGCCGCCGACTCACCCCCGCAGCCCGCGACGCCGCCGACGTCCCAGGTGCACCCCGCAACCCCCTTCCTGCCCGACGACGGCGACGACGAGGACGGGCTTCCCGCCCCCAATCCCCGAAGCAAGGCGCTTGCCGCGCGGCTGGGGACGGAGGTGGCGCGGGAGGAGGCGGTGGCGGCGACGCCGCCCGCACCCAGCGGGGGACAGGGCGGCCCCGACGGACCCCTCTGGGAGGACGGCGCCCTCCCGCTCTTCCCGCTCCAGCCCCCGCGCACCGACCGCGAACTGCTCGCCGATCACGTCACGGCGATGGTCTGCTGCGCCGCGATGGACACCGTCGGTGCGACGCCCGGGCTCGACTGGCTCGACGGCCCCACCCTCCTCCTCGGCGGCGAGCGCGTGCCCGACCTCGCGCCCCGTGTCCTCAGCCTCGTCGAGGACGGCGACGCGGCCCCGTTGCGTGCCTGGCTGGTGGAGCTGGGCATACGCCCGGAGAAACCGGTACGGCTGGGCTGACCCGAACCGCCGCCCGAACCGCCGCCCGAACGGCCACCCCGGCCCAGCCTGGGCCCGCCCGGGCCTCGTGGGACCGTACTCCGGGCCCACCCGGGCCTCGTCGGGACCCTGTCCCGGGACCGCACCCCGGGCCCACCCGGGACCCCACCCCGCCGACTCCCAGCCACACCCGAGCCCCACCCCAGCCACACCCGAGTCCCCACCGGCCCCCCGACCGGCCCCCCGCCCAAGCTGACCCGCCCGGAACGGACCCACTGGTTCCACTTTCGGCCAATTCACAACGAATAGTGACTGTCTGCGCGCGTTATGTGATGTGCTGGGACCGGATCGCGCCCATGGCATGGGCGTGCGACATAGGACAGGCACACAGAGGACCAGCGCGTCCGCACGGCGCGCAGCGCGACCGCATCGAGACCGCACCGCCGGACGATCACGGGGGCACCAGGGAGGGGAGCGCCATGGCACCGGGACCGGAGCACATCCGCCGATGGGAGTCGGGAGCACTGGCCCACGCCGTGACGGATCCTTTCGGCCAGGGCCCCGTCCCCTGGCTGCGCGGCAGCGAGACCTACTTCGACGACACCGGGCACGTCGTCCCCTGGTACGTCGACCCGGCCCCCGCGGCGAAGGAGGGCGCCCCCAGGGTCCCCGCCCCCCGCAGCGCACCGGCGTCCGGCGTCCCCCGCTCCGCCGACGACGTCCGCCGCCAGATCAAGGGCTTCACCTCCACCGGCGCGGTCGCCCCCGGTGAGGCCGTCGACTTCCACATCACGGTCGACCCGCCCCAGGAGTTCAGCGTCGACATCTACCGCATAGGCCACTACGACGGCGACGGCGCCGCCAAGATCACCACCAGTCCCCGGCTCTCCGGCATCGTCCAGCCGCCGCCCCTGACCGCCGACCGCACGGTCTCCTGCCACCACTGGTGGCTCTCCTGGCGCCTCCAGGTTCCCTCGTACTGGAACGTCGGGGCGTACGTCGCCGTCCTCACCACCGCCGACGGCTACCGCTCCCACGTGCCCTTCACGATCCGCGACAACCGCCCCGCCGACCTGCTCCTGCTCCTGCCCGACATCACCTGGCAGGCCTACAACCTCTACCCCGAGGACGGCCGCACCGGCGCCAGCCTCTACCACGCCTGGGACGACAAGGGCCGTCTCCTCGGCGAGGCCGACGCCGCGACCACGGTCTCCTTCGACCGGCCGTACGCGGGCGCGGGCCTGCCCCTCCACGTCGGGCACGCCTACGACTTCATCCGCTGGGCCGAGCGCTACGGCTACGACGTCGCCTACGCCGACGCCCGCGACCTGCACGCCGGCCAGATCGACCCCACCCGCTACCGGGGCCTGGTCTTCCCCGGCCACGACGAGTACTGGTCGACGGCCATGCGCCGCACGGTCGAGCTCGCCCGCGACAGCGGCACCTCCCTCGTCTTCCTGTCCGCCAACACCCTGTACTGGCAGGTGGAGCTCGGGCCGTCCCCGTCCGGAGTCCCCGGCCGGCTGCTGACCTGCCGCAAACGCAAGGGCCCCGGCAAGTCCCTCCTGTGGCGGGAGATCGACCGCGCCGAGCAGCAGCTCGTCGGCATCCAGTACGCGGGCCGGGTCCCCGAGCCGCATCCGCTGATCGTGCGCAACGCCGACCACTGGTTGTGGGAGGCCACCGGAGCCCATGAGGGCGAGGGCATCGAGGGCCTGGTCGCGGGCGAGGCCGACCGCTACTTCCCGCGCACCCCGCTCCCGCCGCACGAGGAGCGCATCCTCCTCGCCCACTCCCCCTACACCGACAGCGAGGGCGTCCTGCGCCACCAGGAGACCTCCCTCTACCGCGCCCCCTCCGGCGCCCTGGTCTTCGCCTCCGGCACCTTCGCCTGGTCCCCCGCCCTGGACCGCCCCGGCCATGTCGATCACCGCATCCAGCGCGCCACGGCCAACCTCCTGGACCACATCTGCAAGCGCTGCTGACCCACCCCGCGCCGACCCGCCCGACCCTCTGTCCTTGATCGATCCCGGTGTACGGGACAATCAAGCCACTAGGACAGAACCACGGGGAGGAACCGTGTCCGGATTCGTAGAAAAGCCCGAGCCCCTTCAGGTGCCGGGCCTGGTGCATCTGCACACCGGCAAGGTGCGCGAGCTGTACCGGAACGAGGCGGGCGACCTCGTGATGGTCGCCAGCGACCGTACGTCCGCGTACGACTGGGTGCTGCCGACCGAGATCCCCGACAAGGGCCGGGTCCTCACCCAGCTGTCCCTGTGGTGGTTCGACCAGCTCGCCGATCTGGTCCCCCACCACGTCCTCAGCACGGAACTGCCTGCCGGCGCCCCCGCCGACTGGGCCGGCCGCACCCTGATCTGCAAGTCCCTGCAGATGGTCCCGGTCGAGTGCGTGGCCCGCGGCTACCTCACCGGCTCCGGCCTCGTCGAGTACAACCAGTCCCGCACGGTCTGCGGCCTCGCCCTCCCCGAGGGCCTGACCGACGGCAGCGAACTCCCCGCCCCGATCTTCACCCCGGCCACCAAGGCCGCCGTCGGTGAGCACGACGAGAACGTCTCCTACGAGGAGGTCGCCCGCCAGGTCGGCGCCGACACCGCCGCACAGCTGCGCCAGGCCACCCTCGCCGTCTACGGCCGCGCCCGCGACATCGCCCGCGAGCGGGGCATCATCCTCGCCGACACCAAGTTCGAGTTCGGCTTCGACGGCGACACCCTCGTGGTCGCCGACGAGGTCCTCACCCCGGACTCCTCCCGCTTCTGGCCGGCCGACCAGTGGCAGCCGGGCCGCGCCCAGCCGTCGTACGACAAGCAGTTCGTCCGCGACTGGCTCACCTCGCCCGAGTCCGGCTGGGACCGCAAGAGCGAGCAGCCTCCGCCGCCGCTGCCCCAGCAGATCGTCGACGCGACCCGCGCCAAGTACATCGAGGCGTACGAACGCCTCACCGGCACCAGCTGGTCGTAAGGGAGCAACGGGTGGGGCCCCCGGGAAACCGGGGGCACGAGAAAACCCCGGTCACAAGGACCGGGGTTCTCGACTGGAGCGGACGACGAGGCTCGAACTCGCGACCTCAACCTTGGCAAGGTTGCGCTCTACCAACTGAGCTACGTCCGCAGTGCGCCGTGGCGCGAGGCCAACTATACCCAACCCCGCTCGCGTGCGAGACGCACCGCCGCGTGCCGGTTCTCCGCCCCGAGTTTGGAGAGGGCCGACGACAGGTAGTTCCGCACGGTGCCCGGTGACAGCGCGGCCCGCTCGGCGATCTCCGTGACGGGCGCCCCGTCGGCGGCGAGTTCGAGCACCTCGGCCTCCCGCGAGGTCAGCGGCGAGTCCCCGGCCGCGATCGCGTCGGCCGCCAACTCCGGATCGACGTAACGGTTTCCGGAGTGCACGGTACGGATGATCTCCGCGAGCCGCTGGGCGCTCACCGTCTTCGGGACGAACCCGCGCACACCCGCCGCGAGCGCCCGCTTCAGATGCCCCGGCCGGCCGTGGCTGGTGACGATCAGCACCCGGCAGCCGGGCAGCTCCGCCCGCAGGGATGTGGCGACCTTCACACCGTCCGCGCCCGGCATCTGGAGATCCAGCACGGCCACGTCCGGCTCGTGCGCCCGCGCCATCGCCAGCGCCTCCGGCCCGGTGGCCGCCTCGGCGACGATCACCAGGTCGTCCTCCAGCGAGAGCAGCGCGGCCAGCGCGCCCCGGATGAGGTGCTCGTCGTCGGCGAGCAGCACCCGCACCGTCATGACGTGACCTCACTCACAGCACTCGTCTCCTTCGGTGGGTCGTCGGCCTTGCTCTCCAGGCCCTTCCCGCCCAGCGGCACCTCCGCCACCACCCGGAACACACCCGCCCCCACGAACCCGGCTTCCAGCGTCCCGTCGACCTGCCGCAGCCGCTCCCGCAGACCCGCGAGTCCCGACCCGCCGCCACCGTCTCTTTCGGCCACCGCCCCGTCGTTCTCCACCGTCAGCACCACCCGCCCCTCCGTCACCCGCAGTCCCACGGAGCACCGCCCGGCGTCCCCGTGCCGCAGGACGTTCGTCGTCGTCTCCCGCACCACCCAGCCGAGCGCCGACTGCACCTCATCGGGCAGCCCGTCGGCCTCGCCCCGCACCTCGCAGGCTATCCCCGCAGCCGTCAGCACCCCTTGCGCACCGGCGAGTTCGACCCCCAGGTCGGCCTCCCGGTACCCCCGTACGACCTCGCGCACCTCCCGCTGCGACTCCTGCGCCAACCGCTGCACCTCGATCATCTGCTCCACGGCCTCCGGCCGCCCGCGCCGGGCCAACTGGACCGCAAGTTCGCTCTTGAGGGCGATGACCGCCAGATTGCGCCCCATCACGTCGTGCAGATCCCGTCCGAACCGCAGCCGCTCCTCGGCGACGGCGAGCCGCGCACGGGTCTCACGGGCCTCGTCGAGCTCGTAGACGGCGTTCAACAGCCAGACCGAGAAGACGGAGGTGAAGGCGAGGAACGCGCCGCCGATCAGCACCGACGCCATCGCGACGAGCGTGGCGAAGCCGTCCCCGCTGATGGGGAACGCCACGGCGCCGGCCCCCGCCGCGAAGCCGTTGACGACGGCGAACACCCGGTGCCGTTTGCGGACACCGAGCGCGGTGACGCCCGCCGCGAAGATCAGGGAGACCCCGAACACCACCCCCGCGGCGGAGCCCACGCCTTCACGGTCCGGGCCGTGCTCCGCGATCCAGATCGCTACGACGGCGACCCCCGCGGTGACGGCCGCGAGTGCCCACAGCAGCCGGACCGGCTGGGGACGCCGCCCCAGTGTCCAGTCCAGCGCCCGCGACGCCGTCGCGGCACAGAGCGTGCAGTGCACGAGCATCATCGGCGGCAGCCACAGCCCGGCCCCGGTCCACAGCGCCGCCCCCGTGAACGGCAGCCCCACCGCCGTGAACTCGGCCAGCGCGAAGAAGTGGAACGACCACCGTGTGTAGGTCTCGACCTTCGCCGGTGTGCTCTTCCGCCGCCACCAGCCTCCTGGCCTGCGCATCCCCGTGTCTCCCCCGTCCCCCCGGCAGGTCAGCGCCGGGGCTCCCACCGGAACCATCGCCCTACAGCAAACACCGCCAGTACGGTCCAGGCCAGCGCGGTGGCGAGCGCGCCCAGGGCCTCGTAGGCGGAGAGATCGCCGGTCCAGCCGCCGCGTATCAGGGTGATCACCGGGGACAGCGGCAGCAGTTCGCAGACCGAGGCGGCCTTGTCGGGCAGGAACTCCAGCGGGACGGTCACCCCGGAGCCGACCATCGAGATCAGCACCATCGGCATGGTGGTCACCTGGGCGCTCTCCACGGTGCGGGTCACGGCCGCCGTGACCGCCCCCAGCGCCGCGCACATCACCAGGCCCAACAGCAGCCCCAGGACGGCGAGATGGGGCGCCTCGGGCAGGGGGATGTCCAGCAGTGCCGTGGAGCCGATCACCAGCACCAGGGACTGCACCAGCCCGGTCGCCAGGACCGGCAGCGCGGAGCCGCCCAGGATCTCGGCGTCCCGCAACTCCCCGGTGCGCAGCCGCTTCAGGACCAGCTCCTCGCGCCGGGCGGTGTAGATGGCGGCCAGCGCCGAGTACACCCCGAACAGCAGGGAGAAGCCGATCGCCGCGGGCAGCAGCACCAGGCCGGTGGTGAGGCCGACGTCCTCCACCTCCATGTCGTCGACCACCGACGCGAGGCTGAAGGGCAGCGCGAGCGGCACCAGCACCGCCGCGACGAGCGTGCTCTTGCTGCGTCCCAGCAGGGTCAGCTCGGCCCGCCCGAGCGCGGCCATACGGCTCGCCGGAGTGGTCGTCGTCCCCTTGACCGTGCTGCCACTCATACGGCGACCTCCTGGGCTGCCGCACCCTCCGACGCGTCCCGGGCTATCCCCAGGAACGCCTCTTCCAGCGAGGCCGACCGCACGTCCAGTCCCCGCAGCTCGACCCGCGCGCCCTCGGCCCACACCAGCAGCCCGGTGGCCGCCCGCTGCAACTCCCGTGTGCGCAGGCGGACCACGCGCCCGTCGACCTCGTGACCGCACACGCCCAGCTCGCCCAGCGGAGGCAGGTCGCCGACGAAGTACCCCTCGGGCAGCTCGAAGGTGATCCGGGACGGCTGGGCCGCGGTCACCTCACCGGGTGTCCCGGCGGCCGCGATGCGCCCCTCGTGCAGGATGGCCAGCCGGTCGGCGAGGTGTTCCGCCTCTTCCAGGTAGTGCGTGGTCAGCAGCACCGTCGTACCCGAGTCGCGCAGGGTGCGGACCAGGTCCCAGGTGTCGCGGCGGCCCTCGGCGTCCAGGCCGGTCGTCGGCTCGTCGAGGAACAGCACCTCGGGGTCGCCGAGCAGGGCGAGCGCCAGGTCGAGGCGGCGCCGCTCGCCCCCCGAGAGCTGCTTGACCCGCACGTCCGCCCGGCCGGCGAGCCCGACCAGGGTCAGCGCCTCCCCGACGGGGCGGGCGCCGCTCACGCAGCCGCCCCACATCCGCGCCGTCTCCGCGACGGTCAGCTCGGAAGGGAAGCCGCCTTCCTGCAGCATCACCCCGGTGCGCGGCCGGACGGCGGCCCGCTCGGTGTACGGGTCGTGGCCGAGGACGCTGATGCGTCCGCCGTCGGGGCGTGCGAGGCCCTCCAGCAGTTCGACGGTCGATGTCTTGCCGGCGCCGTTGGTACCGAGCAGCGCGAAGATCTCACCGCGGCCGACGTGGAAGGAGATGCCGCGGACCGCCTCGAACCCGCCCCCGTACACACGCCGGAGGTCGGTGACCTCGATCACGTGTCCATTCGTGTCCATGCCTCAAGCCTCCCCGCGGACGGAGTCCGGCGGCAGTGCGAGGTGTCATGACTCCCCATGACAAATGTCAGACGGGGAGACGTCAGGCGCATGAAAAAGCCCCCCGGTTGAAGCCGGGGGGCTTGATTCAGAGCGGACGACGAGGCTCGAACTCGCGACCTCAACCTTGGCAAGGTTGCGCTCTACCAACTGAGCTACGTCCGCATTGCCTCCGACCGGCTTTCACCGATCGGCGCGAGCACCAGCCTACCTGATCCACAAGCGTGGTCCGGACGGCGGTGCAGAGCGGGTGACAGGGATCGCACACTGCGCCTTCCCCCTGGAAGGGGGATGTTCTACTACTGAACTACACCCGCGTGGCCTCCGTGAGCTGGGCTTTTCGGCCCTGCCCGGCGGCGTGCCCCAGACATTAGCCGACGATGTGGGGGGTAACGCAAGTCGGTTGTCCCCGGGGCCCGCTGACGGACCCCGGGGGGTGCCGGGACGGGGTGGGTCACTGCGCCTCGGCGAACGCCTCGTAGACCTTCTTGGGGATGCGTCCGCGCGCGGGCACGTCCATCTTGTTGGCCTGGGCCCAGGCCCGCACGGCCGCCGGGTCGGGCGCGACCTCCGTCTGCTTGTACGCCTTGCCGGACTTCGACCGCTTGCGGCCGGCCTCCACGTAGGGCGCCAGCGCCTTACGCAGTTTCTTGGCATTGGCTTCATTCAGGTCGATCTCGTACGACTTGCCGTCGAGTCCGAAGGCGATCGTTTCCGCCGCTTCCGAGCCGTCGATGTCGTCAAAGAGAGTGACCACGACCTTCTGCGCCACGAATATCGGTCCCTTCGTGCGACAGCTCTGCGGTGACGTGCCAAGACGTCACGGAGATGTCGACTGTCCGCCAGTTATGGGGCAAAGTATCGGCTATTGCCATTTCATTTGTACAGTGCCCGGCAATCGAATGTGAAGCCCGACTAAATCTCCCCGCGTGTCCCAGGGCAATAGGGAACACGCAGGTACCCCGGATCTTTCCCTGAACTTTTCGTGAAGGCACAGGTCCGATACCTGATCGTGATGGCGCTCACGTAGATTCCTACAACTCTACCCGCGTAGAAATTTTGTACGGGTAGTCTGAAGGTGCCTGTCGGAGACACCTGCAGGAACCTGCTCAGCACCACACCACCGGGAGTGCCAGTGGCACGCGTCGTAGTCGACGTCATGCTCAAGCCGGAGATCCTCGACCCCCAGGGCCAGGCGGTGCAGCGCGCACTGCCGCGTCTGGGTTTCGAGGGCATCTCCGACGTACGTCAGGGAAAGCGATTCGAACTGGAAGTTGAGGGCCCGGTCGACGAGGCCGCCCTCGCCCGCATCCACGATCTTGCGGAATCCTTCCTCGCCAACACCGTGATCGAGGACTTCACCGTCAAGGTGGAGGAAGTCGCGGAGGCCGCGAAGTGACCGCTCGTATTGGCGTCGTCACTTTTCCGGGCAGCCTCGACGACCGGGACACGCAGCGCGCGATCCGCCTCGCGGGCGCGGAGCCGGTCGCGCTCTGGCACAAGGACAAGAACCTCCACCAGGTCGACGCGGTGGTTCTGCCCGGCGGTTTCTCGTACGGCGACTATCTGCGCGCCGGAGCCATCTCCCGCTTCTCGCCGGTGATGGAGACCGTCATCGAGCAGGCGAAGGCCGGGCTGCCGGTCCTCGGCATCTGCAACGGCTTCCAGATCCTCACCGAGGCCCATCTGCTCCCCGGCGGGATGCTCGGCAACGACCACCTCCACTTCATCTGCCGCGACCAGAAGCTGCGGGTGGAGAACGCGGACACCGCCTGGACCGTCGACTACGAGTCCGGCCAGGAGATCCACATCCCGCTGAAGAACATGGACGGCCGGTACGTCGCCGACCGGTACACGCTGGACAAGCTGGAGGCGGAGGGCCGTGTGACCTTCCGGTACCTCGACTTCAACCCCAACGGCTCGCTCAACGACATCGCCGGCATCACCAACGAGGCCGGCAACGTCGTAGGCCTCATGCCGCACCCGGAGCACGCCGTCGAGCCCCTCATCGGGTCGGGCCGCACCGACGGTCTCCCGTTCTTCACCTCGATCCTCAAGAAGCTGGTCAACGCATGAGCCGGACGCCTCTGGACACGGTCGAGCACGCGGCCGCGACCCCCGACGTCGAGCTGCCCTGGGCCGAACTCGGCCTGAAGAAGGACGAGTACGAGCGGGTGGTGGAGATCCTCGGCCGCCGCCCGACCGGTGCCGAGCTCGCCATGTACTCCGTCATGTGGTCCGAGCACTGCTCGTACAAGTCGTCGAAGGTGCACCTGCGCCAGTTCGGCGAGAAGGCCCCGCAGTCCGACGCGCTGCTCGTCGGCATCGGTGAGAACGCCGGTGTCGTGGACGTCGGCCAGGGCTACGCGGTCACCTTCAAGGTCGAGTCGCACAACCACCCCTCGTACGTCGAGCCCTACCAGGGCGCGGCCACGGGCGTGGGCGGCATCGTCCGCGACATCATCGCGATGGGCGCGCGCCCGGTCGCGGTCGTCGACCCGCTGCGCTTCGGCGCCGCCGACCACCCCGACACCAAGCGCGTCCTGCCGGGCGTCGTCGCCGGCATCGGCGGCTACGGCAACTGCCTGGGCCTGCCCAACATCGGCGGCGAGGTCGTCTTCGACGCCTGCTACCAGGGCAACCCGCTGGTCAACGCCGGTGCCATCGGCGTGATGCGGCACGAGGACATCCACCTCGCGAAGGCCTCCGGCGCGGGCAACAAGGTCATCCTCTACGGGGCTCGCACCGGCGGCGACGGCATCGGCGGCGCGTCGATCCTGGCCTCCGAGACCTTCGACGACGCCAAGCCCTCGAAGCGCCCCGCCGTCCAGGTGGGCGACCCCTTCCAGGAGAAGCTGCTCATCGAGTGCACCCTGGAGGCCTTCAAGGAGAAGCTGGTCGTCGGCATCCAGGACCTCGGCGCGGCCGGCCTGTCCTGCGCCACGTCCGAGCTGGCCTCCAACGGCTCCGGCGGCATGCGCGTCACCCTGGACGACGTCCCGCTGCGGGACTCGACGCTCTCGCCCGAGGAAATCCTCATGAGCGAGTCGCAGGAGCGCATGTGCGCGGTCGTCGAGCCGGAGAAGGTCGACCGCTTCCTGGAGATCTGCGACAAGTGGGACGTCATCGCCACCGTCATCGGTGAGGTGACCGACGGCGACCGCCTGGAGATCTTCTGGCACGGCGGCAAGATCGTCGACGTCGACCCGCGCACGGTCGCGCACGACGGCCCGGTCTACGAGCGCCCGTACGCCCGCCCCGCGTGGCAGGACGCCCTCCAGGCGGACGACGCGAACAAGCTGCCGCGGCCGCGGACCAGCGAGGAGCTGAAGGACCAGGTCCTCAAGCTCGTCAGCTCGCCCAACCAGGCCTCGAAGAAGTGGATCACGTCCCAGTACGACCACTTCGTCCAGGGCAACACCGTCCTCGCCCAGCCCGAGGACTCCGGGATGATCCGGATCGACGAGGAGTCCGGCCTCGGTGTCGCCATCGCGACCGACGGCAACGGCCGGTACGCCAAGCTCGACCCGTACCACGGCGCCCAGCTGGCGCTCGCCGAGGCGTACCGCAACGTCGCCACGACCGGCGCCAAGCCGCTCGCCGTCTCCGACTGCCTGAACTTCGGCTCGCCCGAGGACCCGGCCGTCATGTGGCAGTTCGCGGAGGCCGTGCGCGGTCTCGCCGACGCCTGTCAGCAGCTGGGCACGCCGGTGACCGGCGGCAACGTCTCGCTCTACAACCAGACGGGCGAGGTGGCCATCCACCCCACCCCGGTGGTCGCCGTCCTCGGCGTGATCGACGACGTCGCGCGCCGCACGCCGGTCGCCTTCCAGGAGGAGGGCCAGCTGCTCTACCTCCTCGGCGACACCCGTGAGGAGTTCGGCGGCTCGGCCTGGTCGCAGATCGTCCACGACCACCTCGGCGGCCTGCCGCCCAAGGTCGACCTGGAGCGCGAGCGGCTGCTCGCCGAGATCCTGATCTCCGCCTCCCGCGACGGCATGATCGACTCCGCGCACGACCTGTCCGACGGCGGTCTGATCCAGGCGGTCGTCGAGTCGGCGCTGCTCGGCGGCAAGGGCGCGCGTCTGGTCGTACCGGACGGGCTCGACGCGTTCACCTTCCTCTTCTCCGAGTCGGCCGGCCGCGCCGTCGTCGCCGTCCCGCGCTCGGAAGAGGTCCGCTTCAACGACATGTGCGGCGCCCGGGGCCTCCCGGTCACCCGCATCGGTGTCGTCGACGGCGACACCGTGGACGTCCAGGGTGAGTTCGCGCTCTCCCTGGAGGAGCTGCGCACGGCCCACGAGGAGACGATCCCGGCGCTGCTCGCGTAGGCGCCGGCGAGGGACCGCCCGCCGGTCCCCGCGCGTGTCCGTACGACAGCGAAGGCCCCGACCGCCCAGCCGGCCGGGGCCTTCGCCGTTCCCGCCGCAGATCTGCACGGGGTCCCGCGTCGGTGCCGCGGATCCGCACGGGGTCCCGCACCGGCGCCGCCGGTCCGCACCGGGCCCCGCATCCGCGCCGCGGGTCCCGGCGCCGAGGAGGAGGCCGGGCCGGCACGGGGAGCAGCGGTCGGAAGGCCTGATCGCGTCCGGCCGCATGCGCGGAGGGTTAGTCTCACGCCCATGCCTCCGGCCAAGAAGCGCACACGTGCCTACGACCCCGCCAGGACCCGGGCAGCGGTGCTGGCCCAGTTCGGGAACGTACGGGAGGCGGTCTCCGGCCTCACCCCCGAGCAGCTCGCGCTGCCGACGCGGCTCGGGCGGTGGACCGTGCGGGAGCTCGTCGCGCACATCGGGATGGCCCTCACCGCCATCGAGCGTTCCCTCGCCCGGCCGGAGCCGCCGAAGCGGGACGCCGTGCTCCTGGACTGGCCGTTCGCGACCGCCGCCAGTTCCTCGGCCATCGACGACTTCACCCGGCGGCTGGCCGAGGAGCACCCCGACCTGGACGCCTACCTCGCCGGCATCGCGCGCCGGCTCGTCGAGCAGCTCGACACCCACCCCGGGAGCCGCCTGCTGGAGACCAACGCGGGCGCGCTGCCCCTCGCCGACTACCTGGTCACCCGCGCCGTCGAACTCGTCGTCCACACCGACGACCTCAACGCGGCCGTGCCCGGTCTCGCCGTCCCGCTCGACCGGCAGGCCCTCGCCTGCGCCACCCGCCTCCTCGCGGACGCCCTCGCGGAGAAGGCGCCCGGCGGCGCGACCGAGGTGCGCGTCCCGCCGTACGCCGTCGTGCAGTGCGTCGAAGGCCCCCGGCACACCCGTGGCACCCCGCCGAACGTCGTCGAGACCGACCCGCTGACCTGGATCCGGCTGGCGACCGGACGGCTGACGTGGGCCGAGGCGGTGGCGGCGGCGCAGGTGAGCGCGAGCGGCGATCGGGCCGACCTGGGAGCGCTCCTGCCGCTGCTGTCCTGACCCCGGGCGTGCCGAATGATGTGCGACACCTCACTCGTGCATACGGAACGCGACCACACGGGCCCGCCCCGGTGGCCGCCCCGCGTCCCACGGGATCGCCGTACAACGCCTCTGACCTGCACAAACAAGTCGATCATGGGCGGGTGGAGCCGACGAAGATCCAGTTACCGGCAGGTATCCCCAATTCGGACCAGTGGTCGATCTCGCCTACACTCGGTGGTGTGCCACGTGGTGACGGTCGACTCAGTCATGATCTGCTCCCCGGCGAGAAGGGCCCCCAGGACGCTTGCGGCGTCTTCGGGGTCTGGGCTCCCGGTGAAGAGGTCGCCAAGCTCACATACTTCGGGCTCTACGCCCTCCAGCATCGGGGTCAGGAATCCGCGGGAATCGCGGTCAGCAACGGCTCCCAGATCCTCGTCTTCAAGGACATGGGCCTCGTCTCCCAGGTCTTCGACGAGACCTCGCTCGGTTCGCTCCAGGGTCACATCGCGGTCGGACACGCCCGCTACTCGACCACCGGCGCCTCCGTGTGGGAGAACGCCCAGCCGACGTTCCGCGCCACCGCGCACGGTTCGATCGCGCTCGGCCACAACGGCAACCTCGTCAACACCGCCCAGCTCGCCGAGATGGTCGCCGACCTGCCCAAGCAGGAAGGCCGCTCTCCGCGCGTCGCGGCGACCAACGACACCGACCTGCTCACCGCGCTCCTCGCGGCCCAGGTCGACGAGGACGGCAAGCCGCTGACCATCGAGGAGGCCGCCCACCAGATCCTCCCGCAGGTCAAGGGCGCCTTCTCGCTCGTCTTCATGGACGAGCACACCCTCTACGCGGGCCGCGACCCGCAGGGCATCCGCCCGCTGGTCCTCGGCCGGCTGGAGCGCGGCTGGGTCGTCGCCTCCGAGACCGCCGCCCTCGACATCACGGGCGCCAGCTTCGTCCGCGAGATCGAGCCGGGCGAGTTCGTGGCGATCGACGAGAACGGCCTCCGTACATCTCGATTCGCGGAAGCGAAGCCCAAGGGCTGTGTCTTCGAGTACGTGTACCTGGCCCGCCCCGACACCGACATCGCCGGCCGGAACGTGTACCTCTCCCGGGTGGAGATGGGCCGCCGGCTCGCCAAGGAAGCCCCCGTCGAGGCCGACCTGGTCATAGCGACCCCGGAGTCCGGCACCCCGGCCGCCATCGGCTACGCGGAGGCCTCGGGCATCCCCTTCGGCGCGGGTCTCGTGAAGAACGCGTACGTCGGCCGTACGTTCATCCAGCCCTCGCAGACCATCCGCCAGCTCGGCATCCGCCTGAAGCTGAACCCGCTCAAGGAAGTCATCAAGGGCAAGCGCCTGGTCGTCGTCGACGACTCGATCGTGCGCGGCAACACCCAGCGGGCGCTGGTGCGGATGCTGCGCGAGGCCGGCGCCGCCGAGGTCCACATCCGGATCTCCTCCCCGCCCGTCAAGTGGCCCTGCTTCTTCGGCATCGACTTCGCCACGCGCGCGGAGCTCATCGCCAACGGCATGACCATCGACGAGATCGGCACCTCGCTCGGCGCCGACTCCCTGGCGTACATCTCCATCGACGGCATGATCGAGGCGACCACGATCGCCAAGCCGAACCTCTGCCGCGCCTGCTTCGACGGCGAGTACCCGATGGAGCTCCCCGACCCCGAGCTGCTCGGCAAGCAGCTGCTGGAGACGGAGCTGGCCGCCGGCCCGGCCGCCACGGCCGCCGCCGACGCCATTCGCCGCCCGTAGACGGCCCGTAACAACTGCCGTACGACACGAAGGTTCTCACTAGCCATGTCTGAGACAACTGGTGCCAGCTACGCAGCCGCGGGCGTCGACATCGAGGCGGGCGACCGCGCCGTCGAGCTGATGAAGGAGTGGGTGAAGAAGACGCAGCGCCCCGAGGTCCTCGGCGGCCTCGGCGGTTTCGCCGGCCTCTTCGACGCCTCCGCCCTCAAGCGCTACGAGCGCCCCCTGCTCGCCTCCGCCACGGACGGCGTCGGCACGAAGGTCGACATCGCCCGTCAGCTCGGCGTCTACGACACGATCGGCCACGACCTGGTCGCCATGGTCATGGACGACATCGTGGTGTGCGGTGCCGAGCCGCTGTTCATGACCGACTACATCTGTGTCGGCAAGGTGCATCCCGAGCGTGTCGCCGCCATCGTCAAGGGCATCGCCGAGGGCTGTGTGCTGGCCGGCTGCGCCCTGGTCGGCGGTGAGACGGCCGAGCACCCGGGCCTGCTCGGTGAGGACGACTTCGACGTGGCCGGCGCCGGTACGGGCGTCGTGGAGGCCGACCGGCTGCTCGGCGCGGATCGTATCCGCACGGGTGACGCGGTGATCGCCATGGCGGCCTCCGGGCTTCACTCGAACGGGTACTCGCTGGTCCGGCACGTCCTGCTGAACCAGGCGGGCCTCTCCCTCGAGGCGCGGATCGACGAACTCGGCCGCACGCTCGGCGAGGAGCTCCTGGAGCCCACCAAGATCTACTCGCTGGACTGCCTGGCCCTCACCCGCACGACCGACGTGCACGCCTTCTCGCACATCACCGGCGGTGGACTCGCGGCCAACCTGGCCCGTGTCATCCCCGACGGACTGCACGCGATCGTCGACCGCTCCACCTGGACCCCGGCCCCCGTCTTCGACCTCGTCGGCAGGACCGGCTCGGTCGAGCGCCTGGAGCTGGAGAAGACGCTGAACATGGGCGTCGGCATGATCGCGATCGTGCCCGAGGAGTCGGCCGACGTCGCCCTGGCCACCCTGGCCGACCGCGGTGTCGAGGCCTGGGTCGCCGGCGAGATCACCGAGCGCGGCGAGCACACCACGGGCGCGGAGCTGGTCGGCGACTACGCCTGACAGCCGGCCGCGCGCCCCGCGCACAGCACAAGACCCGGTCGGTGACCGAAGTCACCGACCGGGTGAGTGCTCAAAGCGAGGTCAAGCGCCGCGACGGTGTTGGTGAGAGGAGTCCTCTTCGTCGTCCTCGTCGTCGTCCCCGTACAGCTCGGCGTACCGTGCGTACGGGTCGTCGTCCTGCTCATCGTCCTCGAACGGTTCGCCATTCGGCGGCATGTTCGATGGCGATGCGCCCAGCTCTTCGGCCAGGCGTGAGAGATCCGTCCCGCCGCTGTTGTACTTCAGCTGGCGGGCGACCTTCGCTTGCTTGGCCTTGGCCCGGCCGCGCCCCATGGCTCGACCCCCTCAACGACGGGGCTCGCTGGCCCCAGGTTGACACGCGTTCATGATCCAGAACGGTCTCTCCTCGGAGAGCCCGCCGTAGGGCTCCCACGGTACCTGAGCCCACGCCCGTACGGTACGTCGCCCGTAGCACGCGCGTGTGCGCAGAACCTGTGAGACGCCCCGTCCTCGCTGGTCAGTGGCGATTTTAACCACTTATTGGCGGCCGACCCGCCGGGAAGAGTGAGAGTTCTCTCTAACTTTCCACCCGGCGGTACCGGCCAAACCCTCGGGACGCCTCCCGCGGACCGCTAGCGGAACGTCACCATCCGCGCGCCTGGGCCGCCTCGTCCATCCGCTGTTCCGCGATCCGGTCCGCCGCCGCGGCCGGCGGAATCCCGTCTTCCTTCGCACGTGCGAAGATCGCGAGCGTGGTGTCGAAGATCTTCGACGCCTTCGCCTTGCACCGGTCGAAGTCGAAGCCGTGCAGTTCGTCGGCGACCTGGATGACCCCGCCGGCGTTCACCACGTAGTCCGGCGCGTAGAGGATCCCGCGGTCGGCGAGGTCCTTCTCGACACCGGGGTGGGCCAGCTGGTTGTTGGCCGCACCGCACACGACCGACGCCGTCAGCACGGGCACCGAGTCGTCGTTCAGGGCTCCGCCGAGGGCGCAGGGGGCGTAGATGTCGAGCCCCTCCACCCGGATCAGCGTCTCGGTGTCGGGGACGGCCGACACGCCCTGCGGGTGCCGGTCGAGGATGCGGCGCACGGCGTCCTCGCGGACGTCCGTGACGACGACCTCGGCACCCTCGGCCCGCAGGTGGTCCACCAGGTGGTGGCCGACCTTGCCGACGCCCGCGATGCCCACCCGGCGGCCGCGCAGCGAGGGGTCGCCCCAGGTGTGCTGGGCGGAGGCCCGCATGCCCTGGTAGACGCCGAAGGCGGTCAGCACGGAGGAGTCGCCGGCGCCCCCGTTCTCGGGGGAGCGGCCGGTCGTCCAGCGGCACTCACGGGCCACCACGTCCATGTCGGCGACGTAGGTGCCGACGTCGCAGGCGGTCACGTACCGGCCGCCCAGCGAGGCCACGAAGCGGCCGTAGGCGAGCAGCAGCTGTTCGGTCTTGATCGTGTCGGGGTTCCCGATGATCACGGCCTTCCCGCCGCCGTGGTCCAGCCCGGCCATGGCGTTCTTGTACGACATCCCGCGCGCGAGGTTCAGCGCGTCGGCGACGGCCTCCGCCTCGGTCGCGTACGGGTAGAAGCGGGTTCCGCCGAGGGCGGGCCCCAGCGCGGTGGAGTGCAGGGCGATGACGGCCTTGAGGCCGGTCTTGCGGTCCTGGCAGAGCACGACTTGCTCGTGACCCCCTTGCTCCGACTGGAACAGGGTGTGCAGGACGCCGTTGTCTACGTCGGTCACGGTGGTGACTCCTGGGTAACTGGCGGCGGTTCGGACGCAGGCGCCCAAGGGGTGGCGGGGCCTGTGGGACGAGGGTAGAGCCTGCGGGGCCCGCCGAAGGCGTACCGCTCGGGATCACTTCCTCCGGAACGCCGGATCACCTCCTCCCGGAGTACACGCGTGCGACGATCGGCAGGCATTTCCCGCGTCGCCGGGCGCGGGGACGACCAGGTTTCCCGGCCGGTGGGCGGGGGAGGGAGCAGGCGTGCCCAAGGTGTCCTCGGTGATCGTTCCCTACGCGTCGTATCTGCGCGTGTACGAGCCGCTGGCCGCCTTCCCCGAGCCCGAGCGCACCCACTGGACGCGCTACGCCCGCCGCCCCGACCGCCCCTCCTACCAGGACGAGCTGCGCCGCTCCCTGGCCGACCTGCTGCCCACCCCGCCGGTCGCGGTGCCGGTGCACGAGAGCGGCGAGGCGTTCGTGGCCGAGGTGGACGGGGTCCTGCACGTGTGCCCGTGGCGGACCCGGCTGCGCGGCTGGCAGGCCCTGGCGGAGCTGGGCGACGAGCTGCCCCGGCCGGTCCTGGAGGCGGTGCTCCCCGAGGTCGTACGGCTCCAGGCGGCGAAGGACTACGAGCGCTGGCGGGAGCGCAACCCCGACGCGCGTCCCTGGATCCGCTCGGCGACCTGGCAGGTGCCGATGGACTGGTTCGTGCTGGTCTCCGACGAGGAGCGGGTGTACGAGAAGGGGACCGCCGAGATGGCGCCCGTGCTGCGGTACCGCACGCCGATGGTGCAGGCGCGGCGCCGGGTGGCCCGGGGGCTGCGCGCGCTCAGGGAGGCCATGGACGAGGGGCCGCTGATCGACGGGCTGCTGGACGTGGGGCGCTGGCTGGAGGAGTTCCATCCGCGTTCGCTGGTGGAACTGGACTACGGCGGCCTCGTCCACACCCTCCCGGCCGGTCATCTGGAGGACGACCACTCGGCGGCGGACGTGGCCGAGGGCATCGAGGCCCTGCGGACGGGCGACGGGGCCGCCGCGGGCGAGGCGTACGCGCGGCTCGTGGAGCGGTGGCGGGCGGTCCGGGACCGGCGCTCGGCCAACTGACGGCATCGTGCATCCTGTGAACTGACGATGTGACAGAGGCGACAGCGCTTTCATAAGTGACCTGCGTCACGGCCGAAATGGGTCGAACAGCGTACGGTCATCCGCACTTCACGGAACTGACGGGATGTAGGTCCCCATACGTGCTTATGTCGCAAGGGTGACGGACCGCACGTACGCGGCCCTTGCGTCTCTTGCCCCTCCTCGTGCCAAAATAGGACAAGGAGTCCGGGGAGGACTCCATCCGCCTACTTATGTTCCATGGTGGGGGGAATCTCAGCATTGCACGCTTTGGGGGGTCTGGTGACTCCTGAGCGCCACTGTGACTGATCGTCACAGTGGCGTGACTGTCCGCTATGGCATGGTCCATCGGCTTCCGTCGCCGATGAACACCTGGGGGGCAATTCCATCGGTTTGGCCGACGCGGCTGGACAGATGGTGTAGTTGTAGTGCCGAGGACAAGCCGTTCGTCCTATAACCGACTCGACTCGCGTCCGCCATTTCGGGCAACGCGGGTCAAGGTGCAGAATTTAGAGGAAAGAACCGAGAAGGTTCGGTTCTCCCGAGGAGGCCGCTCATGACCGCTCGCACCCCTGATGCTGAGCCGCTGCTGACCCCGGCTGAGGTCGCCACCATGTTCCGCGTCGACCCCAAGACGGTCACGCGGTGGGCGAAGGCCGGCAAGCTCACGTCGATCCGCACGCTCGGCGGACATCGCCGTTACCGCGAGGCAGAGGTCCGCGCCCTGCTGGCGGGTATCCCGCAGCAGCGCAGCGAGGCCTGAACAACTGAATAACCGGGCAACACAGCAGGTCCCCCAACCTGTTCGGACGCCCGGAACCTAGCTCCAAGCGACGTGGGTCCTGCCCCAACAGGCCCCTCGCCCCCTGGGAACGTCGTCGATCGCGCTGGACTCCGCCGGGTCCAGCGCGATCTTTTTTGTGCGCTTGCGGCCGCCCATGGGCGGCCGCGGGGCGGTATCGGGTCGCCCTGTGAGCGACCCTGTCGGAGTCTGGGGAGGCTGTGCGTGGGTTCCCGGGAGCACCCTCCGGACATCCCTGCGGACATCCTCCACAGTGGTGCAATTGCACATATTAAATTGACCAGTTGTAGGCGACTGGTAAGTAGGGTCGGTTCCAAAACTTATGCGGTGACACCCGTCACATGCCAGTGGCCTTGTCGCCGCCCGCTCCTCTGCGCTAGAGGGGTCAGGGCAACTCCGCCTGCCGACGCAGCCGTTGATCAGGCCGTCGAGGGACTCTCGTCCTCGAGGGCGTCCTCCAGGGTGTTCTCGAGGGCGTCCTCCAGGACGTCGTCCAGGGTCTCGGCGGGCGCCTGGGTGCCCCGTGGGGCGCCGTCCATGGCGAGCCGCAGTAAGCGGTGGCAGATGGGGCAGTGGCGGGTCAGGTGCCCGTACGACGACGCGGCCGACAGGTGCGCGCGGAGCAGTGCCCGCGTCTCGTGCCTAGCCGCTGCCGCCATGAGCCACCTCCGGGAAGGCCACGCGGGAACGTGCCCTGAGTTCTGGGGTACCGAGGGAAAGTGACGCCGTCAAGGGCGCCGGTGGCGATGCGGACACCGGGAGAACGCGAGCGCACCGGGCGGAGGGGCGGGGAGAGGCCGGCGGGGCGGGAGTCTGCCGGGGAGGCGGGAAGGCCGGGGAGGCGCGGAGGCCGGCGAGACGAGAAGCCAGGGGCCGGGGGCAGGAAGGCCGGGGGCAGGAAGGCCGGGCCGGGAACGCGAAGAAGCCCGGATCCGAAGATCCGGGCTTCTCTACTGCGGTCCTGACGGGATTTGAACCCGCGGCCTCCACCTTGACAGGGTGGCGAGCACTCCAAACTGCTCCACAGGACCAGGTTTCGCGGCACTTCGTCTTGCGCTGTGCTGCGAGAAGGACTGTACAGGAGGGTGAGCCCCCTGGTCGAACTCACCCTCCGTGCGGGATCCGTCACGGAGCGGCGGCGTCGATCGCCTTCACGATCCGCTTGTCCGAGACCGGGTAGGCCGTGCCCAGCGCGTGGGCGAAATAGCTGACCCGGAGCTCCTCGATCATCCAGCGGATGTCCAGGACCTGCTGCGGCACCGGCCGGCCCGCCGGGAGCTGCTCCAGGAGCCAGGCGTACTCGTCCTGCATCTCATGGACCTTCTCCATGCGGGTGGTGTCCCGCTGGACCCCCGTCGGCATCTGCTGCAGACGCCGGTCGGCGGCCACCAGATAGCGCATCAGATCGGGCAGCCGGCGCAGGCCCGCCCACGTCACGAAGCCGGGCTTCACGAGGGCGTCCAGCTGTTTGCGTACGTCCGTCAGGTTCGCCAGCAGCGCGGGGCTGCTCACGGACTTCAGGCGGCGCTCACAGGCCTGCCAGGCGGCGAGGACCTGCTGCACCTGCCCGACCGTGCGCACCGTCGTGTCGACGATCTCCGCGCGCACCTTGTCGTACAGCTTCCGGTACGACTCCTCGTCCCACGCAGGCCCGCCGAAGTCGCCGATCAGCTTGTCCGCCGCCGCCATCGCGCAGTCGTCGAACAGGGCCTGTATCGAGCCGTGCGGATTGGCCGACAGCGCCAGCTTCTGAGCGTTCGTGAGCTTTTCGGAAGCGAACTTCGCGGGGTTGACCGGAATGTTGCGCAGGATGAGCCGCCGGGTGCCCTTCCACATCGCCTCCGCCTGCTCCGCCTCGGTGTCGAAGAGCCGGACCGACACCGTGTCGCCGTCGTCGACCAGCGCGGGGTACGCCTTGACCGGCTGGCCCGCGCGGCGGGTCTCGAAGACCTGGGTGAGCGAGCCGATCGTCCAGTCCGTCAGCCCCTTGCGCTCCAGGGACTCGCCGCCCTGCCGTTCGGCGGTCGCCGCGGCAGCCTGGGAGAGGGCCTGGCGTGCCTTCGGCTTCAGGCGCAGCTTCAGCGCCTCCAGGTCCTTGTCCTCGGCGAGCTTGCGGCGCCGCTCGTCGACGATCCGGAAGGTGATCTTCAAATGGTCGGGGATCTTCGACCAGTCGAAGTCCTCCGCCTCGAAGGGAACGCCGACCATGCGCTTGAGGTCGCGGGCCATCGCCGTGGTCAGGGGCTCCCGCGGCGGCGTCGAGCCACCGGAGGACGACGGCACCGCCTGGTCCAGGAAGCGCTTCGCGAAGTTCGGCGCCGGCACGTAGTGGCGGCGGATCGGCTTCGGGAGGGAGCGGATCAGCTCCGTGACGACCTCTTCCCTGAGACCCGGAATCTGCCAGTCGAAGCCCTCGTCCGTGACCTGGTTGAGTACTTGGAGAGGGATGTGGACGGTCACACCGTCCGCGTCCGCGCCCGGCTCGAACTGGTAGGTGACCCGGAACTTCAGCTGCCCCTGCCGCCACGAGTCCGGATAGTCGGCCTTGGTGACCGCCTCCGCCGACTCCCGGATGAGCATCTCCCGCTCGAAGTCCAGGAAGTCCGGCTGTTCCTGCCGCTTGCGCTTCCACCACGAGTCGAAGTGCGCCCCGGACACCACGTGTTCCGGAACCCGCTGGTCGTAGAAGTCGAACAGCGTCTCGTCGTCGACCACGATGTCCCGGCGCCGCGCCCGGTGCTCCAGCTCCTCGACCTCGCTGAGAAGCCTGCGGTTGTCCGAGAAGAACTTGTGGTGCGTCCGCCAGTCGCCCTCCACCAGGGCGTTGCGGATGAAGAGCTCGCGGGAGACCTCCGGGTCGATCCGGCCGTAGTTCACCTTCCGCTGGGCGACGATCGGTACGCCGTACAGCGTGACCTTCTCGAACGCCATCACGGCCGCCATGTCCTTCTCCCAGTGCGGCTCGCTGTACGTCCGCTTCAGGAGATGGCCGGCGAGCGGCTCGACCCACTCGGGCTCGATCTTCGCGTTGACCCGGGCCCAGAGACGGGACGTCTCGACGAGCTCGGCGGACATGACGAAGCGGGGCGTCTTCTTGAACAGCGCCGAGCCGGGGAAGATCGCGAACTTGGCGCTCCGCGCGCCCAGGTACTCGTTCTTCGCGCCGTCCTTCACGTCCTTCATGCCGATGTGCGAGAGCAGACCGGCGAGGAGCGAGACATGGATGCTGTCGCCGGAGGCGTCCTGCTCGTTGGGATGGATGCCCATCTGCTTGGCGACGGTGCGCAGCTGGGTGTAGATGTCCTGCCACTCGCGGATGCGCAGGAAGTTCAGGTACTCCTGCTTGCACATCCGGCGGAAGGACGACGAGCCCCGCTCGCGCTGCTGTTCGCGGACGTACCGCCACAGGTTGAGGTAGGCGAGGAAGTCGCTGGTCTCGTCCCTGAAGCGGGCATGCTGCTGGTCGGCCTGGGTCTGCTTGTCGGCCGGGCGCTCGCGCGGGTCCTGGATGGACAGCGCGGCGGCTATGACCATGACCTCGCGGACACAGCCGTTCTTCTCGGCCTCCAGGACCATGCGGGCCAGACGGGGGTCGACGGGCAGCTGGGCGAGCTTGCGGCCGGTCTGCGTGAGCCGCTTCCGCGGGTCCTTCTGGGCCGGGTCGAGGGCGCCCAGCTCCTGCAGCAGCTGCACGCCGTCGCGGATGTTGCGGTGGTCCGGCGGGTCGATGAAGGGGAACTTCTCGATGTCGCCGAGGCCGGCCGCGGTCATCTGGAGGATCACGGAGGCGAGGTTCGTACGGAGGATCTCCGCGTCCGTGAACTCCGGGCGGGCGTTGAAGTCGTCCTCGGAGTACAGGCGGATGCAGATGCCGTCGGAGGTACGGCCGCAGCGGCCCTTGCGCTGGTTGGCGCTGGCCTGCGAGATCGCCTCGATCGGCAGGCGCTGGACCTTGGTGCGGTGGCTGTAGCGGCTGATGCGGGCGAAGCCGGGGTCGATGACGTACTTGATGCCCGGGACGGTGAGGGAGGTCTCGGCGACGTTGGTCGCCAGAACGATCCTGCGGCCGGTGTGCGGCTGGAAGACGCGATGCTGCTCGGCGTGGGAGAGGCGGGCGTAGAGCGGAAGCACCTCCGTGCGCTGCCAATCAGCGCCTCCGGCGCGGGGGTACTTCTTCTCCAGCGCGTCCGCCGTGTCGCGGATCTCCCGCTCGCCGGAGAGGAAGACGAGGATGTCGCCCCGCCCCTCGCCCATCAGCTCCTCGACGGCATCGCAGATCGCGGTGATCTGGTCCCGGTCGGAGTCCTCGCCGTCCTCCTCCAGAAGCGGCCGGTAGCGCACCTCGACCGGATACGTCCGCCCGCTGACCTCGACGATCGGGGCGTCGCCGAAGTGCCGGGAGAAGCGCTCGGGGTCGATCGTCGCGGAGGTGATGACGACCTTGAGGTCGGGGCGGCGGGGCAGCAGCTGCGCCAGGTAGCCCAGCAGGAAGTCGATGTTGAGGGACCGCTCGTGGGCCTCGTCGATGATGATCGTGTCGTAGGCGCGCAGCTCGCGGTCCGTCTGGATCTCGGCGAGCAGGATGCCGTCCGTCATCAGCTTCACGAAGGTGGCGTCCGGGTTCACCTGGTCGGTGAAGCGGACCTTCCAGCCGACGGCCTCGCCGAGCGGCGTCCGCAGCTCCTCCGCCACTCGCTCGGCGACGGTGCGGGCGGCGATACGGCGGGGCTGGGTGTGCCCGATCATGCCGCGCACGCCCCGGCCCAGCTCCAGACAGATCTTCGGGATCTGGGTGGTCTTGCCGGAGCCCGTCTCACCGGCCACGATGACGACCTGGTGATCACGGATGGCGGCCGCGATCTCGTCCTTCTTCTGGCTGACCGGGAGCTGCTCGGGGTACGTGACGGCGGGCACACGGCCGCGCCGCAGGGCCATCCGCTCCTCGACCTGTGCGACCTCCGCCTCGATCTCGGCGAGGACGGCGGCACGGGCCTCCGGCTTGCGGATCTTGCGCGCACCTTCGAGCCTGCGCCCGAGCCGGTGCGCGTCGCGCAGGGACAGCTCGGCCAGGCGGGGGGCGAGGGCGCCGAGGGCGGGGGCGGGATGCGTAGACATACGCGGTCCAGGATCTCATCCCGGCCAAATTCGTGGCGAACCCTTTTGCTCCCTGGGCGGGGCGCGGGTCAGGGCGTGCGCTGGGCGGGCGGTGCGTCGGGGGTCTCCGTCGCATGCCGGGTCCGGGGTTCGCCGAGGGCTATGGACTTGGCGGTGTTGGAGACGGCCTTGATGCCCAGGTAGGCGGTGGTCATGCTGCTGACGGCGGTGAAGGCCGCGGTCAGCACACCCACGATCACGGATGTGTCGCCGTCGAGCCGCCAGACCCCGAAGACCGCCACCGCGGCGATCGCCAGATTGCTCACCACCACGGCCAGCAGCCCGTACCGGGCCCGGTCCCTCTCCAACGCGTCATCCGACACAGCCCTGGCCCCGCCCCGGCTCATCCCCGCCCCCGCATCCCCTACGACGATCAGCCAGAACCTAGCGCCGCGCCAAACCCTCTGCCAAGCAGGACGCGAAACCCCGCCGACGATCCCACGGCCGGACTGCCGTCAGCCCCGTGGCATCAGCTCGATGTCCAGGGGAGCCGCCGACGGGAGATCGATGGTGTCGGCTTCTTCCTCCGCGAGCGGATGGCGCGGACGGCCGACCGGCAGCACGACCAACATGGTGTGAGGCCGCGGCAGCCACCCCACGTCGATCGGTGGGTCGTAGTGACCGATGTCGATGATCCGTACCAGCATCTCGGGGATGCCCACCAGGCAGGTGCTGCCGGCCTCCAGATGCTGCGCGTCAGGAGTGGTGCGAAAGAGTCCGCTCCACTCCCCGGCGCGCTCGGAGCGTGGGATCGCCCTTCGGCCGTCCCACCGATGCTCGGAACCGGGATCGATCCGTGCCCACGGCCACTCGACCGAGACTTCGAACCGGGTCGCACGAACGACTCGGGTCGGCGCGGGCGGGCAGCCGACTCTCACGACATCGCCCACTTCGAACTGCCGCCCAGCGGTGCCTTCGGCGATGGCGTGTTCTCCCCTCGAGGACGGCCGCACCGCACCCGTGAGGCCGGTGGAGCGAGGTCGGCCGAGCCTATACCGGCGAAAGACCCCCGCCGGAATCCCGACGGGGGTCTTTTCGCTGTTCAGCGTTGTGGCTGGGGCCGGGGTCGAACCGGCGACCTTCCGCTTTTCAGGCGGACGCTCGTACCAACTGAGCTACCCAGCCACGAGGTTTCACGTGAAACCTCAGCGGTCCTGACGGGATTTGAACCCGCGGCCTCCACCTTGACAGGGTGGCGAGCACTCCAAACTGCTCCACAGGACCAAGCTGTTGTGTACGACAGTGTCGCACACGGTGTTGCGTGCCCCCAACGGGATTCGAACCCGTGCTACCGCCTTGAAAGGGCGGCGTCCTAGGCCGCTAGACGATGAGGGCTATCGGCCCGCCTGGGCGCTTCTCAGCGCGTCGGGGACGTGAGAAGCATATGGGATGGCGGGAGGGATCGCCAAAACGGTTTACGGGGAGGGGGTGGACGGGGCGGGAGAGGCGGGGGTCCGGGTCGGGGGCGACGGGGTGGAGGAGGACGGCGGAGTCGGGGCGGGGGTGGACGGGGTGGGGGCGGCTCCGGGCTGGTTCTCCTTGGGGAGGTGGCGGCTGACCTCCGCCGTGGTCAGGCCCAGGCCGCCCAGTTCGATCTCGTCCCAGGCCTGTAGCCGCTTGCTGTCGCGGTCGAAGTAGAGGATCGACGCCTCGATCGGGTCGGGGTACTCGCCCTCGACGGCGCGCAGGCCGCTGCCGCCCGTCGAGCCCTCCACGCGCAGCCGGGTGCCGTTCTTCATCACCACCATCTCCTCGTGGTGGAGGTGGCCGGAGAGGACGAGCGGGACCGTGCCGTCCGTGCGGCGGGCGGCGGAGGGTTCGTGGACGACGGCCACGTCGACGGGGGTGCCGGCGGTCGTCTGGGCGCGCAGCGCCTCCGCCAGCCGGTCGCCCGCCGCCTCCTGGGACGCCCCGGCGCCCGGGACGGAGGAGCGGTCCGGGGTGAACTGGGGATCGCCCATGCCGGCGAAGCGCAGGCCGGCGATGGTCTCCGCCCGGCCGTCGTCGAGGACGTGCACGTTCTTGATGCCCTCCAGATAGCCCTGGGTGACACGGGAGTCGTGGTTGCCGCGGACCCAGACGTACGGCGCTCCCAGGTCGGCGACGGGGTCGAGGAAGCCGTTCTCGGCGGAGGTGCCGTGGTCCATGGTGTCGCCGGAGTCGACGATCACGTTCACCTTGTACTGCTCGACGAGCGAGGCGATGATCTTCCAGCTCGCGGGGTTGAGGTGGATGTCGGAGACGTGCAGGACGCGGACCGTGCTGGGGTCGGGCTGGTAGGCCGGGAGCGTCGAGGTGACGTCGTAGAGCTTGGTCACGTTGGTCACCAGCCGGGCCAGTTCCTGCTGGTAGACGTCGAACTCGGTGACGATGCTGCGGGCGTTGCCGACGAGGGAGGGCGCGGAGGAGAGCAGCCCGGAGAAGCGGGGTTCGAGGACCGACTTGGGGTTCCAGGTGGCGTACGCGGTGGCGCCGGAGGCGGCGAGGAGGCCGAGGGCGAGGCCGCCGGCGGCGAGGGCGCGGCGGGGGCGGCGGTAGACGGCGAGGCCGAGGGCGGTGGCGCCGGAGACGACGGCGACGCAGGAGCGTACGGCGAGGTCGAGGGTGCCGTGCTGGACGTCGTGGGCGACCTCGTCCTGGAGGCCGGAGAGGCGTTCCGGGTGGTCGACGAGGGCCTGGGAGCGGGCCGGGTCGAGTTGGTCGACGTTCACGTCGAGGCGGACCGGCGCGGTGTGGCTGTCGAGGGTGAGGGCGCCGAGCGGGGAGACGTTGATCTTGGTGCCGCCGGTGAGGGAGGGGCGCAGGGTCATGGTCGTGTTCATGGGCCCGACCGGCGCCCGGACGTTCCCTACGACCAGCAGGCCCAGCCAGGCGCCGAGGAGGACGACGGCGGTGAGGCCGAGGGCGCGGGACCAGGGGTGGGGGCGGGGCGAGAGGTCGAGGGCGGTGGCGGGGGGCGTACGGGGGACGCGGACGCGGGCCATTGGTGCCGTATGCCCGGGTGTGCGTGCGGGTATGCGGACGTTCCCGCTCTCCCCGAGGCGGTGGTGTACCCGACAATGGGCCTGTGCTGGAGATGACGCGCGAGGAGTTCGAGGAACTGGTCGCCGAGGCGCTGGACCGGATTCCGCCGGAATTGACGCGGCTGATGGACAACGTCGCGGTGTTCGTCGAGGACGAGCCACCGGCGGACGATCCCGAGCTGCTCGGGCTGTACGAGGGGACTCCGCTGACGGATCGCGGTGAGTGGTACGCGGGGGTGCTGCCGGACCGGATCACGATCTACCGGGGGCCGACGCTGCGGATGTGCGAGACGCGGGAGGAGGTCGTCGAGGAGACCGAGGTGACGGTCGTGCACGAGATCGCGCACCACTTCGGCATCGACGACGCCAGGCTGCACGCGCTCGGCTACGGCTGAGCCTTCGCGCAGGGGGCGCGTGTCCTCCTGCGGGCGCTGGGAGTTGGGCAGGTCGACTCATTGCGCCTGCCCCGGAGGTGGCCCCGTGCGCCCCAAGTACGTACCCGTTCGCCTGGCCGCCACCGTCCTGGCCGTCGCCGCGGCCGCCGGCTGTATGAGCGTGGGGGATGACGCGGACGGCCGGGCCAGGCCGTCGCACTCGGCGGGGCACCACGGCGGTGAGGGGACGGCCGGGGGGCCTGCGGGTGTGGGCGGCGGCTACATGGGCGGCGCGGGCGCGGACGGCAAGCACGGGCACGGGAAGGGCAAGGGGAAGGGCCGGGCGAGTGCCTCGGTGTCCCCGTCGGCCTCGCCCTCGGCGGGCGCGAGCGGGTCGGCGTCGGCGGGGCCCGTGAAGCCGGGGAAGAGCGGCGAGAAGCCGGGGCCGCCGAACCCGCCCAAGGCGCAGCCGACGCCGCCTGCCCACTCGCCGGACCCCGACCCGGAGCCGCCCGCGCCGTCGCCGGAGCCGCCGTCGCCCACACCCGAGCCGACGGTCGCCGAGCCGTCGTCGTCCGCGCACGAGGAGAGCGGCGGCGGGACGGGCCCCCAACTGGCGCAGCGGGAACCGGCCCCGCAGGCGGGGTCACCGGTGTGAGGGCCGGTCCGGCGGGAGGCGGGTGCCGGGGGTGTGGCCGGGGCGGTGTGAGGACCGGTCCGGCGGGGGCGGCCGGGGCGGCGCGTTCCGGAGCGGGGAGGGCGGCCGGCGGCTCTCCCGGGGGGTGTGGCCGGGGTGGCTCTGCCGGGGCCGGGCCGAGGGGCGTGACGAGCGTCTCGCGGGGATGCCGGGCACCTGATTTGCCTTCGGTGGGGCAGGGTGCGTATGGTGGCAGATCGTTTGATCCCATTTGCCCGGCGCCACCGCAGAGCGCGCCGTGTGGCGCGTACTCTCCCTTGCCGTGGCGGACCGCATTGAGGCGGTCGTAATGCGAACACGGAGTTGACGGGCGCGTGCCGACGAGACTCCGGAAGGTTTCGCTTACGCATGTCCATTTCCAGTACTGATCACGCCGTCCTGCCCGAGAACATCGAGGCCGGCGACATCGACGCGGTCACCGACGAGATCATCGGGGCCGTCGAGGTCGACGAGATCGTCGAGTCCGACGAGACCCCCGACCTCACCTTCGGCGACCTGGGTCTGCCCGAGGGCGTCGTGCGCAAGCTCGCGCAGAACGGTGTGACGGTCCCCTTCCCGATCCAGGCCGCGACCATCCCGGACGCCCTGGCCGGCAAGGACATCCTCGGCCGAGGCCGCACCGGCTCCGGCAAGACCCTCTCCTTCGGTCTGCCGACCCTGGCCACGCTGGCCGGCGGCCGCACCGAGAAGAAGAAGCCCCGCGCGGTCATCCTCACCCCGACCCGTGAGCTCGCGATGCAGGTCGCGGACGCCCTGCAGCCCTACGGCGACGTCGTCGGCCTGAAGATGAAGGTCGTCTGCGGCGGTACGTCGATGGGCAACCAGATCTACGCCCTGGAGCGCGGCGTCGACATCCTCGTCGCCACCCCGGGCCGGCTGCGCGACATCATCAACCGGGGCGCCTGCTCCCTGGAGGACGTGCAGATCGCCGTCCTCGACGAGGCCGACCAGATGTCCGACCTGGGCTTCCTGCCCGAGGTGACGGAGCTGCTCGACCAGGTGCCGGCCGGCGGCCAGCGCATGCTCTTCTCCGCGACCATGGAGAACGAGATCAAGACCCTCGTCGACCGCTACCTGAACAACCCGGTCAGCCACGAGGTCGACGCCGCCCAGGGTGCCGTGACGACCATGTCGCACCACATCCTGATCGTGAAGCCCAAGGACAAGGCGCCGGTCACCGCCGCGATCGCCTCCCGCAAGGGCCGCACCATCATCTTCGTCCGCACCCAGCTGGGCGCCGACCGCGTCGCCGAGCAGCTGCGCGAGGCGGGCGTGAAGGCGGACGCGCTGCACGGCGGCATGACCCAGGGCGCCCGTACGCGCACCCTGGCCGACTTCAAGGACGGCTACGTCAACGTCCTCGTCGCCACCGACGTCGCCGCGCGCGGCATCCACGTCGACGGCATCGACCTGGTCCTGAACGTGGACCCGGCCGGCGACCACAAGGACTACCTGCACCGGGCCGGCCGTACGGCGCGCGCGGGCCGTACCGGCACGGTCGTCTCCCTGTCGCTGCCGCACCAGCGCCGCCAGATCTTCCGGCTGATGGAGGACGCGGGCGTCGACGCCGCGCGCCACATCATCCAGGGCGGTGCCGCCTTCGACCCGGAGGTCGCCGAGATCACCGGCGCCCGCTCGATGACCGAGGTCCAGGCGGAGTCCGCGGGCAACGCCGCCCAGCAGGCCGAGCGCGAGGTCGCCCACCTCACCAAGCAGCTGGAGCGGGCGCAGCGCCGCGCGACCGAGCTGCGCGAGGAGGCGGACCGGCTGGTCGCCCGGGTCGCCCGCGAGCGCGGCGAGGACCCCGAGGCCGCGGTGGCCGAGGCGCAGGAGCAGGCCGAGGCCGAGGTCCAGGCGGCGGTCGAGGCCTCCGTCCCGGAGCAGCCGGCCGCGCGGGACGTCGACCGGGGCGCGCGCGAGGAGCGCACGTCGTCGTACGAGCGTCGTGACAACCGTGGGTTCGAGCGTCGTGACGACCGTGGTGGGCGTTCGTTCGAGCGTCGTGACGACCGTGGTGGCCGTTCGTTCGAGCGTCGTGACGACCGCGGTGGTTTCAACCGTGACCGTGACCGCGACAACCGTGGCTTCGAGCGCCGTGACGACCGGGGCGGCTTCCGCCGCGACGAGCGTCCCGGCCACCGTGGCAGCGACCGCCCGTTCAACCGTGACCGCCGCGACGACCGCCCGGGCTTCCGCTCCGCCGGTCACGACCGCCCGAACGGCCGTCGTGACGACCACCGCGGCACCGGCTCCTTCGGCCGCCGCGACGACAAGCCGCGCTGGAAGCGCAACGGCTGACGGTACGTCTGAGACACCGGCCGGCCTCGGCCGGTGAACGAAGGGCCCGTACGACTCCTGTCGTACGGGCCCTTTTTCGTGCGCTGACAGCCTCGCCGGACGCCCGCAGGGCATGCGCATGGGTGACCGGCCGGCCGGAAGGAGCGTCTCTCCAGTCGGTGAGCGAGGGCGACTCCCGGTCGCTGCTCCTGCGGTACCGCAGGAGGGTGCCTGCCCGTCCTGAGCCGCGAGTACGTCGGCTGGTGGCATCCAGGGCAGGGCGCCCGGCTGCCCGGCAACGGCGCGGGCTCCTTCGGCGGCCGAGTGAAGATCTCCACCGGCTGGCAGGGCCACAAGGGGATCTTCTGGCGGCGACCGGCCGCGATTTTCGGCCAAGTTGTGACGTGTGTCACGCCCTTGGTGAGGGAATTGCTGGGGGCATGACAGATGACGCCATCGCGAGTGGGCTGTCGGACGAAGAGCGGCTGGCCCAGCTCGGTTACACGCAGGTTCTCGCCCGCCGCATGTCGGCGTTCTCCAACTACGCGGTCTCCTTCACGATCATCTCGGTCCTGTCCGGCTGTCTGACCCTCTATCTCTTCGGGATGAACACCGGCGGCCCCGCGGTGATCACCTGGGGCTGGGTGGCCGTGGGCCTGATGACCCTCTTCGTCGGCCTGTCGATGGCCGAGATCTGTTCGGCGTACCCCACGTCCGCGGGCCTGTACTTCTGGGCCCACCGCCTCGCACCGCCCCGTTCGGCCGCCGCGTGGGCCTGGTTCACGGGCTGGTTCAACGTGCTGGGCCAGGTCGCGGTGACCGCGGGCATCGACTTCGGCGCGGCGTCCTTCCTGGGCGCGTACCTGAACCTGCAGTTCGGCTTCGAGGTGACGCCCGGCCGGACCGTGCTGCTGTTCGGGGCGATCCTCGTCCTGCACGGCCTGCTCAACACCTTCGGCGTGCGGATCGTCGCGCTGCTGAACAGCGTGAGCGTGTGGTGGCACGTGCTGGGAGTGGCGTTGATCGTCGGCGCCCTGGCCTTCGTACCGGACCACCACCGGTCCGCGTCCTTCGTCTTCGGTGAGTTCGTCAACAACACGGGCTGGGGCAGTGGCGTCTACGTGGTGCTGCTCGGCCTCCTGATGGCCCAGTACACCTTCACCGGCTACGACGCCTCCGCCCATATGACGGAGGAGACGCACGACGCCTCGACGGCGGGCCCGAAGGGCATCGTCCGCTCGATCTGGACCTCCTGGATCGCCGGCTTCGTGCTGCTGCTCGGCTTCACCTTCGCCATCCAGTCCTACGACGGCGCCCTCGACTCGCCGACCGGCGCCCCGCCCGCCCAGATCCTCCTGGACGCCCTGGGGGCGACCGCCGGCAAGCTCCTGCTGCTGGTGGTGATCGGCGCCCAGCTCTTCTGCGGCATGGCGTCGGTGACGGCCAACAGCCGTATGATCTACGCCTTCTCGCGGGACGGCGCGCTGCCCTGGTCCCACGTCTGGCACACCGTCAGCCCGCGCACCCGGACCCCCGTGGCGGCGGTCTGGCTGGCGGCGGGCGGCGCGCTGGTCCTCGGCCTGCCGTATCTGATCAACGTCACGGCCTACGCGGCGGTGACCTCCATCGCCGTGATCGGCCTCTACATCGCCTACGTCATCCCGACGCTGCTGCGGGTCCGCAAGGGCGACGCCTTCGCCCGGGGCCCGTGGCACCTGGGCCGCTGGTCGGGGGCGATCGGCGTGGTGTCGGTGGCGTGGGTCGCGGTGATCACGGTGCTGTTCATGCTGCCCCAGGTCTCCCCGGTCACCTGGGAGACCTTCAACTACGCCCCGGTCGCCGTCCTCGTCGTCCTCGGCTTCGCCGGGGTGTGGTGGCTGGCCTCCGCACGGAAGTGGTTCCTCAACCCCGACCACGAGAGGACCGTGGCCCGGGAGGTGGCGAGGGCGGGGAAGACGCGGTAACCCGTGGCCCGGATGACCGATCTTCACCGCTGTGCGCACACCGGCGCGGCCGCGTCACCGATACCCGATCGGAGACGCGGCCAGGTCCGGCTATGCTCAAGGAGGCAACATCGCCTGGGCCCTTAGCTCAATTGGCAGAGCAGTGGACTTTTAATCCATTGGTTGTGGGTTCGAGTCCCACAGGGCCTACCGGTGGCGGGGGAGGAAATGCCCTCTGACCTGCTACGCGGCGCCCGGGTCGGCTTCGGTCGGCCCGGGCGCCGCTTCGTGTGCGGGGCCTTGCGCGGGATGTGCCCATGGCCCGCGGAGCGGCCGCGGCGCCTTGCCGGCCGTCTCCGGTCCCGCCCTGTCCGATGGTGCCGGTGCGTAGAGCGAACGGCCGGTCGAAGATCGTAAAAGAATGGAGCACGGGGGTGCGTCGGTTGGCTGGCGTGGTGGTGTTGGCCGCGGGGATGGCTCTCGCGTTCTGGTTGGTCTTCGGGCCCGCGGCCGAGTGGGAGGGTGCTGTCAGGTTCGTGCGCTTCGCCCTCCTGCTGGGCTGCTTCCTGGCGATCGGCGGGAGCGTGCGGCTGATCTACCCCGACAGGACGAAGGACGAGACCAGTGAGGTCGCGGGGTGATCAGCACGGCTTGCGGCTGGTGAGCAACGGAATCCAGCAGCTCAACGATTCGGACGACCTGTTGCTCCGCCTCCGCCGGAAGCAGCGGTCGAAGGACGCGGAAGACTCCGGGACGAAAGACGGAAAGCGAAAACCCGACATCCCTCTGACGCCACAGCGCCACGACCCCAAGGCCGAGAGCACGCTGGATCTTTACGACTTGCCGTGGAAGAGGGCGGGTGAACTGCAGTGACGGCATCAGGCGCGTCGGCCGGCCGCCGGGCCCCGCTCAGCCGGCGCTGAGCTGGGCCAGCGGCAGGGTGTGCTGGGTCTGCAGGACCTTCGCACGCAGGTAGCGGACGTTGTGCGGGGTGGTGAAGACGCCCGTCGGGACGCGGTCGTGGACGTCGATGCCGAGCGCCCGCAACTGGTCCGCCTTGTCGGGGTTGTTGGACAGCAGGTCCAGGCTGGTGACGCCCAGGGCGCTCAGCATCTGGGCGGCGGCGGTGTAGTCGCGGCCGTCCTCCGGCAGTCCGAGGGCGGCGTTCGCCTCGTAGGTGTCCAGGCCCTGGTCCTGCAGGGCGTACGCGTCGAGCTTGTTGTAGAGGCCGATGCCGCGCCCCTCCTGACGGAGGTAGAGCAGGACGCCGCCCGTCTCGGCGATGCGCTCGACCGCCTCACGCAGCTGCGGGCCGCAGTCGCAGCGGGCGGAGCCGAAGACGTCACCGGTGAGGCACTCGGAGTGCAGCCGGACCAGTGGGACGGGTCCCGGTTCGCCGAGGACGACGGCGACGTGTTCCTGCCCGTCGGCCAGGCCGTGGAAGGTGACGAGCTCGGCGTCGACGGAGTAGCCGTCGTGGAAGCGAAGCGGTACCCGGACGCGGGCGCGCTGGGTGGCGGCGGGGGTGTCGGGCATGCGGGTCTCCCGGGTCCGGTGAACGGTGAGCGTCGGAGCACTGCCGGTACCTGCTTCAGATTTGAAACAGATCCAGCGAGTCGAGACCCTACCCTTGCTTTAAATTTGAAGCAACCGTTTCGCGGTGTGACTCACGAGCTCCCGGAACAGGGCGACGACCGCCGCCGCCACGGCAGTTCCTCGGGCGCCGTCTCCTCGCCGTTCCCCGTGAAGCCCCGCACCACCTGCGTGAAGATCTCCTCCAGCTGGCCCACCTGCTCGGGCGTGAGCCGGTCGAAGAGCGCGGCGCGGACCGTGTCGACATGGCCGGGCGCGACGTTCTCCAGCACCGCCATGCCCTCCTCCGTCAGGACCGCGATGCTGCCGCGCTTGTCCCAGCGGCACTCCTCGCGCCGCAGCATCCCGTCCTTCTCCAGCCGGGTCACCGCGTACGTCAGCCGGCTGCGGGTGATCTTCAGCCGCTCGGCGAGGTCCGTCATCCGCAGCCGCCCTTCCGGTGTCTCGGACAGATTGGCGAGGATGGAGTAGTACAGGTGGGGCATGCCGGCGTCCTGCTGGAGCTGCCGGTCGATCGCGTCCTCCAGGAGGAGGTATCCGGCCACGTACGCGCGCCAGGCGCGCTGCTCCTCGGGGGTGAGCCAGCGGGTCGTCATGCAGCCAGTGTAGGTTTGTTTCAAACTTGAACCAAGACCTGCCGTCCACCGAGTCGACCGAGCCGGGGAGACCGCGCCGATGCCCCACCCGTACGTCCTGCTGTCCGCCGCCGTCTCCCTCGACGGCTACCTGGACGACACCACCCCCGAGCGCCTGCTCCTCTCCAGCCCCGCCGACTTCGACCGCGTCGACGAGGTACGGGCCTCCGTCGACGCGATCCTCGTCGGCGCCGGCACCATCCGCGCCGACAACCCGCGCCTGCTGGTGAACTCCGCCGACCGCCGCGCGGCCCGCGTCGCGGCGGGCCGGCCGCCGTACCCCCTCAAGGTCACCGTCAGCGGCTCCGGCGACCTCGACCCGGCGGCGAACTTCTGGCACACCGGCGGCGACAAGGTCGTCTACACGACGGAGAAGGGCGCCGAGCGGGCCCGGGCGCTCGGCATCGCCGCGGACGTCGTCCCGCTCGGCCCCGAGCTCGACTGGCGCCGGCTCCTCCAGCACCTCCACGACGAGCGCGGCGTGCAGCGGCTCATGGTCGAGGGCGGCGGCACCGTCCACACCCAGCTCCTCCAGCAGGGCCTCGCCGACGAACTCCAGCTCGTCCTCGCCCCGCTGTTCGTGGGCGACCCGGAGGCGCCCCGGCTCTTCGGCCCGGGCGCCTACCAGGGCGGCCGGCTGCGCCTGGCCGAGACCCGGCGGATCGAGGACGTGGTGCTGATGCGCTACGAGCCCACCGCCCCCGGCACCGGCCGGCTCCCCTCCGCCGCGGACCGCCGCTGGCTGGCCCTCGCCTGCGAACTCGCCGCCCTGTGCCCGCCCTCGCGGACCGCGTTCAGCGTCGGCGCGGTGATCGTCGCCGCCGACGGGACGGAACTGGCGCGCGGCCACTCCCGTGAGGCCG
This sequence comes from Streptomyces sp. NPDC001381, assembly GCF_042895685.1. NCBI lineage: Bacteria > Bacillati > Actinomycetota > Actinomycetes > Kitasatosporales > Streptomycetaceae > Streptomyces > Streptomyces sp. NPDC001381. Next base: position 24,533 of record NZ_JBIAWO010000004.1, on the reverse strand, counting down.
GCGACCCGGTCGTCCACGCCGAGGAGGCCGCCCTCGCGAAACTCGACCCCGCCGACCCCCGTCTGGCCACGGCCACCGTCTACAGCAGCCTGGAGCCCTGCGCCCACCGCTCCTCCCGCCCGCTGCCCTGCGCCCGTCTCATCCTGGACGCGGGCGTGCGCCGGGTGGTCACCGCCTGGCAGGAGCCGGACACCTTCGTGACGGCCGCCGACGGCATCGGCCTCCTGGGCGCCGAGGGGACCGACGTCGTCGTCCTCCCGGAGTACGCCGAGCGGGCGAAGGAGCCCAACCGGCACCTGGTGTGACGGGGGTCGCACCGGCCAGGAACAATCAGCTCCGTAGATGACGTACACTGGTGTCATACCGACGCGGGGTGGAGCAGCTCGGTAGCTCGCTGGGCTCATAACCCAGAGGTCGCAGGTTCAAATCCTGTCCCCGCTACTGAAGGCCGAGGGCCGGAATCCTTTTCAGGGTTCCGGCCCTCGGCGTGTTTCCCGGATCTCCCGGTCGATGGCTGTGCGTTCGCTGTGCTTTCCGGTCAACTCGCCCGTTTTTCAACGGTCATGGCCGGAAAGGTCCAGGCCAGAAATGTAGTTGATCAAGCCGAAGAGCTTGGAAACCCGCCCCCGGGTCTATTAACGTTCGATAACGCAGCGCGGTCGTCCCAGCCGTCACAAGAGGCGGCTCCGTGCGCACGCGCCGAATCCCGCAAGGGAACCGGGGAACCACCACCTTGGGGTGAATCACGCGGAAGCCGCCGTGAACTCGCAGAGTCACGAACGGTATACGCGCGTAGGAGACCTTCCCGCTCCGAACCCGTCAGCTAACCCGGTAGGCGACGGAAGGAAAGGAGTGCGCCCGCGTGGCGTCCAACCGGCCTGCCCCAGAAGCCCCGTTCGTGCCGAGCCAGCGGTCCGCCGAGACCTACGGCTACGGCAGCTACCGCACCGACGAGGGCCCCTGGGAGGAGTGGAACCCCACCGCGGAGTCCATTCGCCCGGTCCGGGGCAAGCACCGGGTCGCCAAGCAGCGCGGCGGCGGGTTCGCCCGCAGCTCCACGGTTCTCGGCGTCGGCGTCATCGCCGCCGTCAGCGCCGGTGGCATGGCCAGCGCCAACACCGGCAAGGCCCCGGTCTCCATCTCCATGCCGGACCTGCCCGGCGTGGGCTCGCTCATCTCCGACGACGACTCCGCCGAGGACGCCGCCCCGGCGCTCGCGAGCTTCGGCTCCGAGACCGCCACCGACAGCAGCCGGACCGCCGCCGACGCCGGCGAGGCGCTGCGCAGCCGGATCATGGCGCAGGCCGAGTCGCAGCAGACCCAGGTCGCCTCCAAGGCCCAGGCCGTCGCCGAGGCCGCCGCGGCCAAGGCGGAGGCGGCCGCCGTCGCCAAGGCCGAGAAGGAGGCGGAGGCCGACGCCGCCGCCGCGAAGGAGAAGGCCGAGGAGGCCGCCAAGGAGAAGGCCGAGGCCGCGCGCCTGGCCGAGCTGGCCAAGCAGTACACGCTGCCGACCTCCTCGTACACCATCACCTCGACCTTCGGTCAGGCCGGCTCCCTCTGGTCCTCCGGCTACCACACCGGCCTGGACTTCGCCGCTCCCACCGGCACGCTCATCAAGGCCGTCCACAGCGGCACCATCACCGAGGCGGGCTGGGCCGGCGCCTACGGCTACCGCACCATCCTCACCCTGGACGACGGCACCGAGCTGTGGTTCTGCCACCAGTCGTCGATCAGCGTCAGCGTCGGCCAGAAGGTCGCCACCGGTGACGTGATCGGCCGCGTGGGTGCCACCGGCAACGTGACCGGTGCCCACCTCCACCTGGAGGTCCACTCGAACGGCAGCGCTGACGGCGTCGACCCGATGGCCTGGCTGCGCAGCAAGGGCCTCAACCCCTGAGCCGGCCCTACGGACCCTGAGGCGGGCGTCCGGACTCGTGGCCGGCCCGCCGGACCGTGCGGCGGGCCCGCGGAGCGGCCGGCGTCCACACGGTGTTCGCACGAAGCCGGAATGGCCCGCTCCGAGCCCGGCGTTGACGTAGAACATGACTTCTCTGCGCAAGCTCGGCTCCTCCGACCTCGAGGTCTTCCCTCTCTCCCTCGGCGGCAACGTCTTCGGCTGGACCGCCGACGAGGCGGCGTCCTTCGCCGTCCTCGACGCCTACACGGCCGCCGGCGGCAACTTCGTCGACACCGCCGACTCCTACTCGTCGTGGGCCGAGGGCAACAGCGGAGGCGAGTCCGAGACGATCATCGGCAACTGGCTGAAGTCCCGCGGCAACCGTGACGACGTCGTCGTCGCCACCAAGGTCAGCCAGCACCCCGAGTTCCCCGGCCTGACCGCCGCGAACATCAAGGCCGCCGCCGACGCCTCCCTGCGCCGCCTCGGCACCGATCACATCGACCTCTACTACACCCACTTCGACAAGCCCGAGGTGCCGGTCGAGGAGATCATCGGCGCGCTCGACGAACTGGTGAAGGCGGGCAAGGTGCGGCACATCGCCGCCTCCAACATCACGCCCGAGCGGCTCCAGGAGTCGCTGGAGTTCTCCGACCGCGAGGGCCTCGCCCGGTACGTCGCCCTCCAGCCGCACTACAACCTGGTCTCCCGCGACACCTACGAGGGCGCCCTCCAGGACCTCGCCGCCCGCTCCGGCCTCGCCGCCGTCCCCTACTTCGCCCTCGCCTCCGGCTTCCTCACCGGCAAGTACCGGCCCGGTACGACCGTGGAGAGCCGGCGGTCCGCGGGCGCCGCCCGGCACCTCGACTCCGAGCGGGGCCGGCGGGTCCTCGCCGCCCTCGACGAGATCGCCGGGGCCCGGGGCGCCGAGGTCGCCACGGTCGCGCTGGCCTGGCTGGCCGCCCAGCCGACGGTGGCCGCACCGATCGCGTCCGCGCGGACGGCCGAGCAGCTGCCGGCGCTGCTGGCGGTGGCCGGACTGGAGCTGACGGAGGAGGAGACCGGGGCACTGACCCGGGCCTCGGCCTGATCCCCGGCCCGCTCTCCCCTAGCGCTGATAGGGGTTGGCGGCGGGGTACGGCCCCGCGGGATACCCGTAGCCGTACCCGTACGCCTGCCCCGACGGATGGACGTACCCGGGGACGTGACCCGGGCCGTAGCCCTGTCCGAAGCCCTGCCCGTATCCGTGGCCCCCGTGGACCGGCCAGGGAGCCGGAGGCATCAGCACCCGTACGGGAGGGGCCGTCATCCGGGCCGCGTGGTCCAGGGCGGGCCGGGCGACGTCCTTGCGCCGCCACAGCTCGTTCAGCAGTTCCCGCTCCCGTACGACGAAGTCGGCGTCGGCCCGCCCGCTGCGCCCCCGGTGCCGCAAGAACGCCAGGGAGGTCGCGTAGGCCTCGTACTCCGCCACCGCCCGCGCGGCCGGCCGGCCCAGATGCCGCCTGGCGTACTCGCGGGCCAGCCGGCGCGCCCGCATCGAGCCGAGCGCGTACGGCTCGGCCGGGGTGAGCCAGCCGGCGGCCGTGTAGGCGGGCAGCTCCTCGCGGACCGTGCGCAGTTCCCGCTGGCGGGTCCATATCACCAGCCAGGTCAGCAGCCCGAACGCGGGCACCATGATGGCCGCGTACACCGCGAAGAAGCCGAGCTCGCCGAAGGTCGAGGAGCCGTTCCACAGGGCGTGCATGCCCATCGCGAGCAGCAGCCCGCACAGCGGGAGCAGGACACGGCGTACGTGCTGCCGGTCGCCGGAGAGCGCGGCGAAGCCGAAGCCGAGGCCGGTCAGCACGGTGAACAGGGGGTGCGCGAACGGCGACATGATGACGCGCACGAAGAAGGTCGCGGCGGTGACCGAGGCGATGCCGCTGTCACCGGTGAGCTGGTCGGTGCCGAACGCGGTGCCGAGATAGAGGATGTTCTCGGTGAACGCGAAGCCGGTCGCGGTGACACCGGCTATGACCACCCCGTCGACCATCCCGGTGAAGTCCCGCCTGCGGAAGAGGAAGACGAGCAGGATCGCGGCGGCTTTCGCGGACTCCTCGACGACGGGCGCTATGACCGTCGCCCCGAGGGTGTCCGCGCTGGACGGGTCGGCGGTCGCCGTGGCTATCCACCGGGTGGCGAAGCTGTTGGCGACGATCGCGATCAGCGCGGCCGCGCACGCACCCCAGGCGAAGGCGAAGACCAGGTTCCGCCAGGGGCCCGGTTCGACCCGGTCCAGCCATCGGAAGGCGGCGATGAGCAGCGGTACCGGCAGCACCGCGAGCCCCAGCCCGACCAGGAACCCCTCGGTGCCGGTCTGCTCCCGCACCAGCGCCAGGATCACCAGGCCCGACAGGGCGAGCAGGGTACTGAGCGCCCCGTAGCGCACGCCTCTCCGCTGCCACCAGTGCGCGTGCCGGAGTCCGGCGCCCTCGGCTGGGCCGCCCGGGTGCGGTGGGTACGGCGGAAACGGGGGACTGATGGCCACGGCATCGACCCTAACGAGGGAGGGGACTGTGGTGGACGGGCGGTGTGCGCGGGGGTGGGGGGACGGGTCGGTGGGGGACGGCCGGCGATCCGGAGGTGCCGCGCCGCCGGTCAGCGATCTCCGTGCTGTACGCGACGGAAGAGCAGGTCGTTCACCGCATGACCCTTGTCCAGCCCCTGACCCTCGAAACGGGTCAGCGGCCGGAACGCGGGCCGGGGCGCGAATCCGCCGTCGGCCCGCGTGTTCTCGAAGTCGGGGTGCGCGGTGAGGACGTCCAGCATCTGTTCCGCGTACGGCTCCCAGTCGGTCGCGCAGTGGACGATCGCCCCCGGCTTCAGCCGCGTCGCGGCCAGGCTCAGGAACTCCGGCTGGATGAGGCGCCGCTTGTGGTGGCGCTTCTTGGGCCAGGGGTCGGGGAAGTAGACGCGCAGCCCGTCCAGCGAGCCGGGCGCCAGCATCTCCCGCAGCAGGATGATCGCGTCGCCGTTGGCGACCCGGACGTTGTCCAGCCCGCTCCGGTCCGCCAGGTTGAGCAGATTGCCCTGGCCGGGCGTGTGCACGTCCACGGCGAGGATGTTGGTGTCCGGATCGGCGGCGGCCATCCGCGCGGTGGCCTCGCCCATCCCGAAGCCGATCTCCAGGACGACGGGTCTGGCGTTCCCGAACAGCTCGGCAAGATCGACGGCGTGCCCGTCGATGTCGAGCCCCCACTTCGGCCACAGCCGCTGCAGGGCGTCGGCCTGTCCGGCCGTCACCCGGCTGCGCCGGGGCTGGAAGCTCCTGATCCGCCGCTCGAAGTGCGAACCGGCCGGGTCGGCCTTGGGTCCGTCGGGGAAGCGCGGCTCGCCCTTGGCCCGGGTGTGCCGGACGGACCCGCCCGGGTGGTGCTCGCCGCCGGGGGCGGGCCGGGGGGCTTCGGGGGTGTTCACGGAATCAGACACAGTGGGGTCGATTTTACTGCCGCTCACCGGGCGCACCGGGCTCACCGGGTGCCCAGCACCTCCAGGGCCCTGCGGGCCACCTCGCGGCCGATCGGCAGCGAGGCCGTCGCCGCCGGTGAGGGCGCGTTCAGCACATGCACCGCGCACGCCCCCTCCCGGATCAGGAAGTCGTCCACCAGCGTCCCGTCCCGCAGCACGGCCTGCGCCCGCACCCCGGCCGCCGCGCGCACCAGGTCCCCCTCCTGCACCGCGGGCAGCAACCGCCGCACCGCCTTCACGAACGCCCTCCTCGACACCGACCGCCGCAGCTCCCCGGCCCCGTACCGCCAGTGCCGGCGCCCCATGCGCCACACACCGGGCCAGGCCGCCGTCGCCAGCGCCTCCCGCGGCCGTACGACACCCCATCCGTACCCCTCCCGGGCCAGCGCCGGCACGGCATTGGGCCCCACGTGCACCCCTGCGTCGATTCCCCTGGTCAGATGCACCCCGAGGAACGGGAACGCCGGGTCGGGCACCGGATACACCAGCCCCCGCACCAGCTCCGGCCGCGCCAGCTCGTAGTACTCGCCCCGGAACGGCACGATCCGCACCCCGGGCTCGTCCCCCGTCAGCCGCGCGATCTCGTCGCAGTACAGCCCGGCGCAGTTCACCAGCACCCGGCCCCGCACGACCTCGCCGCGCGTGGTGAGCACGGCCACGCCGAGACCCGCCCGCCGGTCGATCCGGGCCACCTCGGCGCCGTAGCGGATCTCGGCGCCGGACGCCTCGCCGAGCAGCCGGGCGACCGCCGTGAAGTCACAGATCCCGGTCGTCCCGACGTGGATCGCCGCGAGGCCCCGCACCTCCGGCTCGTACTCCGCGATCTGGGCGGCGCCGAGCTCGCGCACCGGTATGCCGTTCTCCCGGCCGCGTTGTACGAGCGCGTGCAGGCGCGGCAGCTCGTCCCGCTCCGTGGCGACGATCAGCTTGCCGGTGACGGCGTGCGCGATGCCGTACTCCGCGCAGAACTTGGTCATCTCGGCGGCGCCCCGCACCGCGTACCGCGCCTTCAGCGACCCGGGCCGGTAGTAGATCCCGCTGTGGATGACCCCGCTGTTGCGCCCCGTCTGGTGCCGGGCCGGACCCGGCTCCTTCTCCAGCACGGTCACCCGGGTGCCCGGCGCGGCGCGAGTGATCGCGTACGCGGTGGACAACCCGACGATGCCTCCACCGACGACGAGCACGTCACAGTCGTACGCCACCACCTGAACCACCTCCGCCTCCGATAGTGCACTGCGCCACTGACAGTCACTTCAAACGCGAGCGCCGGGGTGTGCTCCGCGGTCTGTTCAGGCGGGGGCCATCAGCAGCGGCCGAGCCCGCTCCCGCAGCTCCACCACCCGCGGCTCGTCACCGTACGGCTCCAGCCGGTGCAGAAGGTCCTTCACGTACTCCGTGGTCCGGGCGGAGGAGATGCGCCCGGCCACCTCCACGGCCCGCACCCCCTGCTCGCACGCCGCGTCGAGGTTCCCCGACTCCAGTTCGGCCACGGCGGACACGACGAGCCGCAGCCCGTGCGAGCGCACGAACTCCTCCGTCGGCTGGGAAAGGGCCTGCTCGGTGAAGCGCCGCACCTGCCGCGGCGCCTTCAGGTCGCGGTAGCACTCGGCCGCGTCGGCGGCGAACCGGTCGTAGGAGTAGAAACCCAGCCACGACGGGTCCTGATCGCCGTCGCGGGCCCGCTCCAGCCAGCTCTCGGCGGCCTTGAGGGCCGCCCCGGCGGCCTGCGCGTCCCCCGCGCGGGCATGCGCGCGTGCCTCGACGAGCCGGAAGAAGCTCATCGTGCGGGCCGTGGCCAGCCCCCGGTTGCGCTCCAGGGCGGCCTGGGCGAGGTCGACGCCCTCGTCGCCGAAGCCCCGGTACGTCGCCTGCAGCGACATCGATGCCAGCACGTATCCGCCGAGCGGCACGTCCGCCGCCGCGCGCGCGAGGCGCAGCGCCTGGATGTAGTACCGCTGAGCGGCCTCCTGCTGGCCGGTGTCGAAGGCCATCCACCCCGCGAGCCGGGTCAGTTCGGCGCTCGCCCCGAACAGGGCGCGCCCGACCTCGTCGGAGTACGAGCCGAGCAGCAGCGGCGCCGCCTCCACCCGCAGGCACTCCGGCACCATCGACGAACGCCAGTCGCCGCCCCCGTACTTGGAGTCCCAGCGCCTGGCATCCTCGGCGGCCTCCCGCAGTTTCTGCACATCGCTGTGGCCGACTTTGAGCGGTGCGCCGGACCCCTCCAGGGGGTGGACCTCACGCGCCACCGAACTGTCGGCCGGGGTTATCAGCCACCGCGAGGCGGGGGTCGCGTATGCGCTTACTGCGAATGATCCGGCCAGGGACTGCCAGATGCCCCCCGAGCCGGCCCGGCGGCCGGCGAGGTCGAGGCGGTACAGCTCGGTGGCCGAGCGCACGGCCTGGCCGACGTCTCTGGGGAAGGCGAGGCCCACTTCGGGCGCGGGGTCCGCGTCCGCCAGGCCGATCTCGTGGAGCGGCACCGGGCGGCCGAGCTTCTGTCCGATGGCGGCCGCGATGAGGTGCGGCGCGGCGCCCTGCGGCACCATGCCCTTCGACACCCAGCGCGCCACGGACGTCTTGTCGTAGCGAAGAGTCAACCCACGTTGAGCGCCAAGGTCGTTGACGCGTCGTGCGAGTCCTGCGTTGCTGATTCCCGCGAGGGCGAGAACGGCGCCGAGTTTTTCGTTCGGCCCGCGTTGCTCCCTGGACATTGCGCCACCCCTCGACACAGACGGCTGCCGCGCTGGCATAACCACGCGGCATTCGTAAACCCAGCGTAGTTCGCCGCATCCCAAGCGTTAAGGGGCATTCTGCCGGTTGGCGGGATTGTGGTCCGTACTGCAGTGCGGGCTCCGGCACGGTCCGTCGCCGCGTGCTCCCGCTGTGTGGCCGTGCGCCCGTGTGTGCGCTCTTCTCCGGCCAAGGGGGGAGCGGTTCCATGGGTGATGCGTGGGTCGGCCCGCTGTACTGGATCCAGTGGGCTGGGGGACACCGCCGCCTTCATCCCCGCGGGCGGCGGAGCGGTCCGGGGGGCGTACTCCGCCTCCCGGGCCGGCGCGGCTCGTGAAGGGCACGCGCGTGTGTACGGAGCGTGTGCGAAGCCTGCGCGCGGGACGCGCAACTCGCTTCGCCCGCGCCGGATTTGGCCGAAAATCGACCCCGCGTTCCATGGGTGACAACGCCTCCGACCATGGAAATCGAGGGCGCGCGGGGCGTTTTGGGGGAGCGTACCGGGGGCGCATTCGTGTCGCAGACACCGGGGTGCGCTCGGGTGCCCCGACCCGCGCCGACGCGTTCGCGCGGGCGCACTCCACGGATCACACGCGGCGCCGCCTCCCGCTGTGGCGCGTTCTTCGTGGCAGCATGGTGAACCGTTCGTACGGTGCACTCGGTTGTCCACGGCCCGTGGAGGCGTCGATGCGGTGGTTGGTGGGATGGAGCAGCACCGCCGCGGGTGCGCTGGGCGGAGCCGTCGGTACCGGTCCTCGCGACGACGGCCGTTACGACGGCGACACCTACGGCGGCCAAGTCGGCTACGACGGGGAGACCTTGCAGCCCGTCGGCTCCCAACTCCTGTGGGGCGACCCCGATCCGCTGTGGGCGGTCGGCGACTGGCGCCCCGACGAGGTCCGGGTGGTGAGGGCCGACGCCCAGACCCGGATCGCGGTCCTCGGCATCTGCGGGGCGAGCGACGAGCAGCTGCGCGTCGGACTGTTCGCCGCGCGCGGGGGCGCACTCCGCCATCTGACGGCCTGGCCGGGCAGCTACACCGCGGTCGTCCAGGTCGGCCGGCGCATCACCGTCTGCGGCGACCTCGCGGGTGCCCGGCCCGTGTTCCACACCCCCTGGGCAGGCGGAACCGCCTACGCGACGGCCGCGCTGCCGCTCGCCGACCTCATCGAGGCCAACCTCGACTTCGGCCACCTGGCGGCGCTGCTGGCCGCCCCCGACGTCCCGGCCGCCCTGCACGACTCCACGCCGTACGACGGCGTGCGGCGGGTTCCGCCGGGGCATGCGCTGATCCTGCGCGCCGGGGCGCGCGAGATCGCCGGGTACGACCCGGTCGCCTCCCTCGCCGTGGCGGCACCGCCCGCCGACCCGGACAGCGCGGTCGACGCGGTACGCGACGCGCTCGTAGACGCGGTACGCGCGCGTCTGTCGGCGCCTCGACACGTGCCCGACATCGATCCCGGTCCGGTGCCCGGAATGGGCCCTGCCGAACGGCGTGCCGCGCGCGGGATGCCGGTGCCGGGCATCGGCGCGGACCTCTCCGGCGGCCCCGCCTCCGGCACCCTGGCCCTGCTGGCGGCGGGCCTGCCCGGCAGGCCGGGCACGGTCCTGGGCCACGGCACGGGCGCGGGGGAGCGCCTGCTGGCGGTCACCTTCAACGACCTGACCACGCGCGGCCGCGAGGAGGAAGTGCAACGGGCCGGCGCGCTGGCCGCCAACCCGCGCCTGCACCACGTCGTCGTGGCCGGCGGCGAGGAGAGCCTGCCGTACGCCGACCTGGACGGTCCGCTGACCGACGAACCCGGGCCCAGCCTGGTCGCCGCCGCCCGCCATCGCGCGCGTCTCGCGGCGGGCAGCGCCGACCACTTCACCGGCTACGGAGCCCGCCAGGTCCTGGACGCCCACCCCGCCCGTCTCGCGGACCTTCTGATGGACCGCAAACGGCGTCATCTCGTCCGCCCCGTCGCGGCGCTGACGAAGGCCGACGGCTCCGTACTGGTCCCCGCGCGCGTGTACGGGGCGGCCCGAAGACTCGCCCGTACGCCGTACCGGGCCGGAGTGGAGAACCTCGCCGACCGCCTGCTGCACCGCAGCTTCGGCGACGACCCGGGAGGCGCGGTCGGGGCCTCGCTTGCGGCCCTGACGTGGGCCGGGCCCGGTCCCGCGGCGCGCTGGCTGACGGGCGAGGCACTGGCTGAAGTATCGGTTCTGCTGCAAGGTTCCGCCCACCGCGCCGGCATCGGTCCCGGCCAGCGCCCGGGCGACTACCGCGCGCGTGCCGCCCTCACCCGCCACGCGGCCGACCTGCGCATTCTCGAACAGGCCGCCGAGATCCGCTCCCAGCGCCTGCACGCACCCTTCCTCGACAACCAGGTCGTACGGGCCTGCCGGCTGCTGCCCGAGACCCTGCGCGTGCAGCCCGGGGCGCGCGCCTCCATCCTGCGGACCGTCCTGAAGGGCGCCGGCATCACCGACCTCCCGCCGGGCTGGGGCGCCCCCGGCCACGGCACCACGACGGCGGCCCGCGCCGGGCTCCGCATGGCCACCGACCCCCTCCTCAGCCTCTTCGACGCCCCCCTCCTCGCCGAAGCGGGCCTGATCGAGGCCAGGGTGGTCCGCAAGGCGGTCCGGGCGGCGGCCTCCGGCGAGCCCCTTCCGCTGGACGGCCTGGCCGACCTGATCTCCCTGGAACTGTGGCTCCGCCGCCTGCTGTCCCGCCGAGGCACCTGCTGGACGGGCACCCCGGCCCGCACCCGCGCGGTACCGGCCGGCATCGCTCCCCAACGACGAGCGGTGTCTTCGGGCCCGGCATAGCCGATGGCGGTCGTGGCGCGGTGGGCGCGGCTGCGGGCAGCCGTGCCGCTGGGGCGGCACGCAGCGGCACCACGTGAGCGCGGGCACGCGTCCCGACCCCGGCCCCCGGAACGCACCCCCCGGAGACCGGCGGCCCGGGCCCCACCCCGCCGCACCGACACCGGCAACGCGAAAAGACGCGGCCCCCGGCCCCACCCCCGGCGACAATGACCCCGTGCGGTTCAACATCCTGGGCGTCACCCAGACCGAGGACGACCAGGGCACCCCCATACCCGTCCCCGGCCCCCGCCTCCGAGCCCTCCTCACCGCCCTGGCCCTCCGCCCGGGCCACCCCACACCCCCGGAAACCCTCATCGACGAGGTCTGGCCCGACGCCCCGCCCCAGGACGCCCCCGCCGCCCTCCAGGCCCTCGTCGGCCGCCTCCGCCGCACCCTCGGCAAGGACACCATCACCTCCACCCCCGGCGGCTACCGCCTCACCGCCACCGAGGACGACGTCGACCTGCACGTGTTCGAACGCCTCGTACGCCAGGCCACCACCGCCCTGCAGCACGGCGGCGACGCCGCGGCCGCCGCCCGCACCCTGGACGACGCCCTCGCCCTCTGGCGCGGCCCCGCGCTGGCCGACCTCCCCGACCGCACCCCCGCCGCCCGCCCCGAGGCCCTGCACCTCGAAGCCACCCGCGCCCGCGCCGAGGCCGACCTCCGCCTCGGCCGCGCCCACGAAGCCGTACCCCGCCTCAGAGAACTCACCGCCGCCCACCCGTACGACGAACCGCTGCACGCCCTCCTCATCCGCGCCCTGCGTGACTCGGGCCGCGAGGCCGACGCCCTCGCCGCGTACGAGACCGCCCGCCGCACCCTCGCCGACGGCCTCGGCACCGACCCGGGCCCCGGCCTGCGCGCCCTGCACACCGAGCTCCTGAACCGCCCCGAGCGGCGCCACGGCACCCTCTTCACCCCGCCCCGGCCCCCGGAACGCACCGGCAACCTCCGTCCGCGCCTTACCTCGTTCGTGGGCCGGGAACCCGAGCTCGACGCCATCCGTTCCGACGTACGCAGGGCCCGCCTCGTCACCCTCACCGGACCGGGCGGCTCCGGAAAGACCCGTCTCGCCGAGGAAGCCGCCGCCGGGCTCCCGCAGGCGTGGCTGGTCGAGCTGGCACCCCTCGACCGGCCGGAGGCGGTACCGGGCGCGGTGGTCAGCGCCCTCGGTCTGCGCGAGACCGTGCTGATGGCCACCGACCTGGCGACCCCGCAGGACGACCCGGTCGCCCTGCTCGTCGAGTACTGCGCCCCGCGCGGCCTGCTCCTGATCCTCGACAACTGCGAGCACGTGATCGACGCGGCCGCCACCCTCGCCGAGACCCTCCTCACCCGCTGCCCGGGGCTCACCATCCTCGCCACCAGCCGTGAACCCCTGGGCGTCCCCGGCGAGTCGGTCCGCCCGGTCGAACCCCTCCTCCCCGACCAGGCGCACCGCCTCTTCCGCGAGCGCGCCGCCGCCGTACGCCCCACCGCGGCCGCCGCCCCGCAGGGCCGGGACGAGGAGGCGGTCGCGGAGATCTGCCGGCGGCTCGACGGTCTGCCCCTGGCCATCGAGCTGGCCGCCGCCCGGCTCCGGCTGCTCACCCCCCGGCAGATCGCCGACCGCCTCGACGACCGCTTCCGCCTCCTCACCTCCGGCAGCCGCACGGCCCTGCCCCGCCAGCAGACCCTGCGCGCCGTCGTCGACTGGTCGTGGGACCTCCTCGACGAACCGGAGCGGACCCTGCTGCGCGAGCTGTCCGTCTTCGCGGGCGGCTGGGACCTGGAGGCCGCCGAGGCCGTGTGCACCGGCCCGGTCGCCGACCTCGTCGGAGCGCTCGTCGACAAGTCCCTGGTCGTGGCGGCCCCGTGCGAGGGCGACGGCGGTGGCGGCATGCGCTACCGCATGCTGGAGACGATCCACGAGTACGCCGTCGAGCGCGCCGCCGAGGACCCGCCCGCGCGCGAGGCGGCCGAGCGCCGGCACCGCGCGTGGGCGCGCGCGTTCGTCGAGAAGGCCGACCCGCTGCTCCGCTCCGCCGAGCAACTCCCCTGGATCTCCCGCCTGGAGACCGAGCTCGACAACGTCCGGGTGGCGATCCAGCGCGCGATCGCCGCGGCCGACGAGGAGGAGGCCGTCGCCCTCTGCCTCGCCATGGGCTGGTTCTGGTGGCTGCGCAACTACCGTCACGAGGGCGCCGCCTGGGCCGACCGGACCCTGCGCCTCGGCACGGCCCTGGACTCCTTCCCCGTCCCCGCGGCGGACACCTCACCCACCCCCAGGGCGGCCGTCCGCGCGTGCCGCCCCGACCCCGCCGAGCTCGCCGCGCGCATGGCCGTCGTGGACCCGGTCGACGCCGCCCTCGACGAGCCGACCGGCGGGGAGGCGGAGAACCAGGGGGATCCGAGATACGCGCAGCGGACGAACCTGCGGATGCTGCATCTGTTCCTGCTCTCGGAGTCCGAGCCCCGAAAGGTGGAGGGCACCCCCCGGTACCGGGCCTACCTCCTGCGCCTTCAGTCCCGCTTCGAGCCGGGCGGCCCGGAGGCGGCCCGGATGCCGGGGATGCTGTGGCCGCTGACCGCGTTCCAGATGCGGGACACGGTCGACGTCCGCCGCACCCTGGACGTGTCCGTCGCCAACTGCCGTGAGTACGGAGGCGACTGGGAACTGGGCTGCACCCTGATGTTCCGTACGCACATGGTCGTCGACTCGCCCGGCGGCCTCGAGGGCGTGGACGACGACCTGGCGGAGCTGCGCGCGATCAGCCGGCGGGTCGGCGACCGCTGGATGCGCGCCCAGGTGTGCAGCGCGGCCGCCGAGGCGGAGATGGCCCGCGGCCGCTTCGCGGAGGCGGAGCGGGAGTACCGGGAGGCGCTCCGGCTCGCCTACGAGGTCGGCGCGTACACCGAGACGCCGTTCCTGATGGCCCGCCTCGCGGAGATCGGCTACCGCTCGGGCGACCTCGTCGGCGCCATGAAGGCGCTGGACGAGGCGAACGCCGCCGCCGACCGCTACGGAGCGGCGGACGCCCGGGCGTTCGTGGTGCTGCTGCGCGCCCACATCACGCTGCAGCAGGGTGACGTCGCCCGCGCGCGCGAGCTGTGCGACGCGACCCTCGCGGAGATCCGTCGGGGCACCCCGCCCCCGCAGTTCATGGCGGCGCTGAACATGCTCCACGCCGACGTCGTCGCCGCGGAGTCCGGCCCCGAGCACGGCCTGCCGATGTACCTCGACACGCTGCGCCGGGCCCTGGCCGACCGCTGCGCCGAGGCGATCACGTCGACGGTCGTGGACGGCGCCGCGGACCTGCTGGCCCGGCTCGGGGACTTCCCGCGCACGGTGAGACTGCTGGCGGCCGCCGACACCCTGCGCGGCCGGCACGCCCGCCCCGCCCCGCATCGTGCGCGTGCCGAACACGCCGACGCCGTGGCCCGTGAGGAGCTGGGCGCCGAGCGTCACGAGGCCGAGCGTGCCCGCGGCACGGCGCTCACGGCGGCCGGCGTCCTACGGGAACTCGCCGACGCGGTCCGCGCCCACCCGGCGGGGGCCACGCCCCCTACGCACAGGTGAACTCCGCCTGCGCCCGGTCCGCCCCGTCGACGTGGTCGTGCGGTTCGACCACCAGCCGGACGGCCGCCCGGCCGTCGAGGTCCACCCGGACGGGCGCGGCCGCGTCGCCGCCCTCGGCCGTCCCGGACGTCCACAGCCGGACCCCGTCGGCATGGACGGAGAAGGACGCCTCGCCGAGCGTCGGTGTCAGGTCGTCGGCGCCGGTCGGAGCGTCGTCGGAGGTGCACGCGCGGTGGAGGTCGACGGTGACGGAGGACTCGCCGTGCGCGGTCACCCCGCGCGCGTGTGTCCGTCCGGCGATCGACAGCCCGTCGCGCTGCCACACCCAGCCGCTGCCGCCCAGCCGGATCCCGGTGCCGTCGCCGGTGACCTCGAAGGACAGCTCGCTCAGCGGATTGACGGGCTGGGTGGACGGGGGCGTGGACGGGGCCGTCGGGGCCGGGGTGGGCCGCGACGGAATGGGGACCTGCTTGGGCGTCGGGGCTTGCGGCGGCTCGGGTGTCCGCAGGGGGGTGGCGGCGGGCGTCGGGGGCGGGGCCGCCGCCGGGACGACCGTCGGCGGGTCCGGCTCGGGTGACTTCGCCGTCCGTGCGGGCGTGGGTGCCGGCTCCCGCGGCCCCGCCACCGGCGCGGAGGCTTCGGGCGCGGCCTCGGGCCGCTCGGCGGGGCTGTCGTCGCCGGCGAGGGCGAGGACCACCGCGGCGACCGCCACCGCGACCACACCGGCGGCGATCCCGGCCTTCACGGGCCCGCCCAGCCCCTCCGACACCGCACCACCCCCACCGGCCCCGCCCGAGGAGCCGCCGCCCGCCGCGACGGCCGCCCCCGCGGCACCCGCCGCGCCCGCGGCCGCCGCGCCCGCACCGGCACCGCCGGCGACGAGTTCGAGCGCCTTGGCGTACCCGGCGGCGCCGAACCAGCCGATGACCGCGACCGGCACCACGGCGGGGATGCCGCCGGCCACTTCCTCGATCTGGAGGGCGGCCAGCCGGCATCGTGGGCACTCCTCCAGGTGCCGGCGCAGCCCGCGTTCGGCGCGGGTGCGCAGCCGGCGGCGCGCGTAGGTGCCGAGCCGGTCGGCGTAGCGGGCGCAGTCCACGTCGCTGGTGAGGGTGGTGCTGACATGGGCCTGGAGGTAGGCCTGCTTGAGTCCCTCACGGGCGCGGCCGGCGAGCACGCGCGTGCCGTTGGCGTCGAGGCCGAAGAGCAGGGCGACCTCGCTCGGCGACTCGTCCTCGACCTCGGTGTGCCACAGCACGGCCTGCCAGCGCTCGGGCAGGGAGCGGAAGGCCCGCATGGCCATGGACTGCTCGGCCTCGTGCAGGGCACGCACATCGGCGCCCATGTCGTGTCCCTCTCCGAAGGCACCGGCGGCCGCCGAGTCGTCCCGTGCCCGTGCGGAGCGGGAGGCCTGCGCGGCGAACACCGCGAAGTCGTCGACGAGCTGTTCCCGCCTCGCCGACCGCGTCCAGCCCGCGGCGACGCGCCGGACGGAGGTGAGGAGGTAGGCGCGGACGGCGAACTCGGGCCCCGAGCCGCCGCGTACCGCCTGGAGCATGCGGGCGAAGACCTCGGCGGTGAGGTCGTCGGCGGTGTGGGTGTCGCGGCAGCACGTGCGCGCGTACCGGCGCACGGCGTCGGAGTGGCGCCGGTACAGCTCCTCGTACGCCGTGTCGTCGCCCGCGCGCATCCGCCCGATCAGCTCGGCGTCGGCGGCAGGCAGGTCCCGGAGCGGCGAGTTCACGCGCCCGCCCTGGCTCGGTACCTGTTCGTCCCGCCCGTCAACGCTCATCGCGGAATGCCCCCGCCGCCTGCCCTGCCCGTCCCGACATCGGCTCAGCGTGCCAGATCGGCTTCGGGGCGGGACCTGGCCGGACCGGCCCCGCACCTGCCCGGGCGGACCTGCCGGAGGGTCCCGTACTGGCTTCCACCTCTGCGCGCACGGTTCAACTGCCGTGCTGTGAGCCGCAGTTGCGGCGTAAGAAGGGCATGCGGCACGGGTCCGGGCAGGGCGGACCGGGGCGGGAGCGTCGGCGCGCCCCGCACCCCGGTCACCCTCACGAGTGACCCCGGGCCCCGCCGCTCAGGAAGCCGGCCGCGAGCGCAGACCCTCCAGCAGGATGTCCAGCAGCCGTGCCGACGCCGCCGCCTGCTGGGCCGGGTCCGGCAGCGAGGGCGCCGCCGTGGCGATCACGAGGAGCACGTCCGACACCGACACGTCCGCCCGCAGTTCGCCCGCCGCCCGCGCCCGCTCCACGAGCTGGCCCACGACGTCGAGCAGCGCGGCCGCCCCGGTGTCGTCGCCCACGGAGCCCACGGACCCCGGGCCGCCCACGGAGGCACCCGTGGCCGTACCGCCCTCGGCGACCAGCCGCAGCTCACCGCCGCCCGGCTGGGTCCGCTGCTGCGGCACCCGGGCCTCGTCGGCCGCCGGCGCCTCGGAGCCGTCCTCGGCGAAGGCCCCGACGCGCAGCACCTGCGGCGGCAGCAGCCGCCCGGCACCCGACGCCACCGAGGTCCGCAGGAAGCGCGACAGCGCCGACCAGGGCTCGTCCTCCTGGCCGAGAGCCGCCCGCGCCTGGTCGGTCAGCCGGGAGGTCTCCTCCTCGGCTATCCGCCGGACCAGGACGTCCTTGCTCGGGAACCGCCGGTACACGGTCCCCACGCCCACCCGCGCGCGCCGCGCGACGTCCTCCATCGGCGCGCCGTAGCCCAGCTCGCCGAACACCTCGCGCGCCGCCCGCAGGACGTGCTCCAGATTGCGCTGTGCGTCCACGCGCAGCGGGGCGGTCCGCGGGCCGTCCCCGCGTCCGTTGCCCACCGCGCTCGCACCGCCACCGTGCGCAAGCGCGGAAGCGGACGACCAATGCGTGTCCTGAATGTGCATGAATGATCCCCCGGTAATGACGTCTCCCCCCGGAGACTCTCCCCGCCATCGAAAGCCGGGGCGCGTGGAACAGGGGAGCGCTTCCAGGGTCCGCCCGTCGCGGACCCGCGGAGCGCGCTTCCCCCTGACACCCCGTCGACAAGAACATAGTTGAGAGGCAGTCAATTCAGAAGGGGCAGGTTCCGCACGGAGCGCCCCCCGATCGGAGTACGGGCCTGTTACGTCCCGATTGCGCCCCTTCCTGCCCCCCGGCGCACACCCACTGACCTGCGCATCTGCCCCCCACGCCGGTGTTTCGGCCAACCCCGCGCACGCCCGGCTCGCGGTCACACAAGTTGTCGGGGCTGTGGACAAACACCGGCGTCGGGTGCGTCATGGGATGGTGAAGGAACGTGTGCGCATTCTCGTTGTCGGTGGTGGCTACGTCGGGATGTATACGGCACTCCAGCTCCAGCGGAGGCTGAAACCGGAACTCGACCGGGGCGAGGTCGAGATCACGGTCGTCACACCCGACTCGTACATGACCTACCAGCCGTTCCTCCCCGAGGCGGCCGCCGGGGCGGTCTCCCCCCGGCACGTGGTCGTTCCCCTGCGCCGCGTCCTGCCGCACTGCCGGGTCGTCGTCGGCGAGGTCACCGCGATCGACCACGCCAAGCGCACCGCCACCCTCACCACCCTCGCCACCGACGAGGAGGGCGCCGGCCCCCGGCAGCTGACGTACGACGAGCTCGTCCTCGCGCCCGGCTCGGTCTCCCGCGCGCTCCCGATCCCCGGCCTCGCGGACCACGCCATCGGCTTCAAGACGGTCGAGGAGGCCATCGGCCTGCGCAACCACGTCATCGAACAGATGGACATCGCCTCCTCCACCCGCGATCCCGCCATCCGCGACGCCGCCCTCACCTTCGTCTTCGTCGGCGGCGGGTACGCGGGCGTGGAGGCACTCGCGGAACTGGAGGACATGGCCCGCTACACCACGCGCTACTACCACAACGTCAAGCCCGAGGACATGAAGTGGATCCTCGTGGAGGCCTCCGACCGGATCCTGCCGGAGGTCGGCGAGGACATGGGCCGCTACACCGTCAGTGAACTGCGCCGCCGCAACATCGACGTGCGGCTGCACACCCGCCTGGAGTCCTGCACGGACCGCGTCGCCGTGCTCAGCGACGGCGCCCGCTTCCCGACCCGCACGGTCGTGTGGACCGCCGGCGTCAAACCCCACCCCGTCCTCGACGCCACCGACCTCCCCCGTACCGAACGCGGTCGGCTGAAATGCACCCCCGAACTCTCGATCGAGGGCGTCACGCACGCGTGGGCGGCCGGAGACGCGGCGGCCGTCCCCGACGTGACCGCCGGCGAACCCGGCAAGGAGACCGCCCCCAACGCCCAGCACGCCGTGCGCCAGGCCAGGCTCCTCGGCGACAACATCGTGCGCTCCCTGCGCGGCGAACCCCTCCACACGTACTCCCACAAGTACGTCGGCTCGGTCGCCTCACTCGGCCTGCACAAGGGTGTCGCCTACATCTACGGACGCAAGCTCAAGGGCTACCCCGCCTGGTTCATGCACCGCGCCTACCACCTCAGCCGCGTGCCCACCTTCAACCGCAAGGCGCGCGTGCTCGCCGAATGGACGCTCTCCGGACTCTTCAAACGGGAGATCGTCTCCCTGGGGTCCCTCGAACATCCCCGTGCGGAGTTCGAACTCGCTGCCGGTGGAAAGCCTTCTGACGAGTCTTCGGACGACTCGAAGGGGTCGTCCTGACCCGATCCAGGAACTCCCCCGGCCGCACCCACGTCTGACGAATGTCGGCCCGGACCGCGGCCACACTGCCAGACTGCTTGCTGCTCCCCGCTCCTCCCGAGCCCCCTTCCGAGCCCGGGGCGGGCCACCGCCCGCTCCGCGAGACCCACGAGGCTGTTCCCACGTGCTCCACTTCCCGGGTGCTGTAACAATGCGGGGCCACCGCCGCGCGGCCCCCGGAGCCCAGGCCGGGCCCGGAGCCGGCCGACGACGACTACACGAGGCAAGGATTCGTGAACTTCACGCGCTGGAGCGCCCGGCTCCCCGGAACTCAGCGCCGCGCCGCAGCGCGGGCCGAGCACACGGTCACCACCACGGACCGGCGGAGCGACGGCTCCGTACCCGCGGCCCGCGCCGAACAACTGACCGACGGACCGCCCCCCGTGCCCGCCGTGGACGAACTCCCGGTCCGTGAGGTCCTCGACCGCGTCCCGGCCCTCGTCGCCCTCGTCCACGGCACCGACCACCGCCTCGCCTACGTCAACGACGCCTACACGGCGGCCTTCGGCGTCCGCCCCTGCGGCGAACCCGCCGCCGACGCCCTGCCCGAACTCCGCGACCTCGGCCTCATGCCCCTCCTCGACCAGGCCCTGCGCAGCGGCAAGCCCCGCACCCTCAAGTCCCGCAAGGCCCCCGACGGCCGCCACTACACCTTCACCTGCACCCCGGCCGCCGAGGACAACGGCGACGGCGCGGTCCTGATCTTCGCCACCGACGTCACCGACCACGCCGAGGCCGCCGAACGCCTCAGAGCCAGCGAGCGCCGCCAGCGGGAAACCGCCGTCACCCTCCAGCGCTCCCTCCTGCCCCAGGAACTCGAACAGCCGGACGACCTGCGGATCGCCGCCACCTACCAGCCCGGCGGCACCGAGGCCGCCGTCGGCGGCGACTGGTACGACGTCATCACCCTCGGCGGCGGCCGCACCGCCCTCGTCATCGGCGACGTCATGGGCCGCGGTGTCCGCGCCGCCGCCGTCATGGGCCAGCTCCGCACGGCCGTGCGCGCCTACGCACGCCTCGACCTCCCCCCGCACGAGGTCCTCCAGCTCCTCGACGGCCTCGCCACCGAGATCGACGCCAACCAGATCGCCACCTGCGTGTACGCCGTCCACGACCCGAACGAGGGCCGGCTGGTGTACGCCTCCGCGGGCCACCTCCCCATCCTGGTCCGCGACGACAGCGGCCATGTCCAGCGCGCCGACGAACCCACCGGCCCGCCCCTCGGCACCGGCGGCTGGATCCACGCCTCCGGCTCCATCGCCCTCGGCCCCGGCTCCACCGCCGTCCTCTACACGGACGGCCTGGTCGAGCGCCGCGACGAGGACCTCGACGAAGGCATCGCCTCCCTCGAACGCGCCCTGGCCGGAGCCACCGGCACCCCCCAGGTCGTCTGCGACCGCCTGGTCCGCTCGGCCGGCGTCACCGCCGACCACGACGACGACGTGGCGGTCCTGGTCCTCCAGCACCCGGCCCGCACCGGCGCCGACAGCGAGCTCTTCCGCAACGCCGCGCTGGAACTCCTCGGCGGTGTCGAAGCGGCCCCCCGCGCGCGTGCCTTCGCCTCCGGCGTCCTCACCAGCTGGCGCTTCCCCGCCGACCTGTACGACCTCGGCGTGCTCGCCACCAGCGAACTCGTCGCCAACTCCCTCCAGCACGGCACCCCGCCCATGCGGCTGCGCCTGCGCCGCACCGACCGCCGCCTGATCATCGAAGTGACCGACGGCGACGACCACCTCCCACGCCGCCGCCGTGCCGAACCGGGCGACGAGTCCGGCCGGGGCATCGCGATCGTCGCCACGATCGCCTCCCACTGGGGCAGCCGGCGCACTCCGGGCGGCGGAAAGGCGGTGTGGTGCGAGTTCGTCCTCCCCAGACCGGCCGACTGACCCGACACCACCCGACCGAGAAGAGCCTCGAACATCCGTTCCTCGGCGCGTGACACCTAGGCGAACACGCCCCTCGGTGCTAGGAGCTCCCCATGGCAGACGCAACGGGATTCGACCTCAAGGGAAGCGCCCCCGAGCGCTACGAACACTACGTCGCGCCGCTCATGGCGCCCTTCGTCACCGCACTCGTGGACGCCGTGGACCTCTACCCCGGCGCCACCGTCCTCGACCTCGCCTGCGGCACCGGCTTCGCGGCCCGTGCCGCGGCCGCCCAGGCGGGCCCGACCGGCCGGGTCGCCGGCGCGGACCTCAACGAGGGCATGCTCAAGGTCGCCGTGGCGCGCCACCCCCGCCTCTACCCGGACATCGAGTTCACCGCCGCCCCCGCCGACGACCTCCCCTACCCCGACGCGACCTTCGACGCCGTCCTCTGCCAGCAGGGCGTCCAGTTCTTCCCCGACCTCGACGCGGCCCTGCGCGAGACGGCCCGCGTCACCCGCCCCGGAGGCCGCTTCGCCGCCACGGTCTGGTCCCACCTGGACGACTCCCCGTACTTCGTCGCCCAGCTCCGGGCCGTCGAGCGGTACGGCACCCCCGAGGCGGCGGAGTTCTTCAGGACCGCCTTCACCGCGGCGGACCGCCTGACGGCCACCCTGGCCCGAGCGGGATTCCACGACGTCGCCGGCCGCGAACTGACCTTCGCGATCAGCCTCCCGCCGCTGGAGGACTACATCCCCGGCCACCTCTCCGCGATCCCCTGGGGCCAGACGATCACCGAAACGGCGGGCGAGCACGTCCTCACCCAGGCCGCCGACACGATCCGCGCCGCTCTCCCGGCCGGCACGACCACCTTCCCCTTCACCGCCACCCTGGTGACAGCGGTCCGCCGACCGCGCTGATCCCACCGAACCGACGACACGAAGAGGGGCGGCCGTCGTTCCGAGAACGACGGCCGCCCCTCCGGCTTCGAGCAGCCTCAGGCCTCCGCGGCCACGGGCTCCACCACGGCCCCACCCTTGGCCACGACCCGGTTCCGCACCAGCCACGGCTGGTCCTGCACGGGGGTCAGCTGCCGCCCCAGCCGTACGGCGAGGAAGGTGATCCCCAGCGAGAACAGCAGGAACGTCACGATGTACGGCGCGTGCAGCGAGGCCGCCATCGGCCCGCCCACCGCGGGACCGACAGCCAGCGCGAGCTGCTTCACCAGGGCGAACACCGAGTTGTACTGCCCGGCCATCCCGCTCGGCGCCAGATCGGCGACCAGCGGCGCGACCGTCGGCGACAGCATCGCCTCACCCAGCCCGAACAGCGCGTACGTCGACACGAACGCCGCCGTCGCCATCTCCTGGCTCCCGTGCCCGAGCCCCGCGTACCCGGCCACGACCCACGCCACGGCCCAGATCAGCCCCACGGCCGCGATCACCCGCGACCGCTTCTGCCGCTCGACGAACCTCAGCACGGCGAACTGGGCGACGACGATCATGGCGGTGTTGGCGGCGAGCGCGGTCCCCAGCGCGGAGGTCGAGATCCCGGCGGCCTCCACCCCGTACGCGCTCAGCCCCGACTCGAACTGCCCGTAGCAGGCGAAGAACAGCACGAAGCCCAGGACGCACAGCTGCACCATGGCCCGGTTGCCGAGCAGCTGACGCCAGCTCCCCCGGCCGGACTGCCGGGGCGTGTCCCCGACCCGCGGAGCGGACGGCACCCGCACCGTCGCCATCACCACGACCAGCAGGAGGAACATCGCCGCCTCGATCGCGAAGAGCAGCGTGAAGGAGGAGACACGCGTGGTGTCGACGAGGTGACCGCCGATGAGCCCGCCGACGCCCAGCCCGAGGTTCTGCAGGAAGAACTGCGTGGCGAACGCCCGCGACCGGGTCTCCGTCGTCGAGCAGTCCACGATCATCGTCGCCAGCGCCGGCTGCATCACGGCCTGTCCGGCCCCGAGCGCGGCCGCCGCGGACAGGACGGCGGTGGCGTGGCCGGCCAGACCCAGACCCATCGCGCCGAAAGCGGCGGTGACCAGGGCGGCGAGCAGGACCGGCAGTGGACCTCGCCGCACGATCGCCCGTCCGGCGAACGGCAGCACGATCAGCGCGGCCACGGCGAAGACGGCGAGCACGAGCCCCGCCGTCATGGCCCCCAGCCCCCGCACCTGCGCCACATAGACGTACAGGTAGGGAACCGTGAAGCCGAGCCCGAAAGCGCTGAGTGCGTTGCCCACGTGGATCCGGCGCATCGCTGCGCCCCTCGCCCTGGTCACGTTCACCTCTCTCACTAGTTAGGAGTGAAGACTTCAAAGCTAAAGTTCGAAGCTAAAGAGTACACATCGAAGGACTTCAAGGCAAAGTGGCCCCGTGCGATACTGCGGCCATGGCCGAGCCCTCCGGCGTCACTGAGCCGACCCTCGAAGAGCAGATCGCCGCTTACCAGCGCGAGTTCCGGGACCTCGACCCCCAGGTCGAGAAGATCGTCTCGGCGCTCTCCCGCCTCAACCGCCGGATGAACGTCGCCTACGGCCGCCAGACCGCCGAGCTGGGCATCAGCAACGCCGAGTGGGAGGTCCTCAAGGCCCTCGTCCTCTCCGGTGCCCCCTATCGCCTGGGCCCCGGCGACCTGGCCAAGCGCCTCGGACTGACGCCGGCCGCGATGACCCACCGGATCGACCGCATGGTCGGCGAAGGACTGGTGACCCGGGAACGGGACGAGTCCAACCGCGTGCGCGTCATCGTGGAGCTGACGCCGGAGGGGAGGGAGAAGTGGCTGGAGGCGATGCGCCTGGCCACGGTGTTCGAGGAGGACCTGCTCCAGGACCTCTCCCCGGGGGAGCGCACCACCCTCGGCGAGGTCCTGACCAGGCTCCTGCGCCGGGTGGAGCACGCGCAGCCGGACGCCGGCGGGCGGCTCAGCGACCTGGACTGAGGCCGCGACGAGCCCTCCCTAAAAGATCTTGACAAGGGGTGCTTGACAGCCCCTTGGGGGGTGCGTAGAGTTCTTCGGGTTGTCGGGGAGCCGGAACGGTTCTTCGATGGCACTCCCGCCGCTCAAGCGGCACCTCACACCACAGCACGATCTCCCGACGGGGTTGAATTCAGGCATGCCCGAATTCAATTCGATTCGGGGCCGGCAGTCCGATTAGGAACTGCCCGGCGGATCCGCTAAGGTTTGAGACGTCGGAACGGCCCGAGGGCCGGGAAGACAACCCCCTCTGACGGGGAATCAGACACCGAAAGGATCTGATAGAGTCGGAAACGCCGGAAAGGGAAACGCGAGAGCGGGAACCTGGAAAGCACCGAGGAAATCGGATCGAGAAAAGATCTGATAGAGTCGGAAACGCAAGACCGAAGGGAAGCGCCCGGAGGAAAGCCCGAGAGGGTGAGTACAAAGGAAGCGTCCGTTCCTTGAGAACT